>DATLDQ010000159.1:0-15221 GCA_035525785.1 Steroidobacteraceae bacterium | reverse complement strand
ACGCGCTTCAATCCGGTGACGAACAGGCCCACGAGCTCGCACATGCGGCGGATCTGTCGCTTGCGTCCCTGGCGCAACACGAAGCGCAACTGGTGTTCGTTCTGCCATGACACCTGCGCGGGCCTGAGCTTCACGCCGTCGAGGGTGAGGCCGTGCTGCAAGCGCTTCATGCCGTCGGCGGAAAGATTGCCCTCGACGCGCACGAGATATTCCTTCTCGACGGATGAGTCCTCGCCGATGAGCTGCTTCGCGACGCGACCATCCTGCGTCAGCACCAGCAGACCCGTGGAATCGATGTCGAGCCTTCCCGCGGGAGCGAGCCCGCGCAGATGCGCCGGCTGGAACTGGATAGGAGACGGGTCCGCCGTCCAGCGATTTTCGGGGCGGATCAGCACGATCGCCGGTTCGTAGCCGTCTTCGGCCTGGCCGGAGACATAACCCACCGGCTTGTGCAGCAGGATGGTGACCTGCTCACTCTGGTGCTCGCGCGCGGCTGCATCGATCTCGATGTGAGCGCTGGGGGAAACACGCGTGCCGAGAGTGTCGACGACCTGGCCATCCACCTTCACCCAGCCATTGGTGATCCAGCGCTCCGCCTCGCGCCGCGAGCAGAGGCCAAGCTCGCCCATGCGCTTGGACAGACGTGGGTTTTCGGAGCTGTCTGGAGGTGGGCGGTTCATGCGTGAAAGCGGCCTCATTGTAGTCGCTTGCCAGGGCGGGTCCGGTCTATCCTTCGGCACGGCGACGATGCCGCGCCCACCGCCGTGGGACGACAACAACAAGATCAGCGAGGGAGCCCCAATGAGCAAGATCGAGTGGCGCGTCGATAACGGCACGCACATCGTGGTCCGGAACCCGACTTTTTCCCGACGCAAAGTCGAATTGAATGGCCAACCCGTGGATGGCGAGTGGGATGCAAAACGCTTCGACTTCAAGCTCGCGGACGGCCGTGCCGCCGACATCGAGCTGAAGTCGGACGGCCTGTCGCGCCAGACCGAGCTCAGGGTCGCGGGCAAGCTGATTCCCGACGCGCGCTTCGTGCCCAAGGATCTGCGTTGTCCAGCCTGCAAGGCCGAGATCCAGTTGCTCGACGAATTCTGCAGCAAGTGCGGTCACGAACTGGGGGCGCCCGAGCGCTTCGTCTACCAGGGCTCGGTCCAGGGTGCGACGAGCGCCATCCGCCTGCTCGCTGCGCTGTTCGCGATCTTCGGCGTCATCATGTTCTTCGTCATGGGCGATCAGACGGACGCGGCACTGAAGAATCTTTCGCAGTTCGAGGACCACGAGATCCTTCAGCCGATCGATGGCGTCACCTACACGGCCGGCGAGTTGCGCACTCGGGTCGTGTGGGAGCATCGCGGGGTGCTGATCGTCAACCTGATGCTCAGTGCGATCATGCTCGTGCTCGCCTGGTGGAGCCGGTGGAAGGCACTCCCCGCGATCCTGATCGCCACCGCGATCTACGTGGCGGTTCAGGTCGTCAGCGCCATCGTCGATCCGCAAACGATCGCGCAGGGCATCATCATCAAGGTCGTCGTCATCGCCGTCCTGGTCAAAGGCATCAAGGGTGCGCTGAGCCTGCGCACCGAAAATGGATAGCGAGTCGCCGGCAGTAGTCGATTGCGCACGGTGCGGAGCAAAGCTGCGCGCCGCCGCGCAGTTTTGCGCGCGCTGCGGGGCACGCACGGCGCCCGCAGAAGAGCCGGCCGGTACGGATTCCGCGAGCCCGCCGAACCAGGGGTGGGTGCCGGAACCGGTGCAATCCCTGTATCGCTGGGACGAGCTGCGCGCCGTCGGCTGGCTCTACGGCCTGCTGCTCCTCACGTCGCTCATCTGCGGCTTGGCTTACTCCGTCGACCCGGATGGCGACTTCGGCTTCTGGATGACGCTGGTCGACGCGGTCGTGATCCTGAGCTTCGCCGCGCGGTACCGCGCGGAGACCGTCTCGCTACTGCATCCGTCGACTTTCGGTTTCCACGCGTTGAAGATGCTGTCGATCGCGGCAGCGGTCCAGTTCATCGCGCTCGGAGCGGTGTTCTATCTTCTCGAGAAGACCGGCCTGCCATTCGAACGCATCACCGACGAAATGCAGCGCCACGACTACAGCCTGTGGCAATTGCTCACGCTCTACAGCCTGGCGCCGGCGGTGTTCGAAGAGATCGCGTTTCGCGGGGTCATCTTCGGGCGACTGCGGCAGGTATTGGGAGATCGGGAAGGGTGGCTCGTGCAGGCGGCCTTCTTCAGCGTGCTGCACCTGAGTCCGGTGATCTTCCCGACCCACTTCGCGATGGGGCTCATATTCGGCTGGCTGCGCATGCGCACGGGTAGCCTGCTTCCCGGCATGGTGCTGCACGCCGCGTGGAACGCGGCGAACATCGTGCTCGAGCTGTATCAGTAGCAGACGGTAAACTCGCGGCATCGGGACAGCGCCAGCACATCGCACGTGGAAAATACCGTCAAGACAAGATCCATCGCCGGGAGTGGCGCGCGAGTACTCGACCGCCGTGTAAGCGTCGCGCCCATGATGGATTGGACCGACCGCCACTGCCGCTACTTCCTGCGCGGCTTCTCGCCGCACACTCTTCTCTATACGGAGATGATCACCACCGGGGCCGTCCTGCGCGGCGACACCGCCCGCCTCATGGCCTACGACACGGAAGAACATCCCGTGGCGCTGCAGCTTGGCGGCAGCGATCCCGCGGATCTCGCGAAGGCAGCGCGCATCGGCGCCGACATGGGCTACGACGAGATCAACCTGAACTGCGGCTGCCCCAGCGATCGCGTGCATTCCGGCGCCTTCGGCGCCTGTCTCATGCAACGCCCGGCCCTCGTGGCGGATTGCGTGTCGGCCATGAGCGCCGCGGTGACAGTGCCGGTCACGGTCAAGCTGCGGATCGGCGTGGTGGATGCGGGCGAGCTGGGGGAGGGCGCCGCGCGCCGCGAGTCCGCGCGCGTGGCCGCCGCGCGGTTCGGCGACGCCGAGAGGGCGGCGCTGCACGAATTCGCCGCGCGTATCGTGGCAGCGGGTTGCTCGGTGGTGATCGTGCACGCGCGCAAGGCAGTGCTCGGCGCGTGGTCGCCGCGCGACAACCGCGAGATCCCGCCGTTGCGATACGACGTGGTGCGCGAGCTGCAGGCGGCCATCGCGCCGGTGCCGGTGGTCCTCAACGGCGGCCTGCGCACGAGCGCGCAGGTAGTTAGCGAGCTCGGTTGGGCCGACGGCGTCATGCTGGGCCGCGAGGCTTATCACCGGCCGGCGCTGCTCGCGGAAGTGGCGGGCCTGCCGGTCGACCGGCTGCGATTGCTGGAGCGCATGGCGGCCTATGCGTCGCGCGAGATGGCGCGCGGCGAGAAGCTCAGCTGGATCGCGAGGCACATGCTCGGCCTGTATTCCGGGCTGCCCGGCGCCAAGGAGTTCCGCCGCCGGTTGTCCGAGGGCTCGCGCGATCCGAAGGCGGGCCCGGGACTCTTCGTCGAGGCAGGCAATGCCTGCGACCGGCTGGAGGTTCCCGCCTGACCAGGGCCGCGGACTGATCAGAGCAGGTTCTGGAATTCCGCGAGCGACTCGCGGAAATGCTCGCGATGTCCGTCGACCGAGGCGATGAACTGGAAGTCTTCGAAATCGAAGCCGGGACCGACATCGCAGCTCATCAATGTCCAGTCACCGAGGCTGCGTGCGGCCTGCCAATCGCCGGCCCGCACGGTGACCACCGGTTCATAGCCACCCGACGGGGCGGCCAGCACGCGGCTCGACAGCTCGCGCGTGGCCGGCCGATAGATCAGTAGTTCGAGCGGCGAGCCGTCGTGGAAATGCCAGATCTCGTCGGAGCCCACGACGTGCCAGCGGCTGAACTGCGGCGTTTCGAGCAGGTAGTAGATGGACGTCAGCGCCGCGCGCGGCCCGCGCGCGGTCTGGATGAGCTCCGTCGAACGGTGCGTCTCGCGGTACCAGCCGCCCTCGGGGTGCGGCACCAGCTCGAGCTGCGCGATGAGTTCCCTGGCGGTCTTCATCGGCGCGGCGGCTTCTCGCTGCTGACGCGCTCCCAGGTACCGGAGTACTGCGCGCCCAGCCAGACCGTCACGCCAAATGCGGCCACCGACTGGCGCAACGCGGCCGGGTCGACCTGCGCGAGGGTGTCATTGGCGGTGTGGTGCACGTCGAAATATTTCGTGCCGTCGAGGTTGGGTTCGAGGATGGGCATGCCGAGCTTGCCCAGCGCGTCGAGATCGGCGCCGCCATTCGCTTCGTTACCACCGCGCTCGAGCCTGAGCGGCGCCAGCGCGCGATGGATCTGCTCGACCACCGGCAACTGGTCGGGGTTGACGCGGCTAGATAGCCGCCACACCGGGCCGGCGCCGAAGTCGGCTTCGAGGCCGAGGACGTGGTGCGCGGTCTCGGCTTCGTTGGCGGCGACATAGGCCAGCGAACCCGAGGTGCCGAACTCCTCGTTGGCGAACAGGGCGACGCGGATGGTGCGCCGGGGCTTCATGTCCAGATCTTTGATGACCTTGGCGACGCCCATCATGATGGCGACGCCGGCGCCGTTGTCGAGCGCGCCCACGCCCGGGTCCCAGGAGTCGAGGTGCGCGCCGAGCAGCACGATTTCCTGCGCCAGATCGGTGCCCGGCAGGTCGCCGACCACGGATGCCGACTTCGTCTGGGGAAGTTCGCGCGAGCTGCTCCTGATGCGCAGGCGGACGGTCTTGCCGGATTCGAATTGCCGAACGAGGGCGTCGGCATCGGGGTTCGCGATGGCCAGCGCCGGGATGCGCGGTGCATTGGCGGCGTAGCGTGTCGCGCCCGTGTGCGGGAAACGCAGGTCGCTGGTGCTCACCGAGCGGATGACGATGCCCACGGCGCCGAGGGCGGCGGCCGCCGATGGGCCGCTGGCGCGAACCGCCACCGCCTTGCCGTAGCCGCTGCCATCGCGCGTGCGTTCCATGTGATTGCTGAAGAACACGATGCGGTCCTTGACCGCGCCGGCTGGCAGGGCTGCCAGAGCCTCGAGGTCCTTGACCATCACGGCCTCGGCCTCGATGCCTTCGATGCCCGTACCGATGCTTCCACCCAGCGCCAGCGTGGGCATGGACTGCCGCCAGGGAGCCAGCACTTCGAACTCCGCCTCGCCGCGCACCCAGTGAGGCACCGTTGCCTCGACAGTGTGCACATTGGCGAAACCCAGCCGCTGCATTTCACGCAGTGCCCATGCGACCGCAGCCTTGTCTCCGGGTGAGCCCGCGGGGCGCGGGCCCACTTCGGTGGTCAGCGACGTGACCAGCTGGTAGGCGGTGCCATCGGCCAGGGCGCGTTCGCGCAGTGACGCGGCGGCCGCAAGGTCCGCGCGTGAGAAGGCGGGCTTGTCGGCGGCGGCGGTGGAACCGATGAAAGTGAGCAGGAATAAAGCGAAAAACGGGTAGTTCAGTTTGAGCATGAGGCCGGTTGGGGTGAGGTTGCCTGGGATTGGGTCGGGCGAATGGGCTGTCATTCTAGGTCATATGTATATAATCCCCGGCGTCCTTCCTCCTGGTTCCTATGGCCAAAGACGTTGAACTCGCCATCGTTTTCGCCGACGTAGTCGGCTCGACGCGGCTCTATGAAGAGCTCGGGGACCAACGCGCACGCGAAGTGGTTGCCATCTGCATCGACATCATGCGCCAGGCCACCGAGGAACATCACGGTACAGTCATCAAGACAATGGGTGACGAGGTCATGTCGACCTTCGCGGTGGCGAACGACGCCCTGAATGCCGCGGCCAAGATGCAGAAATCCATTACCGGCAATCCGGAGCTCACGGCGGAAGGCCATCACGTGGCCATTCGCATCGGCTGTCACGCGGGCCCCGTGGTCGTCGAGAACCGCGATGTCTTCGGTTCGACGGTGCACACCGCGAATCGCATGACCAGCCAGGCCAAGGCCGGCCAGATCATCACCACGGAAGCCATGGTGTCGCAGCTGTCACCGGGCTGGCAGTCGGCGGTGCGCCAGATCGACGTCGCGACCATCAAGGGTCAAGGCGCCGAGGTCACGCTGTTCGAAGTGCTCTGGCAGACCGACGACATCACCAGCATGCTGCCATCGGTCGCCATCACCGCGACCGAAGGCCGGCGGGCGATGCGCCTGCGGCTCACGTTCGACGGCGGTGAGGTCATGCTCACGGAGCAGCGGCCCAACGTCGCCATCGGCCGCGCGGACGACAATGATCTCGTGATCCGCGGCAATCTCATCTCGCGCCTGCATGCGCGCATCGAGATCAACCGCAACAAGTTCGTGTTGATCGATCAGTCCACCAATGGCACGTTCGTGCAGGCGGAGGGCGGCGAAGAGTTGTTCGTGCGCCGAGATAGCGTGCAGATCAAGGGCGAGGGGCTCATCGGGCTCGGGCGCGTGCCCGAGCGCGACTCGCCGCTGACCATTCGCTTCTACTGCGAAGAAGCCTAGCCTCAGCCCAGGCGTTTCTCGATTCGGTCCAGCTCCGCGGACATCTCCGCGGGTGCACGGGCGCCAAACTCCTTCAGGTATTCGCGCATCTCCGCGGCTTCCTTGCGCCACGCATCCGGCGCCACCGCGAGCAGCTCCTGCATCGTGCTCTCGCTGACGTTGGCGCCCTCGAGATTGAGGTCGCCGGGGTTCGGTAGATAGCCGATGGCGGATTCGCGGGCGCCGACCCTGCCGGCACAGCGCTTGAGGATCCACTCCATGACGCGCAGATTGTCGCCGTAGCCCGGCCAGAGGAACTTGCCGGCCGAATCGCGGCGGAACCAGTTGACGTGGAACATCTTAGGCGGGTGCTCGAGCTTGCGGCCCACGTCCAGCCAATGCTGCCAGTAGTCGCCGAAGTTGTAACCGGCGAATGGCTTCATGGCCATGGGGTCGCGGCGCACGACGCCCACGGCCCCGGTCGCGGCGGCCGTGGTTTCGGAAGCGACCGACGCCCCCATGAGCACGCCGTGTTGCCAGTCGCGGGCTTCGTACACGAGCGGGGCGACTTCGCGGCGGCGCCCGCCGAACACCAGCGCCGAGATCGGCACGCCCTGCGGATCCTCGGAGCGAGGCGAGTAGATAGGATTGCTCCTGGCCGATACCGTGAACCGTGAGTTCGGATGCGCGGACACGCCGCCGCCAGCGCCATCGAAGCGCTTGCCCTGCCAGTCGAGCACCGGCGTGTTGAGCTTGCGGCCTTCCCACCACGGCTCGTTGTCTTCGGTGAGTGCGACATTGGTGAACAGCGTGTCGCGATGGATCATGTCGAACGCGTTCTTGTTCGTGGCCCGGTTGGTGCCCGGCACCACACCGAAGTAACCCGCTTCCGGGTTGATCGCGTACAGACGACCATCGGGACCGGGATGCAGCCAGGCGATGTCGTCGCCGACCGTCCAGATCTTCCAGCCCGGCATCGAGTCGGGCGGAATCAGCATGGCGAGATTGGTCTTGCCGCAAGCGGACGGGAAGGCCGCCGCGATGTAGTGGGTTTCGCCCTGTGGATTCTCGATGCCGACGATCAGCATGTGCTCCGCGAGCCACCCTTCGGTACGGGCCTGCCAGCTGGCGATGCGCAGCGCATGACATTTCTTGCCGAGCAGCGCGTTACCGCCGTACCCGGATCCGTAGCTCTCGATGGAGAGTTCCTCGGGGAAATGCATGATGAAACGGCGCTCGGGGTCGAGCTCGCCCGTGGAATGCAGACCCTTCACGAATTTGCCATCCCGCGCGATGCGCTCGAGGGCCGGCTGCCCCATGCGCGTCATGATGGACATGTTGATCACGACGTAAGCACTGTCGGTGATCTCCACGCCGCAGCGGGAGTACGGCGAATCGATGGGGCCCATGCAGTAGGGCACCACGTACAGCGTGCGGCCTTTCATGCATCCCTTGAACAGCGCGCGCATCTTGGCGCGAGCCTCATCCGGGTCCATCCAGTTGTTGTTGGGTCCGGCGTCTTCCTGGTTGCGCGTGCAGATGAAGGTGAGGTGCTCGACGCGCGCGACGTCCGAAGGATGGGAGTAGGCGATGTGGCAGCCGGGGAAGGTAGTTTGATTGAGCTGTTTCAGTTCCCCGGACTTCTCGAGCTGCTGCTTGAGTCGCGCGAGCTCCGCCGCAGACCCGTCACACCAGTGCACGCGATCCGGCGTGGTCAGCTGGCGGATCGACTCGACCCAGTCGGCGACCGCGGGCGCGAGTTGCGGAAGGGAAATGAACGCTTGGGGCGCTGTGGCCATTTATTGGTCCTTGAATTGTCTGTCTTGTCCTGACGAGACAACGGAGTATAGCCGTGAACCACACTACCGCGGCCATATGGGTGTTAGCGATAACAGCTCTGGGAATGCGCCGATAAATGAAGAAACCAAACAACAAAAAGAATACGCGCCCTGGGAAAGCGGCGCGCGAATCGTGAGTCCTTTTGACTCGCGATGGAGGACAGGTCAGGCGGTCTTGGCCGTCCGTTTGCGCGCCGCCTTGCCTGTCTTGCGCAGCGGCGCTGATTCGCGCGTCGCCAACTGTTGATAGGCGAAGCGGGCGAGCGCCGCAAATTCCTTGCCGGCGTCGCGGGCGATCGAAGAGTTTTGCCTCACGAAGCGCGCCGCGTGGCGCCGCGTGACCTTGTCGAGCTCGCGCCCCACTACCTGCAGCGCGGCGAGGGTGGTCCGGGTCAATGCGGCCGCGTGGGAGCGGATAACTGCAGTGGATTCAATAACTTTGCCTTGAGAGTTCATGCCGACTCCTGTGCTGCGGCGCAGCAATGATGCGATGCATCATACGTGCGCAGACATCGGAGTCAAGCGGCGCTCAACGTGCGAGGGGCGTCTCGGAGTCCAGGAATTCGCGGACCACGGGCGCCACCTTGTCGAGCGAATGAAGCATGAAAAGGTGTCCGCCACCCGGAACGATGAACAGCCGGTTGTTGGGAACGAGCATCGCGATGATGCGCGCATTGGCGGGCGGCACCAGCGGATCGTCCGCGCCCGCCATCACGAGCGTTGGCTGCCGGATGCGATGCAGCCAATGGATGCTGGTCCAGCCGACACCGGCCAGCAATTGATAGAGGTAGCCCATGAATTGCGGCGCGATGACCCGCGAAGTGTGCGCGGACATGAGCTTGGGATCGCGGCGCGCTTCGCCGCCATAGATATCGCCCGCGGCCTTTTGCATGTACGTCGGCGAGAGGTAGCGACGGGGCGTCATGATCTTCGACAGCGCTGACGGCCGCCCGGGGACCATGATGGCGCCCGGCGAAGTCGCGGCGAGTATCAGCCGCCGGCAGCGATCCGCATACTGGCGTGCGAACTGCTGGGCCAGCGCACCGCCCCAAGATACGCCGATCACGTCGACGCGCTGATAGCCGAGCCGGTCGAGAAGTTTGTTTGCCAGGCGCGCGAGCCCGGAGAAGCGGCGCGGACGCCAACTCATCTCGGAGCGGCCGACACCGGGCACGTCGAAGATTACGATCTCGCGCTCGGGCAATGCTTCCATGAATGGAAAACACAGCTCGAGATTCGCGCCGATGCCATTGAACAGCAGCAGCGGCAGACCCTCCTTGCCGTGCTGCGTGGCGACGCGCAGGTTCACGCCATCGACTTCGACGTATTCGATCTGCGGCTTGCTCATCTCTGGTGGACGTACCGGCCCGGCGCCGGATCGCCTGCCGGATAGCGTTCATTGCCGGGAGCCCGCGGTGCGGTCACCTCGCCATCGCCGTGCCGACGGTACCAGTGGCTCCAGTGATCCCACCAACTGCCCGCATGCCCGGTGGCGCCCAAGAGCCAGGTCTCCGGGTCGTCCGGCATCGAACCGTTGAGAAAATACTTGGCCTTCGGGTTGGTCGGAGGATTCACGATGCTCTGGATGTGCCCGCTCGAAGACAGGACGAAATCGATCTTGCCGCGCAGGATGTTGCGCGATTGGTAGCACGCCTGCCACGGAGTGATGTGGTCGGTCACGCCTGCGACTACGTAGGCGGGTACGTCGACTTTCGACATGTCGATGGATGTGCCCAGCACGTTCATCTTGCCGGCCTGCTTGAGCGGGTTGTCCATGAACATGCGCAGCAGATCGGCATGGAACTCCGCCGGCAGCCGCGTCGTGTCGGAATTCCAGTAGAGGATGTCGAAGGCCGGTGGGCGATTTCCCATCACCCAGTTGTTGGCGACGAACAGCCACACGAGATCGTTGGGGCGCAGCCAGGCGAACACACGCGCCATCTCGCTGCCTTCCAGCACGCCGGCGCGACGCGATTTTTCAATGGTGGCGTTCACGCCGGTGCGTGAGGCGAATTGGCCGAGCAGGGTGGGTGCCGACGTGTCGAGCACCGTCACCAGAAGCGTCGCGGAGGCAATGCGCGTTTCACCTTTCGCGGCGAGATGGCCGAGCAGTGTCGCGAGTGTGAAGCCGCCCGCGCAGGCGGCCATGGCGTTCACGCGATCCGCGCCGGTGATGTCGCAGGCGACATCGATGGCCTCCTTGCACGCCGTCAGATAGGTCTCGATGTTCCAGTCGCGTTGCGCCGCAGTGGGATTGCGCCAGCTGATCGCGAAAGTCTGGATGCCATGCTGGACGGCAAATTCGACGAAGCTGCGGCCTGGCGCCAGATCGGTCGCGTAGAACTTGTTGATCTGCGGCGGCACGATCAGGAGCGGCCGCTTCTGCACGATGTCGGTCTGAGGCGTGTACTGGATGAGCTCGAAGGTCTCGCCGCGATAGACCACCGCGCCTGGCGTCGTCGCCAGGTTCCGCCCGACCTGGAATTTGCGATCGTCTACCTGCCGGGGCATGCCGAAGTTGTTGGTGAGGTCGTCGAGGAAGTTCTGCAGTCCCCACAGAACGCTCTTGCCGCGCGTCTCGGTGAGGCGTTGCAGTGCGCCGGGGTTGCCGAGCAGCGAGTTGGTGGGCGCGAAGGTCTCGGTGAACAGCTGCAGGACGAAGCGCGCGCGTTCGCGGTCGTCCGTCGTGGTCGCGGCGCGGTCGAGGATGCGGTTCAGCATGTCCCGCCACGCCACGAAGCCTTGCATGAGGCGCTTGTAGTAGCCGTTCTGGATCCAGACGTTGTGACTGAACCTCCGGTCGCGTGCGTCCGGAAGTATTTTCGAGTTGCCCATGACGATGGCCACGAGCTCACGCGCGAACTCGAGGTTCTCTTCGATGAGGACCTGCGGGTCCAGTGTCATCAGGCGCAGCAGGCGCTGGCCCGCGGCTAACAACTCTTCGCGGTCGATCCCGAGGAGGGGGTTCGCACCGAGGATCTGCTCGGCGGCATCGGTCGCTGCCGCGTGTTCGAGCTCCGGTTGTAAGCCCGTATCGGCCGCGGCGAAGCCTTCTTTAGCGGAATTTTCGTTCGTCGCGCCATTCGCGACGAGCTTGATTTCCGTCACATTTTCACGGGCTTGGCGCGGTTTCCTACCTGCCATGGCTGGTCTCCACGGGTTCGCGACTCTTTATATGTGATCCGTATCTCAGTGACGACAGGGTACGCGAGACCCCAGTCACGGGGCTCCAGACCCTCGATTCCTATTATGCATCGCAGCGAGGTAGGGAATTCCCTGATGTCAGGGAGTTGACGCCTCCTCCCGCAATCGGTCGCGGGGCGAATCGAGGAGTACCAGTCTTGAAATCGTTACGCATCCTGGGAGCCGCCAGCGCTCTCTCTTTGGTCCTTGGGCTCGTGCACAACGAGGCCCACGCGCGCGGCGCACCCGCGGGCACGGTGATCAACAACACCGCCGAAGTGAGTTACGCGGTGGGCTCGGTCAACGCCACGACGTCTTCCAACCTGGTCAGCGTCACCGTCGCGGAAATCATCAACGTCGACGTCACGGCGCAGACCGCGATCGTCGACGTGAACGCCGGCGACACGCAGCAAGCGGCGAAGTACCTCGTCACCAACACCGGCAATTCGACCGAGACCTTCCTGCTGACCATGAGCAGCACGATCACCGGCGACCAGTTCGACCCGGTGCCGTATTCGACGTCTATCTACCTAGACGATGGCAACAACGTGTTCACCGCGGCCGACACGCCGTACGTACCCGGCGCGGGCGGCAACGATCCGGTGCTCAACGCCGACCAGGAGATCGTGGTCTGGGTGGTCAACGACATCCCGGGCACGGTCGCGGACGGCGATCTCGGGCGCACGCGCCTGACGGCGACGTCGCGTACCGGTACGGGCGCCGCGGGCACGGTGTTCGCCGGCCAGGGCACGAATCCGCTCAATGGCACCGCCATCGACGCGATCATCGGCAGCAACGAGGGCGACGATGAGGCGGACAGCGACTACCGCGTCACCGGCGTCAACATCACCGCGGTCAAGAGCCAGACCGTGGTGGGGCCCGCCGGTAGTTCACCCGTGCCTGGCGCGCGCATCGACTACACCATCGTCATCAACATGACGGGGGCGGGCACCGCCGCGGGCGCAGTGTTCAGCGACAACATCCCGGCGGACACCGTCTACGTGGCGAATTCGTTGCGCCTCAACTCGCTGCCGCTCACCGATGGCGCGGATACGGACGCGGGCGACTACTCGTCGACGGCGCCGGAACGCGTGCGCGTGACGCTCGGCGATCTCAAATCCACCAGCGGCCCGCAGACCGTGACCTTCAGCGTCACGATCCGGGCCGGCAATTGATCACCAGGAATAAACAGTGAAGGAGACACAGATGTTCAAGGGGAAGAAAGCATTCATCGCCGTCGTCGCGGTCTCGTGGGCCTTCGGCTCGCAGGCCTTTGCCGCTGATCCGGGCTGCATCGAGCTCAAGTCGATCGCCGAGGTCAAGCAGGAAGTCGTCGACGCCAAAGGCGAGAAATCCACCAGGCTCGTGCCGGCTACCAAGGTGTTGCCGGGCGTGGAAGTGATCTGGACGGTCACCGCGAAGAACGTCTGCAAGCAGCCGTCGGAGAAGGTGACGATCAACAACGCCGTGCCGGCGCACATGACTTACGTGGCGAACTCGGCGAACGGCGCGGGTAGCGAGATCAGCTATTCGCTCGACGGCAAGAGCTTCGGCGCCCCGGCCCAGCTCACGGTGCAGGAGAACGGCGCCGCGCGCCCCGCGCGCGCCGATGAGTACAAAGCCATCCGCTGGATCTTCAAGGACTCGCTGCAGCCCGACGCGCAGGTGTCGGCGCGCTTCAGCGCGGTCCTGAATTGATTTCGATTTGTTCTTAGGAAATTGAGAGAGGAGTACCCATGAAATTGACCCATCAGCACAAACGGCGAGCCAGTCTCGCTGTGGTTGCGCTGGCCCTGGTCGGTGTAGCGCCTGCCGTCTTCGCGGCCGGCGCCGATACGAACTTCAACACCGACATCACCAACACGGCCAGCGTCAACTACAGCGTTTCCGGCGTCCCGCAAACAGTCATCCAGTCTTCGCCGAGCGGCAATTCGACGCCGGGCGCGGGCGGGGGCACCGCAACGACATTCAAGGTCGACAAGAAGGTGATGTTCGTCGCCGAGGAAACCAACACCGCCGCCACCGTGACCAGTCCTGGTCTCACCGGCGTGGTCACGGTTTTCAAGGTGACCAACACCACCAACGGTGCGCAGGAATTCAAGCTCGACGCGAGCAACACGCAGCCGACGCCGGTGCAGCAGATCTTTGGCCGCAACGACGCATTCGACATGTCGAACTTCACGGTCCACGTGTCGAGCACGGCGTGCGCCGTGGCTACGACAATCACGCCGACCTTCGCGGGCGAGCCGGCGACCACGTTCCTGCCGGCGATCGCCGAAGACAGCTGCGCATACGTGTTCGTACGTGCTGATACGCCAGCGGCTTCGGCCTCGGTGGCCAACGGCAACGCGTCGACCATCCAGTTGCGCGTGCGTCCGTCGAACACCGGCGGCACGGTCATCGAAGCACCGTCCGGTGCGGCAGATGCCGCCGGCACCGTGGATATCGTCTATGCCGAGTCGGGTGTCGCCATCGACAACGTCATCAACAACGGCGAGAGCCTGGCGTACGACCAGTACTTCGTCGGCACGTTGACGGTGACCAAGGCCTACAGCGTGGTCAGCGATGGCTTCAGCCCGGCCGGCCAGGCGAAGGCCATTCCAGGGGCGGTCATCCAGTACACGATCACCGTGCAGAACAACGGTCTCGTGACCAGCGGCGCGACGCTCACGGAAATCGTTCCGGCCAACACCACGTATGTCGCGGGTTCCACCACGCTCAATGGCGTGGCCGTGGCGGACGTGGCGGGCACCATGCCCTTCGTCACCGCGCGTGCGATCAATTCGCCGGCGGCTGCGTCGGGTGTGATCAACCCGGGCAGTACGGCGGCCGAACGGGCCGTGGTGGTCTTCCGCGTGACCATCAACAACTGATCGGACGTCGGAAGGCTGCAACGCAATCATGACGTTCACCGCGGCGGGCAAACGGGCCTGGAGCCCGAGGGGACGACCCAAGTCCCACGCCCGCGACAACGGGTACTCTCACGCAGAGGGCGGGGTAGCGACTAGCTACCCCGCCTTCGGCGCGTTTGTGGGCCGGCTGAAACGCTGGTTGGGAGCTTCGTTGTTATTTGCGGCAGGTCTCACTGCCACACAGGTTTCCGTGGCGCAAATCACGCCGTCGGGAACGGTTATCCGCAATACCGGCAGCGTCGCCTTCCAGGCCGGTGCCGGTATTCGCACCACTCTTTCGAACGAAGTGACGCTGACCGTGCAGCCGCTGCCGTCACGCGCCACCATCGGCCTGGCGCGATACGACGCCGGCAGCCTCGCGAGCAGCACCGCGGGCCCGACGCAGTGCCGTTCGAGCAATGGTTTCTTTCCGCTGCCGTCACCGGCGCCCCAGGGACAGGGCGCGCTCGACCCGACGCAGCCCATTCCCATGCAGGACACCGCCATCGCGCATGCCGGTGACCCGATCTTCGTGCGCGTGGTCGATGTCGACCGCAACCGCGATGCCAATGCCATCGAGACCGTGGACGTGCGCGTCGCCGCGCGCATCACGGGCGACGCGGAAGTCCTGCGTCTTTCCGAAACCGGCCCCGACACCGGCGTGTTCGTCGGCTACATCGCCACCTCCGCGAGCGCCGCGCAGGCCGACTGCGCGCTGCAGGTGGAACGCAACTCGCAGCTCGATGCGACCTATGTCGATCCGACCGACGATTCCGACGAAGCGCAGGCCGACGCGCTGGTCGATCCCTACGGCCTGGTGTTCGATTCCCAGACCGGGGCACCCGTGAATGGCGCGCGCGTGCGTCTCGTCAATCAGGACACGGGCCTGCC
>DATLDQ010000142.1:0-7130 GCA_035525785.1 Steroidobacteraceae bacterium | reverse complement strand
CCGTAGCTCAGCTGGATAGAGTGGCAGCCTCCGAAGCTGCAGGTCGTTGGTTCGAATCCAATCGGGCGCGCCAATTTACTCATAGATATACTTCGCGCCCATGAGCAAGCAGGACTCGCATTTCTTCAATAATTTCAGCCTCGTTCTCGGCATTTTGTTCGCCGTGACCCTCGGCCTTTTTGCTTTCGCGCGGCACGTTGGCGCCGAGCACCAGGGCAAGCAGGTGACCACGGACCCTCGCTACGAGGACAGCGTGAAGACACGCCTGCAGCCCGTGGACCGCGTGGCTGTCGCCGGCCAGGACAATTCGGCGCTGAAGATCGAAAACGCCGGCCCGGCCACCACCGCCGCCGCGGTTCCGGCCGATGGCAGCGCCGCCTACCAGTCGGCCTGTGTCGCTTGCCATGGCGCCGGCATCGCCGGAGCCCCCAAGGTGGGTGACAAGTCGGCCTGGGGTCCGCGTATCGCCCAGGGCAAGGCGACTCTCTACAAGCACGCTGTCGAAGGCTTCCAGGGCAAGGCTGGCGTGATGCCGCCCAAGGGCGGCCAGGCCGCCTGGCCCGACGACCTCATCAAGCAGGCCGTCGACCACATGATCGAGCTCAACCAGTAACAGCTTCTGCAATCGCGCCTCGCGGGCCCTGTCATCGACAGGGCCCGTTTCGTTTCCGGGACCGGAAAACCGGCGACGTTCAGATCGCGCGCCGCAGCTGCA
The DNA here is from genome assembly GCA_035525785.1 of Steroidobacteraceae bacterium. Classification (GTDB taxonomy): domain Bacteria; phylum Pseudomonadota; class Gammaproteobacteria; order Steroidobacterales; family Steroidobacteraceae; genus CADEED01. The sequence continues at coordinate 6,415 of DATLDQ010000142.1, read as the reverse complement.
ATGCCTCGGCGATGTGGCCGGGAGCAAGCGTCGCCGGAGCATCCGGGTGCAGGTCGGCAATCGTGCGCGCCACACGCAGCACGCGATGCACTCCCCGCGCGGACAGCTCGAACTTCGCGCGCAGCTGCGCGAGCAGCAGCCGCGCCTCGCGACTGAGACGACAACAGCGGCGCAGATCCGCGCCGGCGAGCTCCGCATTGAGCTTGCCGGCACGGCGCAACTGGATCTCGCGCGCCGCGCGCACCTGCGCCGCCGCCGCGTCGGTGGTTAGGCGCGGCGCACCCGCGGGGTCTTCGTCGAGCAGCTCTTCGCTCGGCACCGCTGGCACGGTCACGCGCAGGTCGATGCGGTCGAGCAGCGGCCCCGAGATCCGGGCGCGGTAGCGCGCGATCTCGGGCGGCGCGCAACGGCAATTGCCGGTGGGTTCGCCGAGATATCCGCAAGGACACGGATTCATCGCGGCCACGAGCTGGAAGCGCGCCGGGTACTCCACTTGCAGCGCCGCGCGAGACACCGCGACCACGCCGGATTCGAGCGGCTCGCGCAAGGACTCGAGCACGGTGCGATTGAACTCGGGCAGCTCGTCGAGGAACAGCACGCCCCGATGCGCGAGGCTGACTTCTCCGGGACGCACGCCGCGCCCTCCACCGATGATCGCGCCGCCCGACGCCGTGTGATGCGGCGCGCGAAAAGGACGGCGCCCGAACTCCTCGGGCGCGAAACCGCGCGCACTCACCGAGGCGATGGCGGCCACGTCGAGCGCCTCACTGGCGTCGAGCGGCGGCAGCAACCCCGGCAGCCGCTGCGCCAACATGGTTTTCCCCGTGCCCGGCGGACCTACCAGCAGCAGGCTGTGCCCGCCCGCCGCCGCGATAATGAGGGCCCGTTTCGGCACTGCCTGACCGCGCACGTCCACGAGATCGAGCCCGGATCCCGCCACCGCGGCGGGAGGAGTCTCGGGCTCGAGCTCTATGGTGTCGCCTGTGCGCGCCAGCGCGCACACGCCTAACAAACTGTCGGCGCCGCGGATGCGCGGCGAGGCGATGCGCGCCTCGCTGACATTGGCCGCAGGCACGACGAGTGAGCGTTGTTCGCGCGCGGCATGCGCCGCCGCCAGCAGCACGCCGCGGATGGGCCGCAGCTCGCCCGCGAGACCGAGCTCGCCATAGAACTCGCTGTTGGCCAGCCGCTGTTCGGGCACCGTGATCTGCGACGACGCGAGCAGGATGCCGAGCGCGATGGGCAGATCGTAGCGACAACCTTCCTTCGGCAGATCCGCGGGCGAGAGATTCACGGTGATGCGGCCCGCGGGCCACTCGAAACCCGACGTGGCCAGGGCCGCGCGCACCCGGTCCTTGCTCTCGCGTACCGCGGTGGCCGGCATGCCGACGATGGAAAACGTGGGCAGCCCGCCACCCAGGTGCACCTCGACTTCGACGCGTGGCGCGGACAACCCGAGCTGCGCGCGGCTCGCGACGCGGGCTACACCCATAACCGCAGCATGCTTCGCCCCTCCTTGGGCAATGCCGGATCAGACTTTCAGGCGCGCAGAGCCGACTCCGCTGCGCGTCTACGCCGGGCGCTGCGCTTCGAGCGCGGCCACGCGTTGCTCCAGCTGTTCGAGCCGCGCCCGCGTGCGTTCGAGCACCTTGCGCTGCGCGTCGAACTCATCGCGGCCCGCGAGATCGAGCTTGCCGAGGTTGGCGCGCAGCACCGCGCGGAAATTGTTCTCGAGATCTTCGCGCAACCCGCTGGCACCGGATACGAGCCCGGGCGGCAGGCCTTGCATCAGGCTGCGCAGCAACTCTTCGACCTTGGGTAACTCCACCGCGGCTCTCCTGACTGGTTGCGGGGCGAGTGCCCCCTTTTGTTGCGCGACCAAACGAGCCGCCCCAATTTTGGGCGCGAATCGCTGGATACCGGCGTTTTTCGCGCCGCAGCGGCCCTCGCGGTCCTGTTCGGGCTGGCATGGAACCTGCACTTTGTTCACCGACTCACGCAGGTCCAAACCAGCTGTTGATAGGGAGCATACGCGCGGCGCAGCCGCGCGATCCATCGGATAACGATGCCGAAGCGATGAAAATGATCACTGCCATCATCCGTCCCTGGAAGCTCGACGACCTGCAAATGGCCGTCGCGCGCCTCGGCGTGCAGGGGATCACCGTCACCGAAGTCACCGGGTACGGACGTCAGCGCGGGCACACGGAGCACTTCAAGGGCTCCGAGTACAGCATCGAGTTCGTTCCGAAGCTCCACGTCGAGATCGTGCTCGACGAGGCTTCCGCCGAATCCGTCGTGGAAGCCATCAGCAACGTGTGCCGCACCGGCAAGACCGGTGACGGCAAGATTTTTCTGGCGCCAGTCGGTGAAGCCGTGCGGATACGCACGCGCGAATCCGGCGCGGCGGCAGCCTGAGATGTCGTTGAGGAGCTAATACATGCATCTAGATAATAAGAGAACGAAAGGTGGCAGCCTCATGCGCGGTCTCGGCGCAGCGCTGCTGATGATGTTGCCGGTACTGGTATTCGCGCAGGACGCGCCGCCACCACCCAACAAGGGTGACGTTTCCTGGCTCATGACGAGCACCGTGCTGGTCATCCTCATGACCATTCCGGGTCTGGCGCTGTTCTATGGCGGCATGGTCCGCAGCAAGAACGTGCTGTCACTGCTCATGCAGGTGTTCATCATTTTCTGCGTGGGTGTACTGCTGTTCGCCATCTACGGCTACAGCGTCGCGTTCACCGAGGGGTCGAACGGGTTCTTCGGCGGATTCGGCAAGGCGTTCCTCAAGGGGATGACCGGCGACTCGATCACCGGCACCTTCAGCAAGGCCACGAACATCCCGGAGCTGGGCTTCTTCTGCTTCCAGGCGACGTTCGCCGCGATTACGCCGGCCCTCATCGTCGGCGCCTTCGCCGAGCGCATCAAGTTCAGCGCGCTGCTGGTGTTCATCCTGATCTGGCTCACGTTCGCGTACTACCCGATCGCGCACATGGTCTGGTTCTGGTCTGGTCCGGACGCCTTCACCTCGGAAGCCGCCGGTGCTGCGGCCAATGTGAATGCGGGCTTCCTCTTCAACAAGGGCGCACTCGACTTCGCGGGCGGCACGGTGGTTCACATCAACGCCGGCATCGCGGGTCTCGTGGGTTGCGTGCTCATCGGCAAGCGCATCGGCTATGGCCAGGCGGCACTGCCGCCGCACAACCTGCCCATGGTCATGATCGGCTCGGCGCTGCTGTGGGTGGGCTGGTTCGGCTTCAACGTCGGTTCCAACCTCGAAGCGAACGGTTTCGCCACGCTGGTGTTCACCAACACGCTGCTGGCCACGGCTGCCGCGACCCTCGCGTGGATGTTCGGCGAGTGGATCATCAAGGGTTCACCGACGATGCTGGGCGCTGCTTCGGGCGCGGTCGCGGGTCTCGTCGCCATCACGCCGGCCTGCGGCTGGGTCGGCCCCATGGGATCCATCGCGATCGGCGTTCTCGCCGCGCTCATCTGCCTCTGGGCGGTGTCGGGTCTCAAGAAGGCATTGGGCTACGATGATTCGCTCGACGTGTTCGGCGTGCACTGCGTCGGCGGCATCGTCGGCGCGATGCTCACGGGCGTATTCAACTCGCCCGCGCTGGGTGGCACCGACGTGATCAACTATGGCTTGAATGCCCTGCCGGATCCGGCGGCGTACAGCATCGCCGATCACCTGATCGCGCAGGCCTGGGGCGTGGGCACCACGATCCTCTGGTCGGGCATCGTCTCGCTGGTTGCCTACAAGCTCGTGGACCTCACCATCGGTCTGCGTGTGAACGAGGAGCAGGAGCGCGAGGGCCTCGACACCGTGTCGCACGGCGAGCGCGCCTACAACGGCTGAAACGGGGCATGACCTGCGGCGGGCTCACGAGCGCCTGCGCAGGGAAACCCGCAAACCAGGGCCTGCCGGGGCGAACCCGGCAGGCCCTTTGCGTTGGCGAAGCCGTCCATGGCCCGCATTTCGTGTATTCGGCGCTGTAAAGGGGCTTGTCTGTGATCGACATCAAGGGTTCTGATAGGCCCTCTTTGCAATAATGCGCGCACCGGAGGAAGGGTCATGCGACACATCAAAATCCTTGCCGTAGCTGCGGGCTTGCTCGCGGGCACGCTCATTCAGGTTGACCTGGCGCAGGCCGGCGACGTCTACAAATACGTGGATGAACGTGGCAACACCATGTACACCGACAAGCCAATGCCGGGCTCGGTCCGTGTCAGCAGCGGTGCGCAACTGCCTCCGGAGGTCCAGCAGCGTGCGAGTGCCGCGCAGCAGACTGCGAACACCAACCAGGTGAACAACACCAATCAGCGTGCGGCGGACAACCAGTCCAACCAGCGCGTAGCGTCGCAGGTGGCCAAAGACCTCGAGTCCACGCGCGCAGATCGCTGCAAGAAGGCCCGCGACCAGTACCAGGCGAGCCTCAACGCGCGCAGGATCTACCGCGAAAATGACAAGGGCGAACGCGAATTTCTCGACGAGAAGCAGATGGCGCAGGCACGCGTCGACACCCTCAAGGAAGTCGAAGCGATCTGCGGCCCCCAAGGCTGAGCACAAGGGCTGAGCACACCTTCTCGATGCCTCCGACTAACGCCGTCCCCGTGGACGGCGTTTTCATTTGCAGCTCCGAGTCCACAACGCCGCCGAGTGAGCAATAATTGCCTATGACCCGCACCGGATTCCTGGGACTGGGCGCCATGGGCGTCCCTATGGCGAAAAACCTCCATCGGGCGGGCCTTCTGCACTCCGTCTGGAACCGCGGCGGCGGCAAGGCGCAGGCACTCGCCGTCGAGCTCGGCGTCACCGCGCCCTCTTCGCTGCCCGAGTTCGCGCGGGGCCTCGAGGTCGTCGTGATCTGCGTTTCCGCGGATGCCGACGTGCGCGCCGTCCTCGAGGGCATGGCCCCCGGCATCACCACCGGCGCGCTGGTCATCGACTGCTCCACAGTGAGCGCCGACACCGCCCGCTGGGCGGAAGAATTTCTCGCCGCGCGCGGCGCGCGCTTCCTCGATGCGCCGGTGAGCGGCGGAGTGGAGGGAGCGCAGAAGGCGACGCTCGCCATCATGTGCGGCGGCCAGCGCGATACCTTCGAAGCCGCGCGGCCCGTGCTGGCCGCGATGGGCAAGACCATCGAGCACTTCGGCCCGGCAGGTTCGGGCCAGGCCACCAAGGCCACGAACCAGATCATGTGCGCCGGAATCATCCGCGCCTGCGCCGAGGCCATGGCCTTCGCGGGTGCGCACGGGCTGCCGCTCGACAAGGTGGTGAGCACTCTCGGCGCCGGGGCCGGCTCGAGCTGGTACTTCGTGCACCGCGCTCCTAACATGATCCGCGAGGCCTATCCGGCGGGCTTCCGCGTGAAGCTGCACGCCAAGGACCTGGGTATCTGCCGCGACATGGCCGCGCGGCTCGGCGTGCACCTGCCGGTGGTCGACGCCATGCTGTCCGAGTACGCCGAGCTCATGAGCCTGGGCTACGGCGACGAGGACATCTCCGCCACCCACCGGCTCAAGCAGGCCTTGTTCAAGGACGCGAAGTCCAGCCGCTCATGAAACCCACGACGGAAGAAGCGCAGCAGCTCTATCTACCCAACTTCTGCTCGGCTTCCGCGGTACTGGTCATCGTCCTGATCTGCGAGCTGACCGCCCTGCTGCTGGCGCTGGCGCGCAACTCCGGCGTGCTGAGCTTCTGGGCCGACCTCGGCCTGACCTCCATTTTCCTCCTGTGGGTCGCGCTGTGCGGCGCCGGGCTGCTCTGCGCGTTGCGGCGCTATCTCAATCGCCAGACCGTCGCCGCGGGCTCCATCATGGTGCTCGGTCTCACGGTGTCGCTGGTCGCCATCATCTCGTGGGTGGCCTGGTACTTCGCCATCGTCGAAGGGCGCGCGACCTTCGACATGTGGACCTTCCTGTTGCGCAACGCCGGCATCTCGTTCGTGGTCACCGCGCTGGCGCTGCGCTATTTCTACGTGACGCACCTGTGGCGCCACAACGTGTTGCTGCAGGCCCGCGCGCGCGTGCACGCGCTGCAGGCGCGCATCCGCCCGCACTTCCTGTTCAACAGCATGAACACGATCGCCGCGCTCACGCGCAGCAACCCGGCGCGCGCCGAGGAGGCGGTGCAGGACCTCGCCGACCTGTTTCGCGCCAACCTCAACGAGAAGCGCAACGAGATCAGCCTGGCCGAGGAGATCGACGTCGCCCGCACCTACCAGCGCATGGAACAGCTGCGTCTCGGCGACCGTTTGAGCGTCGACTGGAAGGTCGATTCCCTGCCGCCGAACGCGCTGGTGCCGGGCCTCATGATCCAGCCGCTGCTCGAGAACGCCATCTACCACGGGGTCGAGCCGCGCCCCGATGGCGGCATGGTCAAGGTCACGGGCGAATTCGCCAAGGG
>DATLDQ010000139.1:0-68854 GCA_035525785.1 Steroidobacteraceae bacterium | reverse complement strand
TCCCGCGCGGCGATGAAGACATGCGCGCCTTCGTCAAGGCGATCCGCGCGCAGGGACTGCGCCCGCGCCTGTGGATCGCCCCGCTCGCCGCCGATCCGGGCAGCGACGTGCTGCACGATCACGCGGACATGCTGCTGCTCGACGAGAACGGCGCCTTCCAGAATGTCAGCTGGTGGAACTCGCTCACGCAGTGCCCGGCCTATCAGCCCACCATCGACTACTACGTCGCACTCACGAAGAAGATCATCGGCGACTGGGGCTTCGAGGGACTCAAGCTCGACGGCCAGCACCTGAACTCCGTCGCCCCTTGCTACAACAAGGCGCACAACCACCGGCATCCGAACGAGTCCGTCGAGAAGCTGGGTGATTTCTGGCTGGCCGTGCACAAGGCGGCGCGCGAAGCGAATCCGGATGCGGTCGTGGAGCTCTGTCCCTGTGGCACGGTTTTCAACTTCCACAACCTGCCGGCGACGGATCAGTACCCGACTTCGGATCCGCTGTCCTCCTGGCAGGTGCGCAGCAAGGGCAAGAGCTACAAGGCCATCATCGGCAAGCGCAGCAGCCTGGCCGGTGACCACGTCGAGCTCTCCGACAACCGCGACGACTTCGCGTCGTCGGTGGGCATCGGCGCCGTGATCTCCACCAAGTTCACCTGGCCCCGGGACACCGACAAGCCCGTGGAGACCCTTCCGCCCGGCGGCTATGTGCTCACGCCCGCGAAAGAAGCGCTGTGGCGCAAGTGGGTGACTATCTACAAGGAACACATGCTGCCGAAGGGCGAGTACCTCGGCCACCTCTACGACATCGGCTTCGACAAGCCCGAAGGCCATGCCATCGCGAAGGATGGCGCGATGTACTACGCCTTCTACGCACCGAGCTACAGCGGCGCGCTGCAGCTGCGCGGCCTCGGTCCGGGCCGCTACCGCGTGCGTGACCTGTTCAACGAGAAGGACCTGGCCACGGTGGATGCGAAGGCGAATACGCTGACCGCGCGGTTCGAGCGCTTCATTCTCCTGCAGGCGACGCCAGTCTGATCATGGGCAGCCGCCGCAACTGGGTCATTTATGCATTGATCACCGTGGCGCTCTGGGGCGTCTGGGGCGCGCTCGCGGGACTGTCGGCACAGCATGGCTTCCCGGACACTCTCGTGTACTGCGTATGGGCGCTGACCATGGTTCCGCCCGCGATCTTCGTACTCGCGCGCGACGGCTGGCGGCTCGACGTGTCGCCGCGCGCCATCGTCTACGGCCTCACGATCGGCCTGCTCGGCGCGGGTGGACAGATGCTGCTCTTCAAGGCGCTGACCATCGGCCCCGCGTATTTTGTCTTCCCCATCATCTCGCTGTCGCCCGCCATCACGATCGCTCTGTCGTTCATGCTGCTGCGCGAGCGAACCGGCAAGCTCGGTGCGATCGGCATCGTGCTCGCGTTGCTGGCGCTGCCGTTGTTCGACGTCTCATTCGGTCAGGCCCATTCAGGTGGAGTCGGCTGGTTCGCCCTGGCGCTGCTCATCATGGCCGCCTGGGGCGTGCAGGCGTATTTCATGAAGCTCGCCAACAACACGGTGAGCGCCGCGAGCATCTTCTTCTACATGATGATCGGCGGGCTGGTGCTCGCGCCCGTGGCGTGGGCGTGGACCGACTTCAGCCGGCCCGTGAACATGGGCTGGGACGGCCCATGGATGACCGCGGCCATCCAGATCCTGAATGCCATTGGCGCGCTCACGCTGGTGTACGCATTCCGTTACGGCAAGGCCATGGTCGTCGCGCCGCTGACCAACGCCGGCGCGCCATTGGTCACCGCGGTGCTGGCGCTCGCGTTCGCGGGCGCCGTGCCCGGTCCGCTGAAGATCGTCGGGCTTCTGCTCGCGCTGGTCGCTTCGCTGCTGCTGGTGATCGAACCCGAGCAGCCGCCGGCGGCTGCGAACCCGGTGAGCCGCGCTTGAACGCGCTGCTCTTGAAAATTGCGAGCCGCGCGTGAACGCGCTGCTCGACACCATCGCCCGCCACAAGCAGGGCCACGCCGTGGGGGTCACGTCCATTTGCAGCGCGCACCCCATCGTCATCGAGGCATCGCTGCGCCACGCGCGCCAGCATGACGACGGCCTGGTGCTGTTCGAAGCCACCTGCAACCAGGTGAACCAGGATGGCGGCTACACCGGCATGACGCCGGCCGACTTCGTGAGTTTCGTGCGCGGCATCGCCGATCGCGTGGGCTTCGACGTCTCGCGAATCGCTTTAGGCGGCGACCATCTTGGTCCGAATCCCTGGACGAGCCTCCCCCCCGATGCAGCCATGGCCAAGGCTGAAACGATGGTCGCCGCCTATGTCCGCGCGGGCTTCCGCAAGATTCACCTCGACTGCTCGATGTCCTGCGCGGGCGACCCCGTGCCGCTGCCGGAGGAGGAGATCGTGCGCCGTGCCGTGCGCCTGGCGAAGGCCGCGGAAGCCGCGCACGCGCAAGCGTCCGGCGGCAGTGAGCCGCCCGTGTACGTGATCGGCACCGAGGTGCCGGTACCCGGCGGCGCCACCGAGGCCATCGAGGGCCTCGCGGTCACCACGCCGCAAGCCGCCCTAGCTACCATCGAGGCGCACCGCCAGGCGTTCCTCGCAGCGGGACTCGAGGCCGCATGGTCGCGCGTCATCGCCTCCGTGGTGCAGCCCGGCGTCGAGTTCGATCATCACAATGTCATCGACTACGGCCCGCGCAAGGCGCAGGCTCTGAGCCATGCCATCACCGCCGTGCGCAACATGGTCTACGAGGCGCATTCGACTGACTACCAGACGCGCGGCGCCTTGCGCGCGCTCGTGAGGGACCACTTCGCCATCCTCAAGGTGGGGCCCGGCCTCACCTTCGCCATGCGTGAAGCGCTCTGGGCGCTGGATGCAATCGACCAGGAGATCAGCGCCGAGAACGCGCAGGCGCGCCTGCGCGACACGGTGCTCGAGCGCATGCGCGAATTCCCCAAGTACTGGCAGAAGTACTACCACGGCAACGGCAAGCCGCTCACCGTCGACCTGCAGTACTCGCTCAGCGATCGCGTGCGTTACTACTGGCCGGATCCGGTCATCGAAGCCGCGCGCGTCAAGCTGTTCGACAACCTGCGCGCCAATCCGCCGCCCCTCCCGCTGCTCAGCCAGCACCTGCCCACTGTGCTGCAGGCGGTGCGTGAAGGCGCGGCCACGCGCGACCCGCTGTCCCTTTCCATGGCGCATGTCGGCGCCGTTCTCGACGACTACCACCATGCCTGCCACACCCACTGAACTCCTGTCATCTCACCTCGGCGTCCGCGCCGACGAGCTCGCCTCCTCGGGGGCGCTCTGGACGGCGCGCGAGATCGAGCAGCAGCCACAGATGCTGCAGCGGACCCACGCCCTGCTGGCCGGGCTGCACGCAGATCTGCAGACGTTCGTCGCGCCGGTCGCAGACGATCCGCTCGCGCGCATCATCCTCACGGGCGCCGGCACGTCGGCGTATATCGGCGGTTGCCTCGCACCGCTGCTCGACCGCGAGATCGCCGCGCGCGTCGATGCCGTGCCGACCACGGACATCGTCAGCTGCCCGCACCTTTATCTGCACGCCGACCAGCCCTTGCTGCTGATCTCGTTCGGCCGCTCGGGCAACAGTCCCGAGAGCATGCAGGCCGTGACGCTCGCTGAGTCGCTCGTCAAAGACGTGCGGCACCTGGTGGTGACCTGCAATCGCGAAGGCGCGCTCAACCGCAGCCAGGTGCGACAGGCCATGACGTTGCTGTTGCCCGAAGAGACGCACGACGTGAGCTTCGCGATGACGTCCAGCTTCAGCTGCATGATGTATGCAACTCTCAACGCGCTCAGCAGGCCCGGCGCGTTCGATGCGCGCATCGGCGCCCTCGCGCAGGCCACGCGGCGCGTGATCCAGGAAGCGAATGGCACGCTGCAGGAGCTCGCGCGGAATGACTACCGGCGAGTGGTGTATCTCGGCAGCGGTCTCTTCCAGAGCCTGGCCCGCGAGGCCACGCTCAAGCTCGGCGAGCTGACCAATGGCACGGTCGCGACCTGCTTCGACACCCCGCTCGGCTTCCGTCATGGCCCCAAGACCTTCGTCGACGATCGCACGCTGGTGCTGGTATTCGTGTCGAACGATCCTCTCACGCGCAAGTACGACCACGACCTCGTCGACGAGCTGCGCCGCGACGGCCGCGCCGCGCGCGTCATCGAGGTGACGGCTCGCCCGCGCGACGCGCGCGACACGCTGCCCGTGCCGGGCATGACCGAAGCGCATGACGTGGAGCTGCTCTGGCCCTACGTCGCGGTCGCGCAGCTCTATGCCTTCCATCAATCGCGCAAGCTCGGGTTTTCACCCGACAACCCGAACAAGGAAGGCACCGTGAACCGCGTGGTCCAGGGCGTGCGCCTCTATCCACTGGTCAAATGACGGTCGAATCGACCGGTCGGTTCTTCCTCGGCGTCGACGGCGGAGGAACCAAGACCCGCTTCGCGTTGATCGACGACCAGCACCAGCTCATCGGCGAGGCGACGCTCGGCACCACCTACCATCCGGACGTCGGCGTCGACGGCGTGCGCAACGTGCTGGCGCGCGGCGTCACGCAGATCATGAGCGGCGCCGGCATCGATGCGACGCAGCTGGCCTACGCGTTTTTCGGACTGCCCGCGCACGGCGAAGACAGCGCGGTGACGCCGGCGCTCGATGCACTGCCGCGCGCGATATTGGGCCACGACCGGTTCGCGGTGGGCAACGACATGGTCTGCGGCTGGGCAGGTTCGCTGGCCGCCGAAGACGGCATCAACATCGTCGCCGGCACCGGCTCCATCGGCTATGGCCAGCGGGGCGCGCGGGCGGCCCGCGCCGGCGGCTGGGGCGAAGCGTTTTCCGATGAAGGCTCGGCCTACTGGATCGCCATGCAGGGTCTCAACGTGTACTCACGCATGAGCGACGGACGCCTTCCCAGAGGGCCGCTGTACACGCTCATCAACGAAACACTGCAGCTCGCGAACGACCTCGACCTGTGCGCGCAGGTTTATGGCGAGAACGCGAAGAGCCGCGGCGAGCTGGCGCAGCTCTCCCCGCTGGTGACGCGCGCGGCAGCCCTCGGTGATGCGCATGCGCTCGATATCTTCCGCCGCGCCGGGCAGGAGCTGGCGGGCATCGCCGAAGCTCTGCGTCAGCAGCTGGGCTTCGAAGCCGGCGAGAAGGTGCGCCTCTCCTATTCCGGCGGTGCCTTCGCGGCCGGCGACGTGCTCATGATGCCTTTCCGGCAGGCGCTGGCCGCCGCGAGCCCGGCGTTCGAGCTCTGCCAACCGCTGCACGAGCCGCAGGTCGGCGCGGCGCTGTACGCCGCGAAGTTGTCCGCGCGCTAGAGCGCGTGCGCGTCTACAACGAGGTGCAGACGCGCGAGCGCACGCGCAAAACGGCTTCCTGCGCGAACTGCTTCTTGTACTCCGCGACGATGGCCTGAACCTCGCGCTCGGCCGACGCATCGGCCGGATGGAGCAGATTCAGCACGTACGAATCCTCGCGCACCACCTGCCCGTCGTTGCCGCGCCACTGGCCCGCCGCCGGCCAGACCGTGAGCCCCGCGGGAAAGCGCGGCGTCACCTCCGTGCGCAGGTAGTTTGCCCACTCCTCCTGCGAGACGTTGCCACCGGTGGGTTTCGCCATGCCGAAGTAGATCGTCTCGCTGACGGCGGATTGCTCACCGGCGGCGCAGGCAGCCCTGTCGACCGACGCGCAACCCGCAAACCCCCAGGCGGCGAGCAGTGTGAACAGCGCCGATCGCATCCCCGCGGTTATTCAGCCACCCACACGACGCCTTCGCCGCGCTTCTCCATCTTGCCGACGCCCGGAAACGGGAAGTGCACCGCGTACACGCGTTGCCCGCTGGCCGCGAGCTCGTTGATCAACGCCGCGCGACTGGCGGCACCCACGGCCTGGTCACCGTCGAAGCCCATGGACCACTCCGGCTTCTGCACCGAGATGACCGAGTGATGCATCGAATCACCCACGTACAGCAACGACTCCGCTCCCGACGTGATCTGGTAACCCGAATGACCGGGCGTGTGACCCTTGATGTCCACCGCCTTCACCACACCCGGGATGAGATCGGCACCCGCCGCGAATGCATCCACCTTGGCTTTGATGGCGGCGACCAGCGCCTTCTGCGGATCCTGGCCTTGCATGTGCTTCCACTCGGCCTTGGAAATGTGCACGGTGGCATTCGGATAGGCGGGCTTGCCTTCGGCATTCACCAAGCCGCCGACATGGTCGCCATGCGAATGCGAGATGAAGATGTCCGTCACGGTCGCCGCATCGACGCCGGCGTCCGCGAACGCATCGGCGATGTGCCCGGAGCCCGGACCGAACAGGCCGCCCGCGCCGGTGTCGAACAGCAGCACGCGGTCCGCGGTCTTCACGAGCAACGGGTGCAGGCTGAGGCGCAGATTGTCCGTGGGCAGGTTGTTGGCGCTCAGCACGGTGGCCACGTCGGCGGGAGTCAGGCCCACGCCGAATACCTTGTTGTCGTTCGGCAGCTCGATGTTGCCGTCCAGCAGCGCGACGGCGGAAAACTCCCCGATCTTGAATGCGTGCGACTTCATATCCGCCGCGGGCGCGACAGCGGCCGGCGCTTCAGCCACGGGAGCGGGCGTCGGCGCCGGTTCGGGCTCCTTGGCGGTCTTCGAACACGCGGCGAGCGTGGCCGCGGCGGCGATAGCGAGGCAGGCGAGCTTGGCGGTGCGGAACATGCGGCGACTCCTTCTGGCGAGGGGCGGATTCTAGACCGAACGCCACGCGATCGAACCGATCGTCACGGGTTTTTGACCGTTCCACATCTTCCCGGGGACGCAACGCCCGGGAACGATAGCCTGCGTGGGTTCCCTAACGAGGCTCAACCATGAATCGCCCGCTCGCCATCCTCGCCGCCACCGCCACTCTCGCCATCATGCAGGCACCGGCCGCCGCGCAATCGCTGCTCATCGAAAACGTCACGCTGGTCTCGCCGGAGGTCGGCAGGCCACTGGGCAATCGCCACGTGCTCGTGCGCGACGGCCGCATCGCGCTGGTCAGTGACGCGTCGATCGCGCCGCCCGCGGGCGTTACCCGGCTCGACGGAACGGGCAAGTATCTGGTGCCTGGCATCACTGACGCGCACGTGCACGTGTCGCAGGCCATCGGCCTGCCGTTCCCGTCGGAAGACCCGGCCTTGAACGAGCTCGGCCGGCAATTCTTCGCGCAGCAGCCACGCAGCTACCTGTATTTCGGCGTCACGCAGCTGCTCGACCCGAGCAACATGCCCGAGAAGGTCGCTGAGTTCGCGGCGCAGAAGCAGCACCCGGACATCTACCGCTGCGGCGCCGCGCCGGTGGTCGACGGCTATCCACTGGTGTTCGTCGACCAGGCCATCCGGCACCGGATATTCAACGACTACATCTTCGAGCCCGCGAACGCCGCGGCTCATCCGCTGCCCGCCGGCGCGAAGTCAGCCGAGCACACGCCCGAGGCCGTGGTGGATCGCATCGCCGCGAGCGGCGCCCTCTGCGTGAAGGTGTTCCTCGAGGACGGCTTCGGTGACCGTGCCGACTGGCCGCTGATGAGCGCCGCCACGCTGCAGCGCGTCCGCGCGGCCGCGAAGAAGCACGGGCTGTTCGTCGCGGTGCACGCCAACGCGCTCGACATGCAACGCATGGCCGTGGACGGCAACGTCGACCTCATCGTGCACGGTGTGTGGAACTGGAACGCCGCGCAGAACGAGAAAGGCCTGCCGCCAGTGATCGCGGAGCATCTGCGACACGTGCACGACAGGAAGATCGGCTACCAGGCGACGCTGCGCGTGCTGCCCGGTGTCACCGACCTGCTCGACCCGGGTCTGCTGGAAGACCCGGTGTACCGGAAGGTGGTGCCACCGGCGCTGCTGGCCTGGTATCACACCGAACCCGCGCAGTGGTTCAAGCGCGAGATCTTCGGGCCCAACCCCGATGCCGCGGCCATTCGAAATCGCATCCAGCACGAAGAGGAACACTGGGAGACTTCAGAGAATGGCCAGCGCGCGCTGCGCCACCTCTACGAGCTCGGGCAGCCGATGTTGTTAGGCAGCGATACGCCGTCGGCACCCACGTACGGCAACCAGCCCGGGTACGACACCTTCAAGGAGATGCGGCTCATGGCCGAAACAGGCATCCCGCTGTCCGAGATTTTCGCCGCCGCGACGATCAACAACGCGCGCCAGCTGCGCCTCGACCGGGACTACGGCACCATCGAGAAAGGAAAGATCGCCAATCTCCTGCTTCTCGATGCGAATCCATTGGCAAGCGTCGAGGCATGGTCGAAAATCGACAAGGTGATCCTGCGCGGCGTATCGATCGAGCGTGAGTCGCTCGCGGCCGACGCGTCCAGGTAACACCCGGGGGAAACGGTCTGGGCTACTGGCTACTTCAGCTCGTCGGATGGGGCTTCTACTTCTACGCCCAGGCTTCGGGCGAGGTCATCTTCGCCTCGCAGCCCTGGAGCAAGGCCGCCACGCTGTGGGGCGTGGTGTGCCTGTCCGGCATCGGGCTCACGCATGCGCTCAAGCTCTTCATCCGCTGGCATGCATGGCTGTCATTGCCGCCGGCGGCGATGCTGGGCCGCGTCGCGATCGCGACGCTGGCCCTGTCGATCGCGAGCTACCTGCTCACGCTCGGGATGTCGGAGCTCGTGTACGGGTCCCCCGTCGCGCCCATCGCCCAGGCGTTCTACCAGCGGCTCACGGTGGGCGGCCAGCTGCGCAACCAGTTCATCTACATGGTCATCGTTCATGGCGGCTGGGTGGCGCTGTACCTCGCCTTCGCCATGCAGCGCCACCGATACCGGGCCGAAGTGCGCCAGGCGCAACTCGGCGAGGCGTTGCAGGCCGCCGAGCTCCGGTTGCTCAAGTCGCAGCTCAATCCGCACTTCCTGTTCAATGCGCTGAACGGCCTGAGGTCGTTGATCGCCGACGACCCCACGCGTGCGCGCGACGCGGTGACGCAGCTCGCGCGGTTGTTGCGCTACACGCTCGCGTCGGGCGACGACGACCTGGTCTCTCTGGAGCGCGAGCTCGAGATGGTGGACGATTACCTCGCGCTCGAGTCGCTGCGACTCGCCGACCGCCTGGGTGTGGAGCGCGACATCGAGGCGGCAGCGCGCGGCGTGCGCGTGCCCGCAATGCTGCTGCAGACTCTCGTGGAGAACTCCATCAAGCATGGCATCGCCGAGCTCAAGCCCGGCGGCACGCTCAAGCTGTCGGCACGCGTCGCGGGCGGGCAGCTGTTGCTTCGCGTCGAGAACCCGCGCCCGGTAGATAGTGGCGGCGAACCGGCGGGCGGCGTGGGCATCCGCAATGCCACCGAGCGGCTGCGCCTGCTGTTCGGCGCGCGCGCATCGTTGCACCTGGATCTTTCCAGGCCCGGGCTGGCGTCGGCCGAAGTGCGGTTGCCGGCATGAAAGCATTGGTCGTCGACGATGAACCCCTCGCCCGTCGTGAGCTCAAGCGCCTGCTCGCCGACTTCCCCGCGGTGCAGGTAGTCGGCGAGGCGGGCAACATCGACGAAGCCCGAGTGGCCATCGCAAGCCTCGCGCCCGACGTGGTGTTCCTCGACATCCAGATGCCCGGCGGCACGGGGTTCGACCTGCTGGACCAGCTCGATCGCGTGCCGCGCATCGTCTTCACGACCGCCTACGACCACTACGCGGTCAAGGCCTTCGACGTGAATGCGCTCGACTATCTTCTCAAACCCATCGAACCGGAGCGGTTGGCGACCGCGCTGCGGAAGCTGGAGGCGGGCGTCACGGAGCCCACGGCGCGCGACGCACGCCTCGACCAGCTATTCATCCGCGACGGCCACCGCTGCTGGTTCGTGCCGTTGCGCGAGGTGAGCCTGTTCAGCGCGGAGGGCAACTACGTGCGGCTGCTCTGGGGCAAGGAGCGTCCTTTGCTCGGCCGGTCGCTGGCCGCGCTCGAGGCCAGGCTCGATCCGCAGCGCTATTTCCGCGCCAATCGCAGTCAGATCGTGAATTTCGATTTCATTCAGCAGGTGGAGCTCGGCGACGGCGGCCGGCTGCACGTGCAATTGCGCGATGGACCGGAGATCGAGGTTTCGCGTCGCCAGGCGAGGTTGTTCCGTGCGCGCGCCACGGTGATCTGAGCCTCAACCGCGCTGCGCATCCGCTAATATCCTCCCGGCTTCAGGGAGTGGGCGATGTACCGCATATTCATCAGCTATCGACGCAGCGACGCGGAGAGTTTCGCCGGTCGAGTCTGCGACCGCCTGCGCAAGGATTTCGGCCAGCGCCGCGTATTCATGGATACCACGGGCTTGAGTGGTGGCATTCCGTTCGGCGACGCCATCGAGAAGAACCTCAAGACCTGCGACGTGGTGGTCGCCATCATCGGCAAGACCTGGCTCAGCTGCGCCGACGAGGCCGGGCAGCGCCGCCTGGACAGCGATGAAGACTGGGTACGCAAGGAGCTCGCGCAGGCCCTGGCCAACAAGGATGCACTCGTCATACCCGTGCTCTGCGGCGGTGCGACCATGCCGGCCAAGGGCTCGCTGCCCGCGGACCTCGTGCAACTGGTGCAGCGCAACGCCATCGTCATCAACGATGGCGATTTCGACAGCGATGTGATGAAACTCATCGCGGCCTGCGAGACCCGCGTGTCGCGGCCGCGGCGCTGGCCGTGGTTCGCGGGCGCTGCCGCGCTGCTGCTCGCCGTCTTCAGCGGCATCTACTATCACAACACGCATGAGTTTCTCGGCGTGTACCTGGTGCCGGGTCCGGGCTTCGCGGGCTCGCTGCCCGTGACGGAAATCCCCGGTCGCAAGAAGCGGTACTACCTCTCGTTTGCCATCGATGGAACGCGTGTCGGTATTCAGGACCTCATGAAGAGGAGTATTTTCATCGCTGCCGGCTCCAACGTCGAAGCTCCGAAGGATGCGCAGCACGTTGCCGATCTCAAGGCGGAAATCGCCAGACAATTTTCGAAGACTGTCCACGACGCCGACTCGATCGCAGCCACGCTGAGCTCCGATCCCATCGTATTTCCAAGGATGAAGGTGCGACCCGGTGCAAAGATCAATGCGGAAATCGGTACTGTCGAAGCCGACGCGGACGGCGGCATCAAGCGTGTGCTCAAGGCGCGGTGCGATTTCACCATCCCCGCCGCCCCGGACACGCCCACTCTCAATCTCTACATCGCCCGGTCGTCGCCCGATTGCAGGGAGCCTGGTTAGGCTGATCTGCTGCGCCACGGCACTGCTGTGCGGTGCCGCATCCGCGCAGACACCGCGCGTGGTGAGAGTGGTGGTCGTCATCGAGGCCGAGCAGTTCACCGACATGCTCGCCGACGATCAACGCAAGACGATCGAGTCGAGGACAGCCAAAGCGCTGGTCGCCGAGCTCGCCAAACCCTTCCCCATCATCGATTGGCGAGCGGAGCCGGGTATTGAACCGGCGGCCACGTTGACGGCGGCGATTGTCGAACGCCGCCTGGCGAATGCCGACCCGAATGCGGACCCGGAGATCAACCTGGTGTGGCGCGCGAAGTCCAAGGACGGCCCCGTCGGCATGCCTAACATCGGCGTCACGACGCTGTACAGCTCGGGGATAGTCGACCGGCCGGTGGACGATCCTCATGGCATCTTCACCGAGAAGCTGCGCAGCACCGTGGTGAGTTGGGCGAACTCCGAGAACATCCAGGACGCACTGAAGCAACAGTTCCTCAATCACGTGCTCATCGCCGACAAGGTGGTGGCCGCGGGTTCGCAGTTCGTGGTCGTACCTCTTCCCTACCGTGACGCGAAGATGCGCAAGGACACCGTGCTGCGCGTGCAGTACAACGATGGCGCCCCCCACGGTCTGGCCGACAAGGAGTTCACGCTCACCGGCGCGGTGCTGAGGGATTCGGATCCGCTGCCCGGCAGCACGCAGACGCACGTGGCCATCTGTGCGCTCGGCGGCGCTCCCGTGCCGACGCAGGACAACTGGGCGAAATGCGTGGCGCCGCTCAGCGCGAATCCTCGGACGGTCAAGGTGTTCGCGGACCCGTACAACTACGAGGCGCACCCCGAAGTGGATGACGCTGGCGTCATCGTCACGGAGTAGACCATGCGCGCGAACATCACCCGATTGTCAGGCGCCGCGCTGCTGATGGCGGCAGCGATAACGAGCGCCGGCGCTGATTTCCAAGCCGTGTTCAAGTCGCAGGTTGCCGCGGAAAAGCCGCCGGCCGCCGAGACAGCCCCGCCCGCGCAGGCAGCCCCGGCAGCTCAACCCGTGCCCGCCCAAGCCGCGCCTGCGGAAGCCACTGCGCGAAATCGCAATGCAGCCCGCGCGATGCGGACGCGACCTGACCAGCGCGCACCGGCCGTCGTGGCTGCCGACCGCGCAATCGTGAGGGCCCCGGTGACGCCGGCGGATGCGCAGACGAAGCTGAGCGCCGCCGAGCAGGTCGCGCGCGGCGAGGAGCTGTACCGACGCGGCGAAATTTTGCAAGCCGCCAAGGTGTTCGAAGATCGCGCCCGCGCCGAGCCGACCCCTGCGGAGCAATCGAGCACGATGGTGCGGCTGGGCGTCCAATGGCAGCGCGAAGTCGGCAAGGCGCCCGTGCACCAGCGCGTCGCCGTGCGCAATGCGGCCATCAGCGCTTATCGGCAGACCTTGCAGATCAATCCGAGCTCCGGCGTCGCAATGAACAATCTCGCGCAGATGCTCAAGACCGAATCCGCAAGCTCTGGTGAAGCCGACGCGCTGCTCGCGCGCGCCATCTCGCTCAACGATTCGCGCAAGGGCGTGTACCTCATGAATCGCGCCGTGCTGAAGCGTGAGGCCAACGAGCTGCAGGACGCCACCCACTTCGCGAAGCAGGCCGCGGCGGACGACAAGGGCAACGTCGAAGCGCACCAGCTGGTGTTGAACCTTCTCGAGCAGCGCCAGGACGCCGGCGCGTTGCTCGACTACATCCGTGACCTCGAATCGCAGGGCCTGGTGGTGCGTGCGCTCGACAGCGCCGCCGAGGGCATGGTGAAGCTGCCCGCCGCGCGCGCGGAACTGTTGACCAGCGTGGCCAACACCATCAGCAGTCCGTCGTACACCGCGAATCCCTGGGAGTTCGAGAAAACCGGCGCGGGCGTCGCCATCGGCAACTTCCAGTCGGACCCTGCCATCGGCAAAGGCGTCAGCGAGTTGTTTGGCGTGCTGCGGACCCCCATGGCCGTGACTTCGCTCACGTGGTGGCGCAAAGGCTTCGATGACTTCGCCGGCCCGTCGGCGAACAGCCCCGCGGCCGCGATGCAGGGCCTCACGTTCCGCTGCGGCGAGATCTACCAGGCCGCTGGCGACAAACGCGCCGAGGGTTACTACGAGATGAGCGTGGCGCTGAGCGGCAGGCTGGCGACCGATCCGCGCGCGCTGCTCAAGCTCGCCGAGCTGTTGTACGAACAGAAGCGCATCGACGACCTCAACAAGATCCTCAAGGACAACGAGCAGGGGCTGATGGAGGCCAAGGGTCGCACCATCGCCGCCGCCGATCACCTGCACACCTACCAGCTGCGCGTCGCGCTCGGGATGATGTACGGCTATACGCAGAGGTGGGTCAACGAGCAGCAGAGTTATGCGGCCAGCATCTGGATGCTGGAAAATGCGCGCGAATCCGCGCGCCAGTACAACTACGAGGCGCGGCTGCCAAGGGACCAGCAGGTGAGGCTGCCGCCCAACGCGGTGAAGATGCTGTCGAAGGGCTATGCCAGCACGAACCGCGTCGATCGCAGCGTCGAGACGCGCATCGAGTTCGCGAATCTCTACCTGGAGAACGGGCAGAAGCGCTTTGCCCAGCAGGTTCTGGATGCGCAGTGGCAGAAGACTCTGCCCGATTCCGTGAGCGCCGGCGTGCGTCAAAGCCTCGCCGAGGTCACCGCTCGCGCAGGTAGCTGACTCCGCGGCTCAGGGGCGCTTGAATCGCCGGTGCGCGCCCGCGACTTTGGCGCGGATGACACAGCTGTCCGCGTGATCGTTCACGAGACCCATGGCCTGCATGAACGCATACACCGTGGTCGGGCCCACGAACTTCCAGCCGCGGCGCTTGAGATCTTTCGACAGCGCGACCGACGCGTCCTTGCCCTGCGGCTGATATTTCCAGAAGTAAGCCGCGAGCGAGCCCTCCTCGCCGATGATCTCGCGCGCGCGGCGCGCGTTGTTGATGACGGCTTCGATCTTGCCGCGGTGGCGCACGATGCCGGCATCCTTCAGCAGTCGCGCCACGTCGCGCGCGGAGAAGCGCGCCACCTGGTCGATCTCGAAATTCCTGAACGCCGCGCGGAAGTTGTCACGCTTCATGAGGATGGTCCGCCAGCTCAACCCCGACTGAAAGCCTTCGAGGCTGAGCTTCTCGAACAGTCGGCGGTCATCGGCGACCGGGAAGCCCCACTCGGTATCGTGATAGGCGACGTATTCGGGAGTGGCGGCGCACCAGCTGCAGCGCCGCTTGCCGTCGGGAAACTCAGTGACCTTCATGCGATTGATGTTAGCGGCGCGGGCAGCTCGTCGGCGCGCTACCCAGATGCTTCTTCGCTTCGGCCTCGGTCGCGGCGGCGGGTGGCGGGCCGCCACCGTCGAGCAACACCAGCCAGGGCGACGTCAAATCCTGGCGCGTCCACACGGACACGAACTCGCCGATGGCGTATTTGCGGGTGCCGGTGGTGTCCCAGCTCACGATGACGAAGGGGCCGCGACTCATGGCGACGCGCGAATCCGCGCCGATGGACACGAAATGCGGGCGCCACTCGATCGTGACGCCCTTCCCCTCGATGATGCCTGCCCAGGCCTGCACGACCGCGTCGCGGCCCCGCTGGGGTTCGGGCGACGCCGCGCCAAATACCGCGCCCTCGTTCAGATGTCCGAGAAATGCCGTCCTGTCGTGTTTCGCGACACTCTCGGCGAAGGTGCGTTCGCGCTCCCAGACCTCGCATTCCGCGGCCGTGAGGCCATCTGATGCCGCGGCGACGCGTACGCCCGCGAGCGCAAGGCATGCCACCAGGAATCCCATTCGCATCGAGTTCATCGGGCCCTCCATTGTTCCTCCCTCGCGAGTCGGTTCAATCCTACATCCAGGGGCGGCGGATGAACCTACACTCGGCGGATATAAATAAGCCTCAACGGCAAGCAGGTCTCCATGTCCCAGGGTGCATCTGTCGCAGTCCTCCCGCTCCGGGCCGTCCCGCTCAGTGAAGTGGCCACCGCCGATCGCCAGCGCGACGCCCTCTATCAACTCAGCGAGCAGCTGCATCGCGCCACGTCGTTGAAGCAGGCTTACGATGCCGCCATGGACGCCATCGAGTCGGCCCTCGACTGCGAACGCTCGGCGATCCTGTTGCTCGACGACGCCGGCATCATGCGATTCGTCGCGTCGCGCGGCCTGAGCACTGGCTATCGCGAAGCCGTCACCGGTCACTCGCCGTGGAAGATCGGCGACACCGATGCCGTACCCATCGCCATCCCCGACGTGGAACGATCCGAGCTCGATGCGGCGCTCAAAGCCACGGTGCTGGGCGAAGGCATCCAGGCCGTCGCGTTCATTCCGCTGGTGTCGGATGGCGCACTGATCGGCAAGTTCATGGCGTACTTCCACGAACCCAGTCAGTTCACCAGGGACGATCTGTCCGTGAGCCTGGTCATCGCGCGGCAGCTGGCGTTCGCGGTCCAGCGCAATCGCACCGATGAGCAGCTCCGCGCGCGCGAAGCCGAGCTCGCCGAGGAGCTCGCGGCCACGCGGCGGCTGCAGGAGCTCAGTCTCGAAATGGCCCACGAGGTCGACATCGAATCGCTGTACGTCAAGCTGATCGGCGCCGCGGTGGCGATCACGCGCGCGGATTTCGGCAGTATGCAGCAGTACTACCCGCACCTGGGCGCGCGCGGCGAGCTCAAACTACTGGGCCATCATGGTTTCTCGCCGGAAGCCGCGAAATTCTGGGCCTGGGTGCGCGCGGATTCCGCCTGCACCTGCGGCGTGGCCATCAACCGTCGCGAGCGGGTGATCGCGGTCGATGTGGAAAACGCCGCGTTCATGGCCGGCACCGCCGACCAGGCCGAGTTGTTGAAGGCGGGGATCCGCGCCGCGCAGTCGACCCCGCTCATCTCCCGATGCGGCGACCTGGTCGGCATGATCACCACGCACTGGAAGGAATGCCACGAGCCGTCGGAGCGCGATCTGCGCCAGCTCGACATCCTCGCGCGTCTCGCCGCCGATCTCATCGAACGGAAGACGCAGGATGAAGAGGCGCGCCGCCGCGAAGAGCGGCTGCGCATCCTCACGCAGCTGCTCACCGATGTGCCGTGGCAGTCACGCGCCGACGGCGCCTTCGCCGAGCTGCAGCACTCGTGGGAGAACTACACCGGCCAGTCCTGGGACCAGCATGCCGGTCATGGCTGGTTCGACGCCTTCCACGCGGATGATCGTGCGACCGTGCAGGCCACGTGGGCCGCCGCCTGTTTCGAATCCAGCGGCTATGAATGCAAGGCGCGCCTCTGGCATGCCGCGAGCGGGCAATACCGCCTCTGCCTGGTGCGCGCCACGCCCATCCGCACGGAGCAGGGAGCGGTGCGCGAGTGGGTAGGCTCGTGCACCGAGTTGCAGAATTCCGCGGCCGGGCACGCTTTCGCCGACCAGTGACCAGCCCCGCCTAGCGGACCTTGAGGATCACCTTGCCCGGCACGTGCCCCGCTTCCACGCGACGATGCGCCGCCGCGGCTTCCGCCAGACTGAACGTCGCCGCCACGGGCACTGCGAATTTCCGCGTCTGGATGGCTTTATTGAGCTCGGCCCACTGCACCTTCTGGTCGCCGAACAAAGCGTCGTAAGGAATGATGGTGATGCCGTCGCGCGGCCGCGGCGCCGGTTCAACGCCATTGGGATAGGCGACCTTGCCCCCGTGACGCAACGCGTCGATGCATTTCTCCAGCGCCTCGCCGCTCGCGAGCGCCAGCACCGCGTCCACGCCCTTTGGCGCGAACTGTCTTGCCGCGACGTTGATATCGGCCTTGCGACCATCGATGACCACATCGGCGCCGAGGCGGCGTACCAGCGCCACTCCATCATCGCCCGAAGCCGTCGCCAGCACGCGTGCGCCACGCACCTTGGCGAGTTGCACCGCGAGCGTACCCACGGCGCCGCTCGCGCCATGGATGATGACCGCGTCGCCCTGCTTCAGGCCCAGAGCGCGGTCGACGCCGCTGAGCGCGGTCAACCCGCTCGCGCCGAGTGCGCCGGCGGACTCGAGATCCACGCCTTTCGGTAGTTTGGCGAAGCAGTCCGCGGGCGCGGCGACGTACTCCGCGTAGAAGCCGCCCTTGGGGTTGTCCCAGCAGTAACCATAGACGGCGTCGCCCACCTTGAGGCGTTTCACCGCGGCACCCACCCTGACCACCGTGCCCGAACCATCGCTGCCGAGTACGTAGGGAAACCGCGGTTTTACCCATTGCATGCTCTTGCGGATCTGGAGGTCCCACACCGCCACGCCCGCCGCCTGCACGGCGATTAGCACATCGTTCGCGTCGACGGATGGCACGGGCAAGGTGCGCAGAGTCATGGCTTCGGGCCCTCCGGGCGCATCGATGGCGATGGCCTGCATGGTGGCGGGGATCGGCGGTTCCGCGGCGGAGGCCGCGAAGCAAAAGGCCCCCACCACCGCGGACGCGAAGATTCTTTTCACGGCAACTCCTGGGTTTCGAGTGGTGCACGCTGCGCATCGCGGCGCCCGAAGTCAATGCGCATTCGGCGGGCGATGTACCCGGCAAGACGAAGCGTTGCGCAGCGCCGCGGGTATTCCGGCCCCACTCTTATATATAGGCAGGGCTAGAATGTCCGCGGGAGGTTCCAATGAAATACTTTCTACAGGTCTGCATGGCCGCGGCCGCTATTTGCACGAGCGCCGCCCGCGCCGAAGACCCGGCGCCGAAGCCCGTCTACGATGCCGAGCTCGCCAAACAACTGGGCGCCGACGACTACGGCATGCGCAAGTACGTACTGGTCATCCTCAAGACCGGCCCGACGCCGCTGCCCAAGGGCGAGAAGCGCGACGCCATGTTCAAGGGCCATTTCGCCAACATGGAGCGCCTCGCCGCCGAGGGCAAGCTGGCCTACGCGGGCCCGCTCGATGGCGTCGACGGCTGGCGCGGCATGTTCATCTTCACGGTGGCCACCATCGACGAGGCCAAGAAGCTCGCGGAAACCGACCCGGTGATCATCAATGGCGAAATGGTCGCCGAGTACCACGCGCATTACGGCTCGGCGGCGCTGATGCAGGTCAACGCCACTCATCATAAAGTGCAGAAGACGCAGTTCTGAGTCAGGACCCGATGCGCAGACCCCGAAGCTACTCCGCCCCGGCCCTCGAAAAGGGCATGGCCATCATCGAAGCACTCGCCGAGGCGGACGCCGGTTTGTCCGTCTCCGAGATTGCGGAACGGCTCGGTCGCCGCATGAGCGAGCTCTTCCGGATCATCGTCGTCATGGAACGGCGGGGATGGCTGCAAAAAGACCCGGAAACCTCCCGCTACAGCGTCACCTACCATGTGCTCAAGCTGGCGCATCGCGGCACGCCGGCGCAGACGCTGACGCTTGCCGCCGCGCCGGTGATGCACGAGCTATCTACCCGCATCGATCAGTCCTGCCACCTGGTCGTGCGTTCGGGCAACCAGGGCCTGGTGATCCTTCGTCAGGAGAACCAGAAGCGGCATGCGAACCTGTCGGTGCGACTGGGCGCGGCCATCGGCCTGGTGTCTGGCTGCTCGGGGTATGTATTGCTCGCGCATATGGACGAGGCCGAGCGTGACGCCGTCCTGCGGACCATTCCGCGCCCGTGGCCGTTGTCACGGGCCAGGCTCGATTCGGCCGTCGCGCGCATCGCGAAACGCGGCTTCGAAGTGCAGAAGAGCCCCATGACCGCCGGTGTCACCGACATCAGCTACCCCGTCCGCGGTTTCGACGGCAAGGTGCTTGCGGCACTGACGATCCCGTACCTGCACGTGTTCGACGACTCGCTCCCGACCACGGTGGAGCAGACGCGCAAGCTGCTCGAGACAGCGGCTCGTCGGATATCGCAGTCGCTGGGCTGGTTGCCGTCCTAGTCGACCCTCTTCGGCGCAGCCCGGCGGGCTGCGATCAATCGCGGAAGAGGCGCGCCGCGAAATCCTTGAGATTGCGCCGCCACGTTTGCCACTCGTGATCAGTGCCCGGAGATTCCCAGTACACATGTTTGACACCCGCCTCGTCGAGCGCGGTGTGCAGGCTGCGGATGCGCCCCTGGAAACGTTCCGGCTCGGCGGTGCCCACGCCGAAGTACAGCAGGTGCACCTTTTTCGCGAAGGCCGCGGGGTCGGCAAACGCGCCATTGAAATCCGTCTTCAGGTCGAACTTGCGATCTTCCATCATGCCGCCGATACCGCTGAACCCACCGATGTGCGAGAACAGGTCGAGATGGTTGAGCGTGATGCGGAATGTCTGGAAACCGCCCATCGACAGCCCCGCCATCGCGCGATGGTCCCGATCCGGCAGCGTGCGATAGGTCTTGTCGACGAACGGGATCAACACCTGCGTCACGTCGTCCTCGAAGGTTTTCGCCATTTCCTCACGCGCCTGCGCGGCCTGCGCCGAGGCGCCGGGAGTAACATCTGGCGCGGCCTGCCCGGCCCGCTTCGCATAGCCGTACGCCATGACCACGATCATGGGCTTCGCCTGTCCGGCGGCGATCAGGTTGTCGACGATGAAGTTGGCATGGCCCTGGCGGATCCAGCCGGTTTCATCCTCGCCACCACCGTGCTGCAGATAGAGCACCGGATATCGCTTTTTTGCCTGCGTGTCGTAGTCGGGCGGCAGGTACACCATGGCATGGCGCCATGACCCGGTGACCTTCGACTCATACCAGACATCGCGCACCTGGCCCTGCGGCACGTTCTGCGCGGAGTAATAGGTCGAGCCAGGCTCCGGCACTTCGACGGCGCTCACGTAGCGCGAACCGCCGAAGAACGCGCGGCTGCCCGGGTCGCTGAGATCGGCACCGTCGACGTTGATCACGTAGTAGTGCAGGCCGGGCACGAGAGGCGTGGTGGTGATGGTCCAGAAGCCGTCCGACTGCTTCTCCATGTCGACCTTGGGCCCGCTCCAGAAGTTGAGTTTCACCTTTGCGGCTTCCGGCGCCTTGATGCGGATCTGCACGCGACCCGTCGAATCGACGCGGGGATATTCCGCGCCCCACACATTGGTTTCCGCCGGCTTGAACTGCGCCGCGTCGTCGGCAAGACACGCGCCCGCCGTCAACATCATCAGGTACATCAACTTCTTCATGGTGCTTCCTTCGCTGGAACGAGAGAAATGGCGCCGCCGTACGGGGGAAACACTGCACGGCGGCGCCACTGGTCGACCCATCTTCGACAGCGGAAACCTGGCGAAAGGGACTTCTTCCCGGGGTCGATTGGGTGGTCGATCGGCTGGATGCGATCGGCGCGGCGGCTACGGGGCCGCCATCGCTGGAAATGGAATCGGATTGGCGGACCGCGCGACGGCGGCGCCCACGAGATTTACCCGGGCCATGAAGTCTCCCCCTTCTAAGAGATTCGGCTGTTCTCTCACACTAACTAATCGTCCGCGGGGCAAGGCTCGCGCCGCAGTGCACGCCTTGTCAAGCAAAAGCGGGTATCGATACGCGTTTTGACATTCATCGATTCGCTTAGTGAAACTCGATTGCTATAGTGAAACCTTGAACATAGGTTGTCGGCCCGAAGGTCGAAGGGGGAAAAATGGCGAAGCTCCTGCGCGTGCACGGCACCATCGCCCGCGAGATCGGTCTCGCCATCGTCTCCGGGAAGCTGCGGCCCGGTCATGTCCTCGACGGCGAGATCGAGGCGAGTTCGCAGCGGCACGTGTCGCGCACGGCCTATCGCGAAGCGATGCGCATCCTCGGCGCCAAAGGCCTGGTGCACAGCCGCCCGCGCACCGGTACGCGCGTCAGCACGGTTTCCGAATGGCACCTGCTCGATCCGGACGTTCTCGCCTGGATGTTCAGCGGCATGCCTCGGCCCGAGGTGATTCACGCACTCTTCGAACTGCGCACGATCGTGGA
Source organism: Steroidobacteraceae bacterium (assembly GCA_035525785.1). Lineage (GTDB taxonomy): Bacteria > Pseudomonadota > Gammaproteobacteria > Steroidobacterales > Steroidobacteraceae > CADEED01. The sequence continues at coordinate 47,729 of DATLDQ010000139.1, read as the reverse complement.
ACCGGCCGCCGCCGCGCTCGCCGCGGCGCGCCGTCAGCGCACGCATCTCGAGGACATGCGGCGTGCCCTCGACGAGATGGCACGCCACACGCTGCATCGCCCCGAAGGACGTACGGCCGACCGCGCCTTCCACGCCGCACTGCTCGCGGCGACCGCCAACCCTTTCGTCATCTCGCTGACCAATGGCGTCACGGCGGCGGTCGAGTCGTTGACACTGTTCAAGCTTCGACTCGCGAAGATCGATCGCGACCCCGTCCCGGACCACCTGCGAGTATTCGATGCCATAGCCGCAAAGGACGCGAACGAGGCACGCGACGCCATGAACCGGCTGATCCGGCTTGCGATAGCCGACATGCCCGTCAAGCAACGGCCGCGGCGCCCGGCAGGCCCGCGGATCACCGGACTGGCATATTTCTCGCCGGCCGCGGCCGACGCCAGCGAATAGCCTGAAGTTTACGGCCGCCTTCCCATGTGTCACAGTAGTCATGTGACACCGGAGGGCGCATGGTTCCGTTCAAGCTCAAGATCGTTCCTGGCGAATCCATCTTCGACCAGGTCTGCTTCGCGGCCATCAGGTCGATCCTCGCGGGCGAGCTCAAGCCCGGGGAAACCTTCCCGTCGGTGCGTTCGCTGGCGCTCGATCTCAAGATCCACCCGAACACCGCGCACAAGGTGGTCCAGCACCTGATCCAGGAGCGCTGGCTCGCCGCGCAGCCCGGCGTCGGCACCGTGGTAGCGCAGCCGCCCAAGGCGCGCGCCGGCGATCGCAAGCGCCTGCTCGAAGACGAGGTGGAGAAACTCGTGGTCGAGGCCATGCGCGTGGGCGCCGGCCTCGATGAGGTGCAGAGGGCCGTCGAAGACACCTGGACGGACCTGCGCGGTCTCAAGGTCGTGTCCAATGATCGTTGAAACGCAGCGCCTGTCGAAGAAGTTTGGCCGCTTCGAAGCTGTCGAGGACCTGAACATCTCGGTACCCGAGGGCTCCGTTTACGCGCTCATCGGCCCCAACGGCGCCGGCAAGACCACGACCATCCGCCTGCTGATGAACATCCTGCAGCCGGACCGGGGCGACATCACGCTGCTCGGCAAGTCGTCGCGCCACCTCGAGGTGAAGGATTTCGAACGCATCGGTTATGTTTCCGAGAGCCAGAAACTTCCGGCCGCGCTCACGCTGGCGAAGTACTTCGAATACCTGCGCTCGCTCTACCCCGCCTGGGACCGCAAGCTCGAGCAGGATCTCTGCGACCAGTTCGAGCTGCCGCCGGCGCGCAAGATCAGGCACCTGTCGCATGGCATGCGCATGAAGGCGCTGCTCGTGGGCGCGCTCGCCTATCGCCCCAAACTACTGGTGCTCGACGAGCCCCTGAGCGGCCTGGACACGCTGGTGCGCGACGAAGTGGTCAATGGACTGCTGCAGCAGGCGGCGGACACCACCATCCTCATCTCCTCGCATGAGCTCGCCGAGATCGAGAGCTTCACCACGCACGTGGCCTTCATGCAGAACGGCGGGCTGCTGCTGCAGGAAGCCATCGAGAGCCTGCAGGGGCGGTTCCGCGAAGTGCATGTGACGCTGTCGGCCGTCAAGCAGCTGCCGCGGCCGCTACCCGACGGCTGGCTCCTGGCCGAGATCGAGGGCCATCGACTGCACTTCATCTGCGCGCGGCATGAGGATGACGCCTATCTATACCAGCAGCTGGCGCAGCACTTCGGCGCGATCCGCATGGAAACCGCACCCATGTCGCTGCGCGCCATCGCCAATTCCCTCATGCAGCAGCGCAAGCGGGACCTGAAGCGATGAGCTTCCGGGTCATGGCCGCCGTCCTGCGCAAGGACCTGCGCTGCCTGCTGCCCATGGTGCTGCTCGCCGCGCCCCTGTTCGCGGCCGACGTGATCATCCTGCGGTGGGAGCTCGTGCCCATGTGGGCAGATTTCCGGCAGGCGCTGCTCATTTTCGTCGGCACCGCGCTCACGCTTGCGGTGGTGCAGCTCGACTCGGCGGCGAGCCTGGTCGACGACTGGCTGGCTCGCCCCGTGCCAACGCTCGAGATGCTGACCGCCAAGCTCTCGCTGCTGGTGCTCGTCGTCTATCTACCAGGCGCGACGGCCACCTTGGTGCTCGATCTGTGCGCGGGCGCGTCGCTCCCGGAATCACTGCAGGATGCCTTGCTGATCGAGGACCCGTATTTCCTGCTGGTGATTCCCATCGTGCTGATCACGGCCGCGGTGACTCGCACCCTGGTGCAGGGCATCGGCGCGCTGATCGCGGTCTTCATCTGCCTTTTTCTGCTGCCCGCCCCGTTCGTGCGCGCACCGGGCCCGATGAACCCGCACATCGGCGACTCGCTGCTCAACAACGGCATGATCTGGATGATCATGACGCCCGCGAAAGCGCTGCCGTTGCTGCTTGCTGCGGTCGGGCTGTGGCTCGTGTACTGGCGCCGGCGCATCCTCGCGGCGCGGGTGATGCTGGTCGCGATCGCGGCGGTCACGCTGCTGGCGTTCATCACCCCCATGTGGCTCATACCCTGGAGCTCGGTGTTCGCCGCACAGGCCACGCTCGAAGGCACCCGGGCGCCGGCGAGCGCGCAGCAGTTGTCCCTGCGCAGCACTCGCGAGTGCTTCCCCGCGACGCGCGTCGGCCAGATCGAAGCCGATGCCGCCTTCAACGCCGCGCGCGAGGCGAGCTCCCTTCGCATGTGGTCGAGCGAGGATCTGCGCGAATCCGGACCGGGTTCCGTGGCTTTCCTCACGCAGGTGGATACGCGACGGATGCCGCAGAACTGGCGATTCGTCGTCAACCATGCCCAGGCGGACTTCTACGGCGCCAGCGTGCAGCCGCTGTTCTCGTTGCGACCGGCGAGCTATGCGAGCGGCACCTCGCACGCCTGGGTGCTGCCGGACTTCGCCGTGGAGAAACTGAACGCCGAAGAGAGGGTGTCATTGAAACTCAATTACTCGCTCACGCTGCTCGAGCCGCGCAGGTCGACGTTGCAGGTGGATGGCCAGCGCCGCGAGCTCCCGGGCATCGGGTATTGCAGGGCCAGCCTCGCGACCACGAGTGACTCCATCGAAGTGGAATGCTTCAGCGGTTTCCGGCATCCGGCGCAGATCAGCGCGACGCTCAACGATATCTTCGTGAACGGCGACTCCACGCCCTTCGACTTCTCGCCCGCCTGGACGCAGTGGCTGACCGGCCGGCGGTCGACGCTCCGCATCCGTTCGCCGCGGCTTGCAGCGCACGACACCATCACCGTGACCGCATGGCAGATCGCGGGTTATCTCGAAGAAGAGGTCGCGTTGCCGGGCATCCTGGGCGCGGACATCGCAACCTGCCCACTGCCGGTCGCCGGCAAGGCGACCTTCCAGCAGACGCGGTGGCGCGACGCGGCGCCGCACGAGGCCTCATCCATCAGCGTGCAGGATGGCGTGCAGCTCGAGGTGCTCGACTTCAGCGGCCAGGGGTCGCCCATTCTGTTGCTGCCGGGTCTCGGCGCCACGGCGCACAGCTACGACGACCTCGGGCCGCAGCTCGCGCGCCAACACCGCGTGGTCGCGCTCACGCGCCGCGGGGCGGGCTATTCGAGCCGGCCCGACTTCGGATTCGACACACCTCGTCTGGCGCAGGACGTGCTGCAGGTCATGGACGCGATGAGCCTCGACCAGGTGCTGCTGGTCGGCCACTCGATCGCGGGCGATGAGCTCACCTGGCTGGGCGGTCATCATCCGCAGCGGTTCTCCGGCCTGGTCTACCTGGACGCCGCCTATGACCGCTCGGGCTATCCGCATGCGATCTCGCGACAGCAGGAGCTCTATCGCAGGTTGCCGCCCGAAGCGCCGCTTCCACTCACGGCTTTCGCCAACTACGTGGCCATGTCCAAACTACTGGCGGAACGCGGGCATCTGTCCATGCCGGAAGGCGAGCTCATCGCATTCCGGCAGGTCGACAAGCCCTGGCTCGGCGGAAATCCCAACATCGATCCGCGCGCGCAGCAGGCGATACTCGCGGCGAGCAAGGCTCCAGACTACGCCGCGGTGAAGCTGCCGGCGCTCGCGCTGTACGCGATCGAGGATCCGACTGCTCCGGCACCGCCCTGGTACGACCGGAGCGACGTGGAATTGCAGGCAACACTCGCCGAGATCGCGCAGATCAAGAAAGCCGCGCAGCGCAGGAACATCGAAGCGTTCCGGCGCGGCGTGGTCCACGGCGAAGTGATCGAGCTACCGAACGCCGAGCACTACGTCATCCAGTCGAACCCGCGCGAAGTGCTCGAAGCGATCGAGCAATTCGCCGCGCGTCGGTAGATCACGGCCCCCCGCGCCCGCCGACGGCGCCGAGGATCTGGCCGGTCGAGTACGTTGCCTCGCGCGATGCCAGCAACACATAAAGAGCCGCGAGCTCGGCAGGCTGGCCTGGCCGGCCCATCGGAGAATCACTGCCGAATTGCGGCAGTTTCTTCGGATCCTGGCCTCCGCTCGGCTGCAGTGGCGTCCAGATCGGGCCCGGCGCCACGCCGTTCACGCGGATCTGCCGTTTGGCGAGTTGTTTGGCCATGCTCTTGGTGAAATTCTGCACGGCCGCCTTGGTCATGGCGTAGTCGACGAGGTTCTCCGGCGGGTCGTAGGCCACAACCGAGGTGGTATTGATGATGGACGAGCCGGGCCCGAGGTGCTGCAGCGCCGCCTTCGTGATCCACACCATGGCGTAGATGTTGGTCTTGAGCGTCCAGTCGAGTTGCTCGGTGCTGAGTTGCGTCAGGTCGGGCAGGGCCTGCTGACGCGCGGCGTTGTTCACGAGGATGTCGAGCCCCCCGAGCCGGCCCGCCGCCTCGTTCACCAGCTTCTTGCAGAAGTCCTCGTTGCGGATGTCGCCGGGCAGGGGCACCGCCTTGCGACCGGCATCGCGGATCAACTGCACGACTTCCCTGGCGTCCGACTCCTCCGCCGGTAGATAGCCAAAGGCCACGTCCGCGCCTTCGCGCGCGAAGGCGATGGCGGCGGCGCGGCCGATGCCCGAGTCGGCACCGGTGATCAGCGCCCTGAGCCCCGCGAGCCGGCCGGACCCGCGATAGCTCTTCTCGCCGTGATCCGGCCTGGGGTCCATCTTCGAAGCGAGCCCCGGCCACTCCTGCTGCTGCTCCGGAAATGGCGGCCGCGGGTAGTCAGGCACCGGCGGCTGCTTGCCCGTGGCGGACGCGCCGGCCTGCTGACCCTGTTGCGCGGCGGCGGACGTGGCGAGCGCCACCATGCCGGCGGACAGGCCGGTGACCACGCCGCGGCGCGAGAATTCCGTGTTTTCCAGTTCCATCGCGTTCTCCTCGTTGAGGCGACGAGTTAAGCGCGAGGAATGCGGGAAGGCGCTCAGCCGCTGCGCGGACCGGCAGCAGCGGAAGTCGCTAGCACCGCCAGCATCGGGCTAATTGGAAAACCGATGCCGTCCGACGGCAGGCGCCGCGTTGGCGCGAAGAATCCGGTCACTCCACCACCGGCAGCACCACCGCGCTCGCATTCGCCCCGCCCAGTGAAATGCTCTGCGTAGCTTTTTTGTAGTCACCCGGCTTCGCATACATGATGTTCTCGACGTACGTCTGCGGATTGCGGTCGTACAGCGGGAACAGGCTGGATTGCACCTGCACCATGATGCGATGGCCCGGCAGGAACACGTGGTTCACGTGCGGCAATGACCAGCGGTAGTGCTCGACCTTCCCCGGCTCGAGCGGTACGGGCTTCGCGAAGCTCTTGTGATACCGGCCGCGGAAAATCTCGATGCCGAGCGCCAGCTCATAACCCGCCATGCTGTGCTTGCCGCCCTGCGCCGCGCCTTCGGGCGTGTCGTTGGGATAGACATCGATGAGCTTCACCACCCAGTCGCTGTCGGTGCCCGTGGTCGCGGCGAACAACTCCACTTCGGGCGCGCCCATGATGTGCACGGCCTTCTCGAGCGGCGGCGTCTTCCAGCTCGCCACGTCCGGGCGATCGGAGACGAAGCGCTGGTCGCGGATCAGCCAGGGCTTCCACTGCGTGGCGTCACCCATGTTGATCGGGCGCGGCAGGAACGGCACCGGCTTGGCCGGGTCGCTGATGTATTCCTCGCGCCCAGCCACCCTGGGCTTCTCGAACGTGGCCAGGCCGTTCGCGGCCAGGTAGATAGGCTTGGCCGCGCCCGCGGGCCAGCGGTCCGAGCGCTGCCACTTGTTGACGCCGGTGGCGTACGTGAGCACGGGCGGCGTCCTGGGGTCGGCAGCGCCCTTGAGGTAGTGATCGAAGAACGGCTTCACATAGTCCGCGCGCCACTCACGTGCGGTGTCACCCGTGAAGATGAGATCGCCGAGGTCGTAACCGTAGTGGTTGGCGCCCGAGTGGCGCCAAGGACCGATGTGCAGCGCCACGAGGTCGTTGTTCTTGTCCTTGGGCTCGAGGGCGCGATAGACCGCGGGGCCACCGTAGCTGTCTTCCTGGTCCCACTGCCCCACTTCGATGAGGGTGGGCACGGTGAGCGGTCGATCCGCGAGCCACTTGTCGACCGCCTGCAGCGCCCAGAAATCCGTGTACGCGGGGTTGTCGAGGAACTTGCGCACGCCCGGATAGTGCGTGACGCCGAGCGTCTTCGCGAGATCCGCCATCGAACCGAACTCGAGGTAGCGGGTGTAGTCGTCGCCGCCGCCCCAGGCGAACTCGGCGTCGCCGTCACCTTTCTTGGTGGATAGACCGACGACGTAATCGATGGAACTTACGCGGAAGGCGCCGTTGTGAAACCAGTCGTCGCCCATCCAGCCATCGACCATGGGGCTCTGCGGCACGGCCGCCTTGAGCGCCGGATGCGGGTTGATCTCGGCCATGAGCGTGGTGAAGCCGAGGTACGACGAGCCGATCACTCCGACCTTGCCATTCGACTCCGGGGTGTTCTTCACCAGCCAGTCGATGGTGTCGTACGCGTCGGTGGATTCGTCGATGCCGGTCTTGTTCAGTGGCCCGGCCAGCGGGCGATTCAGCACCCACTCGCCTTCGGAACGATGCAGGCCGCGGATGTCCTGGTAGACGCGGATGTAACCGTCCTCGACGAACTCGGCATCCATCACTTCGAGGATGTCGACGATGCGTTGGCTCGCCACGCGGTGCGTCGAGCCGTGCGCGTCGTACGGTGTGCGCGAGAACAGTATCGGCGCGTGGGTCGCCCCCTTCTTCATCACCACCACGGTGTACAGCTTGACGCCGTCCCGCATGGGAACCATGGCTTCGCGCCGGATGAAGTCGGCCGACGGGAGCACCTGCTCGTACTTGTCCATGACGTCCGGGGTCATCGGCGTCACGGGAGCGGTCTGGGGGAGCGCCGCCGAGGCAAGGACCAGCGCGATCGGGAAGCTTAATAGGCGGGTTGCAAGAGTTGTCATTCGGCGAGCGTACGAGGCGAGCCCGGGGCCTGCAAGCTCACACCACCAAGCTCACACCATTAGTCGCGGCGACGAGTCCACTCACCGCAGAACCCGGCAATGAAAAAGCCCGCGCGACTCTCGCCGCGCGGGCCGTGGGTGGGAGGTCTTACTGCTGGGGCGGAGTCGTCGACTCGTTGGCCTGGCCAACTTCGGCGCGCTCGATGAAGCCGTCGCCGTTCACGTCGTACTTCGAAAACTGCGCCTTCACGGTTGCGTTGGCTTCAGCCTCGTCCTTCGAGATCTTGCCGTCGCTGTTGGCGTCGAGCGATTCGAAGGTCGCGCCCTTGCCCTGCGCCGACGTATCCGACTGGGACTGGCTATCGGGAGCTGACTGCGGAGCGCTCGACGGCTGCTGTGTTGCGTCGGGCGTGGGCGTCTGCTCCGGGCTCTGCGCGAATGCAGCAGCGAGAGGCAGCAATACGGCGGCGGTTCCGACGGCGAACAAATTGGAGGCTTTCATCATGGCTGATCCTTGTATCTGATTAGAGTCAGTTTCCAGAGAGGCAATTGGCGTGCCAGCGCATATTTGCCGTAATGATGAAAGCAAGGCGCCCCACGGGGAGCGCCTGCATCCGAAGTTGAAAAAGTGGCACGCGGCCCGCGAAGTTTGCAACCGCCACGAGCAGCCGTTGTAGGTCTAACTATTTACCGCGATGGGCGTGGTCCGACACGGTGTCGGATCAGGTGCGTCTCAGCGGCTACGCATCCGCATACCCGTCGTACGCGGGCAGGGCATCGGCGCTGTGCACGCGCGGATCGGCGCGTGCCACCGACTCTCCGCCCGCGCGTGTTTGCGTACGGTGAGGCTGCGTCGTCATTCATCACGGAGTACTCATGAGCACGAAGGCATTCATTCCACTGCTCGCCGCAGCCGCGCTGTTGGCGGCGTGCGGCCCCAAGGCCGACAAGAACGATAACGGCGCGGCCACGGACGCCGGCGCCACCCCGGGCGCGACCACCACGCCCGATACCGCACCACCGCCGGCGGACACCAGCACCACGCCACCGGCGGATACGACCACGCCGCCGCCCAGCGATACGCAGCAGTCGACCCCTCCGCCGGCCGACACGCAGCAACCTTCCGGTGGCGGCTAACAAGACGGCGGACAGTTGAGGACCTGGATCCTTGGTGCATTGTGCGCGGCCACCGTGATGGTGGCCGCGTGCGATCCACACGCGGGGCGCGCCGACGAGAAGAGCGAGGCCGGCGACAGCGCGGACGACGCCGGCTATCCGGGCCAGACGGTCAAAAGTGAAGACAAAGCGGCGGGCAGCGACGCAGCCGGTTCGCCGGGCACGCCCCCGGAGCAGTCCGGGTCGAGCGATCGCAAAGCGGACGAGCAGGCATCGAATCCACCCGCGCCGGGTGGTTAGTCAGTTCAACGCGAAACAGTGCACGCGTCCGTCGAGATCCGCCGCGTACACCACCCCGTCCGCGATCACCGGTGACGCCCCGAACCCCCAGTTTTTGTGCGCCTTCACTGTTTCCTCCGACGGTGGGTCCAGGTAGATCCAGCGGATCTCGCCCGTCGCGCGATCCATCGCGACCAGAGACCCGGCGCGCGGGCCAGGGTAAGCGCGATCTCCCACGGTCCCCGCGATCACCCAGTTTTTGTCTATCGCGGTTCGTGACCACGCGTAGCCTGGCACCGCGGTCTTCCATCGCAGTGAACCGTCGCTGACCTTGCGCGCGTAGACATTCACGGCATCCGACGACCCGGTGTACACCACGCCGTCACGCACCGCGGGCGGCGACTCGATCCACGAGAACCAGTAGTAACGCCGCCACTGTTCGAGGCCAGTGGCCGCGTCGAGCGAGACCAGGTCGTAGGTGCGGCTGCCGAGCAGCACGCGATCGGCCGCGACCGTGAGGTCGCCCGCCACCGCGAGCTTCGCGTCGAAGGTCCAGCGCGGCTTGCCGTCGTTCGCTGAAACGGCAGTCACCTTGCCCGAGTAGTCCGCGAAGATGACCAGATCGCGATACAACGCGGGCGTCGCCGTCATGATGTCGGTGGCCGCGACGCGCCACACTTCGTGGCCCGTGGCACGATCCAGTGCGTAGAGATTCCTGTCGCGGCTCGCCACGTACAGACGGTTCTGGTCGGCAACGACGCTCGAACCGTACCGGTCCCAGCGCGTACCCTTCTCGTTGACGGGCAAGCGGGGCTCGCTGCCCGCATCGACACGGGCGCGCCAGATTTCCGCGCCGGTCTTCGCATTCAACCGATACAGATAGCCCGAGTCGGAGTGCAGATACACGTCGGACCCAAGCGCGCGCGGCTGCGCCCGGATGGGCTTGCCAGTCGCGAATGTCCAGCGCAGCTTGCCGTCGCGGCGAATGGCGCTGAGTACCCCGTTTTCGTTGCCGACGAACAGCGTGCCGTCGCCGGCGCGCTCGATGCCGGCCCAGACCGCCGCGCCGGTGTCGACGGACCACTGCGCGCTCGGGCGCGCCGCCTTCCAGTCATTCGGCGCGGGCTTGACCAGTGGCTCGCCGCGCTTGAATTCGACCGGGATGTCGTAGATGGGCGCGGCTTCGGCGGGGACGGTGCCGGCCAGCGTGCGCGAATTTGCATTCCACGAGAGAGGAAACGCCAGGCCTTTCGTGTGCAAAGAATTGCCGGTGATCGTGACCTCGCCGAGATTGATGTCGTAGGCGCCGATGCCGGGCAGCGACAGATGCGCTTCCTGCTTGCCGCCGTTGTCGACGAATTGCAGCGCGAGGTGCGACGTCTCGCCGCCATGCACTGGATCGGCCGACCACCAGCCAGCAAGATCCCTGGCCGAGACGGCGTCCTGCGCCAGCGCGCGAACCGCGAATGCGGCTGCTGCACACCCAATGAGCCCGTGAGCGCGGATGTTCATGGTCGCAACCCTCGCGAACCATCGATCGCGCGTCAACCAAGGATTCGGCGAGTGGCATCGCCGGTGCGGTGAGAAGAACGTTCCAGCGGGGACGCGATGATCAGAAGTCTTCTTTGCCGAACCGCGCGAAACCCTGGTTGTGCCCCGGCGCGTCGAGCACGGACTCATCGAGTGGCAGCGGCTCACCCAGCCACTGCGCGAGCGTCGTGTGGTCGGCGAGATCGTCGTCCGTGAGCGGATGAATCAGCGCATTGAGCCCGGTCGCCTGCAGCATCGCCGTGATCTCCGTCAACGCAGACTCGTAGAACTGGATCTCGAACTGCGGCTTAGGATGCGGGCCGACGCCGCGGTCGTACATCTGGCCGACCAGCACGAGGCCCGCGCAAGTGCCCTGCATCAGTCGTTCACTCACCTCCTGGTGCAACCGCTGCGCGATGTCCCACGTGTCCCGATCGTAGTAGACGTGCGCGTGCCAGGGATTCATTTCGTTCGCCATCCCGCGAGTGTGCACCAAACCAGCCGCTGCCCTCCACCAACGAACACCTGCGGGCTCGGGCGATCAGAAGCGCTTGCGCAGACCGAACGTGAAGAACAGTTCGTCCTGGTCGTAGCTCACCACTTCGGCGAGCGCCGTCCAGCTGTCGCCGAAGCGCAGGCCCGCGCCGGCCCCGAGATACACGCCGATGTCATTGAGCTTTTCGTAGTTGATGAGGTCGGAGCTCGCTTCGTTGGTGATCTGCACCGCGCCGAGCTTCACCAGCGGGAACCAGGGCGCGTCGCGACCCTCGTCCATGGGTATCCATTCCACGCCGACGCCCAGCATGCTGTACGAGATGTCGCCGAGGTGGCCGACGTTGGCGTTGTCCGAGGACACGCCCGCCGCGCCGCCATCGGCGTAGAACAGCTCGGCGCTCCAGGCGGAATTCCACGAGTAGCCGAGGTCCACGCGAAAGCCCAACCCCTGCTTGTCGTCGATCTTGTAGCCACCGTCCTTGTTACGCGGCTCGACCACCGACATGCCGATGTCGAAGCCGGCGTACCAGCCCTTGGCGGCCGGCTCGGCGGCGCGCGCGTCGAGGGCCTGCAAGCCCAGCACCGCGCAAGCCGCCACGGGCAGCACACGCGCGGCCGTGGCGCGACTTGCCGTCGCGCGCAGGGCCACGAGCCCCACCGTGCGGCCCATCCGGCGCATGGCCACGAGGCCGATCGCGCCTAACAAGCCGAGCAGTGTGAGCGGCTCGAAGGCGCCGGCGCCGCGCACCGCGGTCTGCAGCTTGCCGGCCGTGTCGAGCGAATCCGGAATGCCGTCGCCATCCGAATCCGAACGGCCTTCGCTGGCGTCCGGGATCTTGTCGTTGTCGCTGTCCGTGTCGAGTGCGTCGATCATGCCGTCTCCATCCGTGTCGGGCCTCGGGAGAGGCGTGCCATTCAGGGTGCCGTCGACGGAATCGACGAGACCGTCGTGGTTACCGTCGTTGCCGTCGAGTCGGCCGTCGTGGTTGGCGTCCGCGCCACCGCTTTCGACCACGTCGCTGATGCCGTCGCCGTCGCTGTCGAGGTCACGATGATTGTCGGTGCCGTCACCATCTGAGTCCGGCAGCGGCAGCGCCTGGCCACCGAGCGGGGAGTCACGCGAGTCGGCGATGCCGTTGCCATTGACGTCGGCGAAGTTGTCGACCACGCCGTCATGGTTGGTGTCCGTGCCACCGGCTTCCACGAGGTCGGCGATGCCGTCGCCATCGGAATCGAGGTCCGCGAGGTTCGGCAGGCCGTCACCATCGGTGTCGTCCGAGCCATCCGCGGCATTCGGGATGCCGTCGTTGTCGAGGTCCAGGTCCTGCGCGTCCGAGACGCCATCGGCATCGGCGTCGACCAGCGTGCCGAACACCTGCGGCGCCGGGTCCGCGGCGTTGCGAATGCCATCCTCGTCGCCGTCCAGCCCCGCGTCGATGCGGCCGTCGTTGTTGGTGTCGAGCGAAGCCCGGCCCGAAGTGGTGATGTCGGGGATGCCATCGCCATTCGAGTCGAGATCGCGGAAGTCCGGCTGAGCGTCTCCATCCATGTTGCGCGGGCTGGCCGTGGGCGTCTGACCGGCGTCCATGAGCGAGTCGCCGTCGTTGTCGATGAGACCGGCTTCGTTCACGTCCGAACGGCCGTCATCGTCGCTGTCCAGGTCGCGCACGTCCGGCACACCGTCGGCGTCGGTGTCCGTGAGCGAGGCCGGCGTACCCTCGACCAAGTCGAGGATGCCGTCGTCGTCCGTGTCCACATCGAGATGATCGACGGCGCCATCGCCGTCACTATCGCGCAGCGTGGCCGAATCGCCCACGCCGTCATGGTTGATGTCGCCATTGCCGAGCGTATCGACGTCGAAGGCGTCATCGATGCCGTCGGCGTCCGCGTCGGCGTGCACGGCATTGCCTTCGAGCGCGTCCGGCAGCGTGTCGCCATCGCTGTCGAGGTCGAGGTAGTCAGGCGTGCCGTCCCCATCCGTGTCGCGCGGCGTGCCGTTGGTCACGCCCGCTTCGAGCGCGTCCGGCAGGCCGTCGCCGTCGCTGTCGCGATCCTGGTAGTCAGGCGTGCCGTCATGGTCTGTATCCACCGGGTGCAGCGGGTCCGTGCCGGCTTCGCGAGCGTCGCGGATGCCGTCGTTGTCGCTGTCGGTATCCGACGAGTCGGCCACGCCGTCGCCATCGCGATCGCCCGCTTCCGCCACGTCGGGTATGCCGTCACCGTCGGTGTCCACGGGGGACGCCGGGTTCGTACCCGCTTCGATGCCATCGGAGATGCCGTCGTTGTCGGTGTCCGCGTCGTTGCGGTCGGTGCCCAACGCGTCTTCCTGCGTATTGGTGAGGCCGTCGCCATCGCTGTCGGCAGACAGGCAGGCTGCGGTGTTGCCATTCGGCGCGCAGGGGTTGAGCGGGGCCAGGTCCGTGCCGTCGTTCACGCCGTCGCCGTCGGTGTCCGGATTGCTGCGGCCGGTGCCCGCGGCGTCTTCCTGCGAGTTGGTGAGACCATCACCGTCGCTGTCCGCGGCGAGGCAGGCCGCGTTGCTGGAATTCGGTACGCAGGGGTTGGTGTTGTTGGGGTCGTTCTGGTTGGCGACGCCGTCGCTGTCGCTGTCGGTCACCGACGACTCGAGCGCATTCGGGATGCCATCGCCGTCGCTGTCACCCGCGTCGGCGCCATCGTTCATGCCGTCGCCGTCCGTGTCCGGGTTGCCGCGTGACGTGCCCAGCGCGTCTTCCTGCGCATTGGTGAGGAGGTCGCCGTCGCTGTCGGCCGCGAGGCAGGCGCCAGAATTGGCGTTCGGCACGCAGGGGTTGTTGTTGGCGAAATCGTTCTGGTTCACGACGCCGTCGCCGTCGGAATCCGCGCTCGACGACTCGAGCACGTTCGGCGTGCCGTCTCCGTCGGTGTCCATGGGAGCGTTCGGATTGCCGCCGATTTCGCCGCCATCGTTCGTGCCATCGCCATCGGTGTCCACGTTGTTGCGGTCGCTGCCGATCGTGTTTTCCTGCCCGTTCGTCAGGCCGTCGCCGTCGCTGTCGAGCGCCAGGCACGGCGTGGAGTTCGCGTTCGGCACGCAGGGGTTGTTGTTGGCCGGGTCGAGCTGGTTGGCAACGCCGTCGCCGTCCGTGTCGGTGACCGAGGACTCGAGCACGTTGGGGGTTCCGTCTCCGTCACTATCTACCGGCGCATTCACGTTGCCGCCGACTTCGGCGCCATCGTTCGCGCCATCGCCGTCGCTGTCCGCGTTGTTGCGGCCCGTACCCAACGTGTCTTCCTGTGCATTGGTGAGACCGTCGCCGTCGCTGTCGGCCGCGAGGCAGACCGCGTGACTGGAGTTCGGCACGCAGGGATTGAGGTTGGCGGGGTCGAGCTGGTTCGACACACCATCGTTGTCCGAGTCCGTGATCGACGATTCCAGCGCGTTGATCACGCCATCGCCATCCGTGTCCACGGGCGAAGCCGGGTTGGGGCCCACTTCCGCGCCATCGGACGCGCCGTCGAGATCCGTGTCCGGGTCGCTCGGGTCGGTGCCCAGCGTGGTCTCGGCACTGTCGAGCAGGCCGTCACCGTCGCTGTCGTTCTGGAAATTGCCCGCGCCCACGCCCACCGTATGCGTGAACTGCGCCGTGGCGATGTCCTGCTGCACGGGGAAGTTGGCTTGGTTGGGATCCAGCCAGAAGAGCTGCGCCTGCACGGTGTACGTGCCCGAGACACTGTTGAGTGGATAGGTGGGGTTGGCGGCGCGCGTGCTGTTCGCGCCGGCGGCCACGGCGAAGTCCTGCGTCAGCACGGTCACGGCATTGCCCGCGGGGTCGATGAGGCTGATCTGCAGACGATAGGTGCCACCGGTGACCGAGTGCACCGAGGTCGAAGTGTTGATCGTGACGGTGCCGGAGTTCACCGACGTGCCCGTGATCTGCACGCTTTGCGTGTTGCCGTCGGTGGCGCCGCCGCCGTCGATGAGGAGCTGGCCCCAGTCGCTCGTGGTCACCCAGGCGGTCGCGTCACCGCTGGTGTCCACGTCGACGCGGACCAGGTTGCGTCCCGTGACCACCCAGGCCGGGTTGACGACGAACGCCGTCGAGCTCCAGACATTGTCCGCGCCCGTGAGCTTTCCCAGGAGGTGGCCGTTGAAGTAGACCAGGTCGATTTCGCCCTGCTCCTCGTCCACGTCGAGGTTGCGCATCGTGAGCACCGCGGAGCTCTGGGGCAGCGTGGTCACGTTGATGTCGAATTCGATCGGGTGGATGCCGCTGGCGTTGCCGAGCGACACGTCCATGTCGTTGTCCGCGACGTGGGTGTTGGCGTTGTTCTCGTTATCGGTGTTCGTGTAGTAGGTCCCCTGCGCGAGCACGGGTGCTGAGACGAAAGCCGCCAGCATCAGCGAGTACATGAACTTCACTTCGATTCTCCTGAGACCTGACCACGCACTTCGCGTTTCTTGTTCTCAATGTATGCGCAGGTGCGCGCGCGCCATGTGATTGCCACC
This sequence comes from Steroidobacteraceae bacterium, assembly GCA_035525785.1. Lineage (GTDB taxonomy): Bacteria > Pseudomonadota > Gammaproteobacteria > Steroidobacterales > Steroidobacteraceae > CADEED01. The sequence continues at coordinate 32,432 of DATLDQ010000139.1, read as the reverse complement.
GGTCGCGCGAGGCCGAGGACGAGGCCGACTTCAAATAACGGCCTGTCAAATCGGACCTTGCCGCCGCGGGTTTTCGCGCGAAGTGTTTGAGTTCTCAGTACGTTGTAGGAGGCAAACTTTGGCCTAAAGTTTTGCCGCGATCTGCCGGGGTGAGCCTTTCAAAGGCCATCCTTCGAACATGCCCGCCTACCACTTTCGGGGGACACGCATCCGCTTTCTTGGGGTACCCGTAACTTGCTCTACCGGGCAATGTCGCGCGGCGAGGCCGTGGAGGAAGATGACCCCATGAAACAGAAGCTACAGTTGGTCGAGACTCCCACGCTCGCGCAGCACGACTACCGCCCCGCGGTGAAGGATGCAGTCAACTGGCTGGGGAATCGTTATCTGCTCGCCGAGCCCGTGACGAAACGGGCCGAGGAGCGCAAGCCGTTCTACGCCGAGACGCGCCACTGGCATCCGGCCACGCGGCATTGATCGGCGAGTCGAGCGGCTAGTGTGCGAACAACGCGATCAGGATGATGATCGGGATCGGCACGCCGATAAACCACAACAGGATGGATCGCATGATTTGCTCCGGGTCAGGGGTTGGCCAGGACGGATGAATCGCGCAGCCGGCCCCCGAACGTGGCGGCCAGGCTAGCGACAAAGGCGCCGATGAGCAGCGACACCACCAGCCACAACGCGAGCCCCGCCGACGCCTTGCGCGCCTCGTCCGCGACCTGCTTCGCTTTATCGCTCGCCTGCTGAAGCTTGGTCTTCAGCTGGTTGAATGTGGTCGTCACGCGCTGCTCCGCTTCCGTCTGCGAAATGCCGGTCTGCGCGGCGACGAGCTGCGCGAGGTATTGCGTGTCAGCCTGGTTCAGCTCACCCGACTCGAGCGCGTTCGCGAAAATGCGCGTGACTTCCGGCGCCTTGTCGGCGGCCGGCGCACCCGGTTGTGGCGCGGCAGGCTGCGAGCCGCGGAACAGCGTGTCCACGAAATAACCCATGGGGCCAGACGTGTCGCCGGGCTTGTCGGGCGACGCGGCCGCCATGGCAGCCCCATGGCCCGCGCCGGCGACCGCGGCGCCGGCCATGGCGCCACCAGCCTTCATGCCGGTAGATAGGGTGGCCGTGACGGCCGAAGACAGCAGCGTCGCCATCAGCAACGTGGACACGCCCCAGGCGAGAAAGCCATGCGCGGTGTCGCGGAAGAAAACTTCGTGGGTGTGCACCGTCACCCAGCGTGTGCGCAGGCGCCCGGCAAGATAGCCACCGAGCACGGACGCCGCGAGCTGCACGAACGTGACCCACGCGATGGTGGAAACTGTCGCCGCGGTACCCGAGATGCCGTCATGGCCCCACGGCGATGCGACTGCGAGCCCGAGGCCCGTGCCGAGCACGAACAGCACCAGCGACAGCACCGCGGCGCCCACCGCGCCGGCGATCACCGCGCCCCACGAAACCGCCCCGGCATCGCGGGGGCCATCTGCAGCAAGCGTCGAGACTGTTGGCATGGTCGGCTCTGGGTAGAGGTGTTAGGTGCAAACTGCCCGCACTGCGTGCGCCGGGATGCAGGAACGCCTGCCACCCGCGTGTAGGCAAATGGGGCAGTCCACCAGCCGAATCGGCCGAACCCGCGCCTCAGTGTCGCGACGCATCGCCGGCTTGGGAGCCGTACCAGTCCTCTTTCTGGCCACCCTCCGCGGGCATTGGTTCGGCGACGTCCCCCGCGCCAATTCCCACGCTGTCATCGAACGCTTCGTCTTCACGGGACACCGCGCGAGAACGCTGCTTCATGAACAGCGTGGCCACGGCCCCGGCGATGGCTGCGCCCACCGCGAGCTTGATCAGGGTTTTCATGGCGGCGACGCTACGCGCGCACGCGGGTCGGGGCAGTCGGCATGCGCGAGCACGACGCGTGAGAGCGTGCTGATGCGCAGTGGGCTCAGGCTTCTCGCGCGATCTCGAAACGCCACACGAGGCCATCATCAGGGTCGACGAACTCGCCGACCTGGCGGAACCCGGCCTTGAGCAGCACGCGCTGCGAGGCGACCCCGGTCGGCAGCGTGTGCGCGAGAACCTTGCGCACCTCGGCGAAGCCGAGCGCATATTCCACCATGGCGCGCGCGGCGTCAGTCGCGTGGCCCTTGCCCTGGTGCTCCGGCAATACCGCGTACGCGATCTCCACCGCGCCATCGACCGGCGGGCCTTTGAAGCTGCCCAACCCGACATTCGTGCCGTCGGGGAGCAGCAGATGGAAGCCGTGCACCCACGGATCCTCGAACGCGGACTGTTCGAACTTGGCCCACCAGTCCGCGGAAATCATCGCGCGCGTGTCGGCGTCCATGGCTTCGAGATTGGCGCGCACTTCGTCGCGCGTACGGGGAATGATCTTCAACATCGGGCGTTGGCCACCTTCATTCGCGCTGTGCGGCCCACCACTCCGCATACGGGCTGCCACTCACCTTGTGGCGGTTGAAATCGGGCGCGCCATCCGTCCACCATACCGGCCCACGCTCGCCCAGTGCAGTCTTCGCGGCGTCGACCGCCTTGCGCGCGAGCTGCAGCTCTTCGGGTTTGCCCGACTCGAGCGCCGCCTTGACCGCACGACGCGCGCTCATGAGCTCACGCACCAGCGCCTCGCGCTTCTCGGCGGGCAGGTCGGGATTGGTCCGCCGCCACAGGCGGCCGCGAACCACGAAGTATCGGCCATCGGGCGTCACGCGTTCGTTCATGCGGCGAGCTTAACGCAGGTGCAGGTTAAGATCGCGCGATGAGCGCACTGGCCGACTTCTTCGCAGCGAACGCGCGCATCGCCGTGCTCACCGGCGCCGGCGTCAGCACCAGCTCGGGCATCCCCGACTATCGTGACGAGCAAGGCGAGTGGAAGCGCGCGCGGCCCGTGGAATTCCAGCCCTTCATGACCAACCCCAAGGTGCGCCAGCGCTATTGGGCGCGCAGCACCGTGGGCTGGCCCATCATCCGGGGCGCGCGCCCGAACGGCGCGCATCGCGCGCTCGCGCAGCTCGAGACTCGGGGGCTCGTGTCGCTGCTCATCACGCAGAACGTCGACGGGTTGCACGAGGCCGCGGGCAGCCGCAACGTCATCGATCTGCACGGCCGGCTCGACCTGGTGCGATGCATGTCCTGCGCGCACACCCTGCCCCGCACCGAACTACAGCGGGAGCTGCTGGCGCGGAACCCGGAGTGGGCGAAGATCGAGGGACGCGTCGCGCCCGATGGTGACGTCGACATCGACGGCCGCGACTTTGGCGCGTTCGATGTGCCCGATTGCCCCGTCTGCAAGGGCATCCTCAAACCCGACGTGGTGTTCTTCGGCGAGAACGTGCCGCGCGATCGGGTCGAGCGCGCATTCGAAGGCGTGGCCCGTGCCGATGCGCTGCTCATCGCCGGATCGTCGCTCATGGTGTATTCGGGCTTCCGGTTCGCGGAGGCAGCGGCAGCTGCGGGCAAACCCATTGCGGCTGTCAATGTCGGGCGCACTCGCGCCGACCATCTGCTCTCGCTCAAGATCAGCGCTCCCTGCGAAGACGTGCTCGAAGAATTGGACGAGGATTTGTCCGAAAAGGCGCTGTAAGCACTTCGGGCCACCGACATTGGTGCGCTGCGTTCGAGACCGCATGCGGTGCGTTCACTCCCCGCCAGCCATGTAAGCTGCGCGACAACGCACGGGGAGATCTCATGGACAAGAGCTTTTCGATCTGGGCTGCCGCTGCCTTGCTGCCCACCATCGCCTTCGCACAGGAACAGCAGGGACAGCTCGACGTGGTGACCGTCACCGCCGAACGCCGCAGCGAAAACATTCGCGACGTGCCGAGCTCGGTGTCCACGGTCAGTGGCGAGGATCTCGATGTCCTGTCCACCGGCGGCCAGGATGTGCGGCTGCTGGCGTCGCGCGTGCCGAGTCTCAATGTCGAGTCGTCGTTCGGCCGCGCCTTCCCGCGCTTCTATATCCGTGGATACGGCAATGGCGACTTCCGGCTCAACGCCTCGCAGCCGGTCTCGCTCATCTACGACGACGTCGTGCAGGAAAACCCCATCCTCAAGGGCTTCCCCATATTCGATCTCGACCAGATCGAAGTATTGCGTGGCCCGCAGGGCACCTTGTTTGGTCGCAATACGCCGGGCGGCGTGGTGAAGTTCGACTCGGTCGCGCCCTCGCCCGAGTTCGGCGGCTACGTCAATGTCTCCGATGCCACCTACAACACCTCGAATCTCGAAGGCGCAGTCAACATCCCGCTCGCCGAGGGCTGGTCCGCGCGCATCTCGGGTCTCTATCAACATCGCGACGATTACGTCGGCAACTCGCTGACCGGGGATGACGACATCTACGAGGGCTACGACGACCGCGCCGCGCGCGTGCAGGTGCTGTACGAACCCGGTGACAAATTCAGCGCGTTGTTCAACGCGCATATGCGCAACCTCGACGGCACGGCGCGGCTGTTCCGCGCCAACATCATCGAGTCCGGCACCAACGATCTCGTCGCCGGCTTCGATGCCGACAGCCCGATCGAGGCCGATGGCCAGAATCGCCAACGGCTCGACATCAAGGGCGGCAACATCCGCCTGCGCTGGGACTTCGGCGATCTCGCGCTTTATTCGATCACGGGCTACGAGTCCATGGACGCGTACAGCCGCGGCGACATCGACGGCGGTTTCGGATGTGGATTCTGCGCGCTGCCGAATGGCCCGGGGTTCATCCCGTTCCCGAGCGAGACCGCGGACGCCATCCCGACGCTCGACCAGTTCACGCAGGAAATCCGGCTCGAGTCGCAGCTCGAAGGCGCGCTCAACTGGCAGGCCGGCCTGTACTACTTCGACGAGGACTACGACACCGAATTCTTCTCGTACGACAGCCTGGGCGGCGGCGTGCAGAACCAGTACCTGCGTGCCAACCAGACCAACAAGGCGTGGGCGGTATTCGGTTCGATCACGTACGACGTGACCGACGCGCTCGAGATGCGCGCGGGTGTCCGCTACACGAACGACGAGAAGGACTTCGTCACGGGCGACCCCGAAGGCTTCACCTTCCCGGATCCCGACGGGCCCACTACCGCCAGCCTCAGCGACGACAACGTCAGCTGGGACCTGAGCGGCACCTATGCGGTGAACGACGATGTCAACTTCTACGCGCGCATCGCGACCGGCTTCCGTGGCGCGAGCGTGCAGCCCGCCGGGCCTTTCGGCAACCAGTCGGTGGCCAAGCCGGAAACCAACACCTCCCTCGAAGTGGGCGTGAAGGCCGATCTCATGGATCGCCGCGCCAAGCTGTACTTCAACCTGTTCCGCTACGAGGTGAAGGACCAGCAGCTCACGGCCGTGGGCGGCGCCAACAACGCCGTGCGCCTGCTGAATGCGGCAAAGACCGTGGGCCAGGGCGCCGAGATCGACCTGCAGGCCTACCTGACGCCCAAACTACTCATGACCCTGGGCGCGAGCTACAACGACACCGGCATCGAGGACGACGACATAGCGGTCGGCGGCTGTTTCGCCTGCACCATCACCGACCCCACCTTCGTCGCGGGCACTACCACCTTCGCGCGCATCGACGGCAACCCTTTACCCCAGGCGCCCGAGTGGATAGCCAACTTTTCGCTTCGCTATGGCATCCCGCTGGGTGACGGCGAGCTGTTCGCGTACACCGACTGGGCCTATCGCAGTGAAGTGAACTTCTTCCTGTACGAGTCGACCGAGTTCCGGGGCAAGGCGCTGACCGAGGGCGGGCTGCGTGTGGGATACACCTGGAGCGACGCCCGGTACGAAGCCGCCCTCTTCGGGCGCAACATCACCGATGAAGTGGTGGCCACGGGCGCGATCGACTTCAACAACCTCACCGGCTTCATCAACGAGCCGCAGATCTGGGGCGTGCAGTTCAAGGCGCGGTTCTAGCCGATCGTGAATCCCGTTAACGTTGCAGCCGCGAATCGCATTTCGGCCGCGCTGTTCGCGAACGCGTTCGTCGCCATCATGATGGCGTGGCCGGCGCTTGCCCGGGGCGAGGTACGTGAATCCTTCGACATGGCCGTCCCGACATCGCCAGGGCCCGTCACCATCGACGGGCGCGAGTGGCTCGTGTACGAGCTGCATCTGACCAACTTCAGCCGCGAGCCCTTGCGACTCGTGAAGGTCGATGTACTCGACGCCAACGACATCGCGCAATCCTTCGAAGGTGTCGATCTCGCGCAGCGCACGACTCTCGCGGCGTCGTCACGACCGGATGTTCAGCCGGTGCGTCCCGGCGAACGAGCGATCGTGTATCTGGAGGTGCATGCGTATGCAACGCGGCCCCCTCGCATGTTGCGCCATCGCGTGAGCTACGAGCGCGGCAGTCAGGGTATGGCCGAGGTCGTTGGCGGCCATCTCACCCCGGTAGCCGTCGAGACTGCCGCTCTCGGTCCGCCGTTACGCGGTGGCCCCTGGGCAGCGGTTTACGCGTGGGAATGGCCGCGCGGTCATCGCCGCGTGCACTACACCGTAGACGGGCGCGCGCGATTGCCGGGTCGCTTTGCCATCGATTGGGTCCGCAAGGATACGCAAGGCAACCCCGCGCGCGGCGACGCCGACATCGTGAAGAACGCGCTTGGGTATGGAGCGGAGGTGCTCGCAGTCGCGGATGCGCGCGTCGCTGCGGTTCGTCAGGGCGTCCCCGAGCCCCAGCGCGTGTCGGCCAATTCCAAGCATTCCCTCGACGAAGCCGCAGGCAACTACATCGCGCTCGATATCGGTGGCGGGCGATTCGCGATTTACGAGCATCTCAAGCCCGCTAGCGTTCGCGTAAAAACGGGTGACCGAGTTCGGCGCGGCCAGGTGCTGGCGTCGCTCGGATTCACCGGCGATTCGACGGAACCGCACCTGCATTTTCACGTAGCGGACGCCGCCTCGCCACTTGCCGGCGAAGGGCTGCCCTACGAGTTCGAGCGATTCGGCGTTCAGGCCTCGGGCGGTACCGCCACGCGAGAACGAGAGCGCCCCGCTCCGGACGCGTTGGTCGTTTTCGACTAGGCGTTGAGCCCGCTGCTTCCGCCGCCCCACTCGGCGTTCTCGCCGGCGATTTCCTCCAGCGTGAATCCGCCGGAGCCCGATGGGACGCGGCCGCGTCCTGCGGTCATCGGCAACAGGTTGCGACCCGACTTTCGTGAGCGCTGCTTCATGGCGAGATTGACGAGCGCACCTGCGATGGCTGCGCCCACCGCGAGCTTGATGAGTGTGTTCATGTGGTGAAGGTACTCACCAGGCCTTGCCCCGGGAGTCAGAGCTGCGCCGTGGGGCCGGTGGGCATGGTCTGATATTTTCCGGGGATACCACGCATCAGCTGCCGCGAAATGCGCGAGCCGGTCCGCATGCGCCTTCACGCCCAGGCGCAGCACTTCGGTCATCAGCATGTCCGATTGGAACGCACTTCAGCACGGGTTCAGTCACCCGCACCTATCGTGTTCGCAAAGGAGACAGCGACATGAAACGACACAAGGAACTCGCGCCATACCTGCCGCAGTACGACTACGGCATGGCGCTGCGCACCGCGATGTCGTGGTTGGGCGACAGATACCTGCTCGCCCAACCGGTGGCGCGACGTGTGGAACAACCGCCCTTCTTCATGCAGACCCGGTCGTGGCACGACCGGCTGCGCCGTCACCACTGATCGCAGAAGGGCGCGGACCGGCGGTCCGCGCCCTCTCGAACGATCAGAACTTCATCTTGGCGCCGACCGTGAAGTAACGGCCCATGTCGTCGTAGAAACCCAGCGTCGGATAGAACAGGCCCGGCAATCCCGAGTTCGACGGGAACAGTGGAGCGCGTTCATCGAGCAGGTTGCTCACGGTCAGGAAGGCATCCATCGTGCCACCGGCGACCTCGAACTCCTTGTTGAGCGTGATGTCGACGACGTTGTTCGCGTCGAGACTCGCGTCCAGGTAGTTCTGATTTCCGCCCGGCGGACCATTGAGAAGATTGTTGCTGGTCTTGACGCTGGTGCTTCCCAGCCAGCGGTTCTGCAACGACACACCGAAACTGCCGTTCTTGTATGACAGGAACGTGGTCTGCAGCCAGTGAGGCTGCACCGCCCACGTGTAGAACGCCGACGTTGGCGTGGTCAGCGTCGAGTTGACCGGCTGATAGCTGACCAGGTGGCGCAAGCTGAACTGACCACCTGCCAGTTCCCAGTTGTAGTCGAGCTGCAGGTCGTAACCCTTGGTCTTCAGCAGCGCCGCATTGACGGGCGCGCTGCGGACCTCGGTCGGCATGTTGACGGCTGGATTCAGGTAGTTGGGGTCGGACGGGTTCGTGATCGGCCGCACCGCCAGGTCGCACACCGGCGAAGAGTAGCTAGGCGCACTCGCCAGGCAGATTGCCTGAACGGAGTCGTTCGCATAGCTCAGATTGGTGATCGCGTGCGTGAGCCGGGTCTCCCAGAAGTCGAGCGACAGGTTGAAGCGCGGCAGGAATGTCGGCGTGAACACTACTCCCGCCGTAAACGTTTTCGCCTCTTCGGGTGTGAGAAGCGGATTGCCGCGCGTGGCCAGCCGCATGCCCTGGGCACTGCCGCCCGTGAGCCGGTCGTTGTAGCTGGTCGACGTGACGCCCGCGGGCTGGAACAGATCGTTGAGGTTCGGCGCGCGGATATCGGATGACAGTGTGCTGCGGAACCTGAGGGAATCGACGATCTGCCAGTTGAGCCCGAGCTTCCAGGATTCGACCGCATCGAAGGTCGAATACTTGGTCCAGCGATAGGCCAGGTTGGTCGAGACGTCCTGAAACCCTGGCGCTTCCTTGAGCAACGGGATGTTGAACTCCAACGCTCCTTCGTAGACGTGGTTCTTGGCATCGACCGGAGCATTGGTGTTCTGCACCCAACGCAGCGGTGCCGCTCCACCCGCGGCCAGACACATGCGCAGGCCGGTGCAATTGACGAAGTCGGACGGCAGGAAGTCGCTTTCCATCACGTACGTCGACCAGCGCGCATCGACCGACAGGTTGGCGGTGATGTCGCCCGCGGGAAGACCCAGGCCCCAGAGGTTGCCACCAATGGAAGCACCGACATTGTCCATCTCCTGCGTCAGCAGCCATGAGGTGCTGGTTCGCAGGTAGTTATAGGCATCCGCGGAGAGGCCGCCCGGATCCGTGATGTTCGCGGGCACGCAGCCCGGATAGAGACTGGCGAACTGCGGCTGCGTCGTGACCCAGCACCTGATGGTGCCGTTGTCATTGACCGCATCCAGCGAAGCCAGGTACTTGGCGTTGTCGGTGTTGTTGGGATTCGTGACCGTCAGCTCGCTGACGCCATGAACGTAGTACGCCTCCCAGCTGAAGCCTCCCAGATCCCCGGTGATGCCCGTCTCCACATTCCAGGCCTTCTGATCGCCCAAGGTGCGATAGAGCCGATTCGGATTCTCGTTGACGGGTTGACCGTCGACGTCGTTGAAGTAGCGCGGCAGCGCGAAGATCGGAACGTTCGGCGGCGGTGGCGGTGTGCTGCCCGTCTGCGGCGAAGTCGGCGGCGTGCTGGGCAGGCAACGACGGCCGGCCGAAGCGACCGGGTCGCTGCAGGGGATGTTCGCACCCAGCTGCCCCTGAACGGTGGGGCTCAGGTACGGATTGTTGGCGAACAGCGTATTGGGTCGGCCGTTGTTCGGGCTGACTACCCACTGGATCCAGTCGGAGGCGTTTTCCGCTTCGGCCCAGGATCCTTGCACATACCAGTTGGCGCTCTCGCCCACGTCGAGGCTGAAGCGCGCGAAGATATCCTTCGCGTCCAGTTCGGAACGGAATGTGCCGTATTTGATGTAGCTGCCGTCGCCACCCGATTCGACGCCGCCGCTGGCGCTCGGTGTTCCATGAACCATCGGGACGAGCGCGCCGGCTTCGTTGAAGGTGTAGTTGTTGAAGAGACAGGTGGGCGGAAGCGTCCACCCCACGGCGTTGCACTGCACGTTGCCGGCCGGGCCGCTGTTGAACACGCGCGCGTACGGCGTGAATTCAAATGGCCGGTTGGCCGGGTTGATGGGGCCGGGGCCGGTGTCGGGCACACGGCCGTTGCCGGTGAGCAACCAGGCCTGACCGTCTTTGCCGCCGGGACGAGCGCTGATCGGGATCATGTCCTGATGGCGGATGCGGGCCGCCACCTCGAAGTGGCCGCGATCGCTGAACAGCGACGTGCCCCAGGCCGCGCCGAACTGGTACTCGTCGCCATCCTCGTATTTCGACTGACCGAGATCGGCCTTTACCGTGAGCCCCGTGAAATCCTTGTCGAGCACGTAGTTGACCACGCCGGCGACGGCGTCGGAGCCGTAGATCGCCGAGGCGCCACCGGTGACGATGTCGACCCGTTCGACGAGCATCTGCGGCAGCACGTCGATGTTGACCGAGCCGTCCTGATTGCTGGGCGCGAGGCGATGGCCATCGAGCAGCACCAGGGTGCGCGAGGGTCCGAAGTTGCGCAGTGACAGCGTGTTGCCGCCGTTGTTGGTGCCGCCATTTCCCTGGTTGCGCGGGGTGCGTCCACCGAGAATGCTCGGCAGCTTGTTGAGTGCGTCCGCCACGTCGCTCGGCGTGGTGACGGCAAGCGCGCTGATATCGACGGAGGTGAGCGGCGTGGGCGAACGTACCGCGTCGGTGATCGTGCGCGAGCCGGTGACGGTGATGGTGTTCAGCTCTTCGCTCGAATCATCATCACCCTGCTGCGCGGGCGCCGGATTGGCGGTCTGTGCCCAGGCAGATCCCGTACCCAAAGCAGCCGAAACCCCAAGCGCCACGAGCGACGCCCGGAAGATATTCCGAGAATTCATGATTGCTCCCCTTCTTTGAAACCAGGCGCCGGAAGCGCCGCAATTGTCCGCTCCCTGACGCTACCACGGGGTTTCACTAAGGCAACCGACTTTCCAGAATGTCATCGCTCGATGCACGTTCGGATATGCCGGCCGACGGCGACTGCGTCGGCGCGTTGCGACTCGATTGACGCTTTCTTCGGGCCGGTGCTATACCGCCCGGCCGAACTAGTTTGACGTCAATCCCAACACGAGGGTCACAACCATGAAGACACGAGCGCGGAATCTCGTGGCGATTCTGGTGGCACTGCCTTGTTTCTGTTGGACAGCTTTCGCCGGCCCGGCGCGCGAAATCGTCCCCGTCGACATCTACGATCCACAAGGGTTGGTGGCGCGCGGCCCGCAAGGCCAGCTCTTCTCGCTGGCCAAGGGATTCGGTTTCACCGAAGGTCCCGCTGCCGACCGACACGGAAACGTGTACTTCACCGACCAGCCCAACGACCGCATTTACCGCTGGGACGCGGGCACCGGTCGGGTGACGCTGTGGCTGCAAGGCACCGGCCGCGCCAACGGCATGATCTTCGACCGCGACGGCAACCTCATCGCGGCCGCCGACCTGCACGGCGAACTGTGGAAGATCCGCCCCGACGGCAGCCACAAGGTCCTGATCGACAATTACCAGGGCAAGCTCCTCAACGGGCCCAACGACGTGTGGATCAACCCGGCGAACGGCGGCATCTACCTCACGGACCCGATTTTCCCCCGGGACTATTGGGACGCGGGCGATCCGCGCCAGCAACCCTGGGAGCCGACGCGCTCGGAGCAGTCGCCGCAGGGCAAGGGAGGTCACGTCTACTACCTGTCGCCTGGAGCGCGGAAACTCATTCGCGTCACTTCGGACGCGCTGGGGTGGGAATCCGATGCATGGCCCAACGGAGTGGTCGGCACGCCTGACGGCAAGAAGCTCTACGTGAACAAGTGGTACTACGACAACAAGGGCGGCACGTGGGTCTTCGACATCAAGCGCGACGGCACCCTCACCCACATGCGCAAGTTCAGCGACTGGGGCGGCGATGGCATGTCGATGGACGAACGCGGAAACATCTACATCAGCAATGGTGAGGGTGTGCTGGCCTTCGATCCCGATGGCAACAACATCCTGAAGATCCCCACGGGCGGCGGCGCGACCAACAACACGTTCGCCGGGCGCGATGGCCGGACGCTGTTCATCACCGGCCCCTCGGACCAGGTGACCGCCATCCGCATGACCGTGAAAGGCTCGGAGTTCCGGTATCGCGGCCACGATTGCCGATAGGAAAACGGGATCACGGGCATGAAATACACGGCGGCCCGATGGCTGCTCGCGGGCGCCATTGCGGGCGCGGCGCCGCTCCACGCGCTCGAGGGCGAAACGGGCATCCACGACCCGTCGACCGTCATCGTGCATGCGGGCCGGTACTACACCTACGGCACCGGCGGCCTCCCCATCCTGAGCTCGGATGACGGCTGGACCTGGCAGCGCCAGGGCACGGTGATGGCCTCGCTTCCGGGCGGCAAGCCGGGTGAAACGACGCTCGCGCGCGGCGGCAACAACAGCTGGGCGCCGGACGTGATCCGCGTCGGCGCGCAGTATTTCATGTACTACTCCGCGCCCGGCACGCAGCCGAAGTCGGCCATCGGCCTGCTGGTCGGGCGCACGCTCGACCCCGCTTCGCCCGACTACGGCTGGCGCGACGCCGGACCGGTAGTTTGGTCGGACGGCATCGAAGACAGCAACGCCATCGACCCGGGCGTGTTGCTCGCTCCGGACGGACGTCTCTGGCTCACCTACGGTTCGTACTTCGGCTTCATCCGCCTGGTGGAGCTCGACCCGGCGACCGGCCTGCGCCGCTATCCCGACCGGCCGCCGCTGAACGTCGCCATCAACTCGGAAGCGTCCATCCCCATCTACCACGACGGGTGGTTCTATCTACTCGTGACGCACGGATCGTGCTGCCAGGGCGCCAACTCCACCTACAACATCCGCGTGGGTCGCGCACGCAAGGTGACCGGGCCGTATCTGGACAACATGGGCATCGACATGCTCGAGGGCGGCGGCAAGTTGTTCGCCGCCTCGCGCGGACGGCATGTCGGGCCAGGTCACTTCGGTCTGCTCGACCTCGGGCAGGGTGTGCAGAAGTTCTCGCTGCATTACGAGGCGGACCTCGACCGCGGCGGCATCAGCGTGCTCGACATCCGTCCGTTGCTGTGGCGCGATGGATGGCCCATCGCCGGCGACAACTTCGTCGCAGGCACCTACACGATCGAATCCGCGCGCACGGGCACGGTGCTCGAGCTCGCGGTGCAAGGTTTCCCGGTCGGCGGCTTCCGCCCGCGTCGTGGTGGGCCGCCGGCTCCGCCGGAAGCCGGCCCGCCCATCGCAGACCAGGATTCCGCGCAGGTCGCAGGCAAGTGGCCGGCCACCACCTCGGTGCGTCTCGCCCCTGCCATGCTGCAGGCTCAGCAGAAATGGGCGATCGCGCCGGTCGCGAACGCCGGTGGATATCCCGGCTCGCCCTACTTCCGCATCACGATCGCCGGCACCGAGCGTTCACTCACGGCCATCAAGGGCGGAGAACTCGAGGGCCGGCCTTTCACGGGCGCAGCCGAGCAGCTGTGGCGCATCGACCAGCTCACCGACGGCAGCTATCGAATCGGCCCGAAGTCCGTCCCCGACAATACCGACGCGCTCGTGTTGTCCGCGGTCGGCAGCAGCATGCCGACGCTTGCGAAGTTCGACGCCGCCAGTGACCGCCAGCGGTGGCAGCTGGAGGCGCCGTGATGAAGCCCCTGCTCATCGCTTCGTCGTTTGCATTGGCAACTGCGTTCGCGCCTGCGCGGGCGGAGGCACCTCGCCCGGCGCCCACCACGCTCAAGTCGCCAACGGGCTCGACACAACGCGTCGACGCCCGCGGTTTCATCCACCGTTGGCTGGTCCTCGAGCCCGTGCCGGTGCCAGGCCGGTTGACCGAAGCCGCGGTCGAAGAAGCGCTGCAAACCGCGCCGCTGCCTGAGCAGGATGCGCTGCCGCGCGACGGAGAAACCGTGAGGCTCGGCGGTGCGACGCCGAAATGGCACGCCCTCGAGACGATCAATTACAACCTCAATCTCTATCACTTCGCCTGGTCGCTTTCGCAGCCGACCTCGAACGTGCTCTTCTGGGTAACGACCACCGTGGATTCACCCGGCGAGTTGCGAAACGTGCGCCTCGCGATCGGCTCGAACGCGGCTTCGCGCTGGTGGCTCAACGGCGAGCCCGTGATTGCGCTCAACGACGACCGGCAGGCCGTCATCGACGACGGCGTTTCCCGGCGCATAACCTTGCGGAAAGGCCGCAACGTGATTCGCGCGGCGATCATCAACGGCGGCGGCGCCACGGATTTCTGCGCGCGCTTCCTCGACGAGCACGACCAGCCAGTCAAGGGTCTGGAAGTCGCGCTGTAGGCAATTCGGGCGCAGAGTATGCGGCGCGTTTTTTCCGGAGAGGCCATGAAGCATACTCGTTCGCTCGTTGTCGCCGTCCTGCTCGCCGTCACTTCGGCACCGCTTGCGGCCGCCGCGCAATCTTGCGGCTCGCTGATCAGATTCACGATGAACGGACATCGCGTGGTCGTGCGCAGCGCCAAGGACATTCCCGCAAGCGCTCCTGGCTCGGCATCCGTGGTGCCGGCGCACTGCCGCGTCGACGGCGTGATCGACGAACGCACCGGTCGCGATGGCAAGCCCTATGGCATCGGGTTCGCCGTGGCATTGCCGGCGCAATGGAACGGGCGGTTCCTGTTCCAGGGTGGCGGCGGTCTGAATGGCAGCGTGCAGCCGCCGCTCGGGGCCGCATATGCGGGCGACCGCCCGGCGTTGGCGCGAGGGTTCGCGGTGGCCAGCACGGACTCGGGCCATCACGGTGAAGGTGGCTTCGATGCCAGCTTCTTCCGCGACCAGCAAGCCTCGCTCGATTTTCTCTACCAGGCGGTGGCCGAAGTCACGGTAGTCGCAAAGAGCATCGTCGCCAGCCACTACGGCAAGCCGCAGGATCATTCGTATTTCGTGGGTTGCTCCACCGGTGGGCGCGAGGCGATGATGATGTCGCAGCGGTTTCCGAACTACTACGACGGCATCGTCGCCGCCGCGCCCGCCGCGCGCACCAGTTTTTCAAACCTGGGTCTGCGCTACGCCGCCACCCAGCTCAAGCAGGCGCCACCGCTCGGCGAAGCCGACCGCCAGCAGATCGTCGATGGAGTGCTGAAGGCCTGCGATGCGCTCGACGGCGCAGAGGACAGGCTCATCTTCGCGCCGCAAAAGTGCGAGTTCGACCCGGGCACGCTGACGCTGGCACCGGCGACCGCGAAAGCCATCCGCGCAGTCATGAAAGGCCCGAGCACCACCTCCGGGCGACAGGTCTATCCCGGTTATTACTGGGACACCGGCATCGCGACCACGCAAGGCCTGCCCGGCATTCTCGCGGGCCCGTTCATTCCGGAAGGCCGTCCTGTCGGCGACACGATGGACGTGGATGCGGCCGCAGCGGAGGCCATGGACGCACGCGCCATGGTGGGCGACTCGAGTGCGTGGACCAACCTCAGCACTTTCCGCGCGCATGGGGGCAAGCTGGTTTTCGTGCACGGCGTGAGCGATCCATGGTTCAGCGCGCAGGAAACCGTGCGCTACTACGGCGAGCTCGCCCGGGACAACGCCGAGGCGCCCCTGCGCGACTGGAGCCGACTGTTCCTCGTGCCCGGCATGGGCCATTGCGGCGGCGGCACGCGCACGCCCGATCAGTTCGACATGCTTACTGCGGTGACCGACTGGGTGGAATCGGCGCGCGCGCCGGATCGCGTGGTTGCCACGGGCAAGAGCATGCCGGGCGAAACCCGGCCGCTGTGCCCCTTCCCGCTGCACGCTCATTACACCGGCTCGGGCGATGTGCGCGATGCCGCCAATTTCAGCTGCCGCGAATGAATCCCTCACCCACCGACGAGGCTGCCAATGAGATCACACACCGTACGATGGATAGCACTGCTGATGGGGTCGCTTTTCCTCGCAAGTGCCGCGAACGCGAACGCCGCGGCTCATGAGGCGAGAGGTGACAAACAGACCTTCGTGCTCGTGCACGGCGCCACCGCCGGTGCGTGGGAGTGGAAGAGCACGGGCAATTTCCTCACCGAGGATGGCCACACCGTCTATCGCGCCACGCTCACCGGTCTCGGGGAGCGCGAACACCTCAACAGCCCCGACGTCGACCTGCAGATGCACATCAACGATGTGGTCAACCTCATCCTGTACGAAGACCTGCATGACATCGTGCTCACGGGCCACAGTTATGGCGGCATGGTCATCACCGGTGTGATGGACCGCGTGCCCGATCGCATCAAGCACGTGGTGTTCCTCGATGCCGCGGTGGCGGATGACGGCATGTCGCTCTGGGAGTTGTTTGGTGACAACGGACCCCAAGACACCGAGCGCTTCAAGGACGGTTTCATGCAAGTGCCCTGGGTCAAGCCCGGCACGCCGCCGCCGCACAGCGTCAAGCACTCCATCAAGTGCTTCAACCAGCCGGTCTCGTACCGGAACCCGGCGGCGAAGGCCTTGCAGGTGACCTACGTCGCGTTCGTCCCGAAGGGCAAATCGGCGGACGAGCGCGCGAAGACGGACAAGAGCTGGCAGCGAGCCGAGTCACGCGGCTGGACGATCCGCACATTCCCCGGCACGCACGTGGCAATGACCGAGGATCCGCGCGGTGTCGCGACGCTCATCGAAGAGTCGGTGAGCGATCGCAACAAGGCGGGCAAAACGGCAAATTGATTGAAATCACCCGGGCGGTGCCGCCCTGGCGCGCCGCGCCTCGCCCCGCGGGCATGGCTACTGCCCGGCCTTGAGTCGCGCCTCGAGCGGCACGCGCCTGCCGTCGCGCCACACTTCCAGACGCACCGCCTGACCCGCGCGGTAATCGTCGAGCAGTGCCGCGAGCTGCCCCGAGGTGCTCACGGCCTTTCCTTCGACCGACACGATCATGTCGCCCGGCACCACGAGGTTGCGGGCGCCGATTCGCGCACCGCGGAATGGCGCGGCGCCGCGCAGTACGGCCACCCCCTGCACACCGAGCTCGCGCGCCACGGCGCGGCTCAGTGAGTCGTCGGTCTCGATGTCGAGACTCGGGGGCGAGTAGTGCCCGTGCGCGATGATCTGCGGCACGACGCGGTTCACGGTGTCCGCCGGAACGGCGAACCCTACGCCAGCGCTCGCGCCCGACGGACTGTAGATAGCCGTGTTGATGCCGATGAGCCGGCCGGCGCTGTCGAGCAGCGGCCCGCCCGAGTTGCCGGGGTTGATTGCCGCATCGGTCTGCACCAGGTGACGGATGACCCCGCCGCGGTCATTGTCCAGCGAGCGGTCGAGCGCCGAGACGATGCCGGTGGTGAGAGTCCAGTCGAGGCCGAAAGGATTGCCGATGGCGAACACCTTTTGGCCCACGCGCAGGTCATCACTGGTCCCGATGGCTACCGGCAGCAGCGGCTTGCCGACGGGCGCGATCTTGAGAACCGCGATGTCGTGAGCCTGGCTCACCCCGACGAGCGTTGCCGGATAGTCACGGCCGTCGGCGAGCTTCACGGTCGCCTCGGCAGCGTCCGCGATCACGTGCAGGTTGGTGACGATGTGGCCCTGATTGTCCCAGACGAAGCCCGAGCCGGTGCCGCTGGGCACGCTCATGACGTCGCGAGTCCAGAAGTCGACGACGCGGTTGCTCGTGGCGATGAACACCACCGAACCCTTCCAGGTCTCGAAGACCTCGATGTTCGAGAGCTCGTCGGCCGTCAATTCGCCGCGGGGCGTGACCGGCCGGGGTGCCGCATCGACACGCTGCGAGCAACCGGACGTTAAAAGGATATGGGCGCCCACCAGCACGCACAGGGCCAGTGATGCACGGCTACGTTCGACGGGGGTCATGTGGCGGGGAGCTCCTCGGAACCCGAGGATAGAAATGCCCGCGCGAAATTCAAGGGGGGCGCCAGGGCAGCGCCCAAAACACTCTTCAATTAAATAGGAGCGACCGCTCTCAGGTCCGGTGCAGGAAAGCCTTTTCGGCCTTCTTCGCCTTCTTCGCCGCGCGCTTCTCGTCGGGAGTCTTCAGCGCTTTCTTCTTCGCGTTCTTTTTCTGATCCATTCCCTTGCTCATGACCAGGCTCCCGTTTGCAGTTTTCCGAGCAATGCGTTGAGAGCCACAGGCTCTACCGGCTTTGCGAGCCAACCCATGAAACCCGCGGCGCGAGTCAGTTCAGTGGTGCCGAATTTCGCCAGCTCCGCAATGGCCAGCAGCGGCACGCGCCGCACGCCCAGCGACAGATGCGCCCGCAGTTTCCCCGCGAGCTGATAGCCGGTCATGTCGGGTAGCTCGAGGTCGAGCAACGCCACGGCCGGCGCGAAATCTTCGGCGACCGCAAGGGCGCGCCGAGCCGAGTAGGCCGTGCAAGTGGTGAAATAGCCGAGATCGTTCAGCGTGCGCTTCAGCGCATCCGCGCAGCGCATGTCTTCGTTGACGATCAGGATACGAAAATTCGAGGGCGCCAGCCCCGACGCCATTTCCGAGTCATCTTCCAGTGGAATATGCGCGCGGAACTTGGCCTGACTATGGATCTGCATCAGCTTCTCCTCATCAGTGTGCGGGGATGTCGCCCTCGATCGATCATTCGATCAATGGCGCGAGAAACCGCCGGTACGCGGCTTGTCCTGCGCTTCATTGATCTTCATCGCACGGCCGTCGAAGTCCTGGCCGTTCAGCGCCTGCATGGCGCGTGACGCATCGGCATTGGACATTTCGATGAAGCCGAAGCCGCGTGGGCGGCCGGTCTCACGATCGGAAATCAGCGAAACCTTCTCCACCGTGCCGTGAGCTGAAAAAAGGGTGCGAACGCCGTCTTCGGTGGCAGAGAAAGGAAGGTTTCCGACATAAAGTTTGGTCATTGAAAATCTCGAGTAAAAATAGATAGACGCCGGCGTGCAAAGGCACGTCGGTGGATCGGGAGCTTCTGAGATGGCGCTCTGGCCAGAGTGGCGCCGGGAAGGGCGCGAGGCCAAGGAGTCAAGGCGAAAGGATCACGAGCGGGAGGGACCCTATCACGCCGGGGCGCGATTAGCCCGATATAAATGGCTCGCGCGCGTATATCGGGCAGGCGGCTGGCCGGTTGCCGCGATACTACCGAGCGACGATGGCCGTGACGCCGGCGCTCGAACGCTGCTCGCGCTCGGCCGCCTTGATGATTTCGTTGCCGAGCTCGAGCACTGTGGACGCGTAGAACGTCGAACGGTTGTAGCGAGTAATCGC
This sequence comes from Steroidobacteraceae bacterium, assembly GCA_035525785.1. Classification (GTDB taxonomy): domain Bacteria; phylum Pseudomonadota; class Gammaproteobacteria; order Steroidobacterales; family Steroidobacteraceae; genus CADEED01. Next base: position 13,313 of record DATLDQ010000139.1, on the reverse strand, counting down.
TTCGAAGTTCTTGAAGCCTGCGACGTATTTCGATGCCTCGCCCGGCGTCGGCAACTCGAAGATCGAGCAAGGGCCGGCCGGCGGCTCCGCACCGCGGAACACCACTCCCTTGCCCTGCACTTCCATGATGTCATGCACCCGGGCGAGCCCGCTCACGAGCTCGGTCTCGCTGCCCGGCAGGAGGCGCACGTGCGCGGTCGGCGTTTCGCCCGGAACCCAGCCGAAAGCCTTGATGTAAGCCGCGATACTGCCGATGGCATCGGCCGGGCTGCCCAGCAGATCGATGGCACCGTCGCCGTCATAGTCCACCGCGTACTTTCGGTAGCTGGATGGCATGAACTGCGGCAGGCCCACCGCGCCCGCATACGAACCCTTGATGACCAGCGGATCGATGCCGCGTTCGCGCGACAGCAGGATCAGCGCTTTCAATTCGTCCCGGAAAAAGCTCTGGCGGCGCGCGCCATCGAAAGCCGCCGTCGCCAACGCGTCGAGCGCGCGGAACGAGCCCGTGTTGCGTCCGTACGAGGTCTCGACACCGAGGATGCCGAGGATCACCTCGGGCGGCACACCGAACTCTTCTTCGGCGCGCCGGAAGTCCGCCTCGTGTTGTGACCAGAACCCGGTGCCGGCGGCGATGACATTGGGCGTGATGAACTTGGAACGGTAGCGCGTGTACGAGCGCGCCGATGACGGCGCAGAGCTCGGCTCCGGGTTGAGCAGCCGCACCACGGTGGGCTCGTGGCGCACGTCGCCCAGGATGTGCTCGAGGTCCGAGACGTCGATGCCGTGCTCATCACGCATGGATTCGATGAACGCGCGCACGTCGGCGCGCGCGAGGTAGTCCGCGGCCGGGGCCGGCGTCGTCAGCAAGCAGAGCGCCATCAGCGCTGCGATCGTCGCGGCTACGGGTTTCACTGGGCGCTCGGAGTCAGGCCGGGGAGTGCTGAACTTAAGCGGGTGCACGCCCGGAGTCGGTGACATCGATCACAGGACGCCACGCCGAAGCGCAAGTCGCGGCGCGGCAAAAACATTCCGGCTGGAATGCTCTCCCCCTGATATCCGTGCCTTGCGCAGGGTTTCCCGCGCGTGCTCCGACAGCGCCATGCGGGTGCTGCCGGACGACTCGTCGCGCAATGCCATGAGATCGTGCGCGGTCGAGACCTGAAGGAGCTTTCACATGTTGGCGACCGTACTGCATGGCGCCCGCGACGTCCGCTATGAGCGCATCGATGATCCCCGGATCCTCGCGCCCACCGATGCCATCATCCAGCTGTCCGCCACCTGCATCTGTGGCTCGGACCTGTGGCCGTATCGTGGCATCTCGAAGTTCGACCACCCCGCCGCCATGGGCCACGAGTACTGCGGTGTGGTCGTCGAGGTGGGGCCTGACGTGCGTACCGTGCGGAAGGGGCAATTCGTCGTCGGCTCGTTCGTACTTTCCGACAACACCTGCCCGCATTGCGAGTTCGGATTCCAATCCTCGTGCGAACAGCGTCAGTTCATGACCGGCGCGCAGGCGCCGTTCGCGCGCGTACCCCTGGCCGATGGTTCGCTGGTCGCCACCGCCGAACTACCCGACGAGAAGTACATTCCGCACCTGCTCGCCACTTCCGACGTGCTGGGCACGGGCTGGTATGCGGCCGATGCAGCCGACGTGCGCGAAGGGTCCATCGTGGTGGTCGTTGGTGACGGTGCCGTCGGCTTGATGGGGGTGCTCGCGGCCAGGGAAATGGGCGCGGAACGCATCATCGCCATGAGCCGTCATGCCAGCCGGCAGAACCTCGCGCGGGAATATGGCGCCACCGAGATCGTCGCGGAGCGCGGCGAGGAAGGCGTCGCCCTGGTGCGGCAGCTTACTCGCGGCGTGGGCGCCGACAGCGTGCTCGAGTGCGTGGGTACGCAGGAATCCATGTCGCAGGCGATACAGTGTACGCGGCCTGGCGGCTCGATCGGCTACGTCGGCGTGCCGCATGGCGTCACGTTCGACGGCCAGCAGCTGTTCTTCTCACAGCGTCGGTTGTTAGGCGGGCCCGCGCCGGTGCGCCGCTTCCTGCCGGATCTCATGGATCGCGTGCTGCGTGATCGCATCCAGCCCGGCAAGGTGTTCGATCTCAGGCTGCCGATCGCGCAAGTGGCGGAAGGTTACAAGGCGATGGACGAACGCACGGCCATCAAGACCCTGCTCACGGTTTGAAGGCCGCGCTCCCCTCGAACACCGCGCGCTGCGCAGCGAATGCACGCTGATACGCGGGCCTCGCCTGCCCGCGGGCGACGTACGCGGCAAGGTTCGGGAATTCTTCCACGAGACCTGTCGCCTTCAACCTCATCAGCACCGTCACCATGAGCAGGTCGCCCGCGGTGAATGCGCCGTCCAGCCATTCCGAGTCCGAGAGGTGCGTGGAAAGCTGGCGCAAACGCACACGCACGCGCTCTTTCACCATCAGCTGACGTTCGTCGAACCAGGGCCTGGCGCCTTCGGTGAACTTCGCGTACGTGAGCTCGAGCACGGGTGGTTCGACGGTGTTCAACGCGGCGAACATCCAGGTGATGCCACGCGCGCGGGCGTTGGCATCATCAGGCAGAAGCTCCCCACAACGTTGGGCGACATGGAACACGATGCTCCCCGTCTCGAACAACGCGAGATCACCCTGTTCATACGTCGGGATCTGACCGAAGGGATGCAGTCGCAGATGCGCGGGCTCTTTCATTGCGGCCATCGCAAGCAGGCGCACCTCGTACGGCTGCCCTGCTTCCTCGAGCGCCCAACGGACGCGCATGTCGCGCGCCAGCCCCTGGCCACGGTCGGGGGATCGTTCGAAAGCCGTGATCGTGGGATTCATGAGAATGCTCCTGTCTTTGGCTGGTAGTCGAACGAGCGGCGGGCCTTTCGACAAGGGTGCGTCAGCGCGCACGTGCCCGGCCCACGGAAAGCCGTCGCTGACGGGTCAAGCCCTATCGAGAAGCGCGGCTTTGAGATTCAATCGGAACACTCCATGTCTGGAAGGCGAAGCGTGAAACAGGTCCTGTTCTCCACGATGCTGGTTGCATGCCTGACGAGCGCCACGGCCAGTGAGCCCGGCTCGTACCGGAACATCCCCTTGTGGGAGACCGGCCAGATTCCAGGCGCGCAAGGCGCTGGGCCGCTGGATGCGCCCTTCATCACGGTGTTCGCGCCGCGCGCCGGCCAGGCGAACGGCAGCGCTGTCGTCATCGCGCCCGGTGGCGGCAACATCATGCTGATGTACGGCGCCGAGGGCGCCGACGTCGCCGAGGTGTTCAACGACTGGGGAGTGACGGCATTCGTGCTCACCTATCGACTCTCGCCGCGCTACGACAACGACGCGCGTACGCGGGACGGCGAGCGTGCGATGCGCCTGGTGCGCGCGCACGCCGCGGAGTGGGAGCTCGACCCCAGGCGGGTCGGGTTCATCGGCTTCTCGGCAGGCGGTAGCCTGGCGCGAGCGGTGACGGCCTCTGCGGATGCCGGAGACGCGGGCTCGAGCGATGCGGTCGAACGCATGAGCTCGCGACCTGACTGGGCGGGCCTCATCTATGGCGCGGGACGCTCGAGCGACGGCGAGTCGCTGCAGGACTATCCACCGGTCTTTCTCCTCTCGGCCGCCGGGGATCAGAACCCGTCGCTGGCCAATGCCCAGCTGTTCATGGATCTCACGAAGGCCGGCGCCGTCGCCGAGCTGCATGTGTACCAGCGTGGGCGGCATGGATTCGGCAGCGCGGTGGGTAGTTCGGAGTTCGCCGACTGGATGCCACGGCTGCAGGGGTTCCTGCGCGTGAATGGCTTTCTGCCGGCCGCGCAGCGGCCGAAGACGGACGCGGTTGTGCGCGGAAAGCCCGCGCCCGCGCCCAGGTCCGTCAATGACGGCCATGGTGACTATGTGTACGTTCCCGCCGGAACGTTCAAGATGGGCGACGTCACGCACGAAGGCTGGGCCCGCGAGCGCCCCGCGCATGTCGTCGACCTCGCCGCGTACTTCATCTCGAAGTTCGAAGTCACCAACCGCGAGTGGCGCGGGTTCCGCGACGACCCGGGCTACGACGACCCGAAGTTCTGGCCCAACGGCCGGGTGGTACCACGCGACCAGATCCCGTACTGGATGCAGCCCAACAACCACGGGGGTGGCACGCCCGGCAGCGACGATTATCCCGTGATCGGCGTGAACTGGGACGCCGCGACTGCGTACTGCGCATGGCTCAGCGCGAAGACGGGCAAGCGATATCGACTGCCCACCGAGGCCGAGTGGGAGAAAGCGGCGCGCGGCACTGACGCACGTCGGTATCCGTTCGAGTCGCCCGACATGTACCCCGACCTCGCTAACTACGTGGGCGCGCAGGCGTACGACACCGTAAAGCCCGTCGGATCATTCGAGAGGGGCGCCTCGCCTTACGGCGCGCTCGACATGGCAGGCAATGTCATGGAGTGGACGCAGGACTGGTACGACCGCGACTACTATGCGGTCTCTCCGCGCAAGAATCCGCAAGGGCCCGCCCACGGGAGCTACCGCGTCGTGCGTGGCGGCAGCTTCTTCGTCGAAGCCCATGACCTGCGCACGTCGGCGCGCTCGATGGCATGGCCGTCGTTCCAGGCCCATCGCATGATCGGGTTCCGGCCGGTGCGCGAGCCGTGACGATCAGGATTGCGTGCGCTGGGCATTGCGCTCCGGGAGCGAGCGCCCGGCGATCGCCGCGATGTTGACGATGAGCTCCTGAGCATCGACGGGCTTGGCGAGATGCGCCTGGAAGCCCGCGAGCAACGCCTGCGTCCGGTCTTCCAGATGGGAAAACGCGGTCAGCGCGACCGCCGGGATGCGGCTGACAGCGTCGCCGAGCAGCCGCACCTTGCGGATGAATTCGAGTCCGTCCTCGCCGGGCATGCCGATGTCGCTCACGAGCACATCGGGGACCACGCGCTGGATCGTCACCAGCCCTTCTTGTGCGGACTCGCACACCACGACCTCGGCGCCACGGTCCGACAGGATGTGCCAGAGCACTTCACGCGCGTCCTTGTCGTCGTCGACCACCATGATCTTGAGGCCGCGCAGCGTGATGCGGCTGCGCGCCGTGGCATCACCGACGGCGGCCTGCGGATGGCGCAGGTTTCCGGTGTCGGCAGCCCGCAGCGGTAGTTTGATGAGGAATGTCGAGCCCTGGCCCACTCCCGCGCTATGCGCGGAAATCGAACCGCCATGCATCTCGACCAGGTGCTTGACGATCGAGAGCCCCAGACCCAGGCCTTCCGTCTTGCGTGCCGAGGGCCCGGTCGACTGACGGAATCTCTCGAACGCGTGCGCCATGACGTCTACCGACATCCCCTGGCCGCTGTCGACCACGCTGACTTCGATGTGCGAGTTCACGCGCTCCATCACCACGCGCACGAAACCATCGGCAGGCGTGAACTTGATCGCGTTGCTCAGCAGATTCCAGAACACCTGCTGCAGGCGACCCGGGTCGCCGGAGACTCGCACATGGGGATCGAGGATCTTCTGCAAGCGAACGTGACGGGCCAGGGCACTCGGTCCCACGGTTTCGACGGCCTCATGGATCACGTCGGCCAGGGACACTTCCTGTACGTCCATGCGGAGTTTGCCCGCGACCATGCGGCTCATGTCGAGCAGGTCTTCGACGAGGCGCGATTGCATCTTGGTGTTCCGCTCGATGACGTCGAGGCCTTGCGCGACTTTCTCCGCGTCATTGCCCACGCGCCGCAGCACCTGGGTCCAGCCGAGGATCGCGGCCAGCGGTGATCTGAGCTCATGCGATACGAGGGCGAGGAAGTCGTCTTTCGCGCGCACCGCACGCTCCGCCTGTTCGCGCGCTATCTTTTCGGTCTCGCGTGCTTCGTCCGCGGCGCGGCGCGCGAACAGCAATTCGCGCTCGTATTGCCGGCGCTCGGTGGCGTCGAACACCGTGATACGGAGCCGGCAAGGACGGCCTTCCGCATCGAGCCTCTGGACCGCGTTCATGACGACCGGCACCGTCCTCTCGCCCCCAGCCGCTTTCAGGTCGAAGGCCATTTCCCGCACGAACCCTTGCATGGCCAGCAGCGGCCGAACGTGCGTGTCGTAGTAGATACGGCCCGCCACGGTAAGGAGATCCTGAAACCGCCGCCGGATCAGCAGCTCCGCGGACTCGCCGATGAGCGCGGCCATGGTCGCGTTCGCCCGGATGATGCGGCCATCCGTGTGCGCGACGACGTAACCGCACGGAGCGTGCTCGAACAGCTCTCCGATATCCTCTTCGAAGCCCGGGCTATCTGCCGTCATTCTGGCTCGCGAACCCTTCTTGCTCGAGGAAGGTCCGGATCGAGGAGATGGTTTCCTCCGGGTCGCTGAGGTGCGGGCAATGGCCGCTGGCCCGCAGCTGAACGAACTTGCTGCGCGGAATCTGCTTCTCGACGTACCGGCCCACGGCCACGGGAGCGATGTTGTCCTCGGTGCACTGGAGGATGAGCGTCGGCACGTTGACGCCGGGGAGATCGGCGCGGTTGTCCGATAGAAACGTGACGCGCGCGAAATGTTTGGCGATCTCGGGGTTCGTGCGGCAGAAGCTGTTGGCCAGCTCTTCGCTCAACTCGGGCCGCGCGGCGTTGCCCATGATGACCGGCGCCATGGTGCTCGACCAGCCGAGGAAGTTGGAATCCAGGAAGTCGAGCAGGCCGTCGATGTCCTGCTTCTTGAAGCCGCCGATGTAATCCCCGTCGTCGAGGTAGCGCGGCGAAGGGCCGACCATCACGAGCGCGCTGAAGCGACTCGGGTCCTTGTGCAAGGCCATGACACCGATCATTGCGCTGACCGAATGGCCAACGAAAACCGCGTCGTGGATGGCCAGCGTCTCGCAGATGTTGACGATGTCATCCGCGTAGCCCTCGAGCGTGGCGTACCGCGAGCGATCGAAGGCCGAAGCGTCCGCCTTGCCATGGCCGACGTAGTCGAACAACACGAGGCGAAAGTCGCGTTCGAATGCAGGAATGAAATGCCGCCACATGCTTTGATCACAGCCAAAGCCGTGGGCCAGGATCATCGTTCGCGGGCCCTTGCCGAGGACGCGTACGTTGTTTCTTTGCAGGCTGTCCACGAATCGATTGTGCATGAAAGCAGCGCGCGCATTTCGACGAGTGCCTGGCCGGCGTAGAATTTCTTACAATTCTCGCCCGGCGGGCTGGCCGCGAGCCCTGTGCCGTCTGAGACGTAGTTGATCAGCGGGAAGATAAAGATATTTACCCGCGGGGATGGTGCAGGAGCGGATCGTCCGCTTCGTGCCGTAGGTACCGGCGAGGAACCAGACCGGGCCGGATTGCTCGAGATGGCAGCGTCAACCACGACGCGAACAGGATCAAAACGAGTTGCTTCATGGCGGAAGGGTCGCAGAAGCCCGGGAGTTGTCACCTGAGCAGAGTATAAAGAGCTGACCATGAAAGCATTGCTTGCGCTTGCACTGATCCTCTCGGGCACTTGCGTGACTGCCGCGGACACGCAAGACCCTGACGTCAACCGGGTCTTCGATCGCAACAAGGGCGCGATCTATGCGATTTACACGCGCGCGTTACGCGACAATCCGAGGCTCGCGGGCAAGGTCATATTCGACTTCGATATCGCAACGAGCGGCGACGTCACCGCTTGCCGCGTCCAATCGAGCAAGCTCGATGCGCCTGACGTCGAGCGCAAGATATGTGCGCGCATTGCGCTCATGAAATTTTCGCCGCGCGACGCCACGTTCACGGCGACCAAGACGGTGGAGTTCGTTTCGGCGCTTTGATCTAGTCGCAAACGTTCCCGCTGGAACGACGCCCGCGAGTGAACTCAGTCCCCGTATCTCGCAATGTGCCGCTTGTACGCCAGCAAATGCTTCAACGCCTCTCTCGGCCGATTCGCCTTCTCATGCAGCCGTGACAGGTTGAAATGCGCGTCGTGCAGCAACGGATCCTGCGCGAGCGCCTCGCGATACGCCGCGACCGCCTCCTCTTCCCGCTCGAGGTCCTCGAGCAGGATCGCGAGGTTGAATGACAGCAACGCGCTCGATGTCTTCGCCTGCCGATACAAGCGCTCGGCCGCTTTCAGCTGGCCATCCATGTGCAGCAGCCGGCCCAGGTTGATCCGTGCCTCGAGGTGATCTTCCTGCACGCTCAACGCCGCGAGGTAGGCAGCCCGCGCGGCGACGACGTCCGATTCCTCGAGCATGTGCCCGCGCGTGAAGTGGTCATGCGCGAGCGATGCCGGCGGCACTTCGGGCTGGCGGCGCAATGCGGCGACCTGTCCCCCCGGCGCCGTCTTCGGCATCAGCGGCAACGCGTATTGGCCCGAGGCTTCCCACTCGCGAGAGCCCTCGCGAACCGCGAGGTCCTTGCCGGACGCCGCCAACGCAATCGCCGGAAGCCGACCGGACGGCAGGGCACTGCGGATCTGCTCGAGCGCCGCCGCGATCTTCGGCGTGGAAATCTTCGCCGCCTTGAGCGCGCCCGCGACGCGCAGCACCAGCAGATCCTGAAACGAGTATTGGGTCTTGCCGCCGGTCTTGCTGGCTGGGGCCGGCGGCGTGATGAACCCGCCGTCGCTCAGTTTGCGGATGAGAGCTGGTGGGAGGCCGAACAGCCTCTTCAGATCTGCCAGCGAGTATTCCTGCATCTCATCGCCGAGACGATTTTCTGGAAGTAGCCGCCTCTCCCGGCACCGACGCCTTCTTCGGCGCCTTGCGCTCCTTGGCGTCGCCGGCCTTGCCGCCGCGCGCGTTCAAGCTGGCTTTGAGCACTTCCATCAGATCGACCACGTTGGTTGCGCCGCCCTCGACCGGAGGTTCGGCGAAGGACACTTCCTTGCCTTCCACCTTCCGCTGGATCGCAGCCTCCACCCTCGAGCGATGCTCGTCAACGTATTCGTTGGGGTCGAACCGCTTCTGCGCCAGTTGCTCGATGAGCTGGTTCGCGAGCTTGAGCTCGGCGTCCGACACCGGCGTCAATTCGACGCCCAGGTCCTTGATGCCCCGCACCTCTGCCTTGAAGTGCAGCTGGTGCATGGCGAGGCCATCGTCCATGGGGCGAAGGATCACGATGTGCTCCTTGCCGCGCGAGATCCACCTGCCTACCGCGCACTGCTTCGCCTTCTTGAGCGCCGTGGCCAGCAACGAGTAGGGCTTCGCGCCGCCCTTGTCGGGCGCCAGGTAGTAAGTGCCGTCGAAGTAGACAGGGTCGACGGATTCGAGCGGCACGAACTGCGTGATGTCGATGGTGTGCGTGGTCGTGTCCTCGAGTGCTTTCAGCTCCTCGGGGGAGAAGATCACGTACTGGCCCTTCGCGAACTCGTAGCCCTTGGTCATTTCGGCTCGCTCGACCAGCTCGCCGTCGTTGACCGCGACGTACTGTTGTTTGACGCGGGACCCGTCCTTCTGGCGCAACAAGTTGAACGAGATGCGCTCGCTCGAAATCGTTGCCGAATAGAGTTTGACGGGGATGGCGACCAGTCCGAACGAGATCGTGAGGCTGGCGATGGAGCGGGCGTTGCTAGGCATGGGGCCAGAGATATTCCATCGTCGTGCCGGCATCAACTGCGGCAACGTTTAGCGCCCGGGGCGCAAGTAGTTGAAAGTTTTCGGATCTTTTCCATCTTGTCAGACGAAGGCGATGCGAACTTGGGGCGCGCCGCTTACACGCCGGACTCGTCGCGCACGCTCTAAATGCCGCATGAAAAAGGCCGCGGCGCAGCTCAAGACCTATCGGGCAAAGCGGGATTTCACCAAGACCCAGGAGCCGAGCGGCGAGCGCGAGGTCGTGGCCGCCGAGCACCGGCGGTTCGTGATCCAGAAGCACGCGGCGAGTCATCTGCATTACGACCTGCGCCTCGAATTGAATGGCGTGTTCAAGTCGTGGGCGGTCACCAAGGGCCCGTCGGTGGATCCCGCGGACAAGCGTCTCGCCGTGGAAGTGGAGGATCACCCGCTCGACTACGGCGACTTCGAAGGCACGATCCCCAAGGGCGAATACGGCGGCGGCACCGTGCAGATGTGGGATCGCGGATTCTGGGCGCCACAAGGCGACAAGAAGCCGGAGGAGGCGCTGAGAGCGGGCGACTTCAAGTTCGTGCTGGCCGGCGAGCGGCTCAAAGGTAGTTGGGTGCTGGTGAAGATCCGCAACAACCGCGGACGCGACACGCGCACGAACTGGCTGCTGATCAAGCATAAAGATGAGTACGCTCAGCCCGGCGGCACCCCCGCGCTGATCGAAGAAGACAGGTCGGTGGCATCCGGCCGCAGCATGGATCAGATCGCGCGCGGCGTGGGCAAGGCGCCCCGGCCGTTCATGTTGGCTAAGGCGGAGAGCGCTGGCGCGGTGTGGCATTCGAATCGGACCGACTCGGAGCCGGCGGCCGAGAAAGCCGCAACGCGCGAGAGCAAGACGACTCTGCCGAAGCGCCAAGCCGCCGCTCGCCCGCCCGCACCCACGGCGGCGCAGTTGAAGACCCTGCCCGACTTCATCGAGCCGCAACTCTGCAAGCTCGTCGATCGTCCGCCTGCGGGTGCGGGATACGCGCACGAGATCAAGTTCGACGGCTACCGCGTCCAACTACGCGTGCAGAAAGGCAAGGCACAGATCCGCACGCGCAGCGGTCTCGACTGGACCGGCCAATTCGCCGCGATCGCGAAGATCGCCAAAGACCTGCCGGATTGCATCATCGACGGCGAAGTCTGCGCGCTCGACGAGAAGAACATGCCGAGCTTCGCGATGCTGCAGGAGGCGTTGTCGGAAGGAACCTCCGACCAGCTCGTATTCTTCGCATTCGACCTGTTGGTCGACGGCAAGGAAGACTGCCGCGAGCTGCCCCTATCCACCCGCAAGGAGCGGTTGCAGCGTTTTCTCGAGGAAGCCCACCTCGGCGAAACGCTCCGGTATGTCGAGCATTTCGCATCCACGGGCAATGAGGTGTGGCAGTCGGCGTGCAAGATGAATCTCGAAGGCATCGTGTCGAAACGACTGGATGCACCGTACACGTCCGGCCGCCATGGCGGGTGGACCAAGGCCAAGTGCCGCGGCGGGCAGGAGGTGGTGTTGGGTGGCTGGACTACCACCTCGGGCAGATTTCGCTCGCTGCTGGCCGGAGTGCATCGCAACGGCCGTCTCGAATATGTCGGGCGCATCGGCACCGGCTACGGCGAGGCGGTGGCAGGCGAGCTCGTACCGGCCCTCGAGAAGCTGACCACCGACGTGAGTCCCTTCAGCGGCAAGGATGCTCCGAAGAAGGAAGCCAACATCCATTGGCTGAAACCTGAACTGGTGGCCGAGATCGACTTCGGCGGATGGACGGGCACGAACATGATTCGACATGGCTCCTTCAAGGGGCTGCGAAAGGACAAGTCCGCGAAGGAGGTCGTCGATGAGCGGGCGACTTCGCAGTCGGTGGATGACGTGGAGCAAGCGCCCGCGAGGGCTGCGACCAAGGCAGGCGCGAAGGCGGCGGCGCGACCGGCCGCGAAGAAGGCAGCCGCGAGCGTTGTGTCGCGTCCGGCCGCGAAGTCAGCGTCGAAGGCAACGGTCCCCGCGCAGCGCGCGCCGACGATGCGCACCGGCCCCAACGTCGTCATGGGCGTGACGCTGTCGAACCCCGACAAGGTCATGTGGCCCGAATCAGACGCCGGCGGCCCCGTCACCAAGCTCGATCTCGCGAAGTACTATGAAACCATCGGCGATTGGCTGCTGCCACACCTGCGCGGCCGGCCCTGCTCGCTGGTGCGCGCGCCGGACGGCATCACCGGCGAGCAGTTCTTCCAGCGCCACGCCATGGCCGGCATCTCCGATCTTTTCAGCCTGGTCAAGGTGAAAGACGACAAGGCGCCCTACGTGCAGATCGATCGCGTCGAGGCGCTCATTGCCGTCGCGCAGATCGGCGCGCTCGAGCTGCATCCGTGGAACTGCGCCGAGGGCGACCCTGAAGTCGCCGGTAGATTGGTGTTCGATCTCGATCCCGCGCCCGAGGTGAAGTTCGGCGCCGTGATCGAAGCCGCGCTGGAGGTGCGCGAGCGATTGAAGAAGGTAGGCCTCGAGTCCTTCTGCAAGACCACGGGTGGCAAGGGACTGCACGTGGTCACGCCGCTGACCGGCGGCAAGGACGCCATAGCCTGGCCCGCCGCGAAGAACTTCGCGCACATCATCTGCGCGCAGATGGCGCGTGACTCGCCGACCAAGTATCTCGACACGATGTCGAAGAAGGATCGCGTCGGGCGGATATTCCTCGACTACCTGCGCAACGACCGGACGTCCACGGCGGTCGCAGTGCTATCTACCCGCGCGAGACCTGGCGCGACCATATCCATGCCGATCCACTGGAAGGAAGTGAAAGCGACGTTGAAGCCCGAACGATTCGACATTCGCACGGGCGCGGAAGTCCTGAGGAAGTCCAAACCATGGGTCGACTACGAAAAGGCGGCGAAGCCGTTGTCCGGAGCGATCGAAGCCGTGCTGGCGCAAGGCCGGAAGACGGTGCCAGTCAGGAAACGTTGAAGCTTGAGCGTTGCTCTTTTCCGGCCGCGATGCCCAGGAAGGTTTCGATGCGCGCGAGCTCGGCATCCAGTGCCTGCCGGAAGCCAGCGTCGCGCGGCGCGCGCGTCGTGAAGCCGAACTCCGGCACCAGGCGCCCTTCCACCACCGCGAGGTTGCTCCAACCAATGACGGCATCCCGCCACATCAACGGCAGCGCGTAATACCCGCGCAACCGTTTCGGCGCCGGCGTATACGCTTCGAAGCGATATGCCCATCCCCAGAATATTTCGAAACGATGCCGGTCCCAGACCACCGGGTCGAATGGTGCGAACAGCTTCACGTCATCCGCAACGCGATAGCGGCGCGACTGCGGGTTCTCACCCGCGGGCCAGAACCAGGTGTGCCCATCTACTTTCGCGTTCGGCAGCCGCGCCTTCGCGCGCGCCCAGGCCGCCTTGCGCGCGCTGCCCCAATGCGGAACCGCGGCGCGCAATCGCATGATGAGCGCCGACAGCGTCCGCGCCGGCAGCGGCGCGTACTTGTTGACGATGACGTCGACCAGCTGATCCATGGCCGCCGCGACATCGGCCGGCGCCTCACTCGTCTCGCGAGCCGCATAGAGACGGATGCCGCCCTCGCGCCGCGCAATGCGCAGCAACCCGCGGTAATGCATGCCGTCCAGCAGCTGCGTCGATGCGTTGCTCGAACCACCGAACCAGTTGGTCACCTTGCCATGCGCGAAATGCGCGTCCACCGCGCGCGGGTGGACGACGCCATTGGCACGCACGAACTCCAGAACGTCGCGCGCCTTCGCCCATCGCGACTTCGACCA
>DATLDQ010000129.1:0-4918 GCA_035525785.1 Steroidobacteraceae bacterium | reverse complement strand
TGGCGACGCTCTACGACTGGTTGTCGCGGCAGAAGTAGATGGACGCAGGCACCATCCGCCTCGCTACGCGTGCCGACGCCGCCATGATCGCGACGATGTCGCGCGACCAGATCGAGCAGGGATTGCCCTGGAGCTGGACGGAGGCGCGCGTTGCGGGCGCGATCCGCAATGCCGACACCAACGTCGCCGTCATCGGCGAGCACGGCGCGCTGCAAGGCTTCGGCATCATGGCGTATCGCGACGATGTGGCGCACCTCCTGCTCTTCACCGTGCGGCCGGAGAGGCGACGCCTAGGCATGGGCAGCGCGCTGCTGCGTTGGCTCGAAGATGTGGCGATCACGGCCGCCGTGCAGCGTGTCGTAGTCGAATGCCGCCGAGATAACGCCGCCGCGCGCAATTTTTACGCGGAGCGCGGCTACCACGAGCTCGCGATCGCCAAGGGATACTATCGGGGCGTCGAAGACGCCATCCGGCTCGAGAAATGGCTGCACGAACCACAGGAAGAAAAATGAAATACAAGCTCGCGCTCGCAGGTGCCGCCTGCCTCCTGGCATCCGCCGCAATCGCCAAACCACCCGAGTTCCTCAACTCGGGCAAGGTCTATCCAGCCAACGTGCCGCTCGCCGAAGCCGTGCGCATGGACAAGACATTGGTGCTCTCGGGGCAGATCGGTATCCAGCCGGGCACTCTGAAGCTGGTGCCGGGTGGGCTCAAGGAAGAAGCGCGCCAGACGATGGAGAACATCAAGACCACACTCGAAGCCCACGGGTACACGCTCAACGACCTCGTGAAATGCACCGTGATGCTCGCGGACATCGGCAAGTGGGGCGAGTTCAACGACGTGTACAAGACCTACTTCAACGAGCATTTCCCGGCGCGCAGCGCCATGGGCGTCACGGGGCTCGCGATCGGCGCGCAGGTGGAAGTCGAATGCATTGCGTATCGCGACAAGTAGGCCAGGCGCCATGACGGATCAACTCGTCATCAGGACCAGCCGGAAGAAGCTGGCCTTCCTCTGCCTGATGTCGCTTGCCTTCGTGGCAGCGGGCATCTGGATGCTGACCCGAGACGACGCCTCCATCCACGAGATGCGCAGTCTGAACGATCCACTGCTGTTTCACGCGGTGGGCGCCGCGGTTGCGCTCCTCTTTGCCGCGGGGGCGGTCTTGTTCGTGCGCAAGGCATTCGACCCGCTCCCCGGGCTGGTGCTGTCCGCAGAAGGCATCACCGACAACTCGAGCGGTGTGGCCGCGGGCCTCATCCCGTGGCCCGATATCTCGGGCATCAAGGTTCACGAGATCCGCCACAACAAGTTCGTGGTGATTCTGTTGCACGACAACGAGAAGTATCTGCAACGCGGCAACGCGATGAAGCGGTCGCTCAATCGCGCGAACTGCAACATGGTGGGCAGCCCCATCGCCATCAGCCCGGGCACGCTCGACATCGGGTTCGTGGAGCTGCTGGAAGAACTCGAGAAGTACCGCAAGAAATACGCCCCGTAAACGCCACGTCCGCGTGCCGCTTCGGCGCGTTTCCCGTAGCCTGACTACCGCGGTGCCAGCTGCGCCAGCGCTTCGCGCGCGGCGCTCCACTCTGGCTGCAATGCCGCCAGAGTCTCGAGCAATCCGCGCGCCTCTCGCTCGTCCGTTGCAGCCAGTGCCAAGGCCATGCGCACGAGTGGATCGTAGGCGGGCCGGAAGTCCGGGCTGATCCTGAGTATCTCGATCAGCGGCGCGCGCACCTGCATGAGCATGTCGTGCACCTCGCCGGTCGGCCGCACCTGGCTGCCCACCGCGAGATACCGGTTGCGCGCGTCCCAGTAGGCGGCCAGGCGGCGCGACCATGCGGAGTCCGTCGGCCCGACCAACTCGCCGGGTACGATGCGGGACTCAGAGAGCAGCGCGAGCAGGCGCGCGCGCGGCGTCGACTCCGGCGCATAGGTGATGCGCGGCGCCAGGTACGCAATTACGGGATGGTCATCGGTGTTGAGCAGCGCGCCGGTCGAAAATGCCGTGAGCGAGGCGGGCCCGGCGATGAAACTGCCGAGTAGCGACAGATCGTCGTCGAGATCCACGGCCTCCGCCGGAGCCGCGTGTGATTCGAGCGCTGCAATGACGGAAGCGCGATCGAACGCAGACCCATCCCGCCGCGCCACGAGCCCCAGCACCGGCGTGTCGAGGCTGTTCGTGGCCAACACCGCCCACGCCCGTGGAAACTCCGCTAGATAGGTCGCGACTATGACCCGCGCGGTGTCGAGATCCAGCTGGTGCAGCGGCAGCCACTGGCAGAACAGGCCCCGCTCACTGAGCCGCGCACGTACCGCTGCGAAGTGCTCGCGCGTGTACAGCGACGCCGAGCCGCTGCGCGCCGGATGAAAGTTGTCGGCGACGATCACATCGTAGGGCTCGCCCGCCGATCGCACGAACCGCCTCGCATCGGCACTCAGCAGGTGCAGGCCGGGTTGCGCGGGCGCGTGTTGCAACCGCGCGAACAGGGCCGACGCTTCGATCACTTCGGGCAGCAGCTCGACTGCATCCACGCGCAAGGCGGCATCGATCGCGGCAGAACGCGCGGTGGCACCGGTGCCGAGACCGAGGAACAGGACGCGCTTGGGCGTAGGCTGCAGCAGCACCGGCAAGAGCGCCTGTCGCGCATCGGAATACAGCGTCGCGCTGCTGCCTTCCTGCTGACGATTGTTGATGTGCAGTGTTGCGATGCCGGCGGCGTCCTCGATCACGCTGACGTTGGCGGACACGCCTTGGGCATGCGTAAGCAGCCGGCCGCCTTCCGGGATCGCCACGAGGCCGAGCACCGGCTGCCATAGCGCGAGAACCGCGAACGAGGCGGCCGCGCCGAGTTGCAGCGGGGATCGCCACTCACTGACCAGCACGAGGTAGCCCCCGGCGACGATGAGCAACGACAGCGTGGCTCCGAGAGCCGGTAGCGCGATCACGCCAAACAGGACGGGCGCGAGCGCCGCGGCCAATGTATTCACACCGAGAGCATTGCCGAAGCTCTCGCCTGCGGTGCGCGCGCTGACGACGAGGTGGCTGAACAGCGCGCCCATCAGGATCGTGGGCAACAAGAACGCCGCGCACCCCAGCATGGTCTCGACGGCCAGCGACGACGCGAGGCTGGTGCCGAACGCCGCCATCAACGTGCGCTTCACGGGCTCGGCGACGACGAGCACCAGCACGCCGAGCAGGCAGGCCAGCGCCTGCCATCGCAGCAGGCGGTTGCGTAGTTGCGCATCATTGGCCGGGGCCCAGCGCGCGTACGCGGCGGCGCCGATGGCTGTACCGACCAGATAGACGGCCAGCAAAATGGCGAAGGTGAAGATGGTGTTCTCGGCCACCTGGCTGAGCACGCGCACCACCAGCACTTCGTAGCCGATGCCGAGGAACCCGGTCACCGCGAGCGTAAACAGCGGCGAGCCAGACGCTGTACGCCGCGCCTCGCTCCGACGCGCGCCAGCCATGTCCGCGTTGCCAGCGGCGCCCATGCGCGCAGCCGCTCCCGCGCATGCGATGTTCATCGTCACGCATACCACCGCGGTGGCCTTGAGACCGAGCACCGGGATCAGCATGAACGCCGTGCCGATCACTCCGAGAACCGCGCCGAAAGTATTGGCTGCATAGAGCAGGGCGGCCGGCAGCCGGTGCCCCCGCACGTCCGCGACGATTCGCTCCATGGCGGGCAGGGTCGCGCCCATCGCCGCGGTTGCGGGCAACAACAACACGAAGGTGCCGCCGAAAGCGACGGTCCAATGCCACCAGGGCGACGGCTGCGGCCCTAACCACTCGAGCAGCAACCGCGACACGGGTGTCATGAGCCAGATCAGCGCCAATCCCCACAACCCGATCGCGGCTTCACAGGCTGCATACCAGCGTTGGGGTCGGGCGCTCAGGTCTATCCACCGCCCCGACCACAGCGCTCCCAGCCCGAGGCCGCCGAAAAATGCCGCGACGATGGCGAGCATGGCCGCCGCCTCGTGCCCCAGCCACAGCGCGCTCTGCTGCGTCCAGACGATCTGGTAG
This sequence comes from Steroidobacteraceae bacterium, assembly GCA_035525785.1. Classification (GTDB taxonomy): domain Bacteria; phylum Pseudomonadota; class Gammaproteobacteria; order Steroidobacterales; family Steroidobacteraceae; genus CADEED01. Next base: position 881 of record DATLDQ010000129.1, on the reverse strand, counting down.
CCGAGACCCGCGAAACCGGACGCGAGCATCAACCCGACGGCGAGCGCGCGCAGCCGCACGTCAGCCGCTGAAGGAGATGCGATATCCCCAGCTGTCGATGTGAGTCGGAATGGCGTTGAAGGCCAGCGTGATGCGCCGCTCACCCGGGTTCAAAGGCACGGCATGCATGAGGTAACTGGGGAACAGCACCACGTCCCCCGGGTCCGGCGCGGGGCTGATCCACTTGTCGGCGTTGTACGAGTTGGTCGTCACGTTCGCGTGATCGTTGCGGAAGGCGAACTCCGTGCCGCCGGGCGACTTCATGAATACGGTGCGCGACGCATCGTGCGTGCGCGTCAGGTACACAACGCCCGAGATGAAGCTGTTGGCATGGTTATGCATGGCCTGCCGGCCGCCCGTGTCGAGCACGTTGACCCACATTTCCTTGAGCGACCAGCCCAGCTTCTCGCCGAACAGAAGCGCGCCGAAATCCGGCAGCAGCGGGGAAATCAGCGCCGCCGCGTCCACGAGAAGCGGCGAATCGCCGGGCTTGAGCACCGCGGTGTGCGAGAGATTCTTTGAAGAGCTGTTCTCGCGATCCACCATCCTCGAGAAATGCTCGATGAGGCCAGCGACCAGCGCGGGGCCCAGCACCTGGCGCCCGCGCATGAAGGGAATGGGGAACAGCCCGGTGATTTCTGCCGACATGAGTAGCCGCGTATTAGATGACGGTTGTGCGACATCTTTGTTACGCCACGCGATGACGTGTTCTTTCATAAGGGGTTCACATCGCATGCCTAGGGTTCCACCCCACATTCCACACAGACAACGGGGAAACTCCGCAATGTTCGAGAAAAAACAGATCGTGATCGCCGTGGCGGGTGCGCTCAGCGCCGCCGCGA
>DATLDQ010000088.1:0-15513 GCA_035525785.1 Steroidobacteraceae bacterium | reverse complement strand
CTTTTCGGCTTGCTATCTGATACCGCTATCACTACGCTTCCGCGACCGCTAGTCGGGGGGCGCGGAACGCGCACGCGAGCGGGTCCGAAAAACATAATCAATCAAGGAGATAGCGCGTGTCTCAAGCGACGAGCTCCGGCCCAGCGGCCAGCACTCACACCGGCCTACTCATCACGTTGACGATCATCGCCGCGCTCGGCGGTCTGCTCTTCGGTTACGACTCCGCGGTGATCTCCGGCGCGACCGAATCGATCAAGCAGAATTTCGTCGCGCCGATGAATCTCACGGAAGGCGCCCGTCTCAGTCTCGAAGGCTTCACGATCGCCGGCGCGCTGTGGGGCTGCCTCATCGGCGGCGCACTCGGCGGCGTCATCGCGCACTACCTCGGACGCCGCGGCGGTCTCATCGTCGCGGGCGTGTTGTTCTTCGTGTCGTCGCTCGGCTCCGCCTGGCCGGAAGCCTGGCTCGGTCACCTGGGCTCGGTGCTCACGCCGCTGATCAACGCCCTGATCTGGTTCCTCAACCTGTTCTTCGAGGACGCGCCCTACGTTCACTTCGGCGACGTGATCACGAACTTCGTCGGCCACCGGTTGTTCGGCGGTATGGGCATCGGCCTCGCGTCCATGCTCGCGCCCATGTACATCGCCGAGATCGCCCCGCCTTCAAAGCGTGGCGCACTGGTCACCTATCAGCAGATCGCGATCGTCAGCGGCATCACGATTTCGTACTTCGTGAACTACTTCATCAAGAAGTTTGGCGGCGATGGCGACCCGAACTGGGTGCACACGGAAGGCTGGCGCTGGATGCTGGCCTGCTGCGCCATCCCGGCCGGCATTTTCGTGCTGCTGCTCTTCTTCGTTCCGGAGACGCCACGCGGTCTCATGCTCAAGGGCAAGAACGAGAAGGCGCGCGAAGTCCTGACCAAGCTCGCCAACGAACACGAAGCCAAAATTGTTCTAGCTGAGATCGACGCGTCGCTGAAGGAGACTGCCGGCAAGTTGTTCTCGTATGGCGGGCTCCTGCTCGTCGTGGGAATCCTGCTGTCCGCGTTCCAGCAGCTGGTCGGCATCAATGCGGTTCTCTACTACGGCCCGCAGATGTTCGACAACATGGGCTTCAAGGGTGACGCCTCGTTCGCCAGCACGGTCATCATGGGCATTGTCATGGTGGTGTTCACCCTGATCGCGACCGTCACCGTCGACAAGTGGGGCCGCAAGCCGCTGCTGATCCTCGGAGCGATCATCATGGCGGTCGCCATGATCGCGCTGGGCTTCATGTTCAACGCGGGCTCCGTAGCCCTCGGCGCGCTCATCGTGGTCTGCATCTACATCGCCGGTTTCTCCCTGTCGTGGGGCCCGGTGGTCTGGGTGATGCTCGCGGAGATCTTCCCGAACTCCATTCGCGACAAGGCCATGGCCATCGCCGTCGCGGCGCAGTGGTTCATGAACTGGGTCGTAACGGTCACGTTCAACATCATGGACGGCAACACGGCTCTGAACGCCTCGTTCAACCATGGGTTCGCTTATTGGCTGTATGGCGGCTTCAGCGTGCTCGCCGCGATCTTCGTCTGGAAGTTCGTCCCGGAGAGCAAGGGCATGTCGCTCGAAAACATGCAGAAGCTCTGGAAGAAGGCCTGACGAGGGACCGCGTCTTGTTGCAAGAGCATCTTCCATCGGACTGGCGCAGCGCGCTCCTCGTCGGGCGCCTGCTCACGCGTGAGGGCCCGACGCCCATCGTCGTGGTGGAAGGCCGCGTGCGCGACGTGTCGCGGCATGCCGCGACCGTCTCGCAGCTGCTCAACGGCTGGAACGGCACGGTGCCCGAGGGACAGGACCTCGGGCCCCTCGAGTCATTCGGCTGCACGCAGCAGTTCATGCAGGCGAAGGACATCCGGCTGCTCTCGCCTTTCGATCTCCAGTGCATCAAGGCCAGCGGCGTGACGTTTGCGATCTCCGCCATGGAGCGCGTGATCGAGGAGCGCTGCCGCGGCGATGCCAGCAAGGCCGACGCGCTGCGCACCTCGCTGCGCGAGCGCATCGGCGCCGACATCCGCTCGGTGAAGCCGGGCTCCGAGCAGGCGAAGAAGCTCAAGGCCGCGCTGATCAGCGACGGCCTCTGGTCGCAGTACCTCGAGGTGGCCATCGGGCCCGACGCCGAGATCTTCACCAAGGCCCCGACGCTGTCGTCGGTGGGCTGGGGCGACTGGATCGGTGTGCGCTCCGACTCCGCCTGGAACAACCCCGAGCCCGAGATCGTGCTCGCGGTAGATAGTGCCGGCCGCATCCTCGGCGCCACGCTCGGCAACGACGTGAACCTGCGCGACATCGAGGGGCGCAGCGCATTGTTGTTAGGCAAGGCCAAGGACAACAACGCGTCCTGCGCCATCGGCCCGTTCATCCGCATGTTCGACGGCGCTTTCACGCTCGACGACGTGCGCCAGGCCGTGGTGAAGCTCGAGATCACCGGTGACGAAGGTTTCCGGCTCGAAGGCCAGAGCTCGATGGACCAGATCAGCCGCGACCCCACCGAACTAGTCGGCCAGACGATTTGTAAGCATCACGCCTACCCGGACGGGTTCGCGTTGTTCCTGGGCACCATGTTCGCGCCCATTGTCGACCGCGGCGTCGCGGGACAGGGCTTCACCCACAAGAGTGGTGATGTCGTCCGGGTGTCCAGCGAAAAGCTGGGTGTGCTAGAAAACAAGGTAACCACGTGCGACCAGGCCCCCACGTGGTCTCACGGTATTGCGGACCTGATGCGCAATCTCGCGCGCCGTGGCCTCCTCCATACTTGAACGGTTAACCATGGATACGAAACAGCTAGCCCATTACATCGATGGGCAATGGGTGGCGGGCGCCGCCGCTTCCGACAGTCTCAACCCCTCCGACACGCGCGACGTGGTCGCCAAGGTGCCGGGCGGTGACAAGGGCACCGTGAATGCCGCGGTGTCCGCGGCCAAGGCGGCTTTCCCCGCGTGGGCGAATGCCAGCCCCGAAGTTCGCTCCGACCTGCTCGACAAGGTTGGCACGCTGATCATGGCGCGCGCCGACGAGCTGGGCCGCCTGCTATCGCGTGAGGAAGGCAAGACCTTCCCCGAGGGCAAGGGCGAAGTCATGCGCGCGGCGCGCATCTTCAAGTTCATGGCCGGCGAGGCGCTGCGCCGCCATGGCGTCACGGTCGACTCCACGCGCCCCGGTGTGGCGGTGGAAACCTACCGCGAGCCGCTCGGCGTGTTCGCACTGATAACCCCGTGGAATTTCCCGATCGCAATTCCGGCATGGAAAGCGGCGCCCGCCCTCGCCTTCGGCAACACCGTGGTGATGAAACCCGCGTCGATCACGCCGGCCACCGCGCATGCGATGACCGAGGTCATCCACGAAGCCGGGTTCCCCAAGGGCGTGTTCAATCTTGTCCTCGGCGGAGGCGCCATGGGCGGCGCGCTGGTCGAGCATCCCGACGTCGCCGGCGTGTCGTTCACCGGCGGACAGAGCACGGGCGCGTCGGTCGCCAAGGGCGCGTTCTCGCACAATGCACGCCTGCAGCTCGAAATGGGCGGCAAGAATCCGCTGGTGATCCTCGACGACTGCGACCTCGACCGCGCCGTGCAATGCGCGCTCGACGGCGCGTTCTTCGCCACCGGCCAGCGCTGCACGGCTTCTAGCCGCATCATCGTGACGCAGGGCATCCACGACAAGTTCGTGGAAGCGCTGGCGGCGCGCGTGAAGGCGCTGAAAATCGGCGACGCGCTCGCCCCCGATACGCAGATGGGCCCGCTCGCGAGCGACGCGCAGCTCGCGACCACGCTCTCGTACGTCGACATCGCCGTGAAGGAAGGCGGCCGCAAGCTCCTCGGCGGCGAGGCACTCAAGCTCGAGAAGCCCGGCTACTACGTGTCGCCGGCGCTGATCGTCGACACCCAGCTCGACATGCGCATCAACAGCGAAGAGGTTTTCGGCCCCGTAGCCTCAACGGTACGCGTCAAGGATTACGACGAGGCGCTGGCGGCGGCCAACGCAGGTGAGTTCGGCCTGTCGGCCGGCATCGTGACCAGCTCGCTCAAGTACGCGCGCCACTTCGTGCGCAACGTGCGCGCCGGCATGACCATGACCAACCTGCCGACGGCGGGCGTCGACTACCACGTGCCGTTCGGCGGCACGCGCAAGTCCAGCTACGGGCCACGCGAACAGGGCTTCGCCGCGGTCGAGTTCTACACGCAAGTGAAGACCAGTTACACCTGGGCCTGAGGCCCGGGCCAACCAGAGAAAATATGACGCACGCTGTTTATCCATCGCTCGCAGGCAAGACTGTCGTCATCACCGGCGGCGGCTCCGGCATCGGCGAAGTGATGGTGGAAGGGTTCGCGCGACAGAAGTCGCGCGTGTTCTTCCTCGACGTCGCCACGGCCGAATCGCAGGCGCTGGTTGCCCGCCTGGGCAACGGCACGAAGTTCGTGCAATGCGACGTGACCGACACGGCGGCGCTGCAAAAGAACCTGGCCGACATCGAGGCCCAGGCGGGCCCGGTGTCGGTGCTGGTCAACAACGCGGCCAATGATGATCGTCACCGGCTCGAAGACGTGACGCCCGCGTACTGGGAACAGCGAATCGCCGTCAACCTGCGGCATCTGTTCTTCGCCACGCAGTCGATCGCGCCGGGCATGAAGAAGGCCGGCGGCGGATCCATCATCAATCTCGGTTCCGTATCCTGGCATTCGGCCATACCCGAGCTTTCCGTATATGAAACCGCCAAGGCCGGCATCGAAGGCCTGACGCGCGCGCTGGCGCGCGAGCTCGGTGAGGCGAACATCCGCGTGAACTGCGTGGTGCCCGGCGCCATCCGCACGCCGCGCCAGATGAAGCTCTGGCACACGCCGGAGGAGGAAGCCAAGATCCTCGCCCAGCAGTGCCTCAAGGCGCGCGTGGATCCCGTGCACGTCACGGCCATGGTCCTGTTCCTCGCCTCCGACGATGCGCGCATGTGCACGGCCCATAACTACTGGGTGGACGGCGGATACCGCTAGAACTGACAATCGGGCGCATGTCACAAGTCGAGTGTGTTTGGCCCGCAGGCGCGATCCTGGGTGAAGGCCCGGTCTGGTCGGCCGCCGAGAAGGCCGTATGGTTCGTAGACATCAAGTCTCCCGCGATCCACCGATTCGACCCGGCGACCGGTGAGAAGCGCAGCTGGCCCGCGCCCGCGCGATGCGGGTTCGTGCTGCCCACGCGCGAGAGCTGGCACGTCGCCGGTCTCAAGACCGGGCTGCACCGCTTCAACCCCGACACCGGCAATTTCAGTCTGCTGCACGTGGTCGAGCCGCATGCGCCCAACAACCGGCTCAATGACGGGTTCGTCGACTCCGGGGGCTTCCTCTGGTTCGGCTCCATGGACGACAACGAGGAAGAGCCAAGCGGCGCGCTCTATCAGCTGAATGCCGGGGGCTGCGTCCGGCGTGACCCGGGCTACGTGGTCAGCAATGGTCCCGCGGAAAGCCCCGACGGCCAGACGCTCTATCACACCGATACGCTGGCCGGCATCATCTATGCCTTCGATCGCAGCCCTTCCGGGTCGCTCTCCAACAAGCGCGTGTTCGTGCGCTTCACATCGGAAGAAGGCTATCCCGACGGCCCCATCGTCGATGCGGAGGGCTGCCTGTGGACCGGCCTCTTCGGCGGCTGGGGGCTGCGTCGCTATTCACCGCGCGGCGAGCTGCTGCAGACATTGCGCCTGCCCTGCTCCGCCGTGACCAAGGCCGCTTTCGGCGGCGACGACCTGCGCACTCTCTACATCACCACGGCGCATGTCGCGCTCAACGCCGAAGAACGCAAACAGCAGCCGCTCGCGGGTGGATTGTTCAGCGCGCGCATCGACGTACCCGGTCTGCCCCAGGGAATCGTGACTCATGGCATCTGACAAGCCGGCATCTGCCAAGACAACATCAGAGCGGGCCGCCCGGCGTTTCCGTTCGCGAGACTGGTTCGACGACCCCAAGCATCTCGACATGGTGGCGCTCTATCTCGAGCGCTTCATGAACTACGGCCTGACGGCCGACGAGCTGCTTTCCGGCAGGCCCATCATCGGCATCGCGCAGACCGGCGGCGATCTCACGCCCTGCAATCGCGTGCATCTCGACACGGTGAAGCGCGTGCGCGAAGGCATCCGGGACGCGGGCGGCGTGCCCATGGAATTCCCGCTGCACCCCATCTTCGAGAATTGCCGCCGCCCCACGGCCGCGCTGGATCGCAACCTCGCCTATCTGGGCCTGGTCGAAATCCTGCACGGTTACCCGATCGACGCCGTGGTGCTGACCACGGGCTGCGACAAGACCACGCCGGCGCAGATCATGGCGGCGTCCACGGTCGACATTCCGGCCATCGTGTTGTCGGGCGGGCCCATGCTCGACGGCTGGCATGACGGTGACCTCGTCGGGTCCGGCACCGTGATCTGGCGCTCGCGCCGCAAGCTCGCGGCGGGCCAGATCGATGAGAAGCAGTTCCTCGAGGCCGCCGCGGCTTCCGCGCCCTCCGTGGGCCACTGCAACACCATGGGCACCGCCTCGACCATGAACGCCGTGGCCGAAGTGCTCGGCCTCTCTTTGCCCGGCTGCGCGGCCATCCCGGCGCCGTACCGCGAGCGCGGCCAGATCTCGTACGAGACGGGCCGGCGCATCGTCGAGATGGCGTACGAGGACCTCAAGCCGTCGAAGATCCTCACGCGGCAGTCGTTCCTCAATGCCATCGCGGCCATCGCCGCGATCGGTGGCTCGACCAACGCCCAGCCACACCTGGTGGCCATGGCGCGCCACGCCGGCGTCGAGATCACGCCCGATGACTGGATGACATTCGGTCGTGATCTGCCGCTCATCGTCAACATGCAGCCGGCTGGCAAGTATCTCGGCGAACGATTCCACCGCGCCGGCGGCGTGCCCGCCGTGCTCGGCGAGCTGCTGCGCGTCAAGAAGATAGACGGCGGCGCGCTGACGGTCACCGGCAGGACTCTCGCGGAAAACGTCGCGGGCCGGAAGTCGCTCGACCTGGACGTGATCACGTCCTACGAGAAGCCGGTGCAGGAAAAGGCAGGCTTCCTCGTCTTGAAAGGTAACCTGTTCGATTTCGCGATCATGAAGACCAGCGTCATCTCCGCCGAATTCCGCAAGCGTTACCTGGGCTCGGGCGACAGCTTCGAGTGCCGCGCCGTGGTGTTCGACGGCTCGACCGACTACCACGAACGCATCAATGACCCGGCGCTGGGGATCGACGAGAACACCATTCTCGTCATCCGCGGGTCGGGGCCGCTGGGCTGGCCCGGCTCGGCCGAAGTAGTGAACATGCAGCCCCCCGACGCACTGCTGAAGCGCGGCATCAACAGCCTGCCGACGCTCGGGGACGGCCGCCAGTCGGGCACCTCGGACAGCCCGTCGATACTCAATTGCTCGCCGGAAAGCGCCGCGGGTGGCGGACTCGCGTGGCTGCGCACGGGCGACAGGATCCGCGTCGATCTGGCCAGGGGCACCTGCGATGCTCTGGTCTCCGACGAGGAGATCGCGCAACGCAAGAAAGTCAGCCCGCCGCCGGTCCCCGAGAGTGCGACGCCCTGGCAGGAGCTCTACCGTTCGACGGTGGGGCAGCTCGACAGCGGCGCCGTCATGGAGATGGCGGTGAAATACCGCGGCGTGGCCAAGAAGACGCCGCGCCACAATCATTAGTCTACTGACGAGGTTTTGATGAGTCCGCCGCGCCTCACCGAGGCGAGCCTGCATAGCGCCCGCTCGGGCACCATCCTGCCCACCTACGACCGCGGTGCCACGCGATTTGGCATCGTGCACATCGGACCGGGCGCGTTCCATCGCGCGCACCAGGCTTTCTACGCCGACACGCTGCTGCATTCCGACAAGCGCTGGGCCATCTCGGCCCTGTCGCTCAAGAGCACCGGCCTGCGCGACGCGTTGGCTGCCCAGCAGGGGCTGTACACGCTGATCGAGCTCGGCGCCGCGCCGCGAGCACGCGTCATCGGCGCGATACGTGAAATGCTCGTGGGTGATACGGACGGCGACGCGGCCTTTGCGCGCCTCACGTCGCGGGACACGCGCATCGTCTCGCTGACGGTGACCGAGAAGGGCTATTGCCTGGACGCGCGCAACGAGCTCGACGTGAACAACGCCGACATCGCGCATGACCTGCAGAACCATGGGCCGCCGCGCAGCACCATCGGCTGGATCGTCGAGGGCCTCAGGCGTCGGCGCGCCGCGGGTGTCGCGCCCTTCGCGGTGCTGAGCTGCGACAACCTCGCCGACAATGGCGTGGTGCTCAAGCGCGCGCTCGCGGCATTCGCGCGATGCTCCGACACCGACCTCGCGCACTACATCGAGAACGAGGTGGTCTGCCCGCGCACGATGGTGGACAGCATCACGCCCGCGACCGACGACGCACTGCGCGAACGCTCGCGCAAGCTGACCGGGCTCGACGATGCCTGGCCGATTCAGCGCGAGCCGTTCACGCAGTGGGTGGTCGAAGACCTGCCCGTGATGCGCGACGCCGACTGGCAGTCCGTGGGTGTCACGCTGGCGAAGGACGTGAGCGTGTACGACCGCGCGAAGCTGCGCATCCTCAACGGCTCGCACTCCACGCTGGCCTACGTCGGGTCGCTGCGCGGGCACGAGACCGTGGCCGACGCCATGCGCGACGAGCAACTGGCACAGTTCGTCGAGATGCTCATGACGAAAGACCTGGGCCCGAGCCTCGGTGCGGATCCGGGTCTCGACTTGGAGCACTACATTTCGGCCGTGCTCGCCCGATTCCGCAACCCCGGCATTCGCCACCTGCTGAGCCAGATCGCGTGGGACGGCTCCAAGAAGCTGCCGGTGCGCATCGTCACCACGCTGACCGAGGCGCTGCGCGCCGGGCGGCCCATCCACCGGCTGGTCATGCCCATCGCCGCGTGGATGCGCTTCATCGCTCGCCAGGCCAAGGCCGGCGTCGCCATCGTCGACCCCGATGCCAGGCGGCTCGCCGAGATCGGCGCGGCCTGCACGGGGGATGCGCGTGCGGACGTCGCGCGCTTCGCTGTCTGCGAATCCGTGCTGCCGCCCGCTCTGGTCGGCGACGAGAACTTCCGCAGGGAGCTGGAGACGGCCTATGCGCGTCTCGCTACCCCGCACTCGGCCATCACACCGGAGCTGGGCTCATGAGCGATTCGTCGACGACCCGCCGCACCTTCATCGCGGCCGCCGCCGCCACCGCGGCCGCCACCTCAATTTCCATCGGAGCATCACCCGTGAGCAACTACCCGAAGCTGGTCCACCACGTGTTCTTCTGGCTCAAGAACCCGAACTCGAAGGAAGACCTCGAGAAGCTGCTCAAGGGTCTGCGCACGCTGGCGAAGATCGAAACCGTGCGCGGGGTGCACTTCGGCGTACCGGCCAGCACCGAGAAGCGCGACGTCGTCGACGTGAGTTGGAGCGCGTCCGAAATCCTGTTCTTCGACGACGCGGCGGGCCAGAAAACCTACCAGGACCACCCCATCCACCAGCAGTTCGTCGCCGACTGCTCGCAGCTCTGGGAAAAAGTGGTGGTCTACGACGCCATCGCGGTCTGACGCCGCCGGCTGTTCTTGATATCGATGAGACGCTGGACGTTGTTGATCGACGACGCGACCAGGAAGGCCGCCTGTAAATAGCCCGCGCGGTGCAGCTTGAACAAGGTCTCGGCATCGAGATTGTTCAGCTTGTCGCGGCTCACCGTGAACAGGCCCGTGAGGTTGTACTGTTCCTCTGAATTCACCTTCACCTCGAGCTGTACGGGCTCGATGAGGTCGGCCGCCTTGAAGGCCTCGAACATGGGCTTGTTGATCTCGAGGCCCTGGCTGACGCCATTCAGAAGGTCGGCGATTCGATCGAGGTAGCGCGTGTTGCCGCCATCCGGCTTGAAGACGGGCTCACCCTCGGTCTTGCTGACGCGCGGATGTTCCATGTCGACGTGGATGACGCCCACGTTCTCGACCTTGCCCTGCACCTCTTGGCGCTGGTAGCCGATGAAGAATGGGCCGCGCGCGATCACGCCCGGCACGTAGTCGGCGTTCCAGCCCTTGTCGTCCAGGAAGAGGTTCTCGTCCTTCTGCAGGCCCAGGAGCACGACGGCCATGAACTCGCCGGTGGCCGGATCCTTGCGGAAGAAGATCGGGTACTCGCGCTGCGCCTGCAGGAACTCGGTGGGCACCACCATGGCCGTGGCGACATTGTCGCCGTGGCTCGCGGAGTAGCCGGTGACCACGCGCAGGTCCTTGTGCGCGACGTTGTTGAGCATGACGTGCTGAGCCATATCGACCCCTGAACTGCGGATTGGAACTACAAAAAAGAGAAGGCCGCTGTTGCCAGCGGCCTCCCCATTATCATCACCCTTTACGAGTTCAGGTTAGAACTTGTAACGAGCCCCGAGGGCGTAACGCGCGCCCTGGTCTTCCAGACGCCACATCTGCAGGCTCGAACGGCCGTGCCAGCGGATGTCCTCGCCCGCGATGTTGATGGCTTCGAACGACGCCGACAGGTGGTCGTTGAAGTCATAACCCACGGAGAGGTCGATCTGGTCGTAGGCTTCCACAAAGATCGGGTTGCGGAAGTTGCCCTGGTTGACGTTCGACAGGAACTCATCGCGCCAGTTGTAGGCGAGACGGGCCGAGATGCCGAACTTCTCGAACATCAGCACCGCGTTGGCCGAGTCGGAAAGACCCGTCAGCGCGAACTGGTTCTCGTTCGGATCCGAGGCCACGTCGTAGCCGATGTCACCGCGCACGACCGTGTAGTTCGCCAGCACACCGAAGCCGGTGTCACCGAAGAAGTACTGACCGCCGAACTCGAAGCCATGGATCTTGGCTTCCTGGTTGTTCGCCGGAGTGCTCACGTTGAACGTGTACACCGGATCGTCAGCCGTCGGCAGGAGGTCGTACTTCGACGCGAAGGCGATGTGCTGCGCTTCCGTGCCGTTGTAGTTCGCCAGGCCGCCAGTCCACGTGCCGTTCGAATCGGTGAACGTGCCCGGGTTGACGAGCATGGCCATCGCCGTGAAGAGCGCGGAATCGTTGGTCGCGAAGCCGTTGCTCTGCAGATAGGCGAGTGCCTGCTGGGCGCGCGGGCCACCCGTCTGGTTGCGAATGCCGTACAGCTCCTGCGGAACGATCGAGTTACCGATGAAGTTCTCGACGTTCTTCTGGAACGCACCCACCGACACGTAGCCCGTGTCAGAGAAGTAGTACTCCAGCGAGAGGTCGAAGTTGTCGGACTCGAGCGGCAGGATGCCCGGGTTGTTCTGGTTGCCACCCGGCAGGAAGCCGTTGATGGTGGAACCGCCCGGCGTACCCGCGTTCGCGCCGGCCGCCAGCGTGCCGTAACCCGCACGAGCAATGGTCTTGCTGTACGAGAAGCGCGCCTTCAGCGAGTCGCTGATGCCGATGTCGAAGTCGAGGTTCGGCAGCAGGTTGTGGTACTCGCCACCACCTGAGACCAGCGTCGGGGTCGTCGGACGATTGACCTGGAAGTCATTGTCGTCCTGCCACAGCAGCGAGGTCGGGACCAGGATGCTGTTGAGGGACGTGACCTTGGTCTCTTCGTAACGAGCGCCGAGCACGAGGTTGGCGGGCATCGCGCCCACGTCAAGCTTCCACGCGAACTGGCCGTACACGGCCTGCGTGTCTTCATTGACCATGCTGTCGGTGCCGAAGCCCGGGTTGTAACGAAGCTCGCCATCCGGAGCGGAGGCTTCCGTCCAGTTGGTATAGCGGCGGCCGGAACCGTCCGTCGCCACGCCTTCGTTGATGGCCCAGAGGCCCAGCGTGTTCGCATTGCCCTTCCAGCCGCCGGTGGGAGCACCGACCGGATTGAAGTCATCGAACGAGCCAGAGACGCTGAACGGAGTGAGCAGCGCGACCATGTCCGGCTGCTGGCCGGTGTCGCCTACGCCCCAGTCGCCCATCGTCAGGTTCGAACCGGAAGCGCGCTGATGCGTTTCCATCGCACGGGTCTCGACGCCGAAGGCGAAGGAGCTGCCTCCCTCGAACTTCAGTTCGCCATCGAGGCGACCCTGCTTGATGTTCGTGCGCTGCTCCTGGTACGAAATACGCAGGATCTGCGAACCCAGGCTGCTGCTGTCGAACGTGTAGTCCGAGTTGCCGCCCGTGCCCGCGAGGGCCGCGAGGCGATTCGGGAACAACGTGCGGCCGGCAACCGGCAGGCCGTTGTTGAACTGGAATTCCTGCGTCCAGAAACCCGTGGTGTTGCGGCAAGCCGGCTGGCCGCCCATGGGGTTCGGGCCGTAGAACTCCGTACACTGGCTCGGCACCTTGCCCGCGAGCGAGAACGCAGTCTGGCTACCGCCAGTGATGCCGTCGTCCGGCAAGCTGCGCGCGCGCGACACGTGGTAGTCGGCCGACAGATTGAAGTTTTCGGACACATCCCAATCGGCATTGAAGCCCAGCGAACCGAGCACGTTGCGCTGCTCGCGATGCTGCTGCTCGTAACCGAAGTCCTTGCCGGCACCGGTGAACTCGTGCAGGTAGGTGGGCGTGGCCACATCGTTGCCCGTGTCGAACTCGAGCACGTCGAAGCCGTTGCGCTGCAGCCAGACGGTCTGCTCGCCGCGGTCTTCCTTCAGGGTGTTGTCAGCCAGCGTGTAGTCGGTGGTGAGAACCAGGTTCTCGACCGGCGCGAACTGCAGGGTCAGCTGGCTGTTCACACGCGTGCGCTCCGAGTCGGAGAACGCGTAACGGATGTCGTTCGGGATGCCGTAGAGCTGGCCGTTGGCCGGCGCATTGGTGACATCGACGTCAACGAAATCGTCAGCCGTGTTGTACGGCGTGTCGTTGTTGTTGACGTACAGCGGGGCTTCGCTGCGGATCGCGTTGAGGTCCGTGTTCCAGCGGCGAATCTGCCAGTCGTTGACCGTCGAGCTCGACGAGCCGCTGTCACGCTTCTGGTAGCTCATCGACAGACCCACGCCGAAACGCTTGTCGTCGGTGGAGTAGCTGAAGATGCCCGAAGCTTCCGGGGTGAAGTCGTCGCCGACACGGTTCGTCGTGTCGTTCACGGCCTTCACGCCGAGGTTGAGCACCATGCCATCGTTGTCGAGCGGACGCGCGGTACGCACGTTGATCGAAGCACCGATACCGCCCGTGGCGTTGTTCGCACGGCCGGTCTTGTACACCTCGACCGCGCTGATCGACTCAGCCGCGAGATTGGCGAAGTTGAACGAACGGCTGTTGCCGCTGGCGCCACCGCCAACCGCACCACCGTCGCCGAACGCGTCAGCGGCCGGCATCTGGCGGCCATTCAACGTGACCATGTTGAACTGCGGGCCGAAGCCGCGCGCCGTCACCAGCGAGCCTTCGCCATTGCGACGGTCGATGGAGATGCCGGTGATGCGCTGGAGCGCTTCCGACAGGTTGGTGTCAGGGAATTTGCCGATGTCTTCGGAGTTGATCGCATCGACGACACCAATCGCTTCGCGCTTGGTTTCCATCGACGCTTTCAAGCTGCCGCGCAGACCGGTGACGATCACTTCGTCGAGTACCTCGCCCGACTGCTCTTGTTCTTGCGCGAACACAGGGTTCACGAGCACTGCGCCACCAACGATGGTGAACAATGCCTTGCTAGTTAACTTAGGGTTGAACTTCATTTCAGATGTCCTCCGCACTCGTACATCTATTCGTGGAAAAAAAAAGACCTGGATCAATCGTGGAACGTGGAAAAAAGATGTGTCGACGGACGTCGACCAAACGAGGAGGGATCTGCCAGGAAAGCAGACCAAGTGAGCGCTAACGGGAAGCGCCCGAATGGAATGATTGCAGCAATGCGCAAAGTGCGCGTCCCCCTCGTAACGCTTGGAGGATATGCAGGCTGTGTACAAAAGTCCACGCCCTTCTGCTGCGGAAAAAGTCGTGCCGCCCACATGCGGGCCAAAAGTCTTTCCCCAAAGGAATCATGTCTTTAATGGACAGGCCGGGACAGCCTGCGACATTTTCGCGTCAACCCCCGGGGCCTCACTGGCAGTGAAAAAACAACAACTCTGGCCCCGGAAACGGGGCGTCCTTCTCAGGCAATGAACCCGTTCACAGACAGCCGCCCCTTCCTGGGGTCGTGTTCCGGGACGAAATTGGCCTTCAGGGCCCCCGAATGCAGTGAAGTACGGCGGTACACGAGCATGCGGTTGAACACCCCGTCCTGCTGGCCGACCCTTTCGTAGAACTCGGTGTCCCCGTCGATGTACCCCGTGGACATTCGCTCCACCGCAGCCTGCTCGGCCTGCACGTGGCGCCAGTAGTCAGCCCTGCGCGACTGGTCGATGTATTCGAAGCCCGTGGCACGGTGGCGATAGAAAGATGTTCCCCCGAGGTCCGCGCGGAACAGATAGAGGATCAGCGCGAGCTCGTTGCTCATCAGCGAGTCGATGTGCGGGATGCGTTGCTGATAATTCAGCTGGCTGTGCGGCGTCGTGACCAGCGAGAAGTGACAGGCGGTGAAACGCGGCGCCGTGGCGCCCCAACCGAACACCTGCACGAGCTCGGGACGCAGCTGGTCCAGCAGGAACTGCTGGAAGGTGAGCGGCACCTTCGAGCGCACGCCGGGGTAGTTGCTGGCCACGTCGCCAAAGGACTTGCTCGCGGCGACGTCGATCAGGTCGTCGGGGTTGGCCAGGAAGTTGTCGATCACCAGCAACGGCGCGCGCTCCGCGCCGATAGTGAGGCGCTGCACGCTGAAGTCGCGATGCGGGGTGAACGACATGCGCCGGCGGTCAGTTCCAGACGCTGTTGCTGGCCCGGCAGTACTGGTTCACGTAGTCCTGGTGCACGGGCATGCGCGCAACGGTCTGCGCGATCGCCGCGCGGTAGTCAGCCAGGAACTTCGTGAGATCCGGGTCGGGAAGCACGCGCGCGGCCGGATGATAGGTCTTGGGCCGGATGCCCTGCCCCAGCATCACTTGCGTCCAGGAGTCCACGCGGAACAGCTCCGCGTCGGCCTGCCACGCATACGCGGTCTCGCGGAACATCTCGATGCGATGACGCAGCGAATCGGGGATCGGCATGTCGCGGCAATGCCGCCAGAACGCCGAATCGTCGCGCTGCGTCGCATGGTAGTGCAGCACCACGAAATCGCGCGTCTTCTCCATCTCGACGCGCGACATCTCGTTGTACTGGTCGATGGCGCCCTGCGTTATCCCGTTGGACGGGAAGAGGTGCAGCAGGCGCGTGACGCCCACCATCATGAGATGGATGCTGGTCGACTCGAGCGGCTCGATGAAACCGCTCGACAGGCCCAGCGCGATGACATTCTTGTTCCATACCTGCCTGCGCCGCCCGGTCTGGAACTTGAGTACGCGCGGGGCCGTGAGGGGTCGGCCGTCGATCGACGCCACCAGTTCTTCCTTCGCGGCATCGTCGGAAAGAAATTTGCTCGCGAACACGAGGCCGTTGCCCACGCGGTGCTGCAACGGAATGCGCCAACGCCACCCGGAGTCGTGCGCGATCGATTGC
>DATLDQ010000119.1:0-23322 GCA_035525785.1 Steroidobacteraceae bacterium | reverse complement strand
TCCTTGTTTCCGGCATTCACGAATGCCTTGCCGAAACCGGTGGACGCGCGGAAGTTCACCGACAGCACCGCATAGCCGCGATTCGCCAGCCACTGGTGCTCGCTGTCGAAGCCGTAGGTGTCACGGCCCCACGGGCCACCGTGCACGTTGAGCACCAGCGGCGCCGGGGCGTCCGGGATGCCGTCGCCGTTCTCGTCGGACTTCGGCGGCAGCGATAGATAGGACACGAGCGTGAGGCCGTCGCTGGCCTTGAGCTCGAGCGCCTGCATCGGCACGAGTGGCGACTGCGTGAGCGCGGGCCGCGTGTCGAAGAGTTTGGCGAGCTTGCCGGCCTTGCGGTCATAGAGGTAGCTCGACGACGGCGCGAGCGCATCGTCGGTGGCCACCACCCAGGTCCCGTCGTCGAGCGTGCGGCTGGCGACGGTGAAGCCGTCACCGAGCTCCTTCGACAGCAGGTCCACGTCCTTCTGCAGCGACTTGTTCAGCACGCTGACTTCGGGCTTCAGGTAGTTGACCGTGTACGCCTGCGGCGCACGCGAACGCGGATCGATCCACACGTTCTCGATGTCGGCCTGCTCGCTGGAGCCGAGCACCGTACTCTTGCCCGTGGCCACATCGATGCGCGTCAACGCGGCCTTGTCACGGCCCACCGAGGATGTGAGCAGCGCCGTGGCGCCCGTCGCCTCGATGCCGACGATGTTCGTGGTGAGGCTGTCCTCCTGTCCGAACTTGAGCAGGCTCAACCATTTGCCGCCGGCCTTGCGGAAGATCTCGTTGCCATTGGCGTCGCTCTTGAGCGCGAGCTTGGGCTTGAGATCGAGGTCGAGCTCGTAGCCGCCGTACTCCTGCGTGTTCTTCTCGATGAGCACGCGCTTGCCGGTGTCGATGTTCACTTCGTAGAGGTCGTGCCATTCCTCGGCGCGGTCGTTGAGACCGATGGCGACCACGCCCGGCTTCTTCCACGAGAGGCCGGCGAGCTGCGCCTGCACCTTGGGCAGGGGCGTGAGGTCCTTGGTGGTGCCGGCGACGACGTCGGTGGCGTAGATGTGCCAGTTCTCGTCGCCGCCCTCGTCCTGCAGGTACAGCACGTGCTTGTTGTCGTACGCCCAGAAGTGCTGGCGGATGCCGCGCTTGGTGTCGCTGGTGACGGGCTTCGCGGCGGAAGTATCGCTGCGCGGGCCCACCCACACGTTCAGCACGCCATCCTTGGGCGCGACGAACGACACGTACTTGCCATCGGGCGACAGGCGCGCCTGCGCCTTCTCGGGGTTGCCGAACAGCGCCGAGCGCGGGATCACCGGCACGCCCGCGACTTTTTCGGCGGCCGTCGTCGGCGCCTGGGCGGGAGCGAGTACCGGCAGCAGGAGCGCGGCCACGGCCGTGCTGAAAATCATTTTTTTCATGTGGAAGTCCTGGGCTCTTGCACGAAAGGACGGGAAGTATAGACGCCGCGGTGCCACATGAAGTTGCGGGATTTCCGGCCCGGCCACGGAACCGGTCCGCGGATTGCGTCTTCATGGCATGCTTCCCGCCCGTCGAGGAACCGCCCGCATGCATATCGCCGCCCTTGTCCTCCTCACAACCTTGTCGTCCATCGCCATGTCGAAAAACTCCCTTGTTTACATCGCCACGCAGGACCCGCAAAAGATGGGTGTCACGATCGCGGAGTTCGACTCCGCCACGGGCACGCTGTCCATTCCGAAGATGGCCATCGAGACGCGCGACCCGGCGCATTTCACGCTGTCGGCGGATGGCCGACACTTGTATATGTGCAACACGGGCACTCCGGGCGGCATCAGCGCCTTCGCCGTGGATCGGAAGACCGGCGGTCTCACGCTGCAGAATTACATCGAGTCGAAAGGCCGCGGGCCGAGCTACGTGAGCGTCGACCAGTCGGGCAAGTACGTGCTCGACGCGAACTACGGCGGTGGGTTCGTGGAAGTGCTGTCGCTGAAGAAAGATGGCTCGCTCGGCGAGCGGGTGTCGTTCGTGCAGCACATCGGGTCGAGCGTCCACCCGCAACGGCAGAGCAAGCCGTACGCGCACTGGATCCGCACCGATCCCGACAACAGGTTCGCGCTGGTGGCGGACCTCGGCATGGATCAGATCGTGCTCTACGCGTTCGACGCGGGGTCGGGCAAGTTGACGCCTAACCACCCACCGTCAGCAACGGTCAAACCCGGCAGCGGGCCACGCCATCTTGCGTTCCATCCGAACGGCAAGTGGCTCTATGCCGTGCAGGAGATTTCGAACGAAGTGCTGGCGTTCAACTGGGATGCGCGCAAGGGCACGCTGGCCCAATTCCAGGCCGTCAACACGCTGGCAGACACCTTCAAGGACGCGAGCACGGCGGCCGAGATCGCCGTGCGCGCGGACGGCAAGTTCCTGTACGTGACGAATCGCGGCGAGGATACGATCGTCGTGTATTCCATCGACGCCCGGAATGGCGAGCTGTCATTCAGGCAACGCGTGCCTTCGGGCGGCAAGGTGCCGCGCTACTTTTCGTTCGACCCGACTAACCAATGGCTGGTGGTCAGCAACCAGGAGGGCGGCGCCGTGGTGGTGTTCGCCATCGATGCGCAGAGCGGCGGGCTCGAGCAGAGATCCTCCGTGCCCCTGGCCAAGCCCATGGCCGTGGTATTCGGCCGCTAACGCCTAACAGGGCGGTCATATTGGTCAACCGGGCTCCCTGCGAATAGTTCCCGGTCGCCGAATGGCTACGCTGGATGGCATCCGGCCGTGCAACTGCGGAAACTGTCCCCATGATGCCCGTCGGGCAACAGGTGACTGCTGGCAATGAACGATGCTCGCGGGCGGGAGAATGACTCGGACGCCAAACACAGACAACTCGTCGACCACTTCCTGCGCCGGACCGAGGCGCAGATCGACCATATGCGCCGCGACGTCCCCGCGCTGATCGCCGACGACACGATCGCCTGGCAGGACCTGCGTTACCACGCGCAACGCATCGCAGCCGAAGCGGAGAAGCTCGATCTCGGAGTGCTCGGGGCCTGTGCCGGCGAACTCTCGCGCCTGGCGAATGAACGCTTCGCCGGAGCGAAGCTGGACGCACGATTCCTGCTGAGTACCACGAGTGCGATCGAAGTGGTCGCCATCGAAATCCACGAACTGCTTGCGCAGCGGAGCTGAGCTTTCAGCTGATGCGCAGGATCCGCAGGAGGGAATCGTAAGTCAGCGACACCTGCAACAAGGCGCAGACGGTGGCCAGCAGGGAAAGCTCGATGCCGTGTTTGCGGCGCAGGTCGTTCATGCGATAGACATCGCCCACCATCCGGTGCGCGAATGCGGGCGTCAGCCGTTCCGCCAGCACCGGTCGCAGAGGCTCCGGGGTTTCGAGCGCGTCGAGCAACGCAGCCACCATGTTCACCGCGGATTTGACCCGGCTTCCCGGCACCTCGCCAAGGCGGTAGTGGGCCGCGCGAGAATCGATGTAGTTAGCCAATTCCGGGTCGCCGTGGGCGCAATGCTTCTGCCAGAACGGCAATAACACTTCACGGATGAGCGGCTGCAGCTTCTCGCGTTCCTCGAACGACAACGCGGATGCGTCGAACGCGGCAAGCATGGCCGCGGACACCGCCGCGCAGATCTCGCGGCGACGGGTGACACACTTCGCATCATCGGCTTCGGCCCATTCCTTGCCGATCAGCCGGATGACTGATTCTGAAAACTCGTTGAGGCTCACTCCGTAATCGCGAGCGACCTGGCTGGCGGGAATGCCCCGGCGAAAACCTGGCATGTAGATCCTCGTAATACTGGCGCCGAAGTATGCCCGGTATTCATCGGCGCGGCAGAACTGGAACACACACGCAGCAGCGCAGCGACTCGCTTCCTCCGCTGTCGATGCTATGCCAGGACGACCGTCATCTGGCCGGGCCGCGGAATTTATCGAGACGTCCAGTAATGGCCGCCTACATGAATCAGGGCGCGAGCCAGCGAATGAACCATGCGACGCCCGCATCGATGCTCTCCGGGTTCACCCGATGTGGCGTGTCCGGCTGGATGATGAGCAGCAGCCGGTCCGCGGCGTTGGCCGCGGCGTAGCCCGGTTTTGCCGCACTCACGGCGAGGCGCACGCCAGCGACCGGTGTGTTCGCATCCGAGTCGCCGTTCACGACTAACAAAGGCCGCGGCGCGATCGCGGCGAGCATCGCCGGTCCGTCGAATGCACCATCGATGCCCGGCACCACGCGCGCGTAGAACTCGCGCACGAAATCCACGCTGCCGGGCGACTTGCCGGACGTAGCGGCGGCGGCATCGAAGCCGCCCTGGATCGTGGCGATGCGCGCCTTCCATTGACCGTTCTCGAGTGCCCATTTGAAACTCTGCACGCCGATGTATGGCACGGCGGCCGCGACGCGCGGATCCGCGGCGGCGGTGAAGTAGGTTTCGATGCCGCCCTTGGAGAAGCCGGCGAGCCCGATGCGCGCGGCGTCCAGGTCGTTGCGCGTGGATAGATAGTCGATGAGGCGCATCACGTCCCACACCGTGTCGTAGTACAACGGATGGCCTTCGCCCGTCACGAAGGCGCGCGTGATTGCGACGTTGTATTCCGCCGCGCCGCTGCCGGTTCGCGTGCGCTCACCGTGGAAACGGCCATCGATGGCGACGCCGATGAAGCCTCTCCTGGCGAGCCTGAGCACGAGATTCGAAACTTCGCCGCTTTCCTTGTTGCCACCCGTGCCGTGCAACACGATGACCGCGGGGCGCTTGCCCTTGAACTTCATGGCATCCGGAAGCACGACGTAACCGGGGACGCGCTCGGCGGCATCCGAGTTGAACCACAGGTGATACTTCCTGAGCCCCTCGATGGGCGCGAGCTCTTGCAGCTCGGGCCGTGCATCCACGGCGGGACGGTCGATGACCTTCAGGAATGCCGCGCGCGTCTCGTCGGGTGAAGCGGCCCTGGCGTTCGGCAGCAGCAGCGCCAGCATCGCGCTGGCGAAGACTCGCGACAGTTTCATGGCGGGCTTACTCCGGATGACTCTCCTCTCTTGACGAAACCCGGGAAGAATTCCGCCATCATGCGATCGTGGTATGCGACCAGGTTGGGCGTGGCGGCCAGCTTCTTCTGCAGCGGCGAGACGAACACATCGGGCAGTCCGCTGGCGATGAACGCGAAGGCCGTGGCGTCGGCGCCGCAGACCCGATCACCCATGAGGTACTGGTTGGAGCCCAGTACCTGCGATAGTGCCCGTACGCCGCGATCTGCGAGCGCGGATTTCTCCACGTCGCTGTGGCGGCCCATGCCGTGCGCATGCAGGTTGGCGCGCACCTTTCGGCGCACCATCGCGCAGACCAGTGGCCGCATGATCGCGGGCGCGCGGTCGAAGAAGTGCCGCGGGCCACGATCGAAGTTCTCGTCGATCATCCAGCGCCAATAGACCAGGATCCAGTAGAGATGGTCTTCGAGCATCTTCTCCACGTTCCAGGCGATGCCCTGGTCACGCTCGGACAGGCCACGATCGAAGTCGAAACCGTACTTCTTCTCGATGTGCAGTCGGATCAGCGTCGTGTCCGCGATGATCTCGTCGCCATCTTTGATGTACGGTAGTTTGCCCTTGGGCGCGCGGCTGAAGCCGCGCGTGCTGGTCTCGTAAGGAATGCCCGCGATCTTGAGGAGCATCTCGCCCTTCATGACGAACGGGCTCGCGTCCGGGCTGCCGAAGTACGGGCCGTATGTATGGAGCGTGATCACGGTTCCCTCCCGCGAGGGAGTATGCGCGAAAAGGGGTCAGATCTATTTTGGAAAAATGGGGACGGATCTATTTGACCCGTCCCCTTTCAAGTCAGGGGGCGCAGATGAAAAATAGATCTGTCCCCTTTTCCTCCCGGTCAGGCGCTCATGACCTTGCCCGTCTCCAGCAGTGACTTGAGATCGCTGAGGATCCAGTCCCAGCCGCCGCCGCCCTGCTCGCTGAACGGAGTCTGCGTCGCAGCCGACATCAGCGGCGCGCCGGTGACGTCGTGCGTGATGGTGAGCCGGCAGAAGCCTGAACTGGTCGGCTCGATCTCGTAAGTGAGCCGGGTGAAGCCTTCCTTCCTGAGCTCTTCGCTGAAGTGCCAGCGATAGGTGTGCACGAGCTTGCGTAGCGGCAGCACTTCGAGAATCTCACCGTCGATGATGGTGTCCGGCAAGCCAAACTGCTTCATGCCCTCGTTTGCCACGGCGCGGTACTTGCCGCCGGGCCTGAGGTCGTATTCCTGCACCGCTTGGTAACCGTATCGCCCATTCCACGCGGGATCCGTGATCGCATCCCAGATCGCCTGCGCGCTGGCGCGGATGTAGATGCGATGCATGTGGGTCACGCTGTCTTTCTTGCCTTCGACCATTTCGTTTTCTCCAGGGATTTCTTCAGATCGACCAGGGCAGACACCTGGTGCTCCTTGTACTTGTCGATCCAGCGGTCGTGGATCTGACGGATGGGCACCGCGTTGAGGAAGTGCAGTTTTTCCCGCCCTTCCTTCCGCGTGATGACGAGGCCCGCTTCTTCGAGCACCTTCAGGTGTTTCATGACCCCGAAGCGGGTCATCTCGAGCTCCCACTCGAGCTCACTGAGCGTTTGACCATCACGCTCGTGCAGCAAGTCGAGCAGAAACCTGCGGGAGGTATCCGCCAACGCCTTGAACACCAGGTCCTCGTCGATCATGGCGGCGACTATATGTGACCATTTGGTCACCTGTCAAAAAGGGGACAGATTTATTTTCTGAACGGGAAAATAGATCTGTCCCCTTTTACATCCCCTTTTACACTCGCGACCATGAGATACGCGAAGCCGCTCGGGTTCATGTTCGTCTGCGCATCGCTCGCGGGCTGCGCGACGACGGCGAAGCCGACGCCAGACCCGCAATCCACCGAAGAGCTAGTGTCGTGGCCGTTCGCGAAGGTATTGAAGGCCGCGAAGGCCGGCAACGTCCCGGCCATCCACCAGGCCTGCTTCTCTTACAGTTACGGCCGGAACGGCGCGCCGCAGAACGAGGACCAGGCTTTCGAGTGGTGCACCCGCGGTCACGCGGGCGGCGCGCTGCCGTCGACGACCTTGTTAGCCGAGCTGCTCTACTACGGCTCGGAGAAGCACCGCGACCAGAAGCGCGCCCGCGAGCTGTATCGCGAGGCCGCGGAAGACGGGCACGTGTTCGCGACTTTCATGGTGGGTCACCTGATGCTCGAGCATGGCGAAGACCGCGAAGAAGCGCGGGCCTGGATCGATCTCGCCGCGAAGAACGGCCTGCCGCAGGCCATCAAGCAGCTCGACCAGATGGACCTGGAAGACCGCGCCGCCAGACCGGCCCACTGACATCCGAAGCGGCGCCGTCCCTGGCGCCTCGAACCTTCAGACCAGCCTGGCCGCGCCGGCCTCCAACAAGGCATGCGCCGCGTCGGCGAACGTGCGGCCGAGCTCGCGATCCATCGCGATCGCGGCCGATTGCTGGAACTGGGTACCCATGACGATCAGATCCGCGCCGCTCAACGTGTCCGCGAACCAGGCCGGCGCGGGCCAAGGCAGCGGCCAGCGGATGTGCAGGGCGTTGACGCAGATGCCGTCCACGAAAGCGGCGACGTGGCCGGCGACGATGATGATGCCGCGGTCGCCACCGGGGCGCGGGATGAGGTCCGCGATCTCGGCGATCAGGGTCATGCGCTCGGTGAACTCGAGGATGACGCTGGCCAGGAACGCGGAACGCGGCGGCAGCGGCTGTGGGTTGAGGCCCACGCGAGCCTGGGGGTCCCCGCCGATCACATCCCAGATCTCGGGATGCTTCTCCGCGATGACGCGCCACAGGCCGGCGCCGATGCCGGAACCCACGGCGGTGCGTTCCAGGGCCCTGCGGATATAGGGATCGAGTGGCCCCGGGGCGTTGCCGGCATCCGGGTATGCGTGTCCGGTGGTCAATTGGCTAACTAACGCCGTCAGGGCGCGGGCCGAGAGATGCTTGGGCGGCGGCCGAGGACCGGGTTGGGCCGGGCCACTGTCGACCGAGGAGCCCGTCGGGGATCCGATGCCATTGGGACCGATGCTGCGATGCGCGGACACGTTCATTCTGTCGCTCCTTCCTGTTCGGACGCGGAATTTCGCCGGCCGGCGGCTCATTCGCGATGGACGGGCGCTGATCCGGCGCTGACTTGTCTATGATTCGCCTCCGGATTCCTCCTGGCAGTTGCATGGACAAGCGCGTCATACGGTTCGATGGCTGGAAAGTGGACTTCCAATCGGGAGAGATCTCGAAAGACGGCGCCACCCACCGCCTGCAGGATCAGCCGCTGCAGATCCTCGATGAGCTGGTCAAGCAGCCCGGCGAAGTGGTCACGCGCGAGCAGCTCATCGCGCGCCTGTGGCCCAAGGGCGTGGTGGAGTTCGACACCGGCCTGAACAGCGCCGTCCGCAAGCTGCGATCCGCGTTGGGCGACGATTCCGACGCGCCGCGCTACATCGAGACCCTGCCGCGCAAGGGCTACCGCTTCATCGGCAAGCTGGTGGACGAGTCGGAGAACACCATCCCCTCGCTGCCCAAGCTGTCCGAGGATTACCGGCCGACCTCTTTCGAGACCGGGGCCATGATCGGCCGTCGAGCCTCGGACCGGCGCGCACCCATCCGGCGGCTGGCGTGGGGATTCGGCAGCATCCTGGCGGCGGTGGTGCTGGGCCTCGTCGCCTGGCGCATGCCGGGCAAGTTGTTCGAAGGCGCGGTGTCGGGCCAGGACCTGCCGACCATCGTCGTACTCCCACTGGTCGACATGAGCGTGTCCCAAAGTGAGCAGGCGCTGGCCGACGGCCTCACCGACGAGCTGTCGAACTGGCTGGCGCACATTCCGACGCTGCGCGTGGTCGCGCGCACGTCGGCATTCGCATTCAAGGGCAAGGACAAGGACGTGCGCCTGATCGCGAGCCAGCTCGGCGCCACGCACGTGCTCGAAGGAAGCCTCCGGCGCTCACAGGACCAGCTGCGCATCACCATGCAGCTCATCGATGCCTCGAACGGGCTGCACATCTGGTCCGACTCCTACGACATGCCACTCGGCGACATCTTCCAGATCGAGGACACGGTCTCGCGCCAGGTGGCCGAGAAGCTGCACCTCGAGCTGACTCCGGCTGTCTACGAGGAATGGGCGGTGCGCCACGCCGGCACCACCGACGCCTTCGAGCTCTACCTGCTTGCGCGCGAGCGTCAGCGGCAGCGCACGGCCGAAGACAACCTGCGCGCGCTCGAGCTCTTCCGCCGCGCCGTCGACGCGGATCCACGCTTCACGCCTGCGCTCACGGGGCTGGCGGAGACGCTGCTCAACGGCCTGTCGCTCAACCGCATGCCGCTCGAGGACGTGAAGGCGGAGGCAGAACCGCTGATCAATCGCGCGATGCAGCTCAGCCCGAATTCGCCGCACGTGCTCGCGGCGAAGGGCTGGTTGCTCACCGAGGAATTCCGTTTCGACGAAGCGCTGCCGCTGATGCAGAGAGCCATCAAGGGCAATCCCAACGACGCCGCGACACATCGCATCATCGGCAGCCTCTACGACAAGCGCGCGCAGCCCACCGACGCGCTGGCGCACTATTCCGCGGCCGCGCGACTCGATCCGCTCGATTTCATCTCGCACGTGTTCCGCTGCATGGAGCTCGTTGACGTCGCCCAGTACGACGAAGCCCGCGCGGCCTGCCAGCGCGCGCGCGAGCTCGACACGGCGAACATGTGGGGGCCGCTGGCCACGGCATGGATCGAGCGCGCGCAGGGCAACACCGCCGAAGCGCTCCGCTGGATCGACGAGGCACGCAAGCGCGAGCCCGCCGACCCCTGGCTCGCCGACCAGAAGATAGAGCTGCTGTTCACGCTCGGCCGCACCGCCGAGGCGCGCTCAGTGATGCAGGAGTATCCGCAGAACGGCAGCTTCTTCCGCAAGGCGCGCGAAGGCAACATCGTCTACGCAGAAGGGGGTCCGCCGGCGCTCAAGACGTGGCTGGCCGACAGCAAGGTCGTGGATCTGGCCGGCACGGGCGCCGAGCTCATCGAAGCCGCGCGCCTGCAGGTGATGGCCGAGGACGCGAAGGCCGCGCATGCCACGCTCGCGCACGCCGAGCGCATCCTCCCCCTATCTACCGTCGATCTCTACGACGGCAGCCAGATCCGCAACGAGTACTCGGCCGCGCTCAACCAGGCGCGCATCGAATTGCTGGCCGGCGCGGACCGTGCACGCGCGATGAAACTGATCGGCGGGGTCGAGCAGATGCTGAATCGCTACGAAAGGAGTGGCGGCCGGCACTTCTGCCTGTACGCCATGCGCTCCGACGTCTACGCATTGCGTGGCGAGAAGGAGAAGGCGGCGGCGGAGCTCAAGATTGCATGGGAACACGGGTGGCGCTCGGAGTGGCGCACCCGGTACGACCCGTTCCTGGCGGGCGTGGAGATTCCGAAGAACACCACGCCTTAGCGTCAGTCGCCGGGCTTCGGCGGTGGCTTCGGGCCAGGTTGACCGGGGCCGGGAGCGCGTTTATGGGTTGTCATGTTTGCCTCCTTCTTGCTGGGGCCCGGGGGATTCTTCCCGCTTGCGGGTGATCCGGCCCAGCATCAGGCCCAACAATAGGCCTAACACGACATAAATGGCCAGAGCCCCCCAGTAGAGAATGTTCGTATGTGTGAAGTGCCACTCGGGCGGCATCACATATTTTCGAAGGGCGTTCCACAGGATCACGCCGAGCGCCATGGCCATGACCGAGTACACGGGCAGCCTGAAGAAGGCGCGGCGGTCGGCACGCGTTGCCAGCAGCGCCACCAGCATGCCGGCCACGCACAACAGATACGCGATACCGAGCTCACCGAGCTGCGAGGCGAGGTACTTCATGGCGCGATCCGGAAGCCGGCGCCGCAGCCCTGGTCGCGGCGGTTGACGGTGGCGCAAGCGATGGCGGTGCCCGGCGCGCCGTCGCGGCCGTCGTCATCGAGGCATTGGCGGATCTCGACCAGATAGGGCTCGCGACCATGCTCCCTCGGCGCATCGCGGATCATGCGGCAGTGGAAGGTGAGCGTGGCCCCGAGCCCTGGTATCCGTTCATCGGCGTGTCGGCGCAGCTCGGTCGCGCTGCTGCTCCCGCCGGCCAGGGTTGTTAGGTGCTGGCCGAGCGCGAGGTCGATGACGCGCGCCCTGGCGTACGTCGCCCCGAAGTAGATGTCGTCGTCGAGCCCGCTGCAGGTGCCGTGTTCGCGCCACTCGTGCTCGTGCAGACCGTCGGCCACGCCCGGCATCAGGGTCGCGAGACGCTGCGTGAGCTCCGGGTCGAGATCGAGACGCGGGCCCGCGCAGTCGTGCGGATACCGGCGGGGCTCGAGGCGCTCCGGCCAGAGGCCGTGAATCGAGATGGGCGGCGAATCGGCACGGCACTCCGCCTTGCGCGCGTGTCCGTCGGCGCAGAAAGCCGGGTGCGAACTCAAGGCCAGCAGGTAGAAATCGAAGGATGCCCTGCTGCCGGCGTTGCTTCGGCGCGAGCCGGGTTCGGTCTCGAACCCCACGTTGGTCCTCGCGCGCGGTTTGTCGGCATTTTCCACCGCGTCGGGCTGACCTGGTGTTTCGCTCGCGTCCGCCGGCGGCGCGCCGGTGCCGGGGCGATCACGCTGCGATATCCACGCGGTGCCGAGCGCCACGAATATGACGAACAGGGCAACGAAGTTTTTACGACGGGGTCTGAAGGGACGCACGAGCGTGAATTTACCGTAAACCTTACCGAATCAATCACTCGAGCCGGCAGTCATGGGACTTTCATCCGGATATAGTGCGCCACTTTGTAAGCCCTTCCAGAAGACCCTCCAAATCAATCGGGATGCCATGAAATCTTCCGCCTTCGTTTCCCGCTTCGCATCGTTCATGTTCGCTGGCGCCGGCGCGGTCTGCGCGCAA
The DNA here is from genome assembly GCA_035525785.1 of Steroidobacteraceae bacterium. Lineage (GTDB taxonomy): Bacteria > Pseudomonadota > Gammaproteobacteria > Steroidobacterales > Steroidobacteraceae > CADEED01. Next base: position 11,423 of record DATLDQ010000119.1, on the reverse strand, counting down.
ACGCTGGAGCTCGAGCCCTTCGATCGGCAGCCCGATCCGGTCATGGATCCCGCGTCGGACGATGCCAAGCTGGCGCTGCAGCGCTTCACCGTGCCGCAAGGTTTCAAGGTGAGCCTGTGGGCATCGGAGCCCATGCTCGCGAACCCGGTGGCCATCGATTTCGACGAGAAGGGAAGATTGTTCGTCGCCGAGACTTACCGCTATCGCAGCAGCGTGCTCGACATCCGCGGCTACATGGGCATGCTCGAGCTGGACCTCGCCGCGCGCAACATCGATGACCGTCTGAAGCTGCATCGCACCGTGTTCGGCGAAGCTGGCGCCAAACAGCTCGCCATCGAAGGCGAGGTCGTGCGGCTGGTCGAGGACAAGAATCACGACGGCGTCGCGGACTCTTCGCGCGTCTACTCCGACGGTTACAACGGCGAGCTCGACGGCATCGCTTCGGGCGTGCTCGCGCGCCACGGCAAGGTGTGGTTCACCAACATCCCGAGCCTCTGGCTGCTCGACGACAACGGCGACGACAAGGCGAAGAAAACCGAGCTGCTGCGCGGCTTCGGCGTGCGCTACAACTTCACGGGCCACGACTTCCATGGCCTCGCGCTCGGCCACGACGGCAAGATCTACTACTCTATCGGCGACCGCGGCACGCACGTCACGGGCAAGGAAGGCCAACTCATCGACTACCCGGATGAAGGCGCGGTGTTCCGCTCCAACCCCGACGGCACGGAGTTCGAGTTGTTCGCGCACGGCCTGCGCAATCCGCAGGAGCTGGTGTTCGACGAGCACGGCAACCTGTTCACCGGGGACAACGACAGCGACCAGGGCGACATGGAGCGCCTCGTCTATCTCGTCGAAGGCGCCGACAACGGCTGGCGCGTGGGGTACCAGCACGCCCCCATGGGCAAGGGTGGCCCGTGGATGCGCGAAGGCCTGTGGAAGCCCGCGTTCAAGGGGCGCCCCGCCTATCTACTGCCGCCGGTCTGCAACATCGAGGATGGCCCCTCCGGCCTGACCTACTACCCGGGCACCGGTCTCACGCCTGAGTACGCCGGCCATTTCTTCATCACGCACTTCAAGGGCAGCATCGCGCGCAGCGGCATCCAGACGTACACCGTCGCCGAGAACGGCGCGACCTTCAGACCGACGAGCAGCAAGCAGTTCATGGGCGGCGTGCTGCCCACGGACGTGACGTTCGGACCCGACAGCGTGCTGTACCTCTCCGACTGGGTCGACGGCTGGCCGAAGAGCCAGAAAGGCCGTATCTACGGCGTCGCGCCCGTCAACGAGAACGCGGCGTCGAAGCAGGCGCGCGATGATCTCGCGACGCTGCTCGCGGGTGGCTTCACGGGCAAGTCCGACGCCGAGCTCAGCGCCCTGCTCTCGCACGCCGACCGCCGTGCGCGGCTCGAAGCGCAGCTCGAGCTCGCCTCGCGCGGCGACCAGTCGATTGGCGTCTTCACCAGGATCGCCAACGACCGGAAAGCTGCGCCCCTCGCCCGGCTCCATGCCGTCTGGGGTCTCACCCAGCTCGGCAGGAAAAACCCGAAGATCGGTCCGACGCTCGTGAAGCTCACGCGCGATACGGATTCCGAAGTGCGTGCGCAGGCCGTGAAGGGCCTCGGCGACCTCAAGTTCGTCAAGGCCCGCAAGGACCTCGAGCGCAGCGCCGCCGACGTCGCGCCGCGCGTGCAATTCTTCGCCGCCCAGAGCCTGGGCAAGCTCGGCGACAAGCAATCGGTGGTCGCGCTGCAGACCCTGATCCAGGCCAACGACAACCGCGACGCCTACATCCGACATGCGGCGTCACTGGCGCTGGCACGCATCAACGATGCGGCGTCGCTCGAGGCCGGCCTGCAGTCGCAGAGCGAGTCGCTGCGCCTCGCGACCGTGCTCGCGTACCGGCAACTCAAGGATGCGAAGATCGCGGCCTTCCTCAACGACTCCGACCCGTATATCGCGCGCGAAGCTGCGAGTGCCATCAATGACGTGCCGATCACCGGCGCGTACGAGGCGCTGGCCACCAAGCTCGACAAGGCGCCGGTGAGCGACGAGCCCTTCGTGGAGCGCGCCATCAACGCGCACTACCGGCTCGGCACCGCCAAGGACGCTCAAGCGCTGGCGCAGTACGCCACGCGCGACGCGGCCACGCCGACCATGCGCGCCGAGGCGCTGCTGCAGCTCGGCCTCTGGGGCAAGACGCCGGCGCGCGATCGCGTGGTCGGCATCTATCGCCCGCTGCCCGCGCGCGATGGCAAGGCTGCCGCGGAGGCGCTCAGCGCCGTGCTGCCGAAGGTCCTGGGCACGGGCCCCGAGCCCGTGCAGCTCGCCGCGCTCGAAGCGATCAGCGGCCTCGAGCTGAAGGGCGCCGCACCCAACCTGCTCGCGGCCGTTGCCAACGACAAGGCGCCGGAGGCCGTGCGCATCGGCGCGCTCAAGGCGCTCGACGCCTTCGGTGGCGACGCCATCGGCAGCGCCATCGACGCGGCCGACAAGTCGAAGTCTGCGCCGCTGCGCCTCGCGGCACTGCAGGTCGCCGCGCGCCGCGCCCCGGAACGCGCGCTGCCCATCGTCACGCGCTTCGCCAGCACCGGCACCGAGGCCGAACAGCAGGCGGCCTTCAACGCCGCCGCGCAGCTGCAGGGCCCGGAGAAGGCCAAACTACTGGTGAGCGCCATCGACCAGCTGGCGGCGGGCAAGGTGAACCCGGGTGCGCAGCTCGAGCTCATCGAGGCCGCCGAGAAGAGCGATGCGCCGGCCGTCAAAGCCCGCTGGGCCAGGCAGCAGGCCGCGTGGAAGGCGAGCGACGACAAGCTGGCCGCGTACTCGTTCGCGCTCGCCGGCGGTAGCCCGAGGAAAGGCGCCGAACAGTTCTTCGACAACCAGGTCCTGCCCTGCGGCCGCTGCCACAAGGTGAACGGCGACGGCGGCGAAGCCGGCCCCGACCTCACGCTGGTGGGCAAGAATCGCTCGCCGCAGTACCTGCTCGAGTCGGTCATTCACCCGAGCGCGCACATAGCGCCCGGGTTCGACAACGTGACGGTGACGCTCAAGAACGGCAGCACGGAGACGGGCTCGGTCGGCGACGAGACTGGCCGGCAGCTCATCCTCAAGCGCGCCGACGGCACCAGCGCCACGATCCAGAAGGACGACATCGCGCAGCGCGTCACCGCGCCCTCGTCCATGCCCGAGATCTACGGGCAGGTGCTCACGCGCGCGCAACTGCGCGACGTGGTGGCCTTCCTCGAGGTGCTCACCGAAGTGCGCAACGAGCCCGGCATGAACGAAGGTGGTCCGCGCGCCATGCAGAAGACGGTCGTCGAAGGCCAGACGGGCGGACACGAGTAACCGCCTCGGGCTAACATGCCCGGATGAGCAAGATCTCGCGGCGGGGCGCCATCGTTACGACGATGGCGTCCGCGCTGGCTGCCGGCGTGTCCGGCGCCCGTGCGGAACCAGAAGCCCAGGGCACGAACCAGGGAAAGAAAATGGCCAAGCCAGCGACCTGGGATTCCATCGTCGTCGGCGCGGGCGTGTTCGGCGCGTGGACCGCCTGGTACCTGCGCAAGTCCGGCCAGCGCGTGCTGCTGCTGGATGCGCTGGGCGCTTCGAACTCACGCGCCTCGTCCGGCGGCGAGTCGCGCCTGACGCGCGGTAGTTATGGTAGCGACGAGGTGTACACGCACTTCGCGCTGAACTCCCTCAAGCAGTGGAAGTGGCTGTCCGACCAATCGGGACAGCCGGTTTTCCACCCCGCGGGCATCCTGTTCTTCTTCCAAAAGCGCGAGGCCTACGTCGACCAGTCGCTGGAAGTGCACAAGCGCCTGGCGCTGCCTACCCAGGAGCTCGACCGCGCCGCGCTCGAGCACCGTTACCCGCAGGCGAACTGGAAGGACATCGAGGTGGGCCTGCTCGAACCGGGCTTCGGCGTGCTCATGGCGCGCCGCGCCGTGCAGACTCTCGTGAGCGCGTTCGTGAAAGCCGGCGGCGAATATCGCATCGGCGCCGTGAAGCCGCCGGCTGCGGAAACCGCGCTCACGCGCATCGAGCTCACCGACGGCTCGACGCTCGGCGCCGCCAACTACGTGTTCGCGTGTGGCCCGTGGCTGCCGAAGGTATTCCCGCGATTGCTCGGCCCGCGCATCTTCGTCACGCGGCAGGAAGTGTTCTTCTTCACGCCGCCACCCGGCGACGCCCGCTTCGGCCTCGGCCACCTGCCCGGCTGGGCGGATTTCAATAACGGCGACATCTTCTATGGCATGCCGGACATCGAAGGCCGTGGCTTCAAGATCGCGCACGACCAGCATGGCCCGCCGATCGACCCGGACCGCGGCGACCGCTTCACCTCGCCGGGCGCGCTCGCGGATGCGCGCGCCTACATGGCAAAGCGCTTCCCGGCGCTGGCCGGCGCGCCGCTCAACGAAGAGCGCGTTTGCCAGTACGAGAACAGCAGTAATGGCGACCTGCTCATCGACCGGCACCCGACCGCACCGAACGTGCTGCTGGTCGGGGCGGGCTCGGGTCATGGGTTCAAGCATGGCCCCGAGATCGGGCGCTATGCATCTGAGCTGCTGACCGGCAAGCTCAAGGCGGTCGAGCCGCGCTTCAGTCTCTCCACCAAGGCCGAGCAGCAGAATCGCGCGGTGCATTGACGTGCCCGGCCTCGAGGCTCGTCCGCGTGGGCGCAACGCACACATCGACTTCCTGCGCGGCGTCGCCATCCTGCTGGTGCTGCTGCTGCACTACGCTCTCGCGTACCGGCTCGCGAATTTCCCCTTGGCGCCGCTGATCGGTGAACAGGCGTTGCGCGCCGTATTCCTCAACGGCAACTACGGGGTGACGATGTTCTTCGTCGTGTCGGGTTACCTCATCACCTCGATGTCTCTCGCCCGCTGGGGCGAACCGGCGCGCATGAACTGGCGCGCGTTCTACGTGTTCCGCTTCGCACGGATCATGCCCTGCATCCTGCTGGCGCTCGCCATCATCGTGTCCCTGGGTCTGCTCGATGTACCGTATTTCCAGAACCGGCAGCACGGCGAGCCCATGCCCGACTCGTTCTTCGCGACCGCGGCGCTGTCGGTACTGACCTTCTGGCACAACGTGCTGATGCAGTCGGAAGGCTGGTTCAACTACTGCCTCAACATCTACTGGTCGCTTTCGGTCGAAGAGGTTTTTTATCTCGCGCTGCCGCTGGTGTTCCTGGCTTTGCGCCGGCAATGGGCCATCGCGCTCGGCTGTCTCGCGCTCGTCGTCGCGGCGCCCATCTACCGCGGCCTGCATGCCGACGATGAGCTCTTCTTCGAGTGCGGCTATCTTGCGAACTTCGACGCCATCGCCATGGGCGTCCTGGTCGCCTTCATCGCGGCGCGGCGCAAGATCGACGGCACGCCGGCGAAGCTCCTGCGCGTCGCAGGCGGCCTCGGCATCGCGGTGTTCTACCTGCGCGGCATCGACGGTCATGAGGTATCGGGGTTCTCGCTGGTCGCATTGTGCACGGCCCTGTATCTCGCCGGCTCGGTGCGCGACGACGGTGCGAGCTTCGCCACCGGGCGCCTCACGGCTTTCGTGCGGTGGTTCGGCCGTCACAGCTACGAGCTCTACCTGTTCCACATCGTGGTGCTCGCGCTGGCGCGCAACGCCTGCGACCGCGATGACCTGCCGGCGTGGGCCTGGCTTCCCTGGATGCTGCTGTATGTGGGAGTGTCCGCGCTGGCAGCGATGGTGGTGTCACGCTGGCTTTCAGAGCCCGCGAATCGCGCCATCCGGAGGAGATTCGCATGATGAAAGCGCAGTGGCTGATGTTCGCGCTGGGGTCGGCGGCATTCGGCGGAGTGACCGCGATCCTCGCCAAGGTGGGCGTGTCCGGGGTCGACTCGAACCTGGCCACGTTCTATCGCACGCTCGTGGTGCTGGCATTCGCGGGGCTGCTCGTGAGCTGGCGAGGTGACTGGGCGCAGCTCGGGAGCCTCTCGGCGCGCAACCTCGCCTTCCTCACGCTGTCCGGTGTCGCCACGGCCGCGTCATGGTTGTGCTACTTCCGCGCGCTGCAACTGGCGCCCGCGTCGATGGTGGCGCCGATCGACAAGCTCAGCGTGGTGGTCGCAGTGGTGCTGGGTGTCGCCTTGCTGGCGGAACCGATGAGCTGGCGGCTGCTCATGGGCGTCGGGCTCATCGTCGCCGGCAGCGTCGTCATCGCCGGCATCTGAGCCGGCAAGCAAGAGCGGCGGGGCCCGGGGGCCCCACCCCTCTATCTATCTGGCGATACCGGACTGCTCACTCAGAACTTCAAGCGGAAGTTCACGCCGACCGTGCGCGGCGGATTGGTGAGGTAAGCCACGCGCGCGCTGCGGCCGCGCTCGCGATCCAGCGAGAGGAACGCGCGCTCATCGAACAGGTTGTTGATGAAGACCGCGGCTTCCCAACGGTCCGCGCGCAGGCCCCAGCGCAGGTTCGCGATCTCGTACGACGGCAGCTCGGGGTCGAACTCGATCGTGGTGTCCGCGGGGATCCCACCGAAATCGATGAGCCGCGCGCTGCCGGGGGGCCGGCCCACTTCGTTCGAGATGATGCCGAAGCCGGGTTCCTGGTCCGCGAGCTGCGTGTACGACGACCCCACGTGCTGGCCCGTGAAGCGAACGTAGCTTTCGTACGAACCCATCGGGAAGTTGTAGGCCACGGTCGCCACTGCCTGCAGCTGCGGCGAAGTGGGCAGGCGATTGCCGTCACGAATGCCACTGATCGGATTGGGGGTCCCGGGGATCAGCTGCGACTGCGTGATCTCGGCATCCGCGTAGGTGGCCGACACACCGATATCCCAGCTCTCGTTGGGACGCACGAACAGCTCGACCTCGGCGCCCTTCGATTCGGCGTCCGCGTTCAGGATGATGCGTGACGAGCACGAGCCCGCGTCCGCGACCACCTGCAGGCCGTCGATCTTGCTCATGAATACCGCGCCGTTGAGCGTGATGCGGCCATCAGCGAGACGAGTCTTCGCGCCCAACTCGTAGTTGGTCACCTTCTCATCGTCCCAGGTCGGATGACCGCCGTAGATGTCGAGGTCGTTGCCCTGGCACAGCGTCGCATTCAGCGGGTCGTTGACGCCGCCGAGACGGAAGCCCTTCGCCACCTGCGCCGTGAACTGCGTCGCCTTGCTGGGGCTGAACGCGAGGATGACACGCGGCGAGAAGCCGTCGGAGCTGGTGCTGCCGAGCTCGTCGAAGTGCGGCAGGTCCGCGAAGGCGCCCGCGATGGTGATGACGCGGTCCTCTTCGAAGTCGTAGTAACGCAAGCCGCCGGTCAGCGCCCACTCCGCATTGAAGCGGAACGTGGCTTCACCGAAGACCGCGAATTGCGAGAAATCGTAGGTCAGGGTCGAGTAGTAAGGCGTGTCGACCGGCGCGCCGGTGCCGCGCGGCAGGATGGCGTCATACCCCGGGGTCGGCAGCGTCTGCGAGTAGTCGCGATCGGCTTCCTGGTAGAACGCGCCCACCAGCCATTGGAAGGCGCCCTCGCCCGTCGAGGCGACACGCAACTCCTGGCTGAACACCTGGAGATCCGTCTCGTCGACCAGCGGTGAGTTCAGGCGCACCTGCGCCGCCGTGCCGCCGACGTCGTCCGTCACGCTGCCGGTGAGCTGACTGGCGTCGCGCACCACTTCCACCTGGCGATCGATGTAGGTGGTGACGCTCGTGAGGCCGAGATTGCCGAAACCGAAATCGAGCTTGAGGTCGGCCATCGTGAAGTCGTCGAGCAGGCCTTCCTCGAGCTGCGTCACCTGGCCTCGCTCGCTCACGCGGATCTGCGGCTCGGTCGTCGTATAGACGTTGCCGAGGATGTTGTAAGCGTCGTAGCGCGGGAAGCCGTCGGTATCGAGCTTCTGGTAGACGATGCGCGGCGTGATCGTGACGTTCTCGCTGGGCTCGAAGCGGAACGCCAGCCGGCCGCCGGTTCGTGAACCACTGTTGACGTCCTCGCGCACGCCACGGTTCGGGTAGTACGAGTCGACGAAGCCCGCGAAGTCGCTGCGGTACGCGACGGCGCGCATCGCCGCCTTTTCACCCAGCGGCAGGTTGAACGCGCCGTGCACGTCGGTGCCCACCTCGCCGTCGGTGACGCTGTTGACGCCGAAGTCCAGCGAACCGCCGGACGAATCGGGGCCGATGTCCGGCTGCGCGGTGATGTAGCGCACCGTACCCGACGAGGAGCCCGCGCCGAACAGCGTGCCCTGCGGGCCGCGCAGCACTTCGATGCGGTCGAGGTCATAGAGATCGAGATCGGGCGTGAACAGCGCCACCGAGATGGGCGACTCGTCGAGGTAGATGCCGACCGACTCCTTCACGCCGGGCTGATCGCGAATGACCTGCCCCGCGCTGATACCGCGGATGGCCACCTGGCTCTGGCCCGGACCGAGATCGGCGATGTAGAGGCCGGGGACGTTGCGGGCGATCTCCACGATGTTGGTCGCGCCCGATTGCGTGATGTCCTCGCTGGTCAATGCCGCGATGGAGAACGGCACTTCCTGCAGCGTGGTCGCGCGCTTCTGCGCGGTGACCACGATTTCCTGGCTGATCTCGTCGTCGCTCGGCGGGCTGTCCTGAGCCTGTGCGATGGCGAACGGGGTGACCAGGCATAACGCGGCGGCGCCGCGACCAATCCATGACTTCATGACGACTCCCTGATTTTTGGCGTGGTCGGGGACGGCGCAAGCAGCCGTTCCCCAATCCACTTGTGGCACGGAGTGTACGGAAACCCGTGTCGACCCCGCTACTTCGTGTGTTTACACGGAAATCCGAACCTGATTTTGTTGGTTGGCAACAACGTTTACGAGGTAGGACAAACACACGGTGTGCGACGACCCTCACCTACTGCCGGCATACGTGGGGCGTCGCTATGTTCGCGCGTTCGTCCGAACCCTGGCCTATCACGGAGCCCGCCATGAAATACCTGGTTAGCGTTTGCGTCGCCGCGGCCCTGCTCGCGGCCTGCGGTCAGAAGAAAGAGGCGGCCCCGCCCACGGATTCACAGGCTACGGCTACACCCTCTGCGCCGCCCGCGGCCGAGCCGGCGCCGGCTGCCGGAGCCTCGGTGCAGCTCGCGGCTACCCAGGGTCATGATGTCACGGGCTCGCTGACCATCGCCCCGATGGGCGAAGGCGTGCACTTCACCGGCACGTTGCAAGGTCTGCCGCCCAATGGCGAGTTCGGATTCCACGTCCACGAGAAGGGCGACTGCAGCGCGCCGGACGCGAGCAGTGCCGGTGCGCATCTGAACCCGGCGGGAGTCGATCACGGCAATCCGCATGAAGGCGCACACCACGCGGGTGACATGCTCAACGCCAAATCCGATGCCCAGGGCACGGCGCAGATCAACGCGCACGTCGATGGCCTCTCGATCGGCAATGGCGGCGCCACCGACGTCATCGGCAAGGCCGTGGTCGTGCACGAGAAAGCCGACGACTACAAGACGCAGCCCTCGGGCAACTCCGGCGCGCGCATTGCCTGCGGCGTCATCAACGCCGTCGGCATGTGAACCTGGATCGCCGGTGGCTCAGGCCGGCGAATCCTTGGTCTCGCGCAGGAACAGCGAGCCGATGACGACGGTGACCAACGCCACGACTATCGGGTACCACAGACCGTTGTAGATGTTGCCCGTGGCCGCCACGATGGCGAACGACGTCACCGGCAGGAAGCCGCCGAACCAGCCATTGCCGATGTGATACGGCAGCGACATGGACGTGTAGCGGATGCGCGCGGGGAAGAGCTCCACCAGCCAGGCGGCGATCGGGCCGTAGACCATCGTCACGTACAGGACGAGGATCGCGAGCAGCAGGATCACCATCGGGTAATTGAAGGCGTCCATGTCGGCCTTCGCCGGATAGCCCGCCTTCGCGAGTGCTTCCTTGAGCCGGCCCGTGACCGCGTCCTGTTCCTTCTTGTATTCGGCGCCCGTCAGCGTGCCCGCGAGGTTCGGGATGGGCAGCACATCGGCGCCGATCCTCACGCCGGCCGCGCCCGTGTCGTTGGAGGCCTCGTTCGCGTAGCTGATGCCCATGCGCGCGAGCGCGCCCTTGGCCAGATCGCAGCCCGACTTGAATTGCTTCTTGCCGACCGGATCGAACTGGAAGCTGCACTCATCGGGGTTCGCAACCACGGTGACGGGGGCCGTCTGCACGGCCTGGTCCAGCGCCGGGTTCGCGAAGTGCGTGATCCCCTTGAAGATGGGGAAATACGTGAGTGCCGCCAGCAGGCAACCCGCGAGCACGATCTTCTTGCGCCCGATCCGGTCCGACAACGCGCCGAACACGACGAAGAACGGCGTGGCGATCAACAATGCGGCCGCCATCGCGAGCTGCGCACTGGTCGAATCGACCTGCAGCGTCTTCTCGAGGAACAGCAGGGCGTAGAACTGCCCCCCGTACCACACGACCGCCTGTCCGGCCGTGGCTCCCAACAAGGCGAGGATCACGACCTTGAGATTCGGCCACTTGCCGAACGACTCCGTGAGCGGCGATTTCGACAGCTTGCCCGACGCCTTGATCTCCTGGAATACCGGGGATTCCTGCAGCTGCATGCGGATGTACGCCGAGATCGCGAGCAGCACGATGGAGAGCAGGAATGGCAGGCGCCAACCCCAGGCATCGAACTGCTCCGGGCTCATCGCCATGCGGCACGCGAGGATGACCAGCAGCGACAGGAAGAACCCCAGCGTCGCGGTCGTCTGGATCCAGCTCGTATAGAGGCCGCGCCGGCCGTCGGGTGCGTGCTCGGCGATGTAAGTTGCCGCGCCGCCGTACTGGCCGCCGAGCGCGAGGCCTTGCAACAGCCGCAGCATGATGAAGATGACGGGCGCGATGAAGCCGGCCGTCTCATACGTCGGCAGAACACCGACGAGCGCGGTCGACGCACCCATGATCACGATCGTGACGAGGAACGTGTACTTGCGGCCGACGAGATCGCCGAGACGGCCGAACACCAGCGCGCCGAATGGCCGGACGAAGAATCCGGCGGCGAACGCCAGTAGCGCGAAAAGGAACGCGGTGGTGTCGTTCATCCCCGAGAAGAACTTCTTGGTGATGATCGTGAGCAGCGAGCCGTAGAGGTAGAAGTCGTACCACTCGAACACAGTGCCGAGTGAAGACGCGAAGATGACGCGTCGGTGCGCGGCGTCGATACCTTGTCGTTGGACCACGTCAACCCCCTGACAGCGGCGCGTACGATAACCGGGGCCCGACGCGGGGGTAAAGGTCGGCGTCACGCGACTCTCCAGCACGTGAGCTTGCGAGCTGCGCCCTCGGCGCGAGCGCCCGCGACAATAGCCGCGGCGACGCGCATTCCAGGCGTGCGGCGCGCCAGTAGGAATTCGCCCGCGCCGTCGCGGCCACTTAACCGCCCCGGCGTCTTGACAGCATCGGTACAATGACCGATCCG
>DATLDQ010000117.1:0-17020 GCA_035525785.1 Steroidobacteraceae bacterium | reverse complement strand
ACACATCCATCGCCGAGAGGCGCCAAAGCAAAGGAAAACGGGCGCGCTGTGCTAGCATGCGCCGCGTTGAAAATGAGGTGAGGGGGCGGGGAAAACAAGGCGCGGTATGATCGTTTCTTAGCGCCTCGCGGTCAAGCAAACCCCTGTCCCTACAGCAGCTTACGAGTGCAAATCGAGATCCGCCGCCCCGACGACTGGCACCTGCACCTGCGTGACGGTGCCGCCATGGCCGCAGTGCTGCCGTTTACCGCGGCGCGATTCGCACGCGCCATCGTCATGCCCAACCTCAAACCGCCGGTCACCACCACCGCGGCGGCGCTGGCGTACCGCGAACGCATACTCGCCGCCCTGCCGGCCGATAGCACGTTCGCGCCGCTCATGACGCTTTATCTGACAGATAAAACGGACGCGGCGGAAATCGACGCGGCCAGCAAATCCCCCTGGGTCAAAGCCTGCAAGCTGTACCCGGCGGGAGCCACCACCAATTCGGATTCCGGCGTCACGGACATAAAACGCATCGATGACGTATTGGCGTGCATGAGCGAGAGAGGCCTGCCCCTTTTGGTGCACGGCGAGGTGACCGCGCGACACGTCGATGTCTTCGACCGCGAGCATCGGTTCATCGATGACGTACTGGCGCCCACCATCGCGCGATTTCCGAAACTGCGCGTGGTGTTCGAGCACATCACCACCGCGCGCGCAGTGGAGTTCGTGAAGAGCGCACGCGATGGCGTCGGCGCGACCATCACGCCGCAACACCTGCTCCACAACCGCAATGCCCTGTTCGAAGGGGGCATACGACCCCACTATTACTGTCTGCCCGTTCTCAAGACCGAGCCGGATCGCGAGGCGCTGCTCGCGGCGGCCACCAGCGGCAACCCGCGGTTCTTCCTGGGCACCGACAGTGCGCCGCACGAACAACGCACCAAGGAGAACGCCTGCGGCTGCGCCGGCATGTTCTCCGCCCATGCGGGCATCGAGTTGTACGCCGAAGCGTTCGACGCGGCGGGCAGGCTCGACCAGCTAGAGGGCTTCGCAGCCGACTTCGGCGCGGATTTCTACGGGTTGCCGCGCAACACCGACCGCATCCGCCTGGCGCGCCGCGACTGGTCGCCGCCGGCTAACTACGCGTACGCCACGGACGGAGGCTCGCTGGTGCCTATGCGCGCGGGCGAAATCATTCGCTGGCAGATGGTGTCCTGATGGAATTGTCCTGATGGAGTCCGGCACCCCCGAAGCCGTCGTGGCGCCGCCACCGCTGATGAGCCGACGTTTCCGGCAGTTCCTGCCCGTGGTCATCGACGTGGAGACCGGCGGCTTCAACTGCGTCACCGATGCGCTGCTGGAGATTTGCGCGGTGATGATCCAGTTCGGCCCCGACGGCCGGCTGCAACGCGGCGAATCGCACACGTATCACGTGCGGCCATTCGAAGGCGCAAACCTCGAACCCGCTTCGCTCGCCGTGACCGGCATCGATCCTTTTCATCCGCTGCGTCCCGCGCTGCCGGAGAAGGACGCGCTCGGCCGCATCTTCACCGAGGTGCGGGCGGCGATGAAGGCGCAGCAGTGTCGCCGCGCGATTCTCGTGGGACACAACGCCGCTTTCGACCTGGGCTTTCTGAACGCCGCCGTGGCGCGCGCCGACATCAAGCGCAATCCATTCCATCCCTTCTCATGCTTCGACACGGCAACGCTTGCCGGCGCGGCGTTCGGCCAGACCGTGCTCGCCAAGGCGGCGCAGGTCTGCGGATTCAACTGGGATTCGAGCGAGGCGCACTCGGCGCGTTACGACGCCGAGCGCACCGCGGACGTATTCTGCGCGGTGTGCAACGCGCTCGACGGCGTGTGGCGGGACGCGGACACGCGCGCGCAGCTGTTGTTCAACACGGAGGGCGGCGGTGAAGAAGCAGTGCCAGGTGAAGGCTCTCGTGGTGAGCCGCCGCTGAAACCCTGAGCACACGTTCACTCGACCACGGGAATCTTGCCCGGCGCTATTGCGGCGCCGCTACGCCGCGCCGGCCTCGGCCAGCAGCTTCTTCAACTCGCCGCTGCGGTGCATGTCCAGCACGATGTCGCAGCCGCCGACCAGCTCACCCTTCACATAGAGTTGCGGATAAGTCGGCCAGTTCGAGAACTTCTTGAGCGCTTCGCGCAGCTCCGGGTCCTCGAAAATGTTCACCGAATGGAATGAATTCACGCCATTGGCGCGCAACGCGGCCACGGCCTGGGCCGAGAACCCGCACTGCGGAAAGTCGGGCGTGCCCTTCATGAAGAGCACCGCGGGGCTCGTGGAAATGTGAGTCTTGATTCGATTGACGACGTCTTCAGCCACTTGTCTTCTCCTGTCTTCGAGCGCATCCACCACAGCCCATTGCTGCTCGGCACTCATCGCACCCCACGCGGCGATCTCATCGAGGGTGCGCAAACAACCCGTGCATCGACCGGGGGGACCCAGTACGCAGACTTTGATGCAGGGAGAGTCGGGGCGTTCCATCGTTCGAGCCGCGATCAATTCGCGCGGCGTGCGGCGCGTTGAATTATGGGGGCTGGTCTTCTATTCTTCAAACCGCTCACCGGGGAGAATAAGACAATGAAAATATTCACGAATCATCGTTACGCACTCATCACCGGCGTCGTGCTGGCGGTGATCCTCGCCTACATCCTTCACCGTTCGCTTGTGCCTGATGCCGGGTTCAACCAGCAGTCGCTGGCTCGTTGGGTGCACATAGTCAGCGGCGTGTTCTGGATCGGCCTTCTGTACTATTTGAACGCCGTGCAGGTACCCGCCCAGGCGACCGCCACCGAAGACAAGGGCGGTCCCGGCCCCGCGGCCATCGGCAAGTACGTCGCGCCCCGCGCGATGTTCTGGTTCCGTTGGTCCGCCCTGGCCACCTGGCTGGCGGGTGCGTGGCTGCTCGCGGATCGCTTCGTGCCGGCATTCACATTCGGGTATTCGAACGGCTCGCATGATTACCCGACTGTCGTTATCGGCGTCGGCGCGTGGCTCGGCACCATCATGCTGCTCAATGTCTGGGGCGTGATCTGGCCCAACCAGAAGAAGATTCTCGGCTTCAAGCCCGCGACGGACGAGGAGAAGGCCAAGGCGCGCAAGACAGCGCTGTACGCCTCACGCACCAACTTCATCCTGTCGTTCCCGATGCTGATGTGCATGGCTGCCACGTCGCACGGCCTGCCGTTCTGACGGGCCACGTCTGTTAGAGAAAGTCCCTAACGACGTCATCTCGCGGCAGGTTGCCACCGCCCTCGCCGAAGACCTCGGCGCGGGCGACATCACCGCCGCGCTGGTTCCCGAGGCTCAGCAGGTTCGCGCGCGCATCGTCGCGCGCGAACCTGCCATCCTCTGTGGCACCGACTGGGTCGAAGCCGTTTTCCGGCAGCTCGACCCCGCGATCCGGCTCGACTGGCGCGTTCACGATGGTGAAACCATCGCCGCCGACCAGACCCTTCTCGAACTCACCGGCCCCGCTCGCCCTATCCTCACGGGCGAGCGCACGGCGCTGAATTTCCTGCAGACGCTCTCCTCCACCGCGACCGCCGCGCATCACTACGTGCAGGCCGTCGCGGGCACCGGCTGCAAGATCCTCGACACGCGCAAGACGCTGCCGGGCCTGCGCCTCGCGCAGAAATACGCAGCGCGTTGCGGCGGCGCGCAGAACCACCGCCTCGGGCTCTACGACATGGTGCTCATCAAGGAGAACCACATCGTCGCGGCCGGTTCCATCACCCAGGCGATAGAGGCCGCGCGCCGAACTTCCCCGGGCATGCCGGTCGAAGTGGAAGTGGAAACACTGCAGGAATTCGACCAGGCGCTGGCCGCGGGCGCGGACATCATCATGCTCGATGAGCTGAGCCATGCCGACATGCGCGAAGCCGTGGTGCGCAATCGTGCCGGCGGCGCTCGCGCGAAACTCGAGGCTTCCGGCAGCCTCACGCTCGAGACCGTGCGCGAAACCGCGCAGACCGGCGTCGATTTCGTCTCCATCGGCGCTATCACCAAGCACGTGAAGGCGGTCGATCTGTCCATGCGCTTCGAGTTCGGTAAATGAGGCTGCGCGGCCGCCCGGTTTTCGCCTCCGCGGCACTGGTTTCATCTTTGCTCATGCAGGGTTGCGGACGGCACGACCAGGACACGCTGCCCGGCACCGTCGAGCGCAACCGAGTCGAGCTGGCCGCGGAAACCGACGAGTTCATCGTCAAACTACCCTTTGCCGAGGGCTCGCAGGTGAAGGCCGGCGACGTCATCGTGGTGCAGGACGGCGCCATCTCGACGGCCGGCCTCGATGCCGCCCGAGCGCAACTCGCCGAAGCCGAAGCGCGCGCCGAGGAGCTCAAGAACGGGCCCCGCACCACCAGCATTCGGGCCGCCGCCGCCCGCCGCGATCGCGCGAAAGCCCAGCGCGATGACGCCGTGCGCGAACGCGACCGCCTGCTCGACCTCGTCAAGCAGAACCTCGTGAGCCGCTCGCAGGCGGACCAGCAGTTGGCCGCGGCCAACGCGGCGGAAGCCAGCCTGCACGAGGCCGAGTCCACGCTGCGCGAATTGCAGGAAGGCACACGCTCCGAGCAAGTCACGCAGGCGCGCCAGGCCGCCGACAGCGCGCGCGCCAACCTGCGCGCACTGGAAACCTCGTCCGCGCGCCTCGAAGTGCGCTCGCCGATCACCGGACTCATCGATGCGCTGCCCTTCCACGTCGGTGAAAAGCCCGCGCGGGGAGCGACCGTGGCCGTGCTCCTGGCCGACGCCGCCCCCTATGCGCGTATCCACGTTCCCGCGCCCATGCGCGCGCGGGTGAAACAGGGAACCACCGCGACCCTGTGCGTCGACGGCATCGACCGCGCCTACCAGGGTCACGTGCGTTTCGTCGCGAGCGAAGCCGAGTTCACGCCTTACTACTCGCTGACTGCCGCCGACCGCTCGCGGCTGTCTTTCCTGGCCGAGGTCGAGTTCGACGACGCAGAAGCGCGCGAGCTGCCGTCCGGTGTCCCGGTCAACGTCTCGCTTTCGCTCGCAACGGAGTGACTGCATTGGCCGAGGCGGCTATTTCTGCGCGAGGCCTGACACGCAAGTTCGGCGCCAAGACGGCCGTGGATCACATCGATCTCGACATCCCGTCGGGGCGCATCTACGGCTTCCTGGGCCCGAACGGATCAGGCAAGTCCACCACGTTGCGCATGCTCTGCGGCATGCTGTTGCCAAGCGATGGACATGCAGAAGTGTTCGGGCTCTCGGTGGTGAAAGATGCCGAAGCCATCCGCCGGCGACTGGGTTACATGCCGCAGAAGTTCTCGCTGTGGGAAGACCTCACCACCGACGAAAACCTGCAGTTCATCGCCGATCTCTACGGCCTCGAAGGCGACGTCGCCGACCGCATCGCGCGGCAGCGAGCCACCTACGACCTCGAGAAGCTGCGCAACCAGCGCGCCGGCACCATGAGCGGCGGGCAGAAGCAGCGCCTGGCGCTGGCCGCAGCGACGCTGCACTCGCCCGAATTGTTGCTGCTCGACGAGCCCACGAGTGCCGTGGATCCGCAGAGCCGCCGTGACTTCTGGGAGCGCCTGTTTCAGCTCGCGGAACAAGGCGCGACCATCCTCGTTTCCACTCACTACATGGACGAAGCCGAGCGCTGTCACGGCCTCGCCATTCTCGCTGAAGGCCGGCTCGTCGCCGAAGGTTCACCGCGCGATCTCATGGATGCGGTGGAAGCGGACGTCTACGAGATCGAAGGCGCGGACGGCAGCGAGGCGCCGCGACTGCTCCGCGACCTGCCCTGGGTGCATGGCGTAACCCAGCTCGGCATACGCCTGCGCGTGCTGGCGGATCGCGGACATGGCGACGCCGCGGCCGTGCTGCATGACCTGCTCGAGAAGCACCGCATATCTTCAACGATCACCCCCACGCACGCGAGCCTGGAGGATGTATTCGTCGTCGCCACGCGCAAGAACGGCCGCCCGGGCGGGAACCCCGATGCCCACGACGGGCAACGCCATGGCTAACAAGCTCGTCTCCTCCCTGCGCCGTCTCGGCGCCGTGTCCCGCAAGGAGGTCCGGCAGCTGTCACGCGATCGCGTCACCTTCGGCATGATCGTCGGCGTACCGCTCATGCAGATGCTGCTGTTCGGTTTCGCCATCAACTTCGATGTCCGCCACCTGTCCACGGTGGTGCTCGACGAGGCCAACACCTCCATGTCACGCGAGTTCGTGTCGCAACTGGTGGCAACGCAGGTGGTCGACGTGCGCTACCGCACGGCATCGTCGTCCGAGGTCGATCGGCTGTTACGCGAAGGGCGCGCCAGCCTGGCGGTGATCATCCCGGGGGATTTCGAACGCCGCCTCGGCTCGGATACGCGCGCGGTGGTGCAGATACTCGTGGACGGATCCCAGCCCAGCCTCGCGGGCGTCGCAGCCGGACTCGCCTCCGTGCCGATGATCACGCGTCACGGCCAGGGACCCTATTCCGGCGGCAAACGCATGGAGCCACGGCGCGTCGAGGTGCGCACGCTCTACAACCCGGAGAAGCGCACCGCCGTGCAGATCGTGCCTGCGCTCATCGGTGTCATCCTCACGATGACCATGGTGGTGTTCACCGCCGGCGCCATCGTGCGTGAACGCGAACGGGGCAATCTCGAGCTCCTGATCGCGACGCCGCTGGGGCGGCTGGAGCTCATGATCGGCAAACTACTGCCGTTCGTCGTGATCGGGCTGATCCAGACCACCATCATCCTCGTCGTGGGTTCGGCACTGTTCAACGTGCCCGTGGTCGGCAGCCTGCTCAACCTGTATGCGGCCGCGCTGCTGTTCATCGCCTCGACGCTTGGCCTCGGACTGTTCGTCTCCACTCTGGCACAGACGCAGTTCCAGGCATTCCAGCTAGCCTTCCTCACGCTGCTGCCGTCGATACTGTTGTCGGGCTTCATGTTCCCCTTCGAGGGCATGCCGCTAGCCGCCCAATGGATCGCGCAGGTGCTGCCACTCACGCATTTCAACGTGATACTTCGCGGTATCGTGCTGCGCGGCGCCGACCTGCCCGAGGTGTGGCCGCAGTTGCTGAAGCTCGCGGTATTCCTCGTCATCATGCTCAGCGTCGCCGTGGCGCGCTTCAAGAAGCGCCTGGACTGAACGAGGACGTCCTCAGGCACTCCATGGATTGCGCGAGCATCCGCACTCGCTAAACTCAGCCCCTCTCACACGGGGGCGCCATGAACGACACCAACCAGCTTTCCCGCGCGCAGGCCTTCCGCGCGCTGCACGATCGGGGCACCTTCGTCATCGCCAATTGCTGGGATGGCGGCTCCGCCCGCATCCTGCAATCGTCGGGGTTCCTGGCGCTGGCGACGTCCAGTGGGGCTGCCGCCGGCACCTACGGCAGGCTCGACGGCACCATCTCGCTCGACGAAGCCATGGCGCACTCGAGGATCATCTGCTCGGCTACCACGCTGCCGGTATCCGCGGATCTCGAGAAAGGCTTCGGTGACGCACCCGACGCGACGGCCAAGGCGATCCGTTTCGCCGCCGGCGTCGGCCTGGTCGGCGGCTCCATCGAAGACTCGACCGGTCGCAACGACGACCCCATCTTCCCGCTGACGCAGTCCGTCGAACGCGTGGCCGCCGCGGCGGAAGCCGCGCGATCACTGCCCTTCCCGTTCACGCTGACCGCGCGGTCGGAAAATTTCCTGCGCGGCCGCATCGATCTCGATGACACCATCCGTCGGCTGCAGGCTTACGAAGCAGCAGGCGCCGATGTGCTGTTCGCGCCCGGTCTGCCCACCCTCGATGCCGTGCGCACGGTCTGCAGCTCGGTGAGCAAGCCGGTGAATTTCATGGTCGGTATCCGCGGCAGATCCTTCAGCGTGCAGGAGCTCGCGGACGCGGGCGTACGGCGCATCAGCCTGGCCACCTCCCTGTACCGCGCGGCCATGACGGGCCTCGCCGACGCCGCCCGTGAAATCCGCGAAACCGGCACTTTCGGCTACGTGGACGACACCATGACCAGCGCCGACTTCGCGGCGCACCTCGCGAGGTAGTTAGCACGTGGCCGGCTGGTCCCGCCGCCAGATCGTCCGCTCCGGCGTCGCGGCGGCCGCGGCGGCCTGCGCGGGCAATTCCTTCGCCGCCACGACCGGCCGCGAAAGGCCCGAAGACTCGCTCGACGCGATCGCACGCAGGAAGGGCTTGCGCTTCGGATCCGCCCTCGGTGGTCGCGGGCTGCGAGACCCGCGATACCTCGAGCTCGTGACCGCTCAGTGCGGCATCCTGGTCCCCGAGAACGAGCTCAAGATGACGTCGGTGCAGCGCGAGCCCGGCGTGTTCGACTTCGCGCGTGCCGAGGCCCTGCTGCAGTTCGCCGAAAGCCATGGGATGGCCGTGCGAGGCCACACGCTGCTCTGGCACCACCCTCGCTGGCTGCCCAAGTGGCTCGAGACCCATGACTTCGGCGCCGAGCCTGCGACCGCCGCGGCCGGACTGCTCGAAGCGCACATCCGCAAGGCCGCTTCGTTCTTCGGTCGGCGCATCGTCTCCTGGGACGTGGTCAATGAAGCCGTGGACAACGTCACCGGTGCGATGCGCGAGACTCTGTTCTCGCGCGCCATCGGTACGCCGGACCAGGTGGTCGAGATGGCCTTCCGCATCGCGCGCGCCCAACTACCCGACACCGAGCTCGTCTACAACGACTACATGGGTTGGGAGAAGGACAGCGCCGCGCACCGCACGGGCGTGCTCAAGCTGCTCGAACGGCTGCGCCGTAACGGCGCGCCGGTGAACGCGCTCGGTCTCCAGTCGCACATCGGCTGCGGCAATCAGGACGCGAACGCCGGCCGCGAGTTCGACGCGCGCGACGAACGCGAGTGGCGCAACTTCCTGCGCGAGGTCACCGGCATGGGCTATCGCCTCGTGATCACCGAGTTCGACGTGCACGACGGCGCGCTCGCCGCGAGCGCGAAACAGCGCGATCGCTCCATCGCCTCACTGGCGCGCGCGTTCCTCGATCTCACGCTCGACTTCCGTGAGGTGAGCGCGGTGCTTTGCTGGGGCCTTGCCGACAACTTCTCGTGGCTGCAGGGACGCAGCCCGCGCCAGGAAGGCGTCGCCAAGCGCCCCACTCCGTTCGACTCTCACTACCGCCCCAAACCAATGCGCGACGCCATCGCCGCCGCTTTGCGCTCCGCGCCGTCGAGGCGTCCCGTCATTCCCCAGGGTGAACCTGCTTGAACATCATCAGTTGCGACGCGCAACGCCACTCCGCCGCCATTCTCGCCATCTTCAACGACGCGATCGCGAACTCGACCGCGCTGTACGACTACAAGCCCCGCACTCCCGAGTCGATGGTCGGATGGTTCGACGCCAAGGCGCGCGGCAAGTATCCGGTGATCGGCGTCGAGGACGAACAGGGCACCCTCATGGGCTTCGCGAGCTTCGGGCCCTTCCGCGCGTGGCCTGCTTACAAGTACACCGTCGAACACTCCATTTACGTCGACGCGCGCTTTCGCGGCCAAGGCTTGGGCCGGGCATTGCTCGGCGCCGTGATCCTGGCGGCTGAAAAGCAGGACTACCACGTGATGGTGGGCGGCATCGACGCGACCAACGCCGTCAGCATCAAGCTGCACGAGAGTCTCGGCTTCAAGGCCTGCGGCATCGTGAGACATGCCGGTTTCAAGTTCGGTCGATGGCTGGATTTGGCGTTTTATCAGCTCATACTGCGCACACCCGTCTCGCCCGTGGACGGCTGAAGCACACGCAGGGGGAACATGCGTTCATTGATATTGGCCGCGCTGGCGGCAGCGTCGCCGGGTGCGCGAGCCGCGCAACCGGCCGTGCACTTCGACTGGTTCGAATACTCCAGCCACGACGAGAACCGCACGATCGAAAAACCCCCGGGCGTCTATTCGAATCCCATCCTGCCCGGCTACTACCCTGACCCGGCCATCGAACGCGTGGGCGACAAGTTCTATCTCGTCAACTCGACGTTCGCGCACTGGCCTGGCATTCCGATCCACGAGAGCACGGACCTCGTGAATTGGCGGCTCATTGGTTACGCACTCACCGATCCCGGGAAATTCAGCTTCGATGGGCTGGGGATTTCACGCGGCGTGTTCGCGCCCTCGATTCACCATCATGAAGGCACGTTCTACATCATCAACACGCTGGTGGATGCCGGCGGAAACTTTTTCGTCACCGCGAAAAATCCCGCCGGCCCATGGTCCGACCCCGTGTGGCTTAAGGAGATCGACGGCATCGATCCCTCGTTCTTCTTCGACGCCGGTGGCAAGACCTTCATCCTCAACAACGGCGCACCCGAGGGAAAGCCGCAGTACGAAGGCCACCGGGCCATCTGGATGCAAGAGTACGACCTGGCGGCGCGCAAACTCATCGGCCCGCGGCGAGTCATCGTCAACGGTGGCGCCGACCCGTCGAAGAAGCCCATCTGGATAGAGGGTCCGCATCTCTACTTCATCAACGGCTGGTACTACCTGATGTGCGCCGAGGGCGGCACGGGCTTCGATCACTCGGAAGTGGTATTCCGTTCGAAGTCCGTGTGGGGGCCGTACGCGCCATACGAGCACAACCCCATCCTCACCCAACGCGATCTCATGAAGGTCCGCATGGTTCCGGTGACGAGCACGGGGCACGCCGATCTCGTGCAGCGCGCCGATGGCAGCTGGTGGTCCGTTTTTCTCGGCACCCGCCCGTATGCCAAAGGCTTGTACAACACCGGGCGCGAGACATTCTTGCTGCCGGTGAAATGGCGGGACGGCTGGCCAGTGATACTGCCCAAGGGCGAGCCCGTCCCGATATTCCTGGACATTCGCACTGGCATGCCCGCGCCCGACCCATTGCCGCGTTTTGGCCTCGCGGACGCGCGCGACAATTTCGACAACAGCGCGCCGGGCCCGGAATGGCTGCAAATCCACGTCCCCAAGCAGACCTGGTTCGACACCACCACTCGCAAGGGCTACCTCACCATCCGCCCGCTGGAGGTCAGACTGGACGCGATGCGCAACGCCTCGTTCCTCGCGCGACGCCAGCAGGACACGCAATTCAGCGCATACGCGTCGCTCGAGGTACCGACCGCTGCGGGAATCTCCGCCGGCATCGCGGTGTTCCAGAACGAAACCCACTGGTACTTCTTCGGCCTGCGTCGCGACGGTGACCAACTCCTCCCGTTCGTCGAGCGCCGTGACGGAGAGAAGTCGGCGACCATCCGTGGACAGGCATTCGCGCCCAAGAAATCCGCCCTGCTCATCGTCGAGGGCTCCGGCGGTCACTACTCGTTCCAGTACAACGCAGGCGCTGGGGCAAAGATGGTGCTCGAAGACGACGACGCCACGTTTCTCTCCACGGAAAAGGCCGGCGGCTTCGTCGGTACGGTATTGGGTCCCTACGCAAGACAGGATTGAACATGCGCTCCACGAAGAAGCTCACCCTCGCCGCCTCGCTCGCCTTCGCAGCCGTCAGCGCGCATGCGCAGACACCCCCACCGGCCAATCCAGACGCCGCGAAGGAAGACTGGATCGTCATGTTCAACGGCAAGGACCTGTCCGGCTGGACACCCAAGATCGCCAAGCACGATCTTGGCGACAATTTCGGCGACACCTTCCGCGTCGTGGACGGCCTGCTCGAGGTGCGCTACGACAAGTACAAGAGCTTCGACGGCCAGTTCGGCCACCTCTTCTACAAACAACCTTTTTCCTATTACAGGCTCGTGGTCGAGTACCGGTTCGTCGGCGACCAGGCGCCGGGCAATCCGGGCGCCTGGGCTTTCCGCAACTCGGGCGCGATGCTGCATTCACCGGATCCGCGCACCATGCCGCGCGACCAGACTTTCCCCATATCCATCGAAGGTCAGTTGTTGGGCGGCAAGAGCGACGGCAAGCCGCGTTCCACCGCGAACATGTGCAGCCCGGGTACCGAGATCGTCTACCAGGGTACTATCTACCCTGAGCACTGCCTGAACTCCGCCTCGCCCACCTTCGACGGCGACCAATGGGTGCGCGCGGAGTTCGTGGTACACGGCTCGGGCACCATCACGCACTACGTGAATGGCCAGAAGGTGCTGGAGTATTCGCAGCCGCAGATCGGCGGCGGCGTGGTGGACAACTACGACACGGCGACGAAGATCGACGGCAAGCTGCTCGACGGCGGCTACATATCGCTGCAGAGCGAGTCGCACCCGGTCGACTTCCGCAAGGTCGAGCTGTTGAACCTCGCGGGCTGCACCGATCGCAATGCACTCAATTACAAGTCTTACTACGTGAAGTCCGTGCCCGAGGATTGCAAGTTCGCGGCGGGCGCCAAGCCCGCGATGCGCCGCCCGGGCGAATACGCGTTCATGCCAGACTCACTGCCGCAGGAGGGCGTGCCGAAAGGCCGGCTCGATGGGCCGTTCGAGTTCCACAGCAAGATCATCGCGGGGACCGTGCGCCGTTACTGGATCTGGGTACCCGCGCAGTACAACGTGAAGAAACCGAAGCCCGCCAACCTGCTGGTGTTCCAGGACGGGCAGCGGGCCACCAATCCGAACGGGTCGCTGCGCGTGCCGCAGGTCATGGAGAATCTCATCGGCAAAGGCCAGATGCCCGTGACCATCGGCGTGTTCGTGACCCCCGGGAATACCAGCGAGACGTACCCGACCGATCTCGACATGAAGAACCCGAACCATCGCGCACCGGAGTACGACGCGCTCAACGACAACTACGCCCGCATGCTCATCGAGGAGCTGCTGCCCGAGGTTGGCAAGCAGTACAAACTCACCGACGACCCGGAGAAGCGCGTCATCGGCGGTACATCGAGCGGCGCTATCTGCGCGTTCACCGCCGCCTGGCAGCGGCCTGACTACTTCCGCCGCGTCATCAGCATGATCGGCAGCTACACCTCGATCGGCTACATGCCGGCGGCCGACGGCAAACCCATGGTGCCGGGTGGCGATCTCTACCCCACGCTGATCCGCAAGAACCCCATCAAGCCCATCCGCATCTATCTGCAGGACGGCAGCGCCGATCTCTCCAACGAGCACGGCAACTGGTTCCTTGCCAACCAGCAGATGCTGTCCGCGTTCGAGTACGCCAATGCCAAGGCGGACAAGGACGGCACCCTGGGCGTGCGCTACGAAGTGCGGCACCAGTGGGGCGACGGCGCGCACTCCGATCAGCACGGAGGCGTGCTTCTTCCCGAGATCCTCAAGTGGATCTGGACCAACGACTAATGGGGACATTCCTCATTTGCTAGCAAAAGGGGACGCACCTGAATCAGCTGCTGCAGGCCCTCATCCGCCCGTCACTCATGGGGCTGCTTCTCGCGCTTTCGATGAGTGCCTTGGGCGCCGACTGCACTCGCGCCGTCGCGCGCCGAGCGACGGTTCCGCAGATTGCTTCGCACCCCGAGCGATTCGAAGCGGCATGCGTGCTTGTCGATGGCGTCATGGAGGGCGACTCACTCTTCGAGAGCGTCGATGGCGTGTACCTGAAGCCCCGCGACAGCATGAACCCGTCGTCGAATGGCTTGCGTCTTGGTCTCGATAACATCGCGAAGCACCGGCGCTTCGGCTATCGGCACGTCACCATCGTCGGTCGCGTGCAGGACTGCGAGAGCATACGAGCCATGGCGCACGCCTCGGATGGCGAGAACGAGGTCAGCTACATAACCGGCTATTGCCACAGCGCCAACGGCGCCTATCTCTGGGTGAACGGCCTGAGGTTCCACGGTGGTCCGCCGTTCTTCCGGCAGATGGGAAGCTACGAACGGGCGGACTATGGCGATCTCGCGCCCGTTCCGGCGGACTGGCCGCATCGCGAGAGAGTTGAAGCACTGGCCGCGGAGTTTCTCACCGCGTTACGCGCGGGCGATTCCGCCACGTTGGGCCGGATCCACTTCGGCAGTGTCGGGTTGAAGCGGGAAGACGCGGAAGCGCAGACGCTGCGATTCCTGTTGAAAGATCGCCACTCGCCGTTCGCGTCGCTGCGCCTCGGCGCAACGCCACCGCAGATGGCGATCCTGACCTGGCGCTCGGAGCTCGATCACGACGCCGAACGCCAAGCCAACCGGCGCAAGGACGATTACGACGCCTTCGTCTGCTTCTGCCGCACCGGCGACTGCGCCGGGCGATGGCCCATCGACGAGATCGACACGGACAACCTGCCGTCGCGGCCCTATGCCTGCACGCAGGTGGCAGCATATTTCGATCCTCCCCGGATGGTGTCGCACTTCCAGACGGCGATCGGCAAGGACGGATTGACCGAACCTTGATTCCCACCGGGCTCGCTGTCGCTCGTGCCCCGCTCGAATCGCGCGAGGGCCCTGGCCGCATCGAGCACTGGACAAACCGGCTGATGTCGGCGAAAGCTACCAGCATGCTCAAGCTCGCCGTGGTTTCGACATTGTCGTTATGGCTCTGCGGTTGCGACACGTCCCAGCCCGCGGCAGAGCTGGTGCTTCGCAACGGCGATGTCCGCACCATGAACGATGCTTCGCCCAGCGCCAGCGCCTTCGCGGTGTCCGCAGGCAAGATCGTATTCATCGGCACCAACGAACAGGCAGGCCGGTGGATAGGCCCGCATACGGCGGTGGTGGACGCCGGCGGCCTCACGGTGCTGCCCGGCCTCATCGACAGCCACATTCACGTGGCCGAGGGCGCACTGTCGCTGGGTGGCTGCACGCTGCACAACGAGCAGCTCACGATCGAACAGGCAGCCGCACCCATTCGCGCCTGCATCGCGGTGGACAAGTCGACCACATGGATAGTGGTCAACGAGGTCAACCCCGCAGGCTTCAAGGCGACGCGGCGCGAGCTCGATGCCATCGAGAGCCGGCGCCCCCTCTTTCTCTGGGGCGCGGACGGCCACACCGCGTGGGTGAACTCGCGCGCGCTCGAGGTCGCCAGCATCACGCGCACCACACCCGACCCCGCCGATGGGCGCATCGAGCGCGATGCGAGGGGCGAGCCCACCGGCTTCCTGGTGGATGGCGCCACCGGCCTCGCGCTCTCGATGATGGACAAACCCACGCCCGAAAAGCGCATGGAAGCGCTGCGCCGCGTGCTGCCGATGCTCCACACCGTGGGCATTACGAGCTACCTGGAAGCCAACACCGATGAACCGACCGTGTTGGCATATGCCCAGTTCGCGAAACTCGGCGAGCTCACCGCGCGCGTGACGGTGGCCTTCGAGAGCAGCGGCGAGAGTTCGCCGGCCGAGTTCGAACGACTCGAAGCGCTACGCAAGCAGCTCGCCGGCAATGCGCTCTTCCGCGCGGACTTCATCAAACTGTTCGCCGATGGCGTGATGGAGTACCCCACGCAGACCGCCGCTTTGCTCGCGCCCTACAACGACGCCCAGGGAAAACCCGGCAAATCCACCGGAAAGCTGTATCTCACGCCCGAGTCCATGGCGGCGTTCGTCACCGAGGCCGGCAAGCACAGCTTCAATATCCACGTGCATGCCATCGGCGATGGCGCCGTGCGCGAGACGCTGGACGTGTTCGAAAAGGCGCGCGCCGCCGGCAGCAAGCAACTGTTCAGCATCGCGCACCTGCAGCTCATCGATGCCGCCGACCTGCCGCGCTTCGCGAAACTCGATGTCGCAGCCTCGGTGCAGCTGCTCTGGGCGCAGCCTGACAACTACAGCATCGACGCGCTCACACCCTGGCTGGATGCGGACAGGCTGGCGCGCCAATACCCTGCGCGCTCGCTGGTCGAAGCTGGCGCCACCATCGCCGGCGGCAGCGATTGGGACGTCACGACCTTCAACCCCTTCGAGGCCATGGCGACCGCCATGTCACGGCGCCATCCCGAGCACGCCGAGCGTCCGCCGCTGAACCCACGCGAAGCATTGCCGCTGGATGCGATGCTGCGCGCATACACGCTCGGCGCCGCGAAACTGATCGGCCGCGATCACGAAGTCGGGTCGCTGTCCACCGGCAAGTTCGCGGACTTCATCGTGCTCGACCGGCGCCTCACCGCCGCTACCACCGCGGATGACATCCGTGGCACCAAGCCTTCGCGCGTATTTTTCGGCGGCCGCGAGCTGACCACCGAGGCGCGCTGATTACTTGCCCGCGGAGTCGGGCTCCGGCCGCGCCTTCTGGCCACCGCGCAGAAGCGCCCAGCGCGTGAAGCGCGGGAAGTGGCGCGCGAAGAAGATGATCGCTCGGCCATGCAATGTGACGATGACTTCGCGCCGGCCGCGCAGGATGCCCCTGGCCATCGCGCGCGCCGCTTTGTCGGTGCGCACGCGCAGCCACGACGGGACCGGGTCCGCGACCCCGTCATGCAGGCCACCGCGATTGTCGACGCGGCGGATATCTGAATCCACGAAGCCGGGCGAGATCAGCGTGCAGCTCACGCCCGCCGATCGCAGGTCGGCGTGCAGCGCCTCCGCGAGCGCGCGCACCGCGAACTTGCTCATGGCATAGGGCGAACTACCCGCGCCCGACAGGTGGCCCGCCACACTGCCCATGATGACGAAGCGGCCTCTCATCCGTTTAAGCGCCGGCAGCGTTTCGTGCAGCGTGCGAATCACGCCGAACACGTTGGTCTCGAACTGCCGCCGGTAGTCATCGAGCGTGAGCTTCTGCGCGTTGCCCACCACGCCGAAGCCGGCGTTAGCGACCACGATGCCCGGCGACACACCCTGCCGCGCGAGCTCCGCGATGACCTCCGCGAGAGAGCCATCCACCGTGACGTCGCCGCGATGCGCCGAGGCCATGCCGCCGAGCGCGCGGATTTCGCCAGCCAGCACCTCGAGCTTCTCCAGCCTGCGCGCGACCAGCGCGACACGGTAGCCGCGCCGGACGAATTCGCGCGCCAGCCCGGCGCCGATACCGGACGAGGCGCCGGTGATCAGGACTGTTTGGGTGGAGTTGGTGGTGTCGGTGGACATATTCACGGGAAGTGTTTCAGTTTCGGACAGGACTCTCAATGCGCAAGAGCGGTAGATTGAGGTTGTGGTCGCGCTCTGGCAGATGTTTGACGACAATACGAGCGATGTGGTGTATTGAAAACAATCAGAT
>DATLDQ010000107.1:0-34061 GCA_035525785.1 Steroidobacteraceae bacterium | reverse complement strand
GTTGCGCACCTCGGTGGCCACCACGGCGAAGCCGCGGCCCTGCTCGCCCGCGCGCGCGGCTTCGACCGCGGCGTTGAGCGCCAGAAGATTGGTCTGGAAAGCGATCTCGTCGATGACGCCGATGATGTCGGCGATCTTCTTGCTAGAGTCGTTGATGCCGGCCATCGCGGTCACCGCGGAGCTGACCACCGAGCCGCCCTTTTCGGCCTGGACGCGCGCGGCCATGGCGAGCTGATTCGCCTGGCCGGCATTGTCGGCGGTCTGCTTGACCGTCGAGGTCATCTGTTCCATCGAAGAGGCGGTTTCCTCCAGCGAGGAAGCCTGCTCTTCCGTGCGCTGCGAGAGGTTCGAATTGCCCTTGGAGATTTCCTCGGCACCCGAATGCACCTGGCTGACCGCGTTCTTCACGCGCTTCACGAGGTCGCCCTGCGACTCGAGCATCGAATTCACGCCGCGGCACAGCGACTCGAGGTCGCCGGTCTTGCCGTCGAGCGGGATGCGGTGCGTCAGGTCACCATCGATGGCGGCCTTCACCACATCCTGCGTTTCCTTCACCGTGCTCTGCAGCTGCTGCTGGCCTTGCATCTGGGACGTCGCGTCGCTCGCGTACTTCACCACCTTGAACGGCCTGCCATTGGCATCCGGGATCGGGTTGTACGAAGCCTGCAGCCACACTTCGCGACCGCCCTTGGCGATGCGGCGATAGGTGCCCAGCTCGGCTTCACCGCGATTGAGCTTGGCCCAGAACGCGCGATACTCGGCGCCGCCCGCGGTGACCGCATCCGCGAACATGCTGTGGTGGCGGCCCACCACTTCGCTTGCGGTATAACCCATGGTGCGCGCGAAGTTGTCGTTGATCTTGCGCACGGTGCCGTCCATGTCGAATTCGATGACGGCCTGCGACTTGCTGATGGCTTCGAGCTGTCCGGCGAAATCCGCGTTCTTCACCATCTGCTCGGTGACGTCGGTCGCGTACTTGACCACCTTGAACGGCTTGCCATTGGCGTCCGGGATCGGATTGTAGGAAGCCTGGATCCACACCTCGCGACCGCCCTTGGCGATGCGCTTGTAAGTGCCGACGTCGGGTTGACCGCGGTTGAGCTTGTCCCAGAAGGCACGATAGTCGCCGCTGTTCGCGTAGCCGCTCTCGACGAACTGACTGTGGTGCTTGCCCACCGTTTCGGTCTTCGAGTAGCCCATGACCTGGGCGAAGTTGTCGTTCACCTCGCGCACCGTACCGTCCATGTTGAATTCGATGACGGCCTGCGCGCGCCCTATGGCCGCGATCTGTCCGCGGTAGTCGGCGTCCTTCTCGTCGCGCGCGCGCAGCGAGCTCTGCATGGAGTCGAGCGACTCGAGCAACTGGCTGGGCTCGTCATGCCCGTCCGCTTCGATGCGGTTGTCGAGCTTGCCGGCCTTGATCGCGTTGGCGACTTCCACTGCATTGCGCAGCGGGCGCGCGATGGAACGCGCCAGGAAGAATGCGAGGAGCGCGCCGGCGGCGAGCGCCGCGGCGAGGATGATGAAGATCATGCGCCGACCATTCGTGTACTCGACGCCGGACTTCTTCGCCGCGTCCTCGAAGTCCTCGCCGATCATGTCGACCAACGTGTGGATCTCGGTGAGCACGTTCTTGAGCGCCGGCAAGGTCTCCGACTGGTACACCTCGATGGCTTTCTCGTGCGACTTGTCGTCGTTGGCGAGTTCCTCGACCTTGTCGAGCGAAGCGGCCTGCGCCTTGCGGGCCTCCAGCACCTTGGCCATCTGCGCCTTGGTGTCGTCGGCGTCGAGCAATTTGCCGAGCTCATCGAAGGCCGCGGTGGCGTCCGTGCGGTTGTGCTTGATGTCGGCGGCGATGATGTCGCGCTCCAGCTCGTCCGAGATCAGCAGCTCACCCGTGTTCGAGGCGATGATGCGGACGTGGTTCTCGGCTGCCGACGCCAGCTTCACCATGCGCCAGTCGTGGGTCGTGAACTCCTGCATTGCAGAGTTCAGATCGGTCATCCTGCTGACGCCGATCAAGCCGATCGCGCCGCAGGCGAGCAGCAACAGGCCGAAGCCCACGATCAGACGCGTACCCACTTTGTAATTTGAGACCTTCACGATTACTCCTAGAACTCGCTCCAGTCGGAGCCTTCATTTGCCACTGCCTTGCGGACAGACGCTGGAGCCGGCTTCCCAGCCGGCACCTTGTTGGACCAGGGACGATCCCTGGCACGACGTTCGATGGGTGGTGCGGATGCCTTTGCGGTCATCGTGCCCACGGGTTTGCCGGAGTCGCCCACTTTGTAGCGGGAGACCATGCCGTGCAGCGCCTGCGCCTGCTCGACGATGGCCTGGCTCGCGGCGGCGGCTTCTTCGACGAGCGCGGCGTTCTGCTGCGTGGTCGTATCCATCTGCATCACGGCGCGGTTCACCTGCTCGATGCCGCTCGACTGCTCGCGCGACGCGGCGGCGATTTCGGCGACGATGTCGGTCACCTTCTTGACGGCGTTGACGATCTCTTCGAGCGTCTTGCCGGATTCGTCGACGAGCTTGCTGCCCTCTTCGACCTTCGACACGCTGTCGACGATGAGCGCCTTGATCTCTTTCGCCGCGGTTGCGGAGCGACCGGCGAGGTTACGCACTTCGGTGGCCACCACGGCGAAGCCGCGGCCCTGCTCGCCCGCGCGCGCGGCTTCGACCGCGGCATTGAGCGCGAGCAGATTGGTCTGGAAAGCGATCTCGTCGATGACGCCGATGATGTCGGCTATCTTCTTCGACGCGTTGTTGATGCCGGCCATGGCCGACACCGCCGAGCTCACCACCGCGCCGCCCTTTTCGGCCTGGACGCGTGCGGCCATGGCGAGCTGATTCGCCTGGCCCGCATTGTCGGCGGTCTGCTTGACCGTCGAGGTCATCTGTTCCATCGAAGAGGCGGTTTCTTCCAGCGAAGAAGCCTGTTCTTCCGTGCGCTGCGACAGGTTGGTGTTGCCCTTCGAGATTTCCTGCGCGCCCTGCTGCACTTCACTCGTGGAGTTCTTGACCCGCTTGACGAGATCAGCCGTGCTCTCGAGCAGCGAGTTCACGCCGCGGCACAGCGCCTCGAGCTCGCCGGTCTTGCCTTCCATCGGGATGCGGCGCGTGAGATCGCCATCGCCCGCGTGCTCGATGGTCTCCTGGGTCTGCGCCACGGCCGCCTGCAACTGCTGCTGCGCCTGCATGGTCGCCGTCACGTCATTCGCGTACTCGACCACCTTGAACGGCTTGCCGCTGGCATCCGGGATCGGGTTGTACGAAGCCTGCAGCCACACCTCGCGACCGCCCTTGGCCATGCGGCGATAGGTGCCGATCTCGGCTTCGCCGCGATTGAGCTTGGCCCAGAACGCGCGGTACTCGGCGCCACCCGCGGTAACCGCATCGGCAAACATGCTGTGGTGGCGACCCACCACTTCGCTTGCGGTATAGCCCATGGTGCGCGCGAAGTTGTCGTTGATCTTGCGCACGGTGCCGTCCATGTCGAACTCGATGACGGCCTGCGACTTGCTGATGGCTTCGAGCTGCCCGGCGAAGTCCGCGTTCTTCACCATCTGCTCGGTGACGTCGGTCGCGTATTGCACGACCTTGAACGGCTTGCCGTTCAAGTCGGTGATGGGGTTGTACGAAGCCTGCAGCCACACTTCACGACCGCCGTTGGCGAGGCGCTCGTAGGTGCCCACGTCGTATTCGCCACGCTTGAGCTTTTCCCAGAACGAGCGGTAGTTCGAGCCGCCGGCGAGCGAGCTCTCGACGAACTGGCTGTGATGCCGGCCGACCACTTCCGCGCGCGAATAGCCCATGGCGCGCGCAAAATTGTCGTTGACGTCGAGGACCTTGCCGTCCATGTCCATCTCGACGACCGCCTGCGCGCGGTGGATGGCAGCGATCTGCCCGCGCGAATCCGCGTCCTTCTGGTCGCGCGCACGCAGCGCGCTCTGCATGTCGTCGAGCGAACGCAGCAGCTGCGACGTCTCGTCCTGGCCTTCGACTTCGATCTGGTTGTCGAGCTTGCCGCCCTTGACGGCATCGGCGACCGCCACGGCGCGTCCCAGCGGACGCACGATGCTGCGCGCCAGGAAAAACGCCAGCAGCGCTCCGATCGTGAGCGCCGCCAGGTTGGCCGCGATGAGGGTGTCGCGGCCGGCGTCGTAGGCAGCCTGGCCCTCGCGCCCGGATGCGATGAAATCCTTTTTCTGGCGATCCATGAGCTCGACGAACGGCTCCATGTACGCTTCGAACGCGGACGATGTTTCCGTGGCGTAGATCTCCAGCGCCTGGTCGTGGGTCTTCGGATCCTTGAGGAGCTCGGTCACGCGCGCGCGCGACTGCGTGTAAGCGGTGCGCGCGGCGGCGGCTTTCTCGAGCAGCGCGCGGTCGTCGGCAGCCACGACCAGTTTTTCGAGCTGCGCGAGGGCCTGTTCGTTCGCCTTGGTGTTGGCCGTCATCTCGGCCTTGAGCTTGTCCACGGCATCGCCGTTGTCGCCCACCAGCATCATGCGCGCCGCCTTCGCCGCGTTGTCGCGCGACCGGATCTGCATCTCCATGCTGAGCCTGGCCTTCTCCCACTCCTGCTCGACGATGCGATCCGTCGCCTGATCCATCTGGGACATCCGCTTCCAGCAGATGCCGCCCACCACCAGCGATATCGCCAGCAACAGGCCGAAGCTGATGGCCAGGCGTGACCCGACCTTGTAGTTGGAAAACTTCATGCGCGTCCTGTGCCGGCTACTGCAATGATTTGATCGAGCCCAGGTCGGCGCTCGCCATCAATTTCTCGACGTCCATGAGGATCCGCATGCGGTCGTCGAGCGTGCCGAAGCCGATGATGTGCGACGTGTCGGTGTTGTTGCCCAGCGAAGGTGCGGGCTTGATCTGCTCGTTGCCGAGCGTGATCACGTCCGAGACGCCGTCGACGACCACGCCGACCACGCGCGACCCCACGTTGAGGATGATGACCACGGTGAATTCGTTGTACTCCGCGCTCGCGAAGTTGAACTTGATGCGCAGGTCGATGATGGGTACCACCGCGCCGCGCAGGTTGATCACGCCCAACAGCCAGTTCGGGGAATGCGGTATCGCGGTCACCGCGGACCATCCGCGGATCTCCTGCACCGACAGGATGCCCACGCCATACTCTTCACCGGCGAGTTTGAACGTGAGGAATTGCTGCGTGTCGGCGCCATTGGCGTCCCTCACAACATTGGCGTTTGCACTCATGCGGCACGTTGCGCCTCGCGGCGCGTCTCCTTGCTCTGGAAGCGGGTGATCACGCCGGGGATGTCGAGGATCAGCGAAACGCGGCCGTCACCCAGCATGGTGGCGCCCGCGAGGCCCACGACCGGCCGGAAGTTGGTATCGAGACTCTTGATCACCACCTGTTGCTGCGACATGAGCTCGTCGACGAACAACCCCACGCGCTTGCCGTCGGCTTCGACGATCATGAGCAGGCCATCGAGCAGCTCGGTGTGGTCGGGCTGTATGCCGAACAGGTCGTACAGCCTCACGATGGGCAGGTACTCGTCGCGCAGGCGGAAGACCTCGCCCTTGCTGGCGATGGAGCTCACCAGTTCCTTGCGCACCTGCATGGTCTCGACGATCGAGACGATGGGCACGACGTAGACTTCGTTGCCGACGCGCGCGAGCTGGCCGTCGAGGATCGCGAGGGTCAGCGGCAGTCGGATGCGCACCATGCTGCCCTTGCCCGGCGTGCTGAAGATCTGCACGTGGCCGCCGAGCTCGTTGATGTTGCGCTTGACCACGTCCATGCCCACGCCGCGGCCGGACACGTCGCTGACC
Source organism: Steroidobacteraceae bacterium (assembly GCA_035525785.1). GTDB lineage: Bacteria > Pseudomonadota > Gammaproteobacteria > Steroidobacterales > Steroidobacteraceae > CADEED01. Next base: position 28,247 of record DATLDQ010000107.1, on the reverse strand, counting down.
ACGTCGGCCGTGGAGAAGCCGGGCGCGAAGATGAGGTTGAACACGCGGTCTTCGGACAGCTCTTCATCCGCGGCCACGAGCCCGCGCTCGCGCGCCTTGGCGAGGATCTTGTCCTTCTTGAGACCGCCGCCGTCGTCGCTGACTTCGACGATGACACTGCCGCCCTTGTGATACGCATTGAGTTCGATGGTGCCGCTCGCGCTCTTGCCGCTCGCGGCGCGCACGTCGGGCATCTCGATGCCGTGGTCGATGGAGTTGCGCACCAGGTGAACGAGCGGGTCCCCGATCTTTTCGAGCACGGTCTTGTCGAGCTCGGTCTGGTCGCCGTTCATGCGCAGCTCGATCTTCTTGCCGAGGCGCTGGCCCAGGTCGCGCACCAGGCGCGGGAAGCGATTGAACACGAAGCTGATGGGCAGCATGCGCACGCGCATGACGCTCTCCTGCAGCGAGCGCATGTGGCGCTCGAGCTGGCCGAGCGCATTCCGCAATTCGTCCGCATCGCGCCCTTCGAGCGGCGCGGCCAGCTGGCTGAGCACGCTCTGCGTGATCACGAGCTCGCCCACGGAGTTCAGCAGCTCGTCTATCTTTTCGATGCTGACGCGAATCGAGCCACCTTCGCCGCCGGCGCGCGCCTCGGCGTGTTCGGCCGCGGCCGGCGTCTTGGCGGGCGGGTTGGCTGCCGCCGTCATCGCCACGGGTGCGGGCGTCGCGGCAGCGGCCGGCGCGGCGGCAGTGGCCACGGAGCCGCCGATGGCCTCGATCCTGAGATCGCACTCGCCCTCGACCCATTCGAACACGGCGCGCACGGCCGATTCGGCCACGTCACCATCGAGCTCGACGCTCCAGGACATCTTGCATTCTTCGGCGTTGAGATCCACGAGCGGCGGAATCTTCATCGCGTCGACGCGGACCATCGTCCTGCCGAGCGTGTTCAGCTCGCGGAGGATGCGCAGCGGGTCGTTGCCGTGCTGCAGTAGTTTGGGACCGGGAACGAAATGGATGCGCCAGCCGGTGCGCTGTGGTTCGACCGCGGGCGCGGCGGCGGCCGCCACGGGGCTGGCAGCGGCGGACTTCGCGGCCGGGGCCGTGGTGTTCGCGGCGGTGGTCGTGGCGGCGGAGCTGGCAGCCGCGCCGGGATCCGTGGCCAGCACGGCCTCGATCTCGCCATGGACGGCGACGACGCGCGCCTTGTCCATGGGCTGCTTTTCCTTGGTGGCCACGAGCATCTCGCGCATGAGATCGCCCGAGCGCAGGAACAGGTCCACGAGCTCCGGAGTCACATGGCGCTTGCCGGCGCGGATCTGGTCGAGCAGCGTTTCGGCGATGTGCGTGAAGCCGGCGACGTCCGTGAAGCCAAAGGTCGCGCTGCCACCCTTGATGGAGTGCGCGACGCGGAAGATGGTGTTGATGAGCTCGGCGTTGACCTCACCAGCCGAGAGCTTGAGCAGCGCAGCCTCCATGGAGTCCAGCGCTTCGAAGCTTTCCTCGAAGAAGGTCTCGTGGAACTGTGCGAGATCCAGGGTCATGCGGCACCCGGCGCGGAGTAGTTGGTCGCGGCGCCGGGGCTCTCGAGCAGCGCGCCGACGCCGAGCGTACGGATGGCTTCATCAAGCGCCGCCGAGCGGCCGGTCCAGATGTAGTGCACGCCCTTCTCGAGGCAGTCGAGCGCGAAGGCGACCACCAGCTGCAGGCCCGCCGTGTCGATCTGCTGGACAGCGGTGCCGTCTAACTCGTAGGGGCCTGGATGAGAGGCCTGGTCGATCAGGTGGGAACGCAGCGCGGGGGCTTCGTGAATGGTGCAGGACGCACCGAGTACCACTTTGCCGCAAGCCAGCGTGCTGGCAGGCGGCATCGCGCTCTCGACCTTGGTGGCCGGGGCGCTCGCAACTACGGGCATGGATTCGACGGACTCCGAAACGATCGTTCGCGCCTGTGGCGCGCCCTTGGTTTTCGGCCGCGCGGGCTTGTTGTTTGAGCGCTTCTTGGCGACCCGCTTCACAGTTGCTGGCATGTTCTGGACCTCAAGCCGCGTTGTTGCGGCGCGTATCAGTCGAATCGTGTGGTGCGGACGCATGCAATCTGCGCAGTAGCCGCGCCTCGGCATTGGCGACGCCGCTCGAAGCGATGATTTCCTCGACGCTCGCGCCGTTGCGCGCCAGCCGCTTGGCGGTCTCGTAGCTGCGCACGCCGGAATCACGGCGCGGCGCATGGACGCGGGGCGGCGGTGGCGCTTCGACTAGGGGTTCGGCGCGCCGCGGCAGCGAGGCCACCATCGTCGACAACGCGGCGACGCGTTCGGACAGCGACTGGTTGTGCGCCAGCAGCTCGTTGTGTGATTGCAGGAGCTTGCCGAGCTGCTCCTGGTGCTCGCGGCGCATGCGCATGAGCCCCCAGGCAAACGCGGCGAACGCCGCAAACAACCCGAAGGCGCGGGCTCCCAGGAGAAAAATCTCGAGGATCCCGTACGATTGATCAGCCATAACTACTCCCGCGTCGGATTTCCGCCGCCTGTACCCACTGTCACGGGTAGAGGAGCAGTTTCCGTGCCAACACCGCCGGAGCCGGGCACGGGCAACACCGAAGGAGTCTCAGAGGCCCTGCTGGAATCGGTCTGATCGGAACTGCCCGATGCGAGCGGCGGCAGCGCTGCGGGCTGGTTGGCCTGGCTGGCCTCGTCGGCGACACCCGCGGCGTCGGCGGAGTCGGCAGGCGCCGGCGCGCCATCGCCCGAGAGGATGACGACGACCACGCGGCGGTTGGCGTTGCGGCCGGCGGCGGTATCGTTGGGCTGCGTGGGCCGGAATTCACCGAAGCCGATCACGGATAAGCGCGAAGGCGCGATGCCCGCCTTCTGGAAGCGATGCACGACACTCGCGGCGCGCGCCGCGGAGAGTTCCCAGTTGGAGAGGAACAGCTTGGTGCGGATGGGCAGATCGTCGGTGTGCCCTTCCACGCGCAGCGGATTCGGATATTTCACGAGCGTCGCCGCCAGCGCGTCGAGTGCCGGATAGGCTTCGCCGGAGAGCGTGGCCACCCCGCTCGGGAACAGGATGTCGCTGCGCACTTCCACTTCAAGCCAGAACTGGTGGCGCCGCACGGCCACCAGATCGGCGTCGACCAGCGTCTGCAGCGCGGTCTGCAGCTCATCCGCCACGCGCGAGAGCTGCGCGGCCATGGGATGGTCCGCCTTCTCGAGCGATGTGGGCTGCGCATGGCCGGTTTCGCCAGCGCCGGGATACGGTGCCTGCCCTGCCCCGCGGCTCTTCGAGCCGTCGATGTGCACGGTCTCGATCAGCGAGCGTGGCTTGCCTTCGACCTTGGACTCCATCATCTGCATCGTGAGATCGGCGCCCGTGCCGCGCGAGCGCTCGCCGATCTGCACCGGCTCGAAGGTGGTCGGACTGCCGCGAAACGCGGCGTTCAGCGAATCGGATAGCACGCGGAACTTGCCCGCGTTCACCGACGAGATCGCGTACATCACCACGAAGAACGCCAGCAGCAGCGTGATCAGGTCGCCATAGGGAATGGCCCATGCTTCGTGGTTGACGTGATCTTCGTGCTTGCGTTTGCGACGTCCCATGGGGGCAGCCCCCTTCAGTGGAGGAAGCCGTTGAGCTTCGACTCGATGGCGCGCGGGTTCTCGCCCAGCACGATGGACACCACGCCTTCGATCACGAGCTCGCGCATCTGCGTCTGCTCGGCAACGATGCCCTTGAGCTTGCCGGCGATGGGCAGGAAGAACAGGTTCGCGAGGCCGATGCCATACACGGTCGCGGTAAAGGCCGCGGCGATGCCGTGCCCGAGTTTCGACGGGTCGGCAAGATTCTGCATGACGGCCATGAGGCCGAGCACGGCACCGATGATGCCGAGCGTGGGCGAATAGATGCCCATGCCCTCGTAGACTTTCGCCGCGCGGGTGTCGGCGTGCTCGCGTACGTCCATCTCCACTTCGAGGATGGCGCGGATGCTTTCCGGCTCGCCGCCGTCCACCACCAGCTGCAGACCGCGGCGCACGAACGGATCCTCTTCACGCTCGGCCAGCGGCTCGAGCCCCAGCAACCCCTGCTTGCGCGCGATGTTGCTCCACTCGACTATCTTCTTGATGAGCTCTTCGCCGCGCAGCGGCGGCGGCTTGAGCACCCACGAGAAACGGCTCATGGCGTGCTTGAAAACGGGCAGCGGCGTCTGGATGAAAATCGCTGCGATCGTACCGACCACCACGATCATGAACGCGGCCGAGGACAGCAATGCATGGATCCCCGCGCCCTTGAGCACGGCGCCCACGAGCACGGCGACCAGTGCGAGGACGAAGCCTATGGCGGAAAGGATGTCCACCGTGGCGCGCTAACCGCCGCCCATGCTGGCGAGCAGCGCGTCGATGTCGTCCTGACCACCGACGGCCTGCCCCGGCGAATGCACGCCCGGAACATGCGGACCCATTCCCGTCTGCAGCGACGTGCCGTTCGCGACTGCGGAAGAAGGCGTTACCTTGAGCGCCGGCATGCGGCGCGTGTCCTCACCGTTGGCCAGCGCGACCAGCTGGCCGAGCACGGCCTCGATCTCGCCCACGAGACCGATGACGCTGCGGATGATCTGCCCGGTGATGTCCTGGTAGCCCTGTGCCATGAGCATCTCGGAGAGCAGCGCACGCACGCGATCGGCATCGCCCAGCGAGCGCTCCATGAATTCCAGCGAGCGCTCGGGCCACAACGAGGCGGCAGCCATGGTGCGGCTGCCATGCGCCTTCCACTCTTCGAGGAGCTCGGCGGCCTGCCTGGCGGTCTGTTCGACCAGCGGACCGGATCGCTCCACGAGATCGAGCGTGCGGTGCGCGGCCTCGTCGGTGAGCTGCACCACGTGCGCGAGGCGCTTGCGCGCGTCCGGCACTTCCTGGTCGGCGAGCGCGTCGATGCGCGCGCGTTCGCGGAAACGCGCCAGCGCCTCCTCGGCCGAAGCCGTGAGGCGCTTGAGCTCGGGCATGAACTCGAGGCTCAGCGATTCGCGCAGTATTTCGAAGGCACCGCGGAAGGAGGCGTCATCGCCCGCGTCGACCGCAACCTGGAGTGCCGCGACCAGCGAGCGATATTTGTCGCGCGTCTGCGCGTTGGAAAGGTCCACGGGTGCCATTCGCCGGCACCTTCAAGCCGCGGCTTTCGTGGCCAGGATCTTGTCGATCTTCTCTTTCAGCGTGACGGCCGTGAACGGCTTGATCACGTAGCCGCTGACGCCCGCCTGCGCCGCCTCGATGATCTGCTCGCGCTTGGCTTCCGCGGTCAGCATCAGCACCGGGAGCTTCGCGAGCTTGGCGTCGGAACGCACGGCCTTGAGCAGGTCGAGCCCCGGCATGCCGGGCATGTTCCAGTCCGTGATCAGGAATTCGAAGTTGCCGGCTTTCAGCATCGGCAGCGCGGTGTTGCCATCGTCGGCTTCGGTGATGTCCGTATAGCCGAGCTCCTGCAGGCAGTTCTTCACGATCCTGCGCATCGTCGAGAAATCGTCGACGACGAGAAATTTCATTGCGTTGCTCACCTTGGCTCTCCTCTCCTTCAACCCAAACGATCGCGCCAGCCCGACAGCCGCGCCTGCAACCTGGTCAGCGCCTGACCATGGATCTGACAGATGCGCGACTCGCTCACCTTGAGCACCGCGCCGATCTCTTTCAAATTCAGCTCGTCGTCGTAGTACAGCGACATGACGGTGCGCTCGCGGTCCGGCAGACCGGAGATCGCTTCCGTCAGCGCCTCGCGAAACCTCTCATCCATCACGTCGCGGAACGGATCCGCTTCCGGGTCGGTGGCGTTGATCTCGCCTTCCTCGGTAGTGAGGCTGGCGATCTGGCAACCCGCCGCGTCCTCGACGATCTTGTGATACTCGTCGAGCGACACACCCATCTTCTGCGCCACGTCCGTGTCGCGGGCCTCGCGGCCGATCTCGGCCTCGAGCTCGCGGATGGCGTTGGCCACCGCGCGCGCCTTGCGATGCACCGAGCGCGGCGCCCAGTCCAGTTTCCGCAATCCGTCGAGCATGGCGCCGCGGATGCGGATGCCGGCGTAGGTTTCGAAACTCGCCCCACGACCAGCCGAATAATTCGATGCGGCCTCCAGCAGGCCCAGCATTCCCGCCTGGATGAGGTCATCGACCTCGACCGAAGCAGGCAGACGTCCCGCGAGGTGATACGCGATGCGCTTCACCAGCTCGGCATGACGCATGACCAGCGCCTCGGTCTCCCGCGCACCGGAACGCTGGCTGTATGCGCTGACGCCACTCATCGCACCACCTCCAGCCGTACCGACGGACGTCTGATCAGGCGTTCGACGAAAAACTCCACATTGCCTCTGGGCCCTTCCGCCACTGGCCACATATCGGCGCGCAGCGCGAGCGTCTTGAGAGCCACGGATGCCGGGCAGGACGGATAAGCCGTCACAACGGGACGCTGTTCACGGATTGCGCGGCGCAAGAACGGGTCTTCCGGTATCTCGCCGACATAATCCAGCTCGACCTGCAGGAAGCGGTTGACCACGCGCTCGAAGCGCTGGAACAAAGCCTGCCCCAGACCGCGGCCGCGCGACTGGTTCACCAGCACGCGAAACTGCTTCACGCCATGATCGCGGCTCAGGATCTTGATCAGCGCATACGCGTCGGTGAGCGAGGCGGGTTCGTCGCAGAGCACCACCAGCACCTGCTGCGCTGCCTGGGAGAACTGCAGCACTGAACCTGCGATGCCGGGCGCGGTGTCCACGACCATCACATCCAGGTGCTGGCTGATGTCGCCAAAGGCGCGCACGAGGCCGAGATGCGTCATGGAGTCGAGCTCGGCGAGCTGCGCGATGCCGGACGCGGCCGGCACCACCTTGAAACCTTGCGGCGTGTCCATGACCACCTCTTCGAGCGTGGCAGTGCCCGAGAGCACGTCGGCGAGCGTCAGCCGCGGCGTGAGTCCGAGGAATACGTCGACGTTGGCGAGCCCCAGGTCGCCATCGAGCAGCATGACCTCGCGGCCGCGCGAAGCGAGCGACGCGGCGAGGTTCACCGCCACGGTGGTCTTGCCCACCCCGCCCTTGCCGCCAGTGACGGCGATGACCTGCACGGGGTTCGCGTGCGGCGCGTTCACATTGCTAACGGCCATTCTTGGCTCCTGAAATCCTTCTTTGCATTACTTCGTCATCGGCGGTATTGCCGTTGTGGCTGGCGATCTCCACGGCCTTGCTCACGAGCGCATGCGCGCGGGCCGGTGCGAGATCCTCGGGCACGCGCTGCCCGTCGCTCACGTAGGCGGCCGAGAGCTTGTGGCGGATCAGGGCCGACAGCATGCCGCCCAGGTTCATGGCTTCATCGATCTTGGTGATGCAGCAGGACGTCGGGCGCGCCAGCGCGAAACGCTGCACCACCTCGTCGATGGCGCCGGTCTGCGTGCTCGCCGGCAGCACCAGCGAAGTCTCGATGCTCGCCTGCATCTGGCTGAGCAGACGCAACTGGCGCGCGAGCTCGGGGTCGCGCGGACTGGTGCCCGCGGTGTCGATCATCACGAACTGGCAATTGCGCAGCTCGTACAGCAATTCGGGTAGTTCGGCGGTGTCGAACACGTTGTGCGTGGTGACGCCGAGCAGGCGTCCCAGCGTGTGGAACTGCTCGTGCGCGCCGATGCGCACCGAGTCCGCCGAGATCATCGCGATGCGGCGCGGGCCGTGACGCATGACCCAGCGCGCGGCGAGCTTGGCCAGCAGCGTGGTCTTGCCGGCGCCCGCGGCACCCGCGAACGCGACGATGCCGCCCTTCTCCAGCCAGCGATCGCCCGTGACCTGCACGGTGCGCGCGATGGTCGCGAGCGCGAAGCGTCGGGCAGCCGAAAAATTCAGTTCACCGGGGATCTTGCGGATCAGCGAGTGCGTGAGATCCGTCGTCATGCCGAGCTGCGCCAGCTCCTTGTGCATGGCGGCCTGCACGGGCGAGCGTCTTTGATAGTCGTTCCAGGTCAACGTCTGCAGCTGCGCCTCGAGCATGCGACGCATGTCCTTCATCTCGCTCGCGAGCGCGGCCTGGCTCTCGGCGGCGGCCGCAGGCGCCGGCGGCTGCGCGAACGCGGGAGCGAGCTCTTCGGAAATCTGCGAGGAAGCGCGGCGGTCGGCGCGCGCCGGCGGATTCGCCACGAGACGGGCAGCCTGGCGCGTGGCGGCGAGGTCTTCGGCATCGTCGTTGTCATCGATGCGTACGTTCAGACGTGCAGGCTGGGCGGGCGCCTGCCGGACGGGCGCCTGCTGGACGTTGCGCGCCGCGAAGCGTTCGGCGGCGACGTCTTCGACGTTGCGTGCGTCGTGGATCTGCGGAGCCCGCGTGGACCGGACCGTGCGCGAGTCCACGGCCTGCGCGGCTGCCTGCTGCACGGCCTCGAAGTCCATGGCGGCAACGACTTCGACCTCCTCGCCGATCCGGCCCGAGGAGAGGATCACGGCGTCCTCGCCGAGGGCGGCACGCACCTGCGCCAGTGCGCTGCGCATGTCCTTGGCTACGTATCTTTGTATCTTCATTCAATTCGCTCCGTCTTCACCGACTACCCACCGCGGTCACCATGCGAACGCGGCGGTTGTCCGGCACCTCGTTCCAGGCGAGCACGTGGAGTCCGGGGACGCTCACGCGGAAGAACCGCGCGAGCGCTGCTCGCAGGGCCGGCGGCGTCAGCAACACCGCCGGTTCACCGCCACGTTCTTGACGCAGGGCGGCGTCCTGTAGACCTCGTTGCAAACGCTCTGCCAACCCGGGCTCGAGACCCGGGCTGTTGCCGTTATTCGCGAGTCCGTTTGACAGTAGTCGTTCGAGATCGGGCTCAAGTGTGATGACGGGCAACTCTTCGGCGAGGCCGACGATGTCCTGGACGATCTGACGACCCAGGGCAACCCTGACCGACGCGATCAGAGTCTGCGTGTCCTGCGAGCGCGGACCGGCTTCCGCCAGGGCTTCGACGATCGCGCGCACGTTGCGGATCGGCACGCGCTCGGCGAGCAGGCCCTGCATGACGCGCACGATGGTGGCGAGGGGCAACACCTTCGGCACCAGTTCCTCGACGAGCTTGGGCGCGGTCTTCGACAGGCCCTTGAGCAGCTGCTCCGCCTCTTCGTGGCCGAAGAGCTCGTGCGCGTGCGTCTGGATGAGATGCGAGAGATGCGTGGCGATGACGGTGGCGGCATCCACGACGGTGTAGCCCAGCGACTGCGCGTGCTCGCGCATCGAGGCTTCGATCCACACCGCTTCCATGCCGAAGGCCGGATCGCGCGTGGCGAGGCCGTTCAGCGTGCCGAACACGCGGCCCGGGTTGATCGCGAGCTCGCGATCCGGATGCACCACGCTCTCGCCGATGGCGACACCCGCGAGCCGGATGCGATAGCTGTTGGGCCCGAGCTCCAGGTTGTCGCGGATGTGCACGGCCTGCACGAGGAAGCCGAGCTCCTGGGTGAGCTTGCGGCGGATGCCGCGGATGCGCGCCAGCAGGTCGCCGCCCTTGGTCTTGTCGACCAGCGGCACCAGCCGGTAGCCGACTTCGAGACCGATGACGTCCACCGGGCGCACGTCGTCCCACGAGAGCTCCTGCACTTCGGGCGGCGGCGGCGGCGCTTCGGGCTCGGGCGGCGCCTCCTCGATGACGGGTTCGGTCAGCTTCCTCTGCAGGCGCCACGCGGCATAGCCCGTGATCGCCGCGAACGACAGGAACGCGAAGTTGGGCATGCCCGGGATCACGCCGAGGATGCCGAGCACCGCGGCCGCCACGCCCAGCGCCTTGGGCTGACCGAAGAGTTGTTTGCCGAGCTCGCCGCCGACGTCCTGTTCGCGCGTCACGCGAGTGACAATGATGGCCACGGCGACCGAGAGCAGCAGGCCCGGTATCTGCGCCACCAGTCCGTCACCGATGGTCAGCAATGTATAGGTCTTGGTGGCCTCTGCCGCGGGCAGGTCGTGCATCATCGTGCCGATCAGCAGGCCGCCGACGATGTTGATGATCATGATGAGGATGCCGGCGACCGCATCGCCGCGCACGAACTTGCTGGCGCCGTCCATGGAGCCGTAGAAATCCGATTCCGCGCGCACTTCCAGCCGGCGCTCGCGCGCCTGATCCTGCGTGATGATGCCGGCGTTGAGGTCGGCATCGATGGCCATCTGCTTGCCCGGCATGGCGTCCAACGCGAAGCGCGCGGCCACTTCCGAGACGCGGCCCGCGCCCTTGGTCACCACCACGAAGTTGATGATGGTGAGGATGATGAACACCACCGCGCCCACGGCGTAGTTGCCACCGATCACGAACTCGCCGAACGCGGCGATGACCTTGCCGGCCGCGGTGTGACCTTCGTGGCCATGCATGAGCACCACGCGCGTCGACGCGACGTTGAGCGCGAGGCGCAGCAACGTCACCAGCAACAGCACGGTGGGGAAGATCGCGAACTCGAGCGGACGCCTCACCTGGAACACGGCCATCACGATCACCAGCGACAGCGCGATGTTGAACGTGAACAACACGTCCAACATGATGGGCGGCAGCGGCAGGATCATCATGGCCAGGATGGCCAGCAGGCCCACCGGCACGCCGATGCCGGAGCGCAGGATCATGCCGAGCACGGAGCCCTGGGCGGGAGTGGCCATGGTCAGTCAGCTCCCGTGGGTGCCGGCGGCGGCTGCAAATCAAAACTGGGCGCCGGTGGCGGCGCCACGCCGCGCTCGCGCGCGGTCTTGAGCTGGTACACGTAGGTGAGCACTTGCGCGACGGTGATGTACAGCGCCGCGGGTACTTCGCGATTGAGCTCAACCTGCTTGTGCAACGCGCGAGCCAGCGGCGGTGCCTCGAGCACCGGCACGCCATGTTCGGCCGCGATCTCGCGGATCTTGAGGGCGACGAGTTCGACGCCCTTGGCCACGACGACGGGCGCGCGCATCTTCTTCTCGTCGTAGCGCAGCGCCACGGCGTAGTGCGTCGGGTTGGTGACCACCACGTCGGCCTTGGGTACTTCCTGCATCATGCGGCCGCGCGCCAGCGCCCGTTGCGCTTCGCGGATGCGGCCACGGGTCTCGGGCGAACCCTCGCTTTCCTTGTATTCCTCTTTGACTTCTTCGCGCGTCATCTTCAGCTCTTTCGCGTATTGATAGAGCTGGTACGGCACGTCGATGGCCGCGATGATGGCGAGGCCCATGCAGAGGATGAGCAGCGCATACGACGCCATCGACGCCGAGTGGCCGATGGCATTGCTCACGGGCTCGGCCGACAGGCCCATGATCTGCGGCGTCAGGCCCTCGAGAAGCACATAGGCGATCGTGCCGACGACGAACACTTTCGCGAGACCCTTCACGAGCTCGATGAGGCCACGCGCCGAGAACATGCGCGCGAGCCCCGAGATCGGATTCATGCGCGAGAACTGCGGCACCAGCGCCTGCCCCGAGAAATTCCAGCCGCCGATCGCAAGCGGCGCGGCCAGCGCGGCGACGAACGTGGCGCCCAGGATCGGCAGGATGATCCAGATCGTGCGACCGCCGGCGGTCATGAGCTGCGGCCAGAGACGGTTCGTGTCCATCGCGGTCTCGGGGCCGATGGTCAGACCCGAACGCATCAGATCCGCGAACTGCCCCGCCGCCATGGTGCCCAACGTGTAGATAGCCACCGCCGCGGCGATGGTGACGGCCGCGACCGAGAGCTCGGGCGAGCGCGGCACCTGGCCTTTCTTGCGCGCCTCCTCGAGGCGCTTGGGAGTAGCTTGTTCGGTCTTTTCTGCGCCGGAATCTGCCACGTCAGACTCCGGACAGGTCGCGCAGGAACTGGAGGCCCTGCGCGAGAAGCGACGAAATGCCCTGCACGAGCGGGCCCATGCCGGCCGTGACCACGAGCAGGCCCAGGACCAGCGAGATCGGGAAGCCGACCGCGAAGAGGTTCAGTGAGGGCGCGGCGCGCGAAACCACGCCGAAGGCGAGATTCACGATGAGCAGCGCGGTGACCCCGGGCAACGCGATCGAGATCGCACCCGAAAACAAGGTGCCGCCCCACAGCACGATCGACCAGAGCGCTTCACTCGGCAGCGTCGCGCCGATGGGCATGGGCCTGAAGCCCTGCACCAGCACCTCGATGAGCGCGAGGTGTCCGCCCAGCGACAGGAACACGAGCGTCGCGAGGATGATGTAGAGCTGACCCAGGGCCGCGGTGCTGCTGCCGCGCAGCGGATCCACGTTGAAGGCGAACGACAGGCCCATGCTGTTGGCGAGCAGCTGACCCGCGAGGCCGAGCGAATCGAAGACCACCTGCAGCGCGAAGCCGAGCGCGACGCCGATCAGCAGCTGCTGCGCGACCACGACGAAGCCCTGCCCCGAGAACGGCGCGATCGCGGGCGCCGGCAGCAACGGCACCACGAGGGCGGTCAGCGCCGCGGCGAGTACGACGCGCGTGCGCGCCGGCACGAAACGCGCGCCGAACACCGGGGCCACCATGAGGCAGGCGCCGATGCGCGCGAAAGGAAAGAAGGCCTGGGCGACCCATCCTTCGAGCTGTCCGGTGGTGAGTTCGATGGCCAAGCGACCGCCTAACCGATCATCCCGGGAATGCTTTCGATGAGGTTGCGCGTGTACTCGACCAGCTGGCGGAGCATCCACGGACCAGTCAGCGCGAGCACCGCCGCCATTGCCAGGAGCTTGGGGATGAACGACAGCGTCATTTCGTTGATCTGCGTCGCGGCCTGGAAGATGCCGACGATCAGGCCCACGGCGAGCGCGGTGAGCAGCAGCGGCGCCGAGAGCATCAGCGTCATCTCGAGCGCGTGGCGGCCAATGGTGACGACGGTTTCAGGAGTCATGCGTCACCTGAGGAAGGATTGGGCGAGCGTGCCCATGATCAGCGACCAGCCGTCGATGAGGACGAACAGCATGATCTTGAAGGGCAGCGAAATGAGCACCGGCGACAGCATCATCATGCCCATGGACATGAGGACGCTCGCCACCACGAGATCGATGATCACGAACGGGATGAACAGCAGGAAGCCGATCTGAAACGCGGTCTTGAGCTCGCTCGTGATGAACGACGGCACCAGGATGGCGAGCGGCACGTCTTCCTTCTGCGCGAAGCCCTTGCCGCCCGAGATGCGCACGAACGTGGCGATGTCCGACTCGCGTGTCTGCCCGAGCATGAAGCCCTTGAGCGGGACGACCGCCTTCTCGAGCGCCACCGTGGTCTCGATGGTGCCGGCGAGATAAGGCTGCACGGCCTCGTCGTTGATCTTCGTGACCACCGGGGCCATGACGAACAGCGTGAGGAACAGCGCGAGACCCACCAGCACCTGGTTGGGCGGCGTCTGGCCCGCGCCGATGGCCTGTCGCAGGATGGCGAGCACGATGATGATGCGCGTGAACGCCGTCATCATGAGCATGATGGCGGGCAGCAAGGTCAGCACCGTCATCAGGATCAGGATCTGCAAGGTCAGCGAATACGTCTGGCCGCCGCCCGGGTTGGTCGTCACCGTGACCGCGGGCAGGCCCGTGGCCGCGGCGTGCGACAGCATTGGTGCCGCGACGCTCAACAAGACGAAGAATATTCTGGAAGAGCGCTTCACTTCTGCCCCACTCCGAGGGACTTGAGCAGGAGGTCCTTGAAGTTGGGCGACTGGGCGCCCGGCGAAGATTCGGGCGACGGCGGTGCCTCGGTGTTTGCACCGGCTGCGAAGACGTGCAGCGGGCGCACCGAACCCTGCGAGACGCCGACCAGGATGTCCGTGTCGCCGACGCGCACGAGCACGCAGCTTTCCTTCACACCCAGCGGCTGCGAGGCGAGCACCTGGATGCGCGACTGACGGCCGCCGAACAGGCCGCCGCCGCGCGCGCGGCGCGCGAACCAGGCGAGCGCCGCGATGATGCCCACCACCAGCAGCAACGCCAGCGTCACCTCGAAGGCGCCGCCGGCCGCGCCGGTGCTGGCCGCGGCATCGGGCGCCGCGAACAAGGTGTGTTGGGCCATGTCTCTTACTTGAGCTTGCGGATGCGTTCGGCCGGGCTGACCACGTCGGTGATGCGGATGCCGAACTTCTCGTTCACCACCACCACCTCACCGTGCGCCACCAGCGTGCCGTTGACGAACACGTCGAGCGGCTCACCGGCCGCGCGATCGAGCTCGACGACGCTGCCCTGGTTCAACTGCAACAGGTTGCGGATCGGGATGCGCGTGCGCCCCACTTCCATCGACAGCGTGACGGGAACGTCGAGGATGACCTCGAGGTTGACGTCCTGCGCGCCTTCGGCGTCCTGCTGAACCACTTCACTCTTCGCATTCATGATGTTTTCCTTCAACGACGCAGCAGCGCGGCGTCCATCGACGACTGGCCGGGACGGCGGACACGCTGCTCATAACGAACACATTGCTGGCCGCGCGAGGCGCCGAAGGCGCCGCGGAACAGCGGGACTCCCTCGGCGAACACCGTCGCCTTGCCGCTGAAATCGCAAGGCAGGACGTCGCCGGGCTTGAGATCGACGAGTCTCTGCAGCGTGACGCTGCCGTTGCCGAGGATCGTGGTCAGCTCCACTTCGGCCTCCTGCAAGCCTTCCTTGAGCGAGCCGAGCCAGCGCTCGTCCTGCTCCGCGCGATCGGATTGCACGCCGGAATCGAGGATCTCGCGCAGTGGCTCGATCATCGCGTAGGGCAGCACGACGTGGAGGAAGCCTCCGCCACCGTCGAGCTCGATGTTGAACGGGCAGACCACCACGACTTCGGACGGCGTCACGATGCTGGCGAAATTCGGGTTGACCTCGGAGTTGAGATACTCGAGATCGATGCGCGCGATCGGTGTCCACGCTTCCTTCATGTCGGCGAAGGCGCCGCGCAGCAGCATGTGCACCACGCGCATCTCGGTGCCGGAGAAGTCGCGGCCTTCGATCTTGGCGTGACGGCCGATGCCGCCGAAGAAGTTGTCGACGATGGCGAACACGAGCTTCGGGTCGAGCGCGAACAGGGCCGTGCCCCGCAGCGGGTTGACCTTGCAGAGATTCAGGTTGATGGGCAGCGGCAGCGACTGCGTGTACTCGCTGAATTTCTTCATCGAGACCTGGCCGACGGACAGTTCGACCGTCTTGCGCAGCAGGTTGTACATGGTGTTGCGCAACTGACGCGCGAAGCGCTCATTGACCATCTCGAGCGTGGGCATGCGCCCGCGCACGATGCGCATCTCGCGGCTGAAGTCGTAGTTGCGCGCGCTGCCGTCTTCGGGCGCGGGCTCGGTGTTGACCACGCCGGCGTCGACGCCGTTCAGCAGCGCGTCGATCTCGTCCTGGTTCAGTACTTCCTGGCCACTCATCGGTCGCGCCTCACTGCATCACGAACGAGGTGAAGTACAGGGCTTCGATCTTCGCGGGCTCGCCGTGCAATTCCTTGACGATGGTGCGCACGGCCTCGAGGCATCTCTTGCGCAGCTCTTCCTTGCCCTCGGTGGTGGACACCGACGCGTAGTTCTGTCCGCTCAGGATCATCAGCATGTCGTTGCGGACGCGCGGATCGTTGTCCTTGATCAGCGTCTCCATGGCGGGATCGCGCGTCATGACGCCGATGGTGACCTGCAGGAAACGCACGGCCGCTTCGGCTTCGAAGTTCACGACGAACGGCGGATCGAGGTTGACGTACTTGGGCGGCAGCAGCTCTTCGTGCTTCGCCTCTTTCTTCGCGCCCTTGCCGTCGGCGCTCTTGCCGCTGAATGCCTTCCAGACGCCGAAGCCGCCGCCCACCAGCGCCAGCGCCGCGGCGATGATGATGATCAGCTTCTTCTTTCCGCCCGGCGCGGGGGCGTCCACGCCCTCTTCGGCACCTTCTACAGCTTCAGCTTCGTTGGCCATGCACGGTTCCTCACGCGAGTCATTTCGCGGCTACGAGTACTTGTGCAACGTGCGTGCCACCGGCTTTTCGTGATGCGGATCACGAAAGAACGGCAATCGGCGACGGGAAATTGGCGGCGGACAATTGCCGGGAAATCGGTCAGGCGTACAGGTCGAGCAGCCCCAACTGCCTCACGGTACGCGCTTCGGTCGTCGCGGTTTCGGCTTCGTTGCTCGCGCCGCCACGCGTGGTCGAAGCGAAGGCCGTCTGCTGTTGCCGGGAGAACCCCGAGGACACGCTGGCATCGAGGAGATTGAAGCCCTGGGATGCCAGCAGCTCGCGCAGCTTCGGCAGCGAGGCTTCGATGAGCGCGCGCGTTTCGGCCTGCGCGGCGCCAAACTGGATCGTGGCCTGCGAGTCCTTGACGGTGACCCTCACTTCCACGGGGCCGAGATCGACCGGTGTGAGCTGCAACGAAGCTGTCGATTCTCCGGCGCGGACCATCAGGGAAACCCGGGCGCCGAAGTCATCCGCCCAACGCGCATCACGCGCATGCGTGAGCACCGACGGTCTGGCAGATTCGGCATGCAGCGGACGCTGCGCCTGCGCCAGCATCTCGGCGGCCTTTGCCAGGTTCTGCGAGGGGTCGCCCGCCTGGTGCTTCTCCAGCGGCTCCGGGTTCACGGCGGTCAACGCGAGCAGCGCGGCTGCCTTGTCGGCCGTGCCATCGGCGATGGACGCGAAGCCGGCATCGCCATCATTGGCGGCCAGCGGCAGCCCGGAGGCGCCGTCATCCGTGCCGCCGCCCTCGCCCGCGCCGGATCCGAAGTCTCCGCTCGAACGTAACGAGGTCGTTGCGATCAGGTTCGCGAGAAAGGCCAGCGACGCTTCGATGTCGTCGCCGAGGTCGTCGTCATCCGAGCCGTCTTCGGTGCCGAGCGCGTCCGCCGTGTCCGCAGCTTCGAAGGTGGCGGCGTCGAGCACGTCGGTGGTCGCGGCCAGGCCCTGCAGCAGCAGGATGGCGTCGAAGCCCGCGGCGCCTTCGCCGACCACGGGTGTCGCGGCCGGGGTCGCCGCCGCGGCGTCGAGAATGGTCGGCGCGGGGGCTGCGATCACTTGGTGCGCTCCCGGGCCTGCAGCAACTGCATGGCCAGCTCATCGCTGATGTTCTGATCGCGTCGGTTGGCGGCGCGGGTTTCCTCGCCCTGCCATTTTTCGACGAGTGTCTCGACCACGTGCGTGCGCTGCGCCGCCTCCCGCCAGTGATTGCGCTCCGCGTCGAGCGCGTTGCGCGCGCCTGCCACGAGCTCGCGCTGCTGGTTGAGGGCTTCGCCCAGTCGCGCAAGAAAGGTCTGGAAGTCGCGCACGGCGGCGCCGCCGAAACCGGCGCTCGTCTTGGCCGCGAAACCCGCCTCGTATTCGCCGCGATACTTCTCGAGCGCCGCGAGCTTCTGCTGCATCTCGACCAGGTGCTTTTCGGCGAGGGCCACGCGTTCGGCGCGTTCGCGCTCGGTGCGGGACGCGGCCTGCTGGACGATGTCGAGCCGTTCGGAACGCTTCTGCATGCTTTAGCCCTTGGCGAACAACTGGCGCAGCTGGTTCACGGCGTCGGCGTGGCCGACGCGCTCGTTGATCTGCTGCGTGAGGAATTTCTGCATCGCCGGCCACAGGTCCATCGCCTGGTCGATGCGTGGATCGCTGCCACGCTGGTAGGCACCGATGGAGATGAGGTCGCGATTCTGCTGGTAGATGGACAACGTCTGGCGGAAGCGGCGCACGAGGTCCGCGTGCTCCGGCGGGATGATCTCGTTGATCACGCGGCTGACCGAGGCCTCGACATCGATGGCCGGGTACTGGCCCGACTCGGCGATACGCCGCGACAGCACGACGTGTCCGTCGAGAATGGCGCGCGCGGAATCGGCGATCGGGTCCTGCTGGTCGTCGCCCTCGGTGAGCACGGTGTAGAACGCCGTGATCGAGCCCTTGCCCTTGGCACCGTTGCCCGCGCGTTCCACCAGCGCGGGCAGGCGCGCGAACACCGAGGGCGGGTAGCCCTTGGTGGCGGGCGCTTCGCCGATGGCGAGGCCGATCTCGCGCTGCGCCTGGGCAAATCGGGTCAGTGAATCCATGATCAGCAGCACCGAGAGCCCGCGCTCGCGGAAGTACTCGGCGATCGACGTGGCGAGCCACGCGCCATGCAGGCGGATCAGCGGCGGATTGTCGGCTGGCGAGGCCACGACCACCGAACGGCGGCGGCCTTCCGGCCCGAGGATGCGTTCGACGAATTCCTTCACTTCGCGGCCGCGCTCGCCGATCAGCCCGACCACGATCACGTCGGCCGAGGTGTAGCGGGCCATCATCCCCAACAATACGGATTTGCCCACGCCCGAGCCCGCGAAGAGACCGATGCGCTGGCCGCGTCCCACGGTCAGCAACGAATTGATGGTGCGCACGCCGACATCGAGCGGCGTGTCGATGGGATGACGCGCGAGCGGGTTGATCGAGCCGCCCAATAGTTTGACGCGGTCCTCGCCCTGGATGGGGCCGAGGCCGTCGAGCGGGACGCCGTTGCCGTCGATGACGCGGCCGAGCAGCCCCGGGCCGACTCGTACGCTGCCCGCGCGCTGCCGGGGCACCACGCGCGCAGCCGGCGCGAGGCCGTGCACTTCGCCCGTGGGCATGAGATAGAGCTTGTCGCCGGCGAACCCGACGACTTCGGCTTCGACTTTCGAGCCGTCGCCGTTCAACAGATCACAGACGTCGCCGACCGCCGCCTGACAGCCGGAAGCTTCGAGCGTGAGGCCAACCATGCGCGTGAGCGCGCCTTCGACCGCAGGCGGCGGCAGCGCTACGGCGCGCTTCACCTGCCGCGCGATGCGTTCACGCCAGCCGAGCGCGCGTTCGGCACGGAATGCCGCGACGCCAGCGCTCGTTGCCGAAGTGTCTCCCGGGTGCCCGCTCAAGCGCCGCCCTCGTTGGGACGCTCGGCGCGCTCGTCACCGAGCAGGCCGGACAGCGCCGCGGCCATGGTGGTTTCGAACCGCGCGTCGATGGCCGAGTTCTCGCTGGTCACGCGGCAGCCACCGCGCGCCATCAGGGGGTCTTCGGAAATCTGCCACTGCTGCTCGCCCTGCGGCGCCGCGAGCTTCTCGCGAACCACGACGGCATCGTCGGGGTGCAGGTGGACCTTGATGTTGCGGGACGCCAGCGGCAGCAGCGCGACCGTGTGCCGGATGATGCCGATGATCTGCGTGGGGTCGATCTTGAGCTCCCGGCGAACCAGGTGCTTGGCGACGGTGAGCGCAAGGCGCGTGAGCTCGCTTTCGACCTGTGCATCGAGCTCCTCGAGCGGCTTCGCCAGCGTGCCGATGATGGCCTCGAGCGCCGCGATCTTGACGTTCACTTCGTTGATGCGCTTCGCGAGCTCCTGCTCGCCCTTGCGCACGCCTTCGACGTGCCCATCCTTGTAGCCATGCTCCCAGGCCTCGCGCTCGACGATGCTGAGATGCATGACGTTGACGCCCTTGACGCCGGGACGCGGCATGGCCGCGCCCTCGACGGACGGCAGGTCCCAGCGGGCAACGGGTTCGAGGTCAGACGTACTCATCACCCTTGCCACCGCCCAGGTTGATGGTGCCTTCGTCCGCGAGCTTGCGCGCGGCGATCAGGATTTCCTTCTGCGCGGCCTCGACGTCGGCGAGGCGCACCGGGCCCTTGGCCTCGAGATCGGACTTGAGCATTTCCGCCGCGCGTTGCGACATGTTCTTGAAGACCTTGGTCTTGAACTCCTCGTCCGCGCCCTTGAGCGCGATGAGCAGCTTGTCGGCCGGCACCTGGCGCAGCAGTTCCTGCATTCCGCGGTCATCGACCTTCAGGAGATCGGTGAACACGAACATGAGGTCCTGGATGTTCGAGGACAGCCGCTCGTCGCCCTTGGCGATGTCGGCCATGATGGCCGAGCCCACCGACGAATCGAGCAGGTTGAGCATCTCGGCCGCGGCCTTGAGGCCGCCGAGCGATGAGCTCTTGCTCGTACCGCCCGATGCGGCGAATTGCTTCTCCATGAGATCGTCGAGCTCGGCCAGCGCCGATGGCTGCACGCCATCGAGCGTGGCCACGCGCGCGACCAGGTCGGACCGCACCGGCGGCGGAAAACACGCCAGCACTTCCGCCGATTGGTCGGCGTCCAGATAGGCCAAGATGATCGCGATGATCTGCGGGTGTTCGTTGCGAACGAGGTCCATGACCGCGCGCGGGTCCATCCACTTGAGCGCGTCCAGGCCCTTGCGCTCGCTGCCGAGGCTGATGCGCTCCATGAGGCTCGCGGCCTTGTCTTCGCCGAGCGCGTTGACCAGCACCTTGCGGATGAATTCGTCGGAGCCCACGCCCAGCGAGGTCTGGATCTCGACCGCCGAGGTGAAGTCGTGCAGCACCGAGCGCACCTCTTCCTTCGAGACATTGGCGAGCTCGGCCATGGTCTTGCCCAGGCGCTGCACTTCCTTGGCACCCATGTGTTTGAGGATTTCCGCGGCCTCGCTCTCGCCGAGCGTCAGCAGCAATATGGCGGCGCGCTCGACGCCGGTCCTGCCCTGGTCCTGCTTAATCATCGGCGGAAACCCACTGCTTCACGACCTGCGCGCCGCGCTTGGGGTCCTGCGTGACGAGGCCACGGGCGGCCGCGACCTGCTGTTCGTACTGGAGTTGCGGCAATTCGGCGGGAGCGCCGCCTGGCGCGCCGGCGGCGACGGCCGCGGCGAGCGCGCCCTGGCGCAACGCCGGCGTCTTGGCAGCGTTCAACAACCCGCGCGTGAGCGGCTTGAGCACGCTGAACACGATGATGAGCAGCACCACGACGCCGCCGAGGATCTTGGCGAGCGTCTGGAACCAGCCCTTCTCCCAGATCGGGATGGACTCGAGCTCGCCCTCTTCAATGGGCGGCGCGCCGACGAACGAGGAGTTCACGACGTTGACGCTGTCGCCGCGCGCGGCATCGAAACCCACGGCATCGCGCACCAGCGCGGTGAGGCGATCGATCTGGTCCTTGGGCAGCGGCGTCTCGGTGACCTTGCCGTCCTTGTCCGTGTTGCGCAGATTGTCGATGAGCACGGCCACGGTGAGGCGCGTGACCTTGCCCGCGGGCGCGCGTGTGTACGACATGGTGCGGTCGATCTCGTAGTTGCGCGTGGACTGGCGCGCCGTGGAGTCCGGTCCGGTGACCGACGTTCCGGTGGCGTTGTTAGGCGCATTGGGGGCGCCCGCCGTCGGATTCGCGCCCGACTGCGCGATCGTGGGTGTCGCGCCGGGCGGCAGCGCCACTCCGGGCTGCGGTGGCTGGTTGGTGAGCGCACCGGGTACCCCGCCGGCGTTGCCCGCGCCATTGCGCGCGGCTTCCTCGGACGTGGATTCGCTGCGCACCACCTGGCTTTGCGGATTGAACTGTTCACGCGTGGATTCGGTGGTGGCCATGTCCACCTGCGCGACGACCTGCGCGCGCACGCGGCCGGGGCCCACCAGGGGCGTCAGCATGTCCTGAATGCGCTGGGAGTACGATTCTTCGAGCCGATGCGCGAACTCGAACATCTTGTCGCGCATCGCCGTATCGCTGTCGGCATTGGGCGCCGTCAGCAGGCGACCGGCTTGATCGATGATGGTGACCTGCGCAGCTTCCATCTCCGGAATGCTCGAGGCGACGAGATTGGCGATGGCCTGCACCTGCTCTTCGTCGAGGCGGCGGCCCGCCTTGATCTGCAGGAACACCGAAGCCGAGCCCGGCTTGTGGTCACTGACGAATGCGGATTGCCGTGCCATGGCGAGATGCACGCGCGCTCCTTGCACATTCTGCAACGAGGCGATGGTGCGCGCGAGCTCGGTCTCGAGGGCGTGCTGGTAACGCGCGCCTTCCATGAACGCACTGACGCCGAAGCCCGGGTCCTTGGTCATGGCGTTCACGCCGCCGCCGCCCTCGGGCAGACCCTGGGACGCGAGCCGCAGACGCGCGGCCGCGAGCTGCTCGGCGGGCACGCTGATTGCCCGTCCGCCGTCGTCGAGCTTGTAAGGGATGCCGCCACCTTCGAGCGACTGCGCGATCTGTGCGGCATCTTCGCCGGCGAGATTGCCGTACAGCATCGTGTAGGTGGGGCCGACGGACCACAACATCACGCCGACGCCAGCCGCTATTGCGGCGGCCACACCGACGAGCAGCAACAGCGGCTTGAAGCCGGTGATGACGCGCTGCGGGGCGGGGATGACTGCTTCGGCCATTTGCTAGGAACCTCTTTTTTTACAGCGGCATGTTCATGATTTCGCGGTACGCATCGATGAACTTGTTGCGCACCTCGGTCAACGCGCGAAACGACACGTTCGCCTTCTGCATCTCGATCATGACCTGGGGTAGTTCGACGCCGGGCACGCCCCGTTCGAACTTGGTGGCGAGATCGTTGGCCTTGGATTGCGTGGCATTGACACTCTCCAGGCCCTGCTTGAGCAGCTTGGCGAAGCCGTTGTCGACGCCACCCACGGCACCGGGGCCGGCGCCCACGCCGCCGACTCCGCCCACACCCGGCGACTTGGTCGCCTGCGAGATGCTGCGGATCTGCGCGAGTACGCGGTCGATTTCCATGGAGCTCATGACGGACCTCCCTCTCTACCCGCTCAGGCGGCCGGCACTTCGATGCCGGCGCTGCGGATGCGCGCCAGCTTGTAGCGCAGCGTGCGCGGGCTGATGCCGAGCTTCTCGGCCACTTCACGGCGGCTGCCGTTGGCGGCGCGCAGCGCTTCGAGGATCACGTCGCGCTCGGCGCGCTCCATCTTCTCGTGCAACGCGGGACCCGACTTGACCTGGATGTCGGACTGCGTCGCCTGCTTCTCGAACAGGATGTGCTCGGCTTCGATGACCGAGCCTTCCACCAGCACCAGCGCGCGCTGCAGCAGGTTGTCGAGCTCACGCACGTTGCCGGGCCAGCTGTAGGTGAGCAGCAGGTGCGCGGCGTCGGCCGACAGCGCCGGGATGCGATGGCCGGGACGCGAACGCAGCTGTAACAGATGAGTGGCGAGCGGCAGCACGTCGTCGCGCCGATCGCGCAGCGGCGACAACGCCAGGGGGAACACGTTGAGGCGGTAGTACAAGTCTTCGCGGAAGCGCCCGGCGGCCACTTCGGCGCGCAGCATGCGGTTCGTGGTGGCGATGACGCGGACGTCGAGCGCCAGCGCGCTGGTGCCGCCGATGCGCTCCACTTCCTTCTCCTGGAGCACGCGCAGCAGTTTGGCCTGCAGGGCCAGCGGCATCTCGGTGATCTCGTCGAGCAGCAGCGTGCCACCCTGCGCCTGCTCGAACTTGCCGGCATGCGAGTTGTGGGCGCCCGTGAAGGAACCCTTCTCGTAGCCGAACAACATGGCTTCGAGCATGTTCTCGGGGATGGCGGCGCAGTTCACCGCGACGAAGTTGTTCTTCGCGCGCGGGCTCGACTTGTGGATCAGGCGCGCGAGGACTTCCTTGCCCGTCCCGGATTCTCCGACGAGGAGCACGGTGCAATCGGTGCTCGCGACACGACGCGCCAGGTCCATGATCAGTCGCGACGATGCGTCGACGGCGACGGGCTCCAGCGAATCGCTCAAGTTGGTTTCAATGCTCATCTGACTCGACTCCTCTCTCAGAACGGCCGCGCTCGAGCGGCCATGCATTGCAGTTGCAATTGCCGTGCCTGCCTTTTTGCCGCCGTCCGCGTGATGCTCGTCACACGGCGCGTCAGGTTTCCGGCGCGAAGCTCAACCCGCTCCGGAATCCCTCGACCAAAATTCAGGCGCAACTCCCCGTCCTCGCCATGTGCTTCCCCCGCGAGTCCGTACCTTCAGATGTATGGCGCCGCTTCGGCGCCATGAGTAACGGGGCGCGAGCCCCTGACAATGGCGCCGCTTCGGCGCCAAGGATTACGGGGCGTGAGCCCCTGACATGTCCGCCATGCCGAGCTTGCGGAGTTTTTCGACGAGCGTCGTCCGGCGCAGCGAGAGCAGTCGCGCGGCGTGCGCCACGGTTCCGCCGGATCGCTGCAGCGCCTGGCTGATCAGGCTGCGCTCGATGAGTGTCAGGTGCGCGCGCAGATCCACGCCGTTTTCCGGCAGGCGCGTTGGTCCCGAAATCGACGAGTCGTCGTTGCTCTTCCAGAGCGCGGCCGGCAGCTCCGCGCCTTCGACGGGTTCGATCTCGTCGCCGCCGGAAACTTCGGCCAGCAGCTGCGGGATCTCGGCCGTCATCGCCGGGGCCGGCATCGGCGGCGCCGTCCAGTCGGTCGGCCGATAGCGGGCCGGCAGGTCGCCGATGCCCACGGGGCGCTCGGGACACAGGATGGCCAGCCGCTCGATCAGGTTCGACAACTCGCGGATGTTGCCGGGCCACGAGTAATCCTTGAGCGCCTGCATCGTCTCCTGCTGCAACTGCAGCGCGGGACGGCCACGGCGCGCGGCCTGCGCCACGAAATCGTCGACGAGCGCGGGCAGATCGTCGATGCGGGACGCGAGCGCCGGCATCTCGATCGGAAACACGTTCAGGCGATAGAACAGGTCGCCGCGGAACGTGCCCTTGATGATGGATTCCTCGAGATTGCGGTGCGTGGCGGCGATGATTCGTACGTCGCACTCGCTCGAGGTATTGCTGCCGACGCGCTCATAGATCCTCTCCTGCAGCACGCGCAGCAGCTTCACCTGCATGGGCAGGCTCATGTCGCCGATCTCGTCGAGGAACAGCGTGCCGCCCTCGGCGATCTCGAATCGGCCCTTGCGGGCGGTGATGGCGCCGGTGAACGAGCCCTTTTCATGGCCGAAGAGCTCGCTCTCGAGCAGCTCGGCGGGGATCGCGCCGCAGTTCACGGCGACGAACGGACGCTGACGTCTCGGGCTGGAAGCATGGATCGCGCGCGCGGCGATCTCCTTGCCGGTTCCGGATTCCCCTAGGATGAGTACCGTCGAATCGTACGGCGACACCTGTTGGATGAGCCGGTTGACGGCGGCGACCGCCGGGGAAACCCCGGTGGGCAATTGCACGCCGTCGATGTTCGCGGCGTTGGCGCTCCTGCGATCTTCCGCGCTACGAACGAATCCATCGCTCTGCGCACTGAAGTGTTCGAGTGATTGCACGGTGTCTCCTCTCTCGTGGAGTATCTTCCGCGCGCCGCACAAACAAAACCGTGACGCGCGAAACAAGTTCTCGCGCAATAGGGAAACCCCGCCTAACAAAGTTGGCGCAACTGCCGATGACACTGCGCGCGCCGGGAAAAACCCTTAGTGATTCTTCCTGCGGTGACTACTTGCGCGCCGATTGCTGGCGCGCGCCGGCAATTTTTCGCCGGTGGCGGCGAAAGACCAGCTTCTCGATGTGATCCGCGACGTTTTCGCCGAGGGAGAGGAAGCGCACGCGCGTGAGACCCGCTGGCGCGCCGGCGACGACTTCCGCCGGGAGATGCAGGGGCTGCACGACGATGTCGCGCAGCGTGACCTCGATTATCCCGCGCGCCCCCACGGCCAGTGGCTGTGGCCACGCGAAGTGCGCGCCCATGGCGTTGAACCGGATCTGCACGGACTGGGGCCGCTGCTGGCTGGCGGTGAGCAATTGCCCCACGACGTCCAGCAACAGGTTGAGCTTGAGGTCGAGACGCATGATGTCGGCCGAATGCGGCGACTGGTCGTCTGCCTTCTCGACGCGCCCCTGCTCCTCGAGGGCATCGCAGGCCTGCAGCACGCGCAGGTTGCGCTCCGCGAACTGCTGCGCCTGGAGGTCGCTCACCGGCTCGGTCTGCGGGCGCCAGTGCACCGGCAGCAGATCCTCGTAGGCGATCTTGTCGAACATCACGATGGTGTCGCGGCCGTCGAACATGTCAGACCTCCGCGGCGAGTCTAGCGCAGGCGGTTAGCCCTGGCTCTCCGCATGGCGCCCCATCATCGCATTGACGGCGCGCTCCGATTCCGCGGCGGCCTCCTGCAACGACACCAGGCAGCGGCGGCCGTCGGCATCGAGCGGCAGGCGTTCCATGCCCTCGATGAGCTCGCGGCGCTCCCGCAGGACCTCGTCGACGCGCGGCCAGCGCTGCTCGAGCAGGTGCCGGGCGAGCTCGTGCGTGCAGGCGACGACCGCCCGCGCCACGCGCTGCCACTCGGTCGGGCCGGTCACGGGGCGGAACGAACCGTGCACCAGGCGCAGCTGCGGTCGGCTGCGATGAGAGTCGCGGGCGGCGAGCGTCACGGCGATGCCTTTACGCGGCCTTGCATGGAGATCTGCAGCCAGGCCGAGCGGATCTCCCCCAGCAGCCGGCTCACTTCGTCCAGCCACTCGGGCTTGTTGGCCGCGTTGGCCTGCATGATGCGCTGGCACATGTACTCGTACAGCGCATCGAGATTCTTTGCGACGTCACCGCCGGCCTTGAAGTTGAGGCTGTTGCGCAGCTCGTCGATGATCGCGACCGCGCGATGCAGCAGCTGCGCCTTGTCGGCGCTCGGACCGTGGCTCATGAGGCCGCGCGCCGTGGCGATGCGATCCAGCGCGCCGTCCATCATCATCACGACCAGGCGATGCGGGTCGGAAGCTTCGAGGCCCGCATGCACCGAGGTGCTGCGATAAGCGGCGAGTTTCGAGGCGTTGGGCGGAAAGGCCATCGTCTTGTGCTCCATATCTGTCAGGAGCTTAACGGCCTCTGGTATGCGAACTTGAGTAGCGGAGACTTGAGGCGCGCGCAGTGACGTGGCGCGCAAAACCAAGGAGAAAGCCGATGAAAAGCGGCGGTACTACTTGCCGATGTTGGCGATCTGCGAGAGCTGCTGCGCGAGGTAGCTAGACGTGCTGGACATCTTGGCCAGCATGCTGTCGAGCGCGTTGAACTGCGCCTTGTAGCGGGCCTCGACCTTCACCATGCGTGCGTCCAGCGCCACCTGTTCCTTCTGCAGGTCGAGGCTCTTCTGGTTGAGTCGCTTGGTGCGGATGTCGAGCTCGGCGTCGCTGGCCAGGCGCGGCGTGAGCGCATTGGCGAGGCGCGCGGCCACGCCATTCTCGGAGCCGAACAGCTTGGCGACACCGTCGAAATCGGCGGACAGCGCCTTGGTCAGCTTGGCGTTGTCGAGCGCCAGCGTGCCGTCTTTCTGCGTGGTGATGCCCACGCTCGCCAGCGTGTCGTACACGCTTTCGGTGCCGCTGACCGGATCGGAGATCTTGCCGCGCAGCTCGCTTTCAATGGTGCGGAGCATGGAGTCGCCCAGCAGCGGACCCGCCTTCTTGGACGCGGGGTCAAAGCTGCGCAGCGAGCCCATCTGCTTGGCCAGCGCGTTGAATCCATCGACGAAGGCCTTCACACGACCCACCGTGGCGGCAGTATCGGTGGCCACCGAGACCGTTTTGATCTCGCCGGGGTCGGCCTTGATCAGCGTGATGGTCACGCCGTCGATGGCATTGGTGATCGTGTTCGTGGCGCTCGAGTGCAGTTCGCCGGCGATGTACGCCTCGGCGTTGTGCGCCTCGCGCAGCTGGCGGTAGTTCGTGGTCAGCGAGGCATTGTATTCGAGCCGGGAGAGCCCGCCATTGCCACCCGACTGCGAGACGCGGATGGCACTGTCGGCGCCCGATGCTACCGACGAGAGCACCAGGTGCGCGCCATCGGCGGCGTTGACGATGGTGGCGGTCACCAGGTCGTCGTTGTCGGCCGCATTGTTGATCGCATCGCGGACCTGCGCCAGCTGATCGTGGTTGCTGTCGATGCTGATGGAGAAGGTCTTGGTCGGACCCACCTGGATGGTCAACGTGCCGGTGCCCACATCCATGGTCTGGCCGGTGGCGAATGCCGTCGAGCTGATCTGGTGCGCAGAGGCCAGGTGCTCGACCTGAACGTCATAGGAACCGGCGGCAGCCGCGTTGGTGGCCGATGCGGAGAAGAATTCCTGGTCCGAAGACGTGGCGGAACGCGACGCGAAGATCTCCACGGTCTTCAGCGGCGTGAGCGCCGTGTTGAACGTGGACATCGCATTCTTGAGCGTCGCCAGCGCCGAAATCGACGTCACGGTGCTGGTCTGCGCGCGCGTGATCTGGCTCTGCTTGGTGGACTTCTCGGCGGTGACGAGCTGCGACACCAGGCTGTTGATGTCCAGTCCCGAACCCAAACCGTTTGTCGTCAGTCCTGCCATGGTCTCAAACCTTTTCGTCGAGCATGCCGCTCAGACGGTTTTCCAAGTTCTGCGCGATGCGCAGCGCTTCCTCACCCGGCACCTGCCGGATGACTTCGCCGGTTTCTCCGTCGGTCACCGTGACGACCATCTTTCCGCTGCCCTGGTCCACGCGGAACTGCAGCTGATGATTCTGGCTGCGCAGAAACGAATCTATCTGTCGCGTCACGGATTCGATCTTGTGAGGCGCGGGAGCTGGCGTCGCCTCCTGCTTCGCGGCAACGGCTTGCCGCGCGGCGTC
>DATLDQ010000089.1:0-2260 GCA_035525785.1 Steroidobacteraceae bacterium | reverse complement strand
CCGCCTTCAACGCGCTCCTCGACCAATCCAGCAGCCGAGTCGGTACGCCGTAGTGTTGTGCGAGGCCCAGAAGGGACAGCAGTTGGAAAGGCGGCCAGAACTCCGGTGTGTGCGAACCGTCAAACAGCAGCCGCCGCAGAGACTGAGAATCTTCGGGCAGGGCAAGTCCCGCAGCGTCTGAACGCTCAAAGAACAGTCGGAGCGTCTGGTATTCTGCGTCGAGTTGCTCACGGTTGGCCCACTCGCCAACTGGACGCCAGCCACGTGCTGTTCGAATGAGAGTGCCGTTACGAAGAGCCGAGGGGATGAGGGCGAAGCGGGCATCCGGGTGCCCACGGAAGATGAAAGTGGAAGGCCCGTAGTCGTAGAAATGCCTCGCCCGAGGTGAGATCTGGCTGAGAAAATCGTCAGCCGACTCGCACTCGATGACCTTGGTGCGTGACTCGCTCAGCACAATCACCAGATCCTACGTGCTTCTCACAAACGATCACACGTAGAGCTTCGGCAAGTACTCGGGGGCGTCCGCGAACGCCGGCACTTTCCCCATCGCGACATCGTACATTCGCTCGTGGCTTGCGCGCGCGGCATTGCACAAGGGCTCGTACGGACGGTTGCAGACATCGAGAAAGCCGATGTTGTAACACTCGCCGTCGAAACGCCCGAGCGCCGACTGGTCGTACAGGATGAAGTAGTGCACGCCCACGCACCACGGCTTCGCAGCGGCGTCTTCGAGGTACACCCGGTAGGCGCGGCCGCGGTCGTCCTGAGTCGGCACGTGCCCGATGCCGCTCGCGGGGAGCCCGCGGTCGAGCGCGCCGAAATGCCACTCGCCGACCATCACGGGCATCTTCAACATCGCCGCGATCTTCTCCATTTCGCCCGACCGCACGCGGGCGTCGTAGCAGTTCATGGAGAACACGTCGAACGACCGCATCCCGGGCACGGCCCAGTCGGGCGGAATCGTGTGATAGCGGATACCAAGATTGAGGTGGTTCGGATCGGCACGGCGGCACGACGCGCTGAGCGCGCCGAAGAACTTCTCCACCATCACGGCGCTGAATTCGCCCAGATCGCGCTCGGCAGGCGGCGTGAGCGTCTGGGTCCACCGTCCTTCGCGGAGCGCGGCAAGCGTCGTTTGGAAGCCCCAGGCGTTCGAGATCCCGCGGTCGTCGCCGTACTTCTGTGCGAGCGCGTCACCCAGCGCGCGCCGCGTGGCGCATCGGAGTGTGTTGAAGAGCATGCCCGATGCGGGCGTCTCGCGCGCGAACCCCCAGGTCGGTTCATTCATCAGGAAGTAGCCGACGAACGACGGATCATCGCGCGTGCTGGCGAGCTGCTCACCGAAGCGCGCGGCATCGGCATCCCAGCGCGAATCGAACACGTCGGGAAAGTCGCGATAGACGAACGGCACGGCGCGGTCGCCCCACGCGAGCGGCCTGACGTATGGGAACCGGGCCGCGCGCGCGATCTCCCAGTCCGACCAGTTGGCGACGGTGTTGAATCCCAGCCGGCGCATCTCCCCGAGGGTGATCGTGGTCCACCTGTCGTACCAGCCGGCGCCGAACGTGCGGATGAAATTCGCCATCAGGTAGTTGATCGAGCGGCGCCCATCGGCTCGTACATCGTAAATCTCCTTGAACGCACCATCCCTAGGAGGCGCCCACGTGAGTGCGCGCTCGAGGCCGTCGGAGTTCGCCGCCGTGTCCACGCGCACGGAGTCGAGTCCCGCCGACCAGAAGGGATGGCCGTCAGGATCCAGCAGCCACCAGCGCGTGCCGTCGTGATGCGTTCGGAAGAACTTCGTGTCGTTGTCGCTCTTGTCACGCCGCCCCGCCAGGCCGCCCCACGGCGAGAACCCGGCCGGCCACTTGTGCGCCGGCGCCGCGGCGAGCTGGCCCTTCAGGCGCGCCTGCATTGCGTCGAGGCTACGGGTCTTCCCCGCCCAGTCCCGGGTCGTGCTCTGCCCGAGTTGGTCGATGAGTACTCCTCTCGGCAAACGAGGTCGCTTCAGGCGCAAAGGCTCGTCCAGCGTGGCGGTGATTGGCGTCTGGCACCACCGCGCCGGCCGCTGGCTCTTGCGAAGCACGACGATGTTCATGCGATCGACTTTCGAGAGGTCTACGCGCAAGCCGCCCGCGGTCGGCTTCAACCACGCCCCCTCGCGCATGAACTGCCACCGGTTCTGGCTGATCGCCTCGGCCTGCATCCGCAATCGCGCCTCCGCGTGCGGCAGCACGCCGTAGACAAGGGTGAACGTCGG
>DATLDQ010000038.1:0-63159 GCA_035525785.1 Steroidobacteraceae bacterium | reverse complement strand
AGACCTGGTTCATCACCGGCGCATCGTCCGGTTTCGGCATGGCCTTCGCGCTGTACGCGCTCGAGCGCGGCGACAACGTGGTGGCATCCGCGCGTAACGTCGGCAAACTCGAGGCTTTGACGGCTACCGCGCCCGGCCGCGTACTGGCCGTGAAGCTCGACGTGACCCAACTGGCGGATATCCAGCCCGCCGTGGATGCCGCGGTACGGCGTTTCGGCCGCATCGACTACCTCTTCAACAACGCGGGGTACGGCATCGTCGGCGCCGTCGAGGAGACCCCGGACGCCGAGCTGCGCGCCGTGTTCGACACCAATTTCTTCGGCGCCGCCGCGGTGACTCGTGCAGTTCTGCCGGTGATGCGCGCGCAGCGTTCGGGCGCCATCGTGAACATTTCGTCGATGGGTGGGCAGATGTCCTTCGAAGGCGTCGGCGCCTATTCGGCCACGAAGTTCGCGCTGGAGGGCATGTCCGAGGCGCTGGCGCTCGAGGTGAAGCCGTTCGGCATCAAGGTGCTGATCGTTGAACCCGGCGCGTTTCGCACGTCATTCGGCGGCACGGACGCGTTGCGCCACATGCCGGTCAATGCGGCATACCGCGACTCGCTCGCGAGCATCCGTGGCGCGATGCATGACATGCACGGCGCGCAGCCGGGCGATCCGGCGAAGGCCGCGGCCGCGGTGATGCGGGCGCTGGAGGCGGAGATCACGCCGCTGCGGCTGCAGCTCGGCGCGGATTCCATCGGCGCCGTGCGCGCGCATGCGGAGCAGCTGCTCGAGGACCTCGCCGCGTGGGAGCAGGTCGGTCGCGACACGAAGTTGGCAGGCTGACCGCTCTTCCAGGAAATGGGGGCTGCCCCCATCGGTGGGTGCTGCCCCCATTTGCGGTCGCAAATGACTGTCGATTTCCCGGGCGGCCAATCGGCTATCTCCCGAACACCAACAATCTTCAGGAGAACCCGTCATGCGCTTCATCACTGCCATCGCCCTGCTCGCAACCGCCGCCATATCGCAGGCGCAGGTTCCGCCGCCTTCTTCGGAGCCGATCCCGAAGGGCTCGTACACGCTCGACAAGGCGCACACGAGCCTCATCTTCCGCGTGGATCACCTGGGGTTCTCGACGTTCACCGCGCGCTTCACGCGCTACGACGCGAAGCTCGATTTTGACCCGACGAAGCTCGGCGCTTCGAGCGTCGATGTGACCATCGATCCGCGGTCTATCTCTTCGGACAACGCGCCCGATGGCTTTCTCGATACGCTCGCCGCGGGCAAAGATTGGCTCGACGCGAGCGAATACCCGGAAATGAAGTTCGTCTCGCGCGGCGTGGAGTCGCCCAGTGACGGCACGCTGCTGGTCCGCGGCGATCTCACGGTGCGTGGCATCACCAAGCCCATCGTGCTCAACGCGCGTTTCAATGGCGGCTACGCTGGACATCCATTCGACCCCGCGGCGCGCATCGGCTTCTCCGCAGAGGGAAGCTTCAAGCGGTCGGACTTCGGCGTGGCGTTCGGGATTCCGGCGCCCGGCACCACCTTCGGCGTCAGCGATGAAGTGAAGGTGACGCTCGAAGCCGAGTTCACCGGGCCGCCGCTCAAGGTCGCCAAGCGGTAGTCGTTGACCCGCGCCGGGCTGCAGAATCCACTGACAGCCCGGTGCGGCTTTCGCTCACGCGGCCGACCACCTCGTTAGAGCATCGTGGCCCCCATGTGGAGGCCATGGGCGCTGAGCGCCCCATCAATATTGCTGATTTCCTTCGCGATGTGGTTAGCCCCGCGACCGGCGGCGGCATTGAGCGTTGCGCCCACGGCTGCAGCCCAGGATTCCGGCCCGTCGCAGGACGAGTCCAACAAACAAAAAGAGAAAGACCCGTACAAGGATCCGTGGATCGACCGCGCCCACAACGGCGTGTTCAACGCAGTGTGGCGTTCGGCCATGCGCATGGACCAGTGGTTCGGCAGCGATGTGAGCGAGGCCGCGTACCTGCAGACCAGCGGCTCCATCGCGCCCGCGATCCTCTACGACGAGTTCGATGGCTTCCAGCCGCGCATGCGTTTCCAGGTGGACGTGCCTCTGCCGCAGCTCAACGAAAGATTCCACGCGTTCGTCGGCCGCGTGAACCGCGACGAGTACGTGACCGAACGCTCGCCCGGCTCGGGCGCGTTCGCACGGCAATACGGACCGGTCGAGGACGACGAAACATTGTTCGGCATCCGCTATCGCGACCCCAAGGACGGCGGGCACTTCGATGCGGACGCGGGATTGCGGCTGAACTCACCGCTCGACCCCTTCGTCAAGGGCAGCTACCGGTTCATGAAAGGCAGCTCGGAATACACGCTGTTCAGTTTTCGCGAGACGGCTTTCTGGCAGAACACCGAGAAGTTCGGCGTCACCAGCCGCATCGACGTGGAGAGGATACTGCGCGATGTCTGGCTGCTTCGCGGCACGCTCTCGGGCACGTTCTCCCAGCGCAGCGAAGGCGTGAAGGGTTATGGCTCGGTCACCATGATGCGCGGGTTCCCGAATCGGCGCGCGATCGCCGCCGAGCTCTTCAGCAGCGGAGAGATGGACGCCGCGGTGCCACTGGGCGACTACGGCCTGAAGTTCGCATATCGCCGCAGCATCATGCGCGACTGGCTGGTACTCGAGTCGCGCGTAAGCGTCACCTTCCCCCGGGACGAGGTATGGCAGGTGCGCGAAGCAAATTGGGGCGTGGGGATCGGGCTCGAAATGTCCTTCGGCACCGATGAGTTCCTGGCGCGACCCGTCACGTTCTGAGAAGCGCTACCGGCGCCGGGGTCTTGCGGGCCGGGGTCTTGCGGGCCTGGGTCTTGCGGGAAAGGGGGGATGCGTTCAACCTCCCCGCCCGTGGCAACCGCTAACGCCCTGACGTCGAGAATCGTTTCGGTCAGTGCCATTTCCTCCTCCGATCGCGAGGAGATGTGGAACCTCTATCGCCGCTTCTACTCGGGCTCGCACCACGAGTTGTTCGAACGTGATCTCGCGCAGAAGGACTCGCTGCTGCTGCTGCAGGATGCCCAGGGTCGCATCCAGGGCTTCTCGACGATCTCGGTCGGCATCACGGAATTCGAAGGCTCGACCATCCGCTTCGTCTTTTCGGGCGACACCATCATCGACCGCGCGCACTGGGGCTCGCAGGCGCTGGCCTTCACCTGGCTGAAATACGTCGGCCAGCTCAAGCGCGAACGTCCCGAGTTGCCGCTGTTCTGGTTCCTCATCGTCAAGGGGCACCGCACGTTCCGTTACCTGCCTGCCTTCGCGCACGAGTTCTATCCGCATTGGGAGCGCGGCACGCCGGCGCGCATCGCGGCCTTGATGAAGCAGTTGGCGAGCGCGCGCTTCGGCGAGGCGTTCGACGACGTCAGCGGCGTGATTCGCTACCGCGAATCGCACGGCCATCTCGCGGAGCCCTTCGCGGAAGCCAACGAACGCGAGGCCGGGCGCGAGGATGTGAGCTTCTTCCTGCGGCGCAACTCCGGCTACCGTAATGGCGATGAGCTGGTGTGCCTGTGCGAGCTCACTCCCGAGAACCTGCGGCCACTGGCGCGGCGCCTGTTCGAGAGCGCGCATTGAACGCGTGGCGGCACATCGCCTCGGCAGCGAGAGAGGAACACGACGCGCTCGCCGGTGCGTTCGAGCGGCCGGCGCTGCAGCAGCGGAATCTGCTGATGTCGCTGCTGGCGACCCATGAGCGCACCGGCTTCGGTGTCGAGCACGGCTTCGCCGCTATCCAGGACATCGACGACTTCCGGCGTCGCGTACCCATCCGCCGCGACGACGCCTATCTTCCTTGGCTGGAACGCGTCGCTGCCGGGGAACCTGGCGTGCTCACGCGCGATGCGCCCGTCGCCTTCGAAGCCACGGGTGGCACCATCGGCGCCAAGCTCATCCCGTACACGGCGCAATCGTTGCGGGCGTTTCGCGCCGGCGTGTTGCCGTGGCTGCACTCGCTGCTCGAACGCCGGCCGCGAATCATGCAAGGCCTGGCATATGTCGCCGCCAGCCCGGTCACGCGTGCGCCGCGCACGCTGCCCTGCGGCCTCCCGCTGGGCCTGCCGTCGGACGCGGCGTATCTGGGCGAAGATCTGCTGCCCTCGCTTGCGCAGGTGATCACCGTGCCGCCGCCCGAAAGCGAAGTCTCGCGCTGGCGCATCCGCACGCTGGCGCACCTGGCGCGGCGGCAGGACCTCACGTTCATGTCCGTGTGGAGCCCGACGTTCCTACTGGAGCTATTGGGATCGTTGCCACGCAGCGCGGAGAGCGTGCTCGCCGAGCTGCAGGGCGACACCGATGCCACGCGTCGCCTCGAGCGCGCGCTTGCGGCCCGCGACGGCCTGGTCCCTGCGCTGTGGCCAAACCTCGAGGCCGTGTCCATGTGGATGGATGGCGCCTCACAGCCGTATGCCCAGCGAGTCGCGGAGCTCTTGCCCGGCGTGCATCTCGACGCCAAGGGCGTGCTGGCCACCGAGTCCGTGATCACGACGCGATTCGATGACCGCCTGGTGCCCGCGCTCAACAGCGCCTTCCTGGAATTCGTCGCTCACGATGAACCGCGACTGGCGCACGAGCTTGCCGAGGGCGAGACCTACCGCGTGGTCATCACGACGCCGGGCGGCCTCTATCGCTACGACATCGGCGATGAATTCATCTGCCAGTCGCTGCGCGATGGCATCCCCGAGTTGCGTTTCATCGGGCGCGCGGGCGTCGTGAGCGATCTCGTCGGAGAAAAGCTCACCGACAGCTTCGTCGCGGCAGCGCTCGCGCCGCTGCCGGTGGGCGCGTCGCTCGTGCCGAGGAGCTCGCCGGACCCGCACTACGAGCTGTGGGTGGATAGCCCGACCGCCGACGACGGGCTCGCGTCGCGCATCGATGCGCGGCTCAACGGCAACCCGCAATACGCCTACGCGCGGCAGCTCGGCCAGCTGCGCGAGCTGCAGATCGTCTGCTCGCCCGGTTTCGCGCAACATCGCGCAAGACTGCTGTCCGCCCTGGGCGGACGACTCGGCGACGCCAAGTCTTGCGCATTGATCCTCGACAGAAACCTGTTGCCATCCGTCGGCCGGTGCATGGAATGAAAGTAGCGCTCCTCTCGCCCAAGGGCCCGTTGTATCGCAGCCGCGGCGGCATCTTCCGCAAGTCGCTGCGCTACCAGCCGCTGACCCTGACGACTCTCGCCGCGCTGGCGCCGCCGGACCTCGACGTGCATTTCGAGTTGTTCGACGAGGGCACGCGCGAAATCCCGCTCGATCTCGAGGCCGACCTGGTCGGCATGACGGTCATCACCGGTAGTTCGACGCGCTCGTACGAGCTCGCGGCTCACTATCGCCGGCGCGGCATCAAGGTGGTGCTGGGCGGGCCGCACGTCACGCTGCTGCCCGATGAAGCCCAGCAGCACGCCGACGCCATCTGCACGGGTTACGCGGACCAGACCTGGCCGCAGCTGCTGCGGGACTTCGCGCGCGGACAGCTCCAACCGCGCTATGCGCAGAACCTCGATCTCACTCTCGCGGGCCAGCCCTTCGCGCGGCGCGAGCTGTTGAGCCCCCGCGACTACCTGACCCAGGCGGTGTTCGAAGCCACGCGCTCCTGCGCGCACGACTGCGAGTTCTGCGTCGCGCCCACGGCCTGGGGCCGCAAGCAACTGCAGAAGCCGGTCGAGGACGTGGTCGCCGACATCCGGCAGTTCGGCGCCAGGCGGCTCATTTTCATCGACCTCAATCTCATCTCCGATCGCGCCTATGCGCGCGAGCTCTTCACGGCGCTGGTGCCGCTGCGCGTGAAGTGGTTTGGCCTGTCGACCAGTCTCATCGGCCGCGACCCGGATCTCATGGAGCTCATGGCGCGCTCGGGTTGCTCGGGGCTGCTGATCGGATTCGAGACCATCAGCAAGGCCGCGCTCAGCGACATCGGCAAGAAGTTCAACGACCCGACGCTGTACGCATCCCTGGTTGCGGACCTGCATCGGCTGAAGATTTCGATCCAGGGCTGCTTCGTGTTCGGCAACGACCATGACGATCTCGGCGTGTTCGAACGCACCGCGGACTTCGTCATCGACGTGGGCATGGACCTGCCGCGCTTCGCCATCCTCACGCCCTTCCCCGGTACACCGCTGTTCAACCGCTTCGACCGGGAAGGCCGCATCCTCACGCGCGAATGGGAGCTGTACGACGGACAACACGTGGTGCACTCGCCCCGGCAGATGTCGCCGCGGCAATTGCAGGAAGGCCACGAGCGCGCCTGGAAGGCGGCGTACTCGCGGCGCGCCATCTTCAGGCGCCTGTCCAGGGCGCGCGTGCAGCTCCCGATCTCGATCGCGGCCAACCTCGGCTACCGGTTCTACGCGCACCACCTGCACACACATTACAACTGCGACTGGCCGCTGGTTCCGGGAGACTCGACGACGGTCGTGAAACCAGAGCCGCTGAAGCGCACCGCATGAAGCTGACCTTGATCCACCCGGCCATCGGCCGCCGCGCGGGCGTCAACTACATGCGCACCTGGCAGATGGAGCCGCTGCCCATCGCCGTGCTCGTGGGGCTCACGCCACCCGACGTCGAGATCGCGTTCCACGACGACCGCATGGAGAAGATTCCCTTCGACGAACCCACGGACCTCGTCGCGATCCCCGTCGAGACCTACACGGCCAAGCGCGCCTACCAGATCGCGAGCGAATATCGCAGACGAGGCGTCAAGGTCGTGATGGGAGGCTTTCATGCCACGCTCGCGCCTGATGAGGTGTCGCGGTACGCCGAGAGCGTGGTGCTGGGCGAGGCCGAGAACGTCTGGGCCGAGGTCATCGATGACGCGCGTCATGGGCGTCTGAAGCCCACCTATCGCGCGGTGGAGCGGCCGGCGCTGGCGTCGATCCGATACGACCGCCGGCTGTTCCGCGCCCGCCGCTATCTACCCATCGGGCTCATCGAGACCGGGCGAGGCTGCAGGTTTCCCTGCGAGTTCTGCGCCGTGCAGACCTTCTTCGAACGCACGGCGCGCCACCGGCCCATCGACGCCATCGTGTCGGAGCTGCGCGAGCTCAAGCAACGCCACAAGCTGTTCTTCTTCGTCGACGACAACTTCGCGTCGAGCCTCAAGTACGCGAAAGACCTGGTGGCCGCGCTGGTGGGCCTGAAAGTACGCTGGGTCACGCAGATGAGCATCAACGCGGCGCACGACGAGGAATTCCTCGCCACCCTCGCGCGCAGTGGCTGCCAGGGCGTGCTCATCGGCTTCGAGAGTCTCGACGAGGCCGTGCTCAAGAGCATGCGCAAGAACTTCAACACGATGCGCGGCGGATTCGACGTAGCTCTCGCCAACCTGCGCAAGCACGGCATCCGCGTGTACGGCACTTTCGTGTTCGGCTATGACGGCGACCAGCCCGGCGCCGCCCAGCAAGCCGCGGAATTCTCCATCGCGCATCGCTTCTACCTCGCCGCGTTCAACCATCTCACGCCTTTCCCGGGCACGCCGCTGTACACGCGGCTGCAGAAGGAAGGGCGGCTGTTGCACGACCGCTGGTGGCTGGACGATCGCTATCGGTACAACGACCTGCCCTTCCGCCCCACGCACATGGCGCCCGACGAAGTGCGCCGCCAATGCATCTCCGCGCGCAAGACGTTCTACAGCTGGAAGAGCATGTTCAAGCGCGCCTTCGACCCGGTGAACCGCCGCGAAAACTTCATGTTCCGCAATTTTTTCCTCATCAACGGCATGCATCGCACGGAAGTCGACACGCGCGATCACTTCCCGCTGGGCGACCCCGACTGGAACGGACAGCTGCTGACGGTCGCGTGAACGAACGCAGGTTTCTCGCGGGCGATTTCGAATACCGGGTCGCCCGCCGCGAGGACGAACCGGTGGTGCGGGGCGTCCTCGCGCGCGTCGCGACGGGCGGGCGGATCCAGCTGTCGTTCCGGCGCGAGCCGGACGCGTTCGCTGCCGGATTGGGCGCCATATCCCACGACTTCGTCCTCGCGCGCTATCTACCGGACCGTGGCACTACGGGTGAGATCGTCGGCGTCTGTGAGCGCGTGGTGCGGCCGTGCTTCGTGAATGGCGAGATCCGCCGACTGCCGTATCTCGCCGGCTTGCGCGTGATCCCGGAGTTCCGGCACCGGCTCAAGGTGCTGCGGGGCGGATTCGAGGCGGTGCGACATCTGCTCGGCGAACCCGGGGATCTGCCTTGGTCGCTGACTTCCATCATGAGCGACAATGCCATCGCCCGCCGGCTGCTCAGCGCCAACCTGCGCGGCATGCCACGGTACGAACCGCTTGGCGAGCTCTCTACGTTCGCGCTGGCCGCGCAGCCACGCTCACCGGCGGCGCATGCGCGAGCGGGTGGTGAGGCGCACCGCGCCGTCGCGGCAGACTTGCCTGCCCTCGCGGCCCTGCTCATGCAACGTGGCCGCGAGCAGCAGCTCGCCGGCGTCTGGAACGAGGAAAGCCTGCAGGCGAGCTTCGCCGCGGGCGGACTGCGCATCGAAGACTTCGTCGTGCTTCGCGATGGCGGGCGCCTCCGTGCGTGCGCCGCGCTCTGGGATCAATCCGCGTACCGGCAACTCGTGGTGGCCGGGTACTCATCGTGGCTGGCACGCGCACGGCCGCTGGTCAACGTGGCCGCGCGCCTCTGCGGGCTGCCGCGTCTGCCGCCACCCGGCGGCCAGTTGCGCGCGGCCTATCTGTCGCACGTCGCCATCGATGGCGCTGCACGCGACGCCCTGCCCGATCTCGTCGCCGCGGCCCGTTGCGAAGCGATGCGCCGCGACATACCGGTGGTGCTCATGGGATGGGCCACGGACGACGCCGCCGCCGCGCTTCTTCGCAAATTGCCGAAGCAGCGGGAATTCCGCTCGCAGCTCTATTGCGTGCGCTGGCCCGACGTGGCCGCGCCCACGCTGGACGCGAAGCTGCGCCTCGCGCCGGAGCTGGCGCTGCTGTAACGGCGCATCGAGCGCGAGAAGCGCAGCAGCAGCTGCGCGCCACGCACGCCTTCGAACTTCTCGATCTGCACGTCGGCGCGGTCCAGCAACGCGGCGCCCTGAACGC
Source organism: Steroidobacteraceae bacterium (assembly GCA_035525785.1). Taxonomy (GTDB): domain Bacteria; phylum Pseudomonadota; class Gammaproteobacteria; order Steroidobacterales; family Steroidobacteraceae; genus CADEED01. Next base: position 54,102 of record DATLDQ010000038.1, on the reverse strand, counting down.
TTTCTTCGCGCAACCATTCGCACACGGCCAGAGAGCCGGCGAGCGCGGGCAGCGGTGCGCCGGGTGACTCGGCGTCGGCCGCCGCGAAGACGTCCGCCGGGATGTTGACGAGCCCCTGCTCGAGGTCCTCTTCGAGGTCGCGCACCGTGGAGCACCAGCCCAATGCGTCGATGAACAGCGGCACGTCGTGGCTCCGCAGCGGCGAGTCCGCCGCCAGCATCATGAGATCGACGCTGCAACCGAAGGTCGCGCGGTGGATGGCCAGCAACTCTTCGCGCGTCGAGACCACGCGGCCGAGCACTCGCTCGCGATCGCGGCGCATCGCGCGTACCAGCGAGATGGCCTGCCCCAGGGCTTGCGGCCCGCCGCGCGCGAGCAGCTGCTCCCGGAAGACCGCGCCCAGCCGCGCGAGATCGTGGTGCGCGAACCGGCCGGATTCGAGCGACGCGATCATCTCGTCCGCGACCTCGAGCGGCTCGCGGGCGTCACGGCCCTCCTCCTGGCGATGGCCATCGAGGAGGTCGTCGACGATCTGCAGGAACACGAAGCCCACGCGCGCCAGGCGCCGCCGGCGCCAGTGTGGCAAGCCCGCGGCGAGCACGGCGATGCCGATCACGAGGTAGCGCCGGTGCCGGCGCGCGAAGCGCGCGAGATTTCGCAGGCACAGGAGCTCGACATCGAAGGCCGCGACCACCGCGGGCCGGCGCGCCCAACTACCCGCCACGCGCCAGCAGACGACGGCGAGCACCATGCCGGCGACGACATCCGCCAGGAAATGCTGTCGTGTGAACAGGGTGCTCACGGCCACCGCCAGCGCCCAGGCATACAACAGCGCCGCCCCCCGGCGAGACGCGCGTGGCGCGAAGCCCAGCGCCACCGTGCAGGCGAACGCCACGTGCAGCGACGGCAGGTTGTTGTGATGCAGGTTCATCGCGTCGGCGACACGGAATACCTCGCCGGCCCAGCCCGGCTGGCAGCAGGCCAGCGGCGCATCGTCGATGGGCAGCAGCAGGAAGCAGACGATGCCTACCGAAGTCTCGAGCATGAACGCCGCGAACAGCGGCAGCAGGCCGCGGAGGTCACGAAACACGAACGGGGCGAGCAACATCATCGGACCGATGGTGACGTAGAGCAGCGCGGCACCCGGCCAGAATGGCATGGCAACGTCGAGCGGTAGTTCGACGCTCACACGCCACGGGATGTATGCCGACGCCCAGGCCGCGGTGCCATAGCAAAGGCCGAACCACGCGGCGAACGCGAGCGTCAGCAGCGTGACGTTGGCGCGCTCCTCGGGCGCGGGCAGCGCGATAAAGGGATCCGCCGCGCCGCTCATGTCGGCGCCGGCAGCCGTCGCGGACCGCGCCACATCGAAAGCCAGACGCGCAGGAAGGAAGGCTGCGGAGCGCCGGCTTCGACGAACCGGCCGAGATGCAGCCAGGGCGTGTTCGGGTGCCGGTGATGCGCGAGGTGGTAATGGTAATTGAGGAACATCGCGCGGGAGAAGGCGCTCGCGCGCAGGTTCCACGCGCCGTCCTGGGGATCGAGCGGCGAGAAGGCATGATCGGCGTACTGCAGTCCGGACCAGTGCACCGCGAACGCGGCATAGCACAGCGCCCAGCCCGTGAGGTTCAGATCCAGCGCCACGAATACGAGGGCCTGGAAGGCGAACGACGCCAGCAGCTCGACGCGCACGGTGACGCCATCCACGTGATCGAACACCTCGAGATAGGCGCGCGAGCTCGACTGGCGCGCCAGGCGCGAGCTCGCCCGCCGCAATACCGGTATGCGCAGCAGCACGGGTGCGACGAGGTAGATAGCGAGACCGAGCTGCGTCACCACCCAATACAGCCCGGTGAGGATGCCGTACCAGTGCAGCCGCTTTGCCCAGGCGATGTCGCCCGGCTCGATGTAATCGAAGCGCTCCTGCGGCGAACGGTTGTTGCGGTGGTGCGTGAGATGGAAGCCGCGCTGCAGGGTGAGCGACGTGGGGAAGAACGCGGAGGCCACGCGGCCCATGCGCCGGTTCCATTTCACATCCGGCAGGAGCAGGCCGTGCACGGACTCGTGCATGAGTGCGAACAGCGTGTTCGCCGTGTACGAGAACGCCAGCGCCACTCCGGTGCGCAGCCACCAGGATGCGGCATGTGACGCGACCCACAGCAGCGCGAGACTCGCGAGGCCCGCGACGATCAGCAGCAGCATGTTGAGGCGCGCCGGGATCTTCATGCCTTCGAAGTTCATGTCTTCAGGTGCCAGTCTTCGCCGGCCGCAGCGTGCGTAGATAGTCGAAGAACTTCTGCAGGATGGCGTCGTCCACGTCGGTGCGCAGCCGCATGCCTGCGACGAAACCGAGATCGCGCTCGAGGAATGCGGCGTACAGCCAGCGCGTGAGCGCCAGCCGCAGTGCGTCGAGGGGCCAACCGAACCGGCCCGGCCGGATGCCGAACGAGGCGAACAGCCTCGTTCCCCGCTCCGTGGGCAGCATGCCGACCATTGCGGCCGTACGCGTGAAGCCGAGATCGGTGTCCACCACCACCATGGGCCCGTGGCATTGCATGCGCGCCTGAATGCGGTTGCCCGTGAGCCACTTCATGGCACGGTCGCTGGCGCCGCGGCCGCGCACGCGCGTGACGTAATGCATCTCGAAGTGCCGCCCCGCTTCGAAGCTCACCCGTGGGGGCTCGGCAAGCTCGCGCCCGTGCACGGTCACGAGATGCGGCATGTCGAAGGCATTCGAAGTGAGCGCGTGCCAGTGCGCCGCGATGTCGATGGGCGGAAGATCGGTCCAGAGGAAATCGGGCTCGCCGCAGCCAGGCAATGCGCGCTCGCCGCCGAACTCCAGCATCACGAGGCCCGCGCGCTCGCGCAATGCCCAGGTGCGGGCGCGCCGCGCGTGCGGTCGCGCGGCGACGGAACCATCGATGCCGAATCGCCAGCAGTGCAGCCCGCACTCCAGGTGCTCGCCGCGGATCTTGCCGTGACCGAGATGCGCGCCCATGTGCGGGCAGTGCGCGTCGAGCGCGCCGAGCGCGCCCGAGGCCGTGCGAAACACGACGATTTCCTGCGCGGCGAGCGTGACGCGCTGAATGCTGCCGCGCCCGAGATCGCGCGAGCGCGCCACCGCGTACCAGCCCTGCGGCCATTCCGGCAACGGCGCCTTCGGTATCCCGGTGACCGGCGCCAGCCGTTCGCGCGGCTCGCTCATCCGCTCACGCGCGGCGTCGGCCCGAACGGCGGCCGAGGATGAAGCCAAGGACGCCGAGCACCAACGCGCCGCCCACTCCCGCGATGGTCAGCCACTTGCGCTGCGCATCGAGCACCGGGTTCTTGAACATGTTGGTGGAGTAGTGAAACGAGGCCACCAGCCATCTGCCGTCCTTGCGCACCAGCGTCGCGGTCCAGCGCGCGGTGACGTCGAACTTCATGCCGTTGGTGAGATCGTAGTGCGAGGCCGCCTTGCCCGCGGACACCGCGACGTCAGGGCCATAGAAGGTAGCGAGACCGTCGGGTATGAAATCCACCTGGATGGCGTCGACTATCTTGTCGGGGCCGGTGAGCATGCGGTTGAAGTAGTCGCGCACGTGCGCCTTGCCGTACCCCGACTCGGCGTTCATCGCCGTGAATACCAGCTTGTCGTCCACGTTCGCGAGCAATGCATCGAGGTCGCGGTTGTTGAGCGCGTCTTCCATGGCCTTCTGCAGCGCGCGCAATTCATCGTGCACCGGCGCATCGGCCGCGGGTTGCGGCAGCGTGATGCCAGGGCCCTGCGAAGCGCCCGCGACGCTGCCCGCTGCGGGCATCGCGGATGTGGGCGCCGGATCCTTGCCGGCCGGCTGCGCGTACGCGGCTGCGGCGACGGCCAGTGCCAGGATCCCGATGGATTGCGTCAGTCGCAGGAATCCCTGTTTCATCTCAACTCCCGGAGGTTCTTGTTGGTATGCCAGCGCTTGTACGCGATCGATCCGCTAGCGACAAGTGTGGCGGCGCGTCAAAATGCGCGCATGGACCTCGCGTCTCTGCTCCACAGCTATGGCTACCTCCTGATTTTTCTCGGCACGGTTGCGGAGGGCGAGTCGCTGCTCGTCCTCGGTGGCTACTTTGCGCAACAGGGCTACCTGCAGCTCGGCGGCGTGATGATCACCGCGTACATCGGCGCGGTCTGCGGCGACCAACTGTTCTTCTATCTCGGGCGTCACCATGCCAAGCGGTTGCTCGCGCGTTTTCCCAGGCTGCGTGAACGCGTGAACCTCGCGTTGACGCGCGTCGAGCAGCACCAGGCCAAGGTGGTGCTGAGCATGCGCTTCCTCTGGGGGCTGCGCATCGCGCTACCCGTCTCGCTCGGCCTCACCAACATGCGCTGGGCCAAATACTTCTGGCTCGACCTCATTTCCGCGGCAGTCTGGGCCACGGTGTTCTCGCTGGTCGGTTTTCTCGCCGGCCAGCTCTTCAACGATCTCATCGCCGACCTCAAGAAATACGAGTACTGGATCGCCGGGACGCTGGTGCTGGCCGCGGTCATCGCGTTCATCTGGCACGCCGGCAAACCGCGCCAGACTCAGGAGTGATGGCACTCGGCCGTTCGCCGTGGGACTGAGTACCTCGGGTCTCATTGCGCTGTAGGCCGGTCCCGCGAATCCCGCTGCCGCCGGAATTGAGCGGCGCCACCCGTGGTCGAATTCTCGTTACCAAGGAGGTCGCCATGGAGTCGGTACAAGTCCCCGCCAACGCACTGGTCCTGGTCAGCGATGGCCGGCGCGCGCGGCTGCTGCGCAACCAGGGCACTCCCGTGCATCCCAAGCTCGTCGTCGAGCAGGCCTTTGATCACGTGAATCCGCCGACACGCGAGCAAGGCACCGACAAGCCGGGCCGCCGTTTCGGCGCGACGGTACAGGGCGGTGGCGTATCCCGCGGCGCCATCGAGCAGACGGACTACCACCAGCTCGAGGAGGAGCGCTTCGCATCGGAGATCGCCGAGCTCCTGTACAAGCTGGGACACGCCGGCAACTTCGAGGAGCTGGTGGTGGTGGCGCCGCCCAAAATGTTAGGCGACCTGCGCGCCAAATTTCACCCCAGGGTGGCGGGCGCGGTCGTGGCGGAATTGCCGCGTGACCTGACGCAGTACTCGGTTCCCGAGCTCGGCCGAATGCTCAGTTGATCGCCGCAGTCGGGTCACCGTGCTGGCGGGTATGCCGACCGCGGCGCGATAATGCGCCATGGCATTGAGCGTCTTCGATCTCTTCAAGATCGGTATCGGGCCGTCGAGCTCGCACACCGTCGGGCCGATGCGGGCCGCGCGGCAGTTTGCCGTGCGCCTGAAGGAATCGGGCCGGCTCGCGCAGGTCGCGAGGGTGGGCGTCACGCTTTACGGCTCCCTCGGCGCGACCGGCAAGGGGCATGGCAGCGACAAGGCCGTGCTGCTCGGCCTCGAAGGCCATGAGCCCGATTCCGTCGACGTCGAAGCCATCGCCGGTATCGTGCAGCGCATACGCGAGTCCCGCGAGCTCAGGTTGTTAGGCGGGCAGCCACTCGCATTCGACGAGAAGCGCGACCTCGTGTTCAACCACCGCGACACCCTGCCGTTGCATTCGAACGGCATGGTGTTCAAGGCGCTGGACGCCTCGGACACGGAGCTGCTCGCGGGCACTTACTACTCGGTGGGCGGCGGCTTCGTCGTGAGCGACGAACCCGCGCCCGGCGGCGGCACCGAGCGGCGCATCGTCCCGGATCTCACGCAGCTGCCCTATCCATTCCGCAACGGCGACGAGCTGCTCGCGATCTGCGAGCGCGAGAAGACCTCGATCGCGGACATCATGCGGCGCAACGAACGCAGCTGGCGCAGCGATGCCGACATCGACGCCGGGCTGCTGCGCATCTGGCAGGTGATGCAGGCCTGCGTGAAGCGCGGTTGTGAAACACCAGGCACGCTGCCGGGAGGTTACAAGGTAAAGCGGCGCGCGCCCGAGCTCTACCGCCAGCTGACGGCGCCCCAGGAGGCGGGGCCCAGCGATCCATTGATCGCGCTCGACTGGGTGAATCTCTGGGCGCTGGCGGTCAACGAGGAGAACGCCGCCGGTGGTCGCGTCGTCACCGCGCCTACCAACGGCGCCGCCGGCATCGTCCCGGCGCTCATGCACTACTACTGGCGATTCGTGCAGGGCGCCAATGACGCCGGCATCGTCGACTTCCTGCTGACCGCCGGAGCCATCGGCTTCTTATATAAGGAGAACGCCTCGATCTCCGGCGCCGAGGTCGGCTGTCAGGGCGAGGTGGGCGTGGCCTGCTCGATGTCCGCCGCCGCACTGACCGCCGTGCTCGGTGGTTCGCCGCGGCACGTCGAAAACGCGGCCGAGATCGCCATGGAGCATCACCTCGGCCTCACCTGCGACCCGGTGGGCGGCCTCGTGCAGATACCCTGCATTGAACGAAACGCCATCGGCGCGGCCAAAGCCATCAATGTCGCGCGCATGGCCATGCGCGGCGACGGCACGCACTATGTGTCGCTCGACAAGGTCATCAAGACCATGCGCGAAACCGGCGCCGACATGAAGACCAAGTACAAGGAAACATCGCGTGGGGGCCTGGCCGTGAACATCGTCGAATGTTAGGTCGGTACATGTCAGTGGGGAAAGGGGGAAAAGTACGATGAGAAACTCGTTCGTCGCCGTTATCGTGGCACTGTCCTTCGTCGGCGCCGCCTACGCGGACAAGCCGGTCGACAAGCCATACGCGGCCAGCGCACCCTTCGGCGGCATCCCGCTCTGGGAGCCCGGCGACAAGTTCGTTGGCATCTCGAGCGGGACCTGCAGTGGCTCATGCCCCGTGTACGAGTTGTACGTTTTCGAGGATGGTCGCGTGGTGTTCTCCGGCCGCAAGGACACCGCCAAGACCGGCATATGGAAGAAACAGGTTTCGCCAGATGCTTATGCCGAGCTCGTGACCATGATCGTGCGTACCAAAGTGCTCGACGACGAGATCAAGCGAAAGACCTGCCTCAAGGGCCGCCCGGTGCTCACCGTGCTGCGCTCTGCCAGCGAGTCGGGCAACGCGCGCTCTGTGCTGCTCAATTCCGGTTGCGAGGGTTATGCCGATCTCGTGAAAGAAATCGAAAGCGCGTTCATTCAATGGGCCGACGTCGCCAAATGGCTTTGAGCGGAGGTAGTGAGGCCGGCAATCGCCGCAGTCGAAGCCACCCGCCGACGATATTCCGCGCTGCGCCCCGGTTTGAGCGGGGCTGAAGCGTCGAATCGGCCGTGTCCGCGTCCCTCGGCCTCGATCATGCCCGCGTCCAGGTTTCCACACAGAGCTTCGCTCAGGTTCATGGCGGGCTGGTGCTCAGCGGCGCGGGCCGGCGCGGCGACAGCCAATATCACGAGCGTCGCAATCGTCCAGTAGCTCGCCATTTTGTACCTCCCACCGCGAACCATTCGCGCTGCTCAGGAGGTAATACGTCTGGCGCCGGGCTTTTCTTCCCCGGCGGGCCACCGGATTCGGTCAAATCACGGCGACTTCATGCGACGGATGAAGCTCGCGCCGGCGGATCGCGCCGCCGACGCCTCATCTTCGATCCACTCGCCGAAAGCCTTGAGCTTCCGGCTGTGCTGCCGCGCCGATGGATGGATGAACCAGAACGCGCGCTCGTCCGAGCCCACGACATCGTGCGCGGGCACCAGCCGGCCCGCGTCCAGCTCGTGCCGGAACAGCAGCGGCGACCCGATGGCGATGCCCTGCCCCGCGACCGCCGCCGCGATGTCGAGGTACTCGTGCGCGAGACTGGTGCCGAACTTGTCGCGCGAAGGGCCGGCATTGAAGCCACGCGCACGGAACCACATGGTCCACCAGTCGGGCCGGCCGAGCAGCGGCACATCGAGCGCCTTGCGCGGGTTCGCGAGGGCGGCAGCCGCGGCGCTCTTGAGCTTAGGCGCGCACAGCGGCATGAAGATGCTGGGCAGTAGTTTGACTGCGCGCATGCCGGGCCAGCGGCCGAGGCCGTTGCGGATCGCCGCGTCGAAGCGGCCGTCGTTGAGGTCCTCGGCATCGCCCGACACGTCGATGCGCAGCGCGATGCCGGGATACCTGGCACGGAATTCGCCGAGGCGCGGCGTGAGCCAGCTCGTCCCGAAGGTGGGCAGCGTCGTGAGCGCCAGCCGCGACTCGTCGACCTCCACCGCGCGCACGAAGCTCGCGCGTAGCGCCGCGAAGGCGTTCATGGCTTCACGCGCGATCACCGCGCCGGTCTGCGTGAGCTCGACGCGCTGCGCATGCCGGTTGAACAGCGGCATGCCGAGCTGCTGTTCGAGCTGACGCACGTGATAGCTCACCGACGCCGCGGTCGTCCCGAGTTCGGCCGCGGCCTGCGCGAAGCTGCCAGCGCGCGCCGCGGCTTCGAAGGCCCGGATCGAGGACAGTGAAGGAAGCTTGTCTGTGGCGACCATAAGTTTGCCTTAGCGTACGGGCCGTTTTGCCTACTGGTCAACCTGATGGGGCCGCGCGGAAGATCGCGCACCTTTCCGACGGAGCCCGCCATGCAATTGACCCGACGTGCGCTGCTGCAACACCTGTCCATCGCCGGCGCCGCCTGTGCGCTCGGAGCTCCGCGGATCTCTGGCGCCGCCGGGGACGCCGGCCATGAGCAGGACTGGCAATGGCTGGTCGGCAACTGGGACGTCCAACACGAGCGTCTGCGCGACCGCCTCGTGGGCAGTACCACCTGGGACAAGTTCGGCGGCAAGTGCAACTCGTGGCCCACGCTGGGCGGGCTCGGCAATGTCGATGAATGCCTGTTGTTCCTGCCCACGGGCGCGTATCGCGCGTTCGCGCCACGCGCTTTCGACCCGAAGACCAACCAGTGGAACATCTGGTGGCTCGACGGGCGCGTGGCCGGGAAGCTCGACCCGCCGGTGCGCGGCTCATTCAAGGGCAATGAAGGCGAGTTCCAGGGCAAGGACGTGCACAAGGGCACTCCGGTCACGGTGCGCTTCCGCTGGCACGAGACGGACAGCAAGCGCCCGTGGTGGGACCAGTCGTTTTCGACGGACGCCGGCAGGAGTTGGGAGACCAACTGGCGCAACTACTTCACGCGCACCAACGCGACGCCCTCACCCGTGCCGCTCGAAACGGGCGAGAAGGCCGCGGATGCCGCTGGCGACTGGGCTTTCATCGCCGGCGACTGGCGCGTGCGCAATCGCCGGCTCAAGCAGGGTAGTTGGGAGGAGTTCGACAGCACGCTGAGCAATCACCCGGTGATGGCCGGGCTCGGCAACGTCGGTGACAACGTGTTCCACGCGCCCTCCGGCACTTATCGCGGCGTCAGCATGCGTGCGTACGACCCGGAAGCCCGGCTGTGGCGCAGCTGGTGGCTGGATGGACGCACGCCCCAGGACATCGGCCCCGCCGTCTCGGGCAGGTTCGACAAGGGCACGGGGACGCTGATCGGCGAGGACGTGATCGACGGCGCGAAAGTGCAGGTGCGCTCGCAGTGGTCGAACATCACGCAGACGACCGCCCGCTGGGAACAGGCGACGTCGCGCGACGGCAAACGCTGGGAGACGAACTGGATCGCAGACCTGCAACGCGCCTCGGCGTGATGCGCCTCTCCTGGTTCGTACTGGCGCTGTCGCTGGCGGGCTGCGCGCATGCACCGCACGCGGGCCTGGCGGTCGTCGGGCAGGCCGAACTATTCGCACCGGGCGTCGCCTCCACCGAATTCTCGGATGTGCGACTCACGCTCGCGCGCGACGGTCGCACCGCGTTGTGGTTCAGCCGGAATCGTCCCGGCGGTCCTGGCGGCCATGACATCTGGATGTCGCGCAAGGTCGATGGCAAGTGGGCGGCGGCCGTGCCTGCGCCTTTCAACTCGAGCGCGCGCGATTTCGATCCGGCATTTTCAGCCGATGGCCGATACGTGTACTTCTGCTCCGACCGGCCCGGCGGAATCGGCGGCGATGACGTGTGGCGTGTGCGCGTGAAGGCAGCCGGCTTCGGCGAACCGGAAAACCTCGGTGCCGCGGTGAATTCCGTGAGGAACGAGTGGGCGCCCATGCTCTCGGCCGACGGCCGCGTACTCCTCTTCTCGAGCGATGGCCACGCCGGAGCGGGCCGGATGGATCTCTTCACGTCGCGATTCACCGGTGGCGCCTTCAGCGCCGCGGCGCCGCTGCCCGGCGGCATCAACACCGGCGAGGACGAGTTCGACGCGACCTTTCTCGCTGACGGCCGGGGCGTGGTGTTCTCACGCGCGCGCGACATCAAGGTCGATGATGTCAGGCTGTTCCATTCCAGTTCGCGCGGCGGCCGCTACCCGGCCGGCACCTTGCTGCCGCCGGAAGTTAATACCCCCGGGAGCGACACCTACGCGCCGATGCTGGACTGGTCGCGACCCCATTCGCTGACATTCACGACTCGCCGCCCCGCCAACAGCACGCGCGCGGTCGATCTTTACGTGGTGAAATACCGGCCCTGATGCCGCTACTCATCACCGCGCTCCTCTGGTTCTGCATCCTGGGCTGCGCGCTGCTCGGCGGTGTGTACTTCGCGTTCTCGGCTTTCATCATGACGGCGCTGCGCGACGCAGGCCAGGCGGGCATCGCCGCGATGAACTCCATCAACCGCGTGATCCTCCGTTCGGCGTTCATGCCGTTCTTCCTGGGCACGACGCTCGCGAGCGCGGCGCTCGCAGTCATCGGTCTGCTGAACCTGGGCGACGCCGGCAGCATCTGCCTCATCGCAGGCGGCCTGCTGTACCTGGCCGGCATGTTCGGCGTCACGATGCTCTGCAATGTGCCGCTCAACGACGCCTTGCTCAACGTCACGACCGAGTCGCGCACCGGCACGGCGATCTGGAACGACTATCTACGTCGCTGGACGCGCTGGAACCACGTCCGTACGGTCAGCTGCCTGGGCGCCGCCGCGCTGTTCGTCGTCGCACTGACACGGTGAAAGGCCCGGCGGTTTGCACCGCCGGGCCACCTGGCCAACACACACCTCAGTGTCTCAGCCCGGGATCGTCATCGCGGGTACAGCGTTTCCGGGATCTCGGCGATCGCCTCGAACGGGGCGCCGCTCGCCTTCGCGGCTTTCTCGATCGAGGCGAAGTCCGGTCCTTCGTAGATCGAGTACGAGTTGTGCTTGTCCTGCGTCAGGTACGAGGTGATGAGGCGCACGCCAAACTTCTCGTCGTTCACGTCGTGGAACGCGACGTCGCTGCGGCGCGTGACGAGAAAGCGATGGTTGCCCGTCGCGATCTTCTGCACCGCGCTCATCGGCTCCGCCTTGAAGCTCAGCGGAACTTCGACGATGTTGTCGATGGGCAGGCCGTTGAGCTTGGCGGCTTCGCGCACTGCGTTCTCGTTCGGTGCGTTGTAGACGCAGTAGGTCTTGGTCTTGTTGGCATTCGCGTACGACTTCTCCCAGCCCACTCCCAACGACTTGTTGTTGGCGTTGACCTTGGCCTTCACGGTGGCGTCGACGCCATCGAGTGCGCCTTCGGGAAAAGTGCGTTCGATCAGGTAGCGGTGCTGCACGGGCGCGCTCTCCACTGCGAGTGCGGAAACGCTGCCTGCACCGATCGTCATGGCGGTTGCAGCGGCAATAGCTTTCATCATCGTCATCTCCGATGTACGTATTTAGGTTGAAAATCATTCGTCCTGTGTGAAACAGTAACGGCGCGCAACGGTACAAAGAATGACCGCTCGTCCGGCGATGTTGACCGGGAGTCCGCGCGGGAAAATGCTGTCGTTGTGGAGGTCTTATGGATGCCTTGTCAGACGTATTGCGCGCGGTCCGGCTTTCCGGCGCCTTCTTTTTCGACGTCCAGGCGCGCGCGCCGTGGGTCGCGGAGACTCCGGCAGGATGCAGCGTCGTCGACGCCATGTTCCCCGGGGCCGACCATCTCATCTGCTATCACCTGTTGATAGAAGGTACCTGCTGGGTCGAGATCGAAGGCGAACAGCCCATCAAGTTGAATGCCGGTGACATCGTCGTGCTGCCGCACGGCGACACGCACGTACTAACCACCGAGCTCGGCATGCGCAAGTCGCCGCTGATGTCGATGTATCGCCGGCCGGAACCCGGCTGCGTATTGCCGTCGACCATACAGATGGGCACGGACCAAGGCGCGGCGGCGAACTTCGTCTGCGGATTTCTTGGCTGCGATTCGCGTCCGTACAACCCGCTGCTCACGGCGCTGCCGCGCGTGATCCACGTGAACAACCAGACCACCGGAGCGCTCGGCGAATACTTCAAGTTCGCCTTGGCGGAGTCGCGCAACCGCATGGGCAGCGAGTGCATGCTCGGCCGCATCAGCGAGCTCATGTTCGTCGACGTCGTGCGCCGCTACCTCGAGACCCTGCCTCCCGACCGCAACAACTGGCTGTCCGGACTGCGCGACCAGTACGTCGGCCGCGCGCTCATGGCGCTGCACGCGAACCCTTCACGCGACTGGACGCTCGAAGCGCTCGCCGGCGAGGCGGCACTCTCACGCTCCGCATTCGCCGAAAGATTCACGCAGTTCGTGGGGCAGCCGCCGATGCAGTACCTCACCAACTGGCGCATGCAGCTGGCTACCAACTATTTGCGGAGTGGGAACGAGAGCGTGGCGTCGATAGCCAACCGGGTGGGTTATGAGTCGGAGGCGGCGTTCAGTCGGGCGTTCAAGAAGGTGGTGGGGGCGCCGCCGAGTGAGTGGCGAGTTCAGCATGTGAAGGCGGCGTAGACCCGGTGGCTTGCAGCCCCGTCGATCGCCCCTGTGTCTCGATGGGTTCGCTTTTCGCCGGGTCATCCGGGGTTTGGCATCGCTAGAATGTGGCCGCCGCCAATCACGAGGCGGAAGACACCTGAACTGTAGTTGGGTGATCGCAGCCTAAGCTCCCATTGGGCCGGGGAGCGGCTTCGTGCCTTGCGGATTGGGTGCCCGGCCCGCTCGCCCATCGAGACACAGGGACACTCGCCGGGGCCCCACGTCGCGGTTTGCGCTCCGTTCGCATGAGGCGCTCGCCACTCGCCGCGGTGGAGCCCCGCCTTGGTTGACGCACGACGCGCGCCGATCGATTCGTCACCCACACGACAAACTATTCACCGGCACGATCCCAAGCGCGCGGAACTCCACATCTGTTTCGGCGTGGATAAGGAGCGCAAGCCTAGGTTTTCTTAACCCAACCACAGTTTAAGTGTCTTCCGCATCGTGGTTGGTGGCGGTCCGATTCCAGCGATGCCAAAACCCCGAATTGCCCCGGCGGAAAGCGAACTCATCCATGCGTGGACGTCCTTCGCGCGCCTCTTCTCACTACCGCCCCTCCCCGGTTCCATCAACACTTAAGCAAATCTACACATCTGATCAGAACTCCCCGCCACGCCGAACTTTCAAATCGTCACGATGCGCTCCTCACAAACGGAGGAACACATCATGAACATCAAACCACTGCTTGCCGTCGCCGCCCTGGCGATGAGCGGCCTTGCTACCGCCGGCACCACCGAGCTCAACAGCGTCGTGGTCAGGTACGGCGATCTCAACCTGAATTCGCAGGCGGGCGTCGCGCGCCTGCACAAGCGCATCAGCAACGCGGCGGAGTCCGTGTGCGACCAGCTCGACACGAGGATCCTCGGGTTGCGCGCAGCCTATGAGGAATGCGTCGCGGATGCGGTCGCCAGCGGCGTCGCCGCGGTCGACAACGCGAGCCTCAACCAGTTCCACGCCACCAAGGGCCGGCACCCGGTTTTGCTGTCGAGCCGACGTTGATTCGAGTGGTTGATTCGATAGATGGGGACAGACTGAAGTCTGTCCCCGCGAGAAGTGGGAGGCGGTGAAGTTTTGAAAGCTCTTCGCCGCCTCCCACGCCCATACCCTGCAGCGCCGCGCGAGCCCATGGAACCCTTTCGCGCGGGATCAGCTTTTGCAGCCGTGCAGGGTTGACTTCTCTGACACGGATTGTTGGCGGTCGCCGCGTTCGCGGCGCGCCGCGCCCGGTGCAAGCTCATGGGCTCAAGAAGGAGCCAAACATGAGAAAAGAAGCGGAGATCGAGAAGAAGTTCTGGAAGGCCCTGCGCAGCGACCGCACGGCAATGCTGGGGTTGACGGGAGTCGAACAGGGTCACGCGCAGCCCATGACCGCGCAGATCCTGCACGAAGACGACGAGCGGGGCGCCATCTGGTTCTTCACGGCCAAGGACACCGACCTGGTGCGCGAGATGGGTGAATCGCATGCTGCCGTGCTGCAGTTCGCCTCCAAGGGCCACGACCTGTTCGCATCGCTCGAAGGCGAGCTCATCCTGAGCAACAACCGCGTCATCATCGACAAGCTGTGGAACAGCTTCGTCGCCGCCTGGTACGAAGGCGGCAAGGACGACCCCAAACTACAGCTCATCCGCTTCGAGCCCAGCCACGCGCAGATCTGGCTCAACGAGCACAGCCTCTGGGCCGGCGTGAAGCTGTTGATGGGCCAGGATCCGAAAGAGGACTACGCGGACAAGACCGCGGAGCTCGAGCTCAGATCACCTTCAAAGTGATCGCCTTCAGCACGGCCTGTGTGCGATCCCGTGCCTCGAGCTTGGCGAGGATGTCCGACACGTAGTTCTTCACGGTGCCTTCCGCGAGAAATACCGTGCGCGCGATTTCCTTGTTGGAGTAGCCGCCCGCCAGCAGCCGCAGGATCGAGACCTCGCGCTCGCTGAAGTTGCTGGTGGGCGCCGAAGTCTCACGATAAGCGAAACGCGCGCGGACGGCGTCCGTCGCCACGGGTTGCAGCAATGACTCGCCGCGCTGCACGTTGAGGATGCCGTCGCGCAAATCCTCGGGCGCGGCATCCTTGAGCAGGAAGCCCTGCGCACCCGCCTCCACCGCTTCGAGCATCACCTGGCTGTCGTCGAAGGTCGTGAGCAGGATCACCGGCGTGCGGTCACCGCGCACCCGCAGCACGCGCAATGCTTCGATACCCGTGAGCTTGGGCATGCGTACATCCGACACGACCACGTCGACCGGCATCGCCGCGAGCCGGTCGACGAGCTCCTGCCCGTCGACAGCTTCGAATGCGATGTCGATCCCCAGGCCACGCAGCACCAGCTTCAGGCCTTCGCGCACCAACGCCTGATCGTCCGCGAGTGCGATGCGCGTCGCCATCTCAGGCCTGCAGCGGCAGCTGGATGTCGAGCGCGACACCACCCTGCGCGGCGCGGGAGATGTCGAGGCGTCCGGCGAGGGCCGCGACGCGTTCGCGCATGCCGGCGAGGCCGAATCCCTCCTGCAGCGGCAGCGAGGCTTTACCGTCGTCGCGCACGCTCAGCTTGATCTGTGCGCCATCGCGCACCAGCTCCACCCACACGTTGCGCGCTTCCGCGTGGCGAACCACGTTCGTCAGCGCCTCCTGTACTACGCGCAGCAGCGCTTCCGCCTGGGCCACGCTCGCCACGCGCGCATCGTCACGGATGTCGAGATGGATCACGGGCGGCGCTGGCAGGGGCGCAATGAGTTGCGCGAGCGCGGTCCGGATATCCATGCCGTCGTGCTGACGGATCTGCGCCACCACGCCGCGGATGTCCGCGAGCAGCTCCGTCGCGAGCTGCGCGGCGGTGTCGACCGCGGGCGCGCCGCCGCCCTCGCGCTGCAGGGCCGTGAGATTCAGCTTGAGCGCGGTGAGCTTGTGCCCGGCGACGTCGTGCAACTCGCGCGCGAGGCGCAGGCGCTCATGGTCGCGCGCGCTCTCCTCGAGCAATGAACGTGTCGCGAGCAGATGCGCATTGGTTTCGCGCAGCTGAGCGGCGATCTCCTGGGAGCGGCGCGCGTACCAGGCGGTGAGCGTCGCGAACAACTGGAACGCCAGGTACGCGAGCATGATCCGCCAGACACCCTCCAACTGCCACACGCCGGCGGCGATGGCGTAGAAGACCGCGTTCACGCCGACGCCGACCAGCGCGAGCGCGCGCGGCGCGAGCACCATGCCGCAATCCGCCATGAACATGATGACGAGAATGGGCGCATAGCCGAACGGGGCCCAGAACACATTGGTGAGCAGGGCCAGCGCGCCTTCGACCGCCAGCAGCACCCCGCAGGTGGTGCTCATGCCCGTGTGCTCGTCGTGCGCCTGCTTGACGAGGAACACCACCATGAAGGCCACCAGGCAGACGACGGCTTCCGCGCGCGAATGCAACAGCAAGCGCTCCGGAGAATCGATCAGCAAGACCATGAGCGCGGACCACGTGAAGTACGCGGCGAGGTTCATGGCACCGAGATAGCGATGCAGTGGCGAGGCAGTGGCCATGCGCAGAGCTTGGCCTGCCACGCGCGCAGTCACAAGCACGCACGACCACGACATGACTTCCGGCACCCCGGGGACATGACCTCCGGCAACTGCCGGTGAGCTGGCGGGCGGTGACACTGCGCTCTCACCAGGAGGTTCCCATGAATACCCAGCTCATCGTTTCCAGCATCGTCGCCGCCGGCTTCTTCTTTCCGGCAACCTTTGCCCGCGGGGGCGAGCTCACGGTCACGATCACCGACGTCCGGATCAACAAGGGCACGCTCAGGGTTGCAGTGGTCAGCAGCGAGGCCGGCTGGAACAACCAGGAAAAACCCGTTGCGTACGAGCAGGTGGCACTCACCGACAAGGCGGTCGCGGACAAAGCCGTGGTGGTCCGATTCAAGGTGCCGGCCGGCAGCTACGGCGTGCAAGTCATGCACGACGAGAACGACAACGGCAAGCTCGACACCAATGTCATGGGGATTCCCGTCGAGGGCTACGGCTTCAGCAACAATCCGCAGGTGATGCGCCGCGCGTACTTCAGCGAGGCAAAGTTCGATGTCGCGGACGTCCCGACGGCCGTCACGGTGAAACTGCGGTGAGCGCCATGCATCGGCGGTCGTTCATGCAGGCCGCGCTCGCCGGAGCCCTCGCGAGCGGCGTCCCGGGGTGGTTGCGAGCGCAGACCTCCGCGTCCGCCTTCGACGAACGCGCGGCGGCCGAACCCTGGCTGCAGGGCTGGCAGACGTTTGGCCGCGAATCCGCAGGGCCCACCGTCGCCACGCTCGAGGGACGCTGGCCCGGTAGTTTGCGCGGCACGCTGTACCGCAATGGCCCGGGATGGTTCGACCGCGGCAAAGTGCGCTATGAACACTGGTTCGACGGTGATGGACTGATGCGCGCGTGGCGCATCGGCGGCGGCAAGGTCACGCACACCGCGCGCATGGTCGCGACGCCGAAATTCACGCAGGAGCAGCGCGCCGGAAAATTCCTGGTGGGCGCGGCCGGCACGTACATCCCGAATGCGATCCCGGCGCGCAACAACGACGACTTCAACACTGCGAACACCGCCGTAGTGAAGTTAGGTGGCAAGGTGTTCGCGTTGTGGGAAGGCGGGTCCGCTTTCGAAGTGGACCCCGACACGCTCGCGACCCGCGGGGCGGCGACGTGGCGCGACGATCTCGTGGCGGTGCCGTTCTCGGCCCACCCGCTGCTCGAACGCGACGGCAGCGCCTGGAACTTCGGTTCGCTGGCGTTCTTCGGCGGCAGCGGGCTGGTCATCTGGAACATCGGCGCCGACGGCACACTGCGGCACTTCCAGATGCTGGAGTCGCCCGAGCCCGGCTACCTGCATGCGTTCGCCATGACGCCCAAGTACCTGGTGTTCATGCTCGTGCCGTTTACGCGGCGTGCGGCGGACGGCGCCTTCTTCGCGAACCTCGCGTTCTCCACGGACAAGCCCTGCCGCATCGCACTGGTGCCGAAGGACGCGCTGGATTCGCCGCGCTGGTTCGAGACGGACTTCACGATGGCCTATCACTTCGGCGATGCGTTCGAACGCGGCAACGAGGTGGTGATGCGCACCGTGCGGCATCTCGACGCCGCCGAGGCACGCTCACCCATGTTCGCGGCGATGCGCGGTGAACGTCCGGCTGCCGGGCTGGGCACGGATCTCGCCAGCCTGCGGTTGAATCTCGAGACGGGTACCGCGCGCTGGGAGCAGCACGGCGTCGCCGGCATCGAATTCCCGACCTGGGATGAGCGCACGCCGGGTTCGCAGCCCGCGCGGCTGTTCGCGCCCTGCGCCGCGGGTCGCGCGGACGCGCCCTACTTCAACGGCGTGGCCAGCATCGACGCGGAAAGCGGCCGCGTCCGGACCTGGAGCTACGGCGCCAGGGTGTACTCCGAGGAGCATCGCTTCGTGCCGCGGCCCGGGAGCCGCCGCCCCGGCGAGGGATGGTTGTTAGGCACGCTGCTCGACTACGAGCATGGCCGAAGCGGCCTCGCGGTGCTCGACGCCGAGCGCGTCGAGGACGGCCCCGTCGCCACCGCCTGGGTGCCGTACACCACGCCGCTCGGGTTCCACGGCTGGTTCGCCTGAATCACGGGCGAGGTGGTGGCACGAGCTGTCATCCGAGTGTCACACGCGCACGCGAGCATCGCCGGTCCTGTTCGCAAAGGAATCCGGCATGAGCGACACGCCCTCACTCGACCACGAGCAACTCATCCAGCGCATCCGCCGCGACATGCTCGACAGCTGGGACGAAGAGCTCGAGATGGATGTCGAGGACTATCACCCCCTGCCCGGCCTGCCGGACGGCGGCGCCAACGGCGCCGATGAAAGGGCCTATCGAAAGACCTACTTCGAGCAGTTGTTCCGCCTGCAGGGCGAGTTCGTGAAGCTGCAGGACTGGGTCGCCGCCACCCGGCAGAAGGTCGTCATCGTGTTCGAGGGTCGCGATGCGGCCGGCAAGGGCGGCGCCATCAAGCGCATCACGCAGAAGCTGAATCCGCGCGTGTGCCGCGTGGTCGCGCTGCCCGCGCCCAACGACCGCGAGCGCACGCAGTGGTATTTCCAGCGCTATGTCGCGCACCTGCCCGCCGGGGGCGAGATCGTGCTGTTCGATCGCAGCTGGTACAACCGCGCCGGCGTCGAGCACGTCATGGATTTCTGCAACGCCGATGAGTACGAGGAGTTCTTCCGGTCCGTGCCCGAGTTCGAACGCATGCTAGTGCGCTCGGGCATCCGGCTGCTCAAGTACTGGTTCTCGATCACCGACGAGGAGCAGCACGTGCGATTCCTCGGCCGCATCCACGACCCGCTCAAGCAGTGGAAACTTTCGCCCATGGATCTCGAGAGCCGTCGCCGCTGGGAGGACTACACGAAGGCGAAGGAAGTCATGCTCGAGCGCAGCCACATCGCGGAAGCGCCCTGGTGGGTGGTGCAGGCCGTGGACAAGAAGCGCGCGCGTCTCAACTGCATGGATCATCTGCTCAAGCAGTTTCCCTACCAGGAAATGCCGAAGCAGACCGTGGTGCTGCCCGAGCGCCAACGGCACGAGCACTACTCGCGGCAGGCCGTCCCCCCGCACATGCTGGTACCGGAGATCTATTGAGCGGGTAGCGGGGAAGGGTTGGCTGGCGTTCGCGGGGTTGGCGATTCGGGAACATTTCTGCGGGTCCGCGCATTCAGGTGTCAGTCAGATTCACCTCGACATCCGGAGCGCATGATGATCCAGCTATCCCTGATCCTGTTCGCCGTGGCCGCCATCGGCGGCCTCGCCATGGCCATCATGCATTTCCGTGGATTCAGCCCACCCAAGCCCGTGCTCGCCGTGTTGCACGGACTCTTCGCGGCCGCTGGCCTCGTGGTTCTTCTGCTGGCGCTGATCAAGACCGGCTTCGGTGGCAAGGCCGGCATCGCGTTGGGACTGCTGGTCGTCGCGGCGCTCGGTGGCTTCGCCCTGCTCAGTTTTCACGCGAAAAAGCAGAAGCTGCCGTCGGGACTGGTGGTCGGCCACGCGCTGTTGGCGGTGGCGGGCTTCCTGACGCTTCTGCTCTCCGAGCTCGCGCTTCTGTCCTGACAGGAGCGCGCCGCGGCTACTTCGCGCCGCGCGGCGCGAAC
Organism: Steroidobacteraceae bacterium; assembly: GCA_035525785.1. Lineage (GTDB taxonomy): Bacteria > Pseudomonadota > Gammaproteobacteria > Steroidobacterales > Steroidobacteraceae > CADEED01. Next base: position 34,251 of record DATLDQ010000038.1, on the reverse strand, counting down.
ACGTCGACCGACAGACTGACCGTGCGCCCTTCGTCGGGGTCGAGCGCCCCGACGCCGATGACCTTGCGCGCGACTTCCTCGCCGCGATCGTTCTTGATTGCCACCACGACGGAATACTCCCAGGAGTTGACACCCTTGGGATTCCGGAATTCGCCTTCGACGCGCAATGCGGAGAAAGCCGGCTGAACCCGGCTCTCCCCGTTCGCTCCGCGGTCGAATCGCAAGTGATGATTGCACCCCGGGCAAACGCTGGCGCTTTCCAGGATGGTCGTCTTGCAGTGAGGGCAGACCCGGGTTCTCCCGGGCGCCCCGACACGGGCGTTCATGGGCCCGTCAGTGCTTGGGCTTCTCGTCCCAGCCGAATTCCGCCTTGCCGCGCATGCGTGAACCCGCGGCCACGGTCAAGGACCCGGCCTTCAGCTCGCCGTTGAGTACGCCGGTCGCCAGTAGTTCGACGCGGTGCGCGGCGTCGATGTTGCCATCGAGCTGCCCGGCGATGATCACGGTGTCGGCCTTGACGCCGCCAGTGACGCGCGCGCCCTGCTCGATCGTCAGATTGCCCTGCACGTTCACGTCGCCCTTGAAGTCACCGGAGATGCGCACGTTGCCGGCGCCCTCGATCTTGCCCTCGATGGTGAGCCCGGCCGAGATCACGGACTCCTTGAGCTGCGCGGGCGTGTCGGCGCGAGTGGGGGTGGGCGCCGGTCGCGGCGTCGACTCGCCGACCGCGCTCAATACGGCCACCTTCTCGGGGGCCTTCGCAACGGGCTCGGGAGCACTCCGCGGGCTCGATTCATCTTTCCACAACGCCATGACAAACCTCCTGTTTCTGAATCGCTCGTCGATCTCGCGAAGAGATCACCGAAAGTATCTACGAGCCGTTGTAAGCAGTGTCAAACTTCGTGGCAATTGTCGGGGTACGCCGACAGGACGACCCGACACCACGGCGCATGGGAGCGCAGGTTCCAGGGTTTTTCTGGAGCGCGATAGACTCCGCCCCAACATCCGCGCGGAGATTCCCGATGCGTCGTCGACTGCTGGCCGCTCTCTCGCTGACTTCATTCCTCTCGGTGGCCGGCGCCGCGCCGGCACACGACGGCTCACACGATTTCGACTTCGAGCTCGGCACGTGGAAAACCCGGGTGAAGCGCCTGGTCAAACCTCTCACCGGTTCGACGACCTGGGTGGAGATGAACGGCATCACCACGGTCAAACCCGTTTGGGGTGGCCGCGGCAATCTCGTCGAGCTCGAAGCGGACGGACCGAATGGTCACTTCCGCGGTCTCAGCCTGCGCCTCTTCAACCCGCAGACGCAGACATGGAGTCTCAACTTCGCCAACGCCGCGGACGGTACTCTAACTATCCCCACCGTCGGCCGGTTCAAGGACGGACGCGGCGAGTTCTTCAACGAGGACACGCTCGGCGACAAGGCCATCCGGGTGCGCTTCGTGATTACGCCGTTGTCACCGACCGAGATCCGCTTCGAGCAGGCTTTCTCCGCGGACCAGGGCAAGACCTGGGAAGTCAACTGGATCGCGACCGATACGCGCGTGAGCGACGCGGAAAAATAATCGCGGGGAAACGAGCTCGTTGCTCAAGGCCCGGACGCCGTCACGCGCCAGACCACATTGCCCACGTCGTCAGCGACGAGCAGCGCGCCGCGCTTGTCGATGGCCACGCCTACGGGCCGTCCATGAGCGATGCCCTCGGCGCTCACGAATCCCGTGAGCACATCGACCGGCATGCCACTGGGCTTGCCACCGGTGAATGGCACGAATACGACCCTGTACCCGGACGGCGGATCGCGATTCCACGAGCCATGCTCGCCGATGAACATGCCCTCGCGCAGATGCTGCGGCAGCAATTGCCCATCCGAATACGTGAGCCCGAGCGCTGCGACGTGTGCGCCAAGCGCGTAGTCCGGCGCGATCGCCTTCGCGACCTGGTCAGGCCGCGGCGGCGCGACGCGATCGTCGACGTGCTGTCCGAAGTACGAATACGGCCAGCCGTAGAACGCGCCGCGTTTCACCGAGGTGAGGTAGTCGGGTACCAGGTCGTCGCCGAGCTCATCGCGCTCGTTGGCGACCGTCCACAGCGCCCCGGTCGTGGGCTCCCACGCCATGCCGTTGGGGTTGCGCAGACCCGTGGCGAACAGTTGTTTGTCGCCGCTCGCGAGATCGATTTCCCAGATCGCCGCGCGACCTTCCTCCTCGGCCATGCCGTTCTCGGCCGCATTGCTGTTGGAGCCGACGGTCGCGTACAACTTGCCGCCGTCGGCGCTCGCGATGATGTTTTTCGTCCAGTGATGATTGCGTTCGCCACCCGGCAGGTCGGTGACCTTCGTGCCCGGGGCGCTCAGCTCCATCGCTCCCTCGTCGTAGCGGAACTTCACGATTCCATCGGTGTTGGCGATGTAGACATCCGTGCCCACGAGCGCCATGCCGAAAGGCGAATTGAGATTGCTCGCGAACACGGTGCGGGTCTCAGCCACGCCGTCGCCGTCGGTGTCGCGCAGCAACGTGATGCGATTGGCTGAAGGCGTGCCCGCGCCCGCCTTGCCGCGCATCTTCTTCATGACCTTGGCCTTCACGCCCTCTTCGTCCTTGGGTCGTTTGGGGCCATTGGTCTCGGCCACGAGCACGTCGCCATTGGGCAGCACGTATAACCAGCGCGGATGCGAGAAGCCTGTCGCGAAGGCTTTCACTGCGAGTCCGCCCCCGGGGACAGGCGTCGCACCGGCCGGCCACCCCTGGGCCTCGGCAATCTTCACTTCCGGAATCAGCTTGGGCCGGGCGGGCGCGGGTAGCTGCGGGCTCGGGCCCACGGACGCGGGCGGCGAGGACTGCGGACCGACACGCGCCGCGGTCAGCGAACTGCAGGCGGCGACGAGCGCGCAGCCCAACAGCGCGACTACGACGAGCGCGATGATCGGCGAGAGATGCTGGAGTCTTCCCGGACGCATTCCATGATGTTAGAAGCCGGCGTGAAAACCGCTGTAGGATGCGGTCATTAGCTAGTCGAGGACTCTTCCCTCGCGGGAACGGGAACACCCGCGCGCGAATCGCTAGAATCGCGGGCATGCTTCGAACGATTCTCATCTATGGCTTGCTGCTGGCAGCGCTGGCCGTGGGCCTGCAATGGCTCGAGTTCCAGTACGTGGTGCGTACGCACGCCACGGAAACCTATGTCGTGCTCGTCGCCGTGGCATTCCTGGCTCTGGGCATCTGGGCCGGGTCACGGCTGTTCCGACGTGCGCCGCCCGGTGAGTTCGTCGGCAATCCGCGCGTGCAGCAGACGCTCGGCATCAGCGAGCGCGAGCTCGAAGTGCTGAAGCTGCTGGCGTCGGGGCAGTCGAACAAGGAAATCGCCCGCCAGCTCGACGTCTCGCCCAACACCGTGAAGACCCACGTCGCGAAGCTTTTCGAGAAGCTCGAGGCACGGAGGCGCACCGAAGCCATCGTCCGCGCGCGAGAACTCGGCATGATCCGGTAAATCGGACGCCGGAAAAGGTGATTTCCCCCCGATCACCCTTTCATACGATGGCCACGACGGCGGTTTCGCCGTTTGCTGCGGGCTCCAACAACCACCAAGGTGTCTCAATGATCGGAACCATACTTCGCTACGGTCTCATCGCGGGCGTCATCGTTGCGGCCCCCATGTTGTGGCAGATGCTCACGTGGAAGCAGGGGTCCGGCAATCCGCTGGGCGGGATGCTGGTCGGCTACCTCACCATGCTCATCGCCCTGACCGCGGTGTTCCTCGGCATCAAGCACTACCGCGACAAGGTCCTGGGCGGCGCCATCCGCTTCCTGCCGGCGTTCGGACTGGGTCTCGGGATCAGCGTCGTCGCCTGCGTGCTCTACGTCGCCGCCTGGGAGATCTCGATGGCTTACAGCGACTTCGATTTCATGGCCTGGTATTCGCACTACATCATCGAAGCCGCGAAGACGCAGGACGCCTCGCCCGAAGCCATGGCCAAGGCCGTCGCGCAGGCGAAGGAGTTCGAAGCCGCCTACGCCAATCCCATGATGCGCATCGCGTACACCTTCATCGAGATGTTTCCCGTCGGCGTGCTGGTGTCGCTGATCAGCGCGTTGGTGCTGCGCAAGAGTCGTGTGCTCCCGGCGCACGCCGCATAGTGTCATCCGGATTTTCCGCCGGGGAGTTACACGCGTGCTGCGAGGCAATGCGAGCGCGGCACTGTGGCGAGGCGCGCGACCGCGTGACAACATCGGCGCCTCTTCACACGAGGCTACCCCATGAAAAACTGGTTGTTGGTCGGCGCGATGTCCGTTGCTGGCACGGCGTCCGCCGGCGTCCGCATCGAGACCGTCGTGCGTGACATGAACACGCTGGCGCCCAAGGGCATCACGCAGGTGACCGAGGTACAGAACGGCGCCGTGCGGTCGAGCAGCCCGGGCGGCAGCGTGCTGCTCAAGGGCGGCAAGATGATCATCATCGACGACCAGCAGCGGACGTACAGCGAGATGGACAAGGCCGCCATGGAGGGCTACGCGCAGAAAGCGAATGCCGCCATGGTGCAGATGCAGGAGCAGCTCAAGAACATGCCGCCCGAGCAACGCGCGCAGATGGAGAAGATGATGGGCGGCTTGAAGATGCCCGGCACGTCAGCGGGATCCATGGTTTTCGATGCGCGGGACACCGGCAAGAGCGACACGGTCGAAGGTCGCAAGTGCCGTGTCTGGCAGATGACGCAGGACGGTAATGTCATCGACGAGATGTGCGTGGTGCCCTTCGCGTCGCTTCCCGGCAAGGAAGACATGCAGAAGACCATGAAGCAACTGTCGGAAGCGTTCTCGGGCATGGCGAGTGCCATGCCGGGCGCGGCCGAGCAGGTCAAGGTACGCAACAGCGTCAACGGCTATCCGGTGCGATCGCGCCCGTATCTCAATGGCAAGCCGCAGGGCGTGGAGAGCGTGCTCAAGAGCTGGACGGAGACGAACATCCCGGCCGCGACGTTCGAAATTCCGGCCGGTTACAAGAAGAAGGACATGCCCCAGATGGGGCAATAGCCCGATTAAAGGGGACAGATCTATTTTCCTGTCCGGGAAAATAGATCTGTCCCCTTTAATCCATCACGGCCAGGCGGGTCGAGACGGCTCGGTGAGCAACGGTGATTCCGTGCGCTGCAGCTCCGCGGCCACCTGCTCCATGCGGTGCATCGCACGCAGGTGGTTGCGGCCGGCGACCTTGAGCACGTCGTCGTCGGTGTAGCCGCGCCTGAGCAGCTCGGCGAATAGATAGGGGTACCGCGTCACATTGGCGAGGCCGTCGACCATCGTGGCCTCGTTGGTGTCGTAGAAATCCGCGCCGATGCCGATGTGGTCGATGCCCGCCACTTTCCGGATGTGGTCGATGTGATCGGCCACTTCGGCGATGCCGACCTTGGGCAGGTTCGCCTTTTCCCAGCGCTCCACGCCTTTCTTGACGCCATCGTCATCGGCGCGCTGGGCGTGCATCTGGCGTGCCGCGTCGTCGCGCCCCTGCACGAAGTCGTTGCCATTGCGCGCGACGAAAGGCCGTATGAAGTTCACGTGCACCACGCCGCCGTTCGACTTCACCTTGCCCAACACGTCGTCGGGCACGTTGCGCGGATGCGGATTCAGCGCGTAGGCGTTGGAGTGCGAGAAGATCACCGGCGCGCGCGTGACCGCGAGCGCGTCGCGCATGGTGTCGGCGCTCACGTGCGAGAGATCGACGAACATGCCGAGCCGGTTCATCTCGCGCACCAGCTGCTTGCCGGCGTCGGTCAGACCGAAGTGCTCGCCCCGGTCGGTGGCCGAGTCCGCCCACTCGAGGTTGTCCCAGTGCGTGAGCGTGAGGTAGCGCGCTCCCAGCGAGTGGAACACGCGCAACACGGCGGGCGAGCTCTCGATCATGTGACCGCCCTCGACACCCATGAGGCAGGCGATCTTGCCGCTCTTGCGGATGCGCTCGATGTCATCCGCGGTGCGCGCCTGCTCGAAGTCGCCGTACTGGGCCATCATTCGCAGCGCCACGTCGAACTCGCGCATGGCCTCGTGCAGCGACACGTGCGTCTGCATCGTCGCGGCCTCGACGAAGATGGACCAGTACTGTGCGCCTACGCGTCCTTCGCGCAGCGCCGGAATGTCGGCGCAGAGCCTGGGCTGGCGCAGGTTCAGGTCGAACTTGCCGAGATCGCCCGCGACGCCCTCTTCGAGGAACATCGACGGCAGATCGTTGTGGGTGTCGATCAACGGCGCCTTCTCGAGCAGTGCCTGCGCACGCTTGAGCTGCGCGGGCGTCACCCCACTGGCTGCGGATTCGGCGGCCCAGGCCGCGTGGGCGCTGACGGTCAGGGCGCCCAGGGTCGACCGGGCGAGGAATTCGCGGCGTGAAGTCATGGCGGTAGTTGGTTGAAGCCCGAATGGGCGAGGCGCCGATTGTGCAACCCACGCGGCTGGTATATCAACGGCGCAATCGGGGGGTGCCAATGGAACAGCGCGCCAAGCCGCAAATACTTTGCGTCGATGATGAGCCGCGAGTCGTCGATGGTTTGCAGCTCGCCTTGCGCAAGGAATACGAGGTGCACACTGCTTCGACGGTGGAAGTGGCGCTGCAGAAGCTGCGCGAGGTCAAAGACCTCGCGGTGGTGATCTCGGACATGCGCATGCCGGGCATGGATGGCGCCGCCTTCCTGCACCAGGCGCTGGTCCGCCGACCGGATGTCACGCGCATCCTCCTGACCGGCCAGGCCGACCGCGACGAGGCGATCCGCGCGGTGAATCAGGGGCAGATCTTCCGGTTGCTGACCAAACCCTGTCCGCCGGAAGAGCTGAAGCCCGCCATCGAGGCGGGCGTCGTGCAGAACCGGTTGCTGAATGCCGAACGCGCGGTCCTCCAGGAGACCTTGCTAGGTTGCATCAAGGCGCTGATGGAGGTGTTGGCCGTCGCGAACCCCGTGGCATTCGGGCGCGCGAGCGGCATCAAGCGCCGTGCCATGACGCTCGCCGCGCGCCTGGGCACTCCGGATTTCTGGCAGCTCGAAGCCGCGGCCATGCTGTCCCAACTCGGATACGCCGCATTGCCGCCCGCGCTGCTGGAAAAGGTCTATCACGCGCGCAAGCTGACACCCGAAGAGCAGGCGAAAGTCGACGCGGTCCCGGACATGGCCAACAAGTTGCTCGAACACATCCCGCGCCTCGACCCGGTGATACAGATACTCGCGGCCCTCAAGTGGACGGACGCGCAGGTGGCCGCGCTCGGCGACGGCATGATCGGCTACGCGACGCGAATCCTTTGCCTGATCCTCGAGTACGACGCGCTCCGGGCGCGCGGCATGACGCATGAGGCTGTCCGCGATCAACTCGGGGCGCGCACGGCACGATTTGGCGCCAAGCTCCTCGGCCAACTGGATGTCTTCGTTTCGGAAGGTATGGGCGAGGAGTCTGTCGCGACTCCTCTGGGTCAATTGCGCCCGGGCATGGTGCTGCTGGAAGAATTGCGCACTGCGACGGGCGCGCTCCTCGTGCCCGCGGGCTTCGAGGTGACGCGCACCTTTCTCGACCGCATCGCGAACATCGCGCCCGACCTGCTCGAGGTCCCGGTCCGCGCACGGGCTCCCGACGCGGCCGCCAAGGCGCCTGGGAAAAGCTGATCAGCGCGCGAGCGGCAGTTCCGCGCCACCGGGTTGCGCGCGCAAGAGCTTGCCCTTGCGGATCAGCAAGCTCTCGAAAGCCGTGCCGCCCGGTTCGCGTTTTGGATACACCTGCACGGCGATGACCTTGCCGCCGTACATCGGCGTGATCGTTGGCACGATGGTGTGTCCAATGAGGATGCGGCGCGCGCCAAAGGTTTTGAGCGTCAGCTCCACGTCCTCGGCAGTGGCCGTGAGGAAGGCGGACTGCTCCGCGAAGTATCCGCGATACCAGAGAGGGCCGTTGGTGCCCATCACGAGCTCGCCGATGGCGCCCTGCCCAGGCTCACCATTCAACGTCGACCGCACGGTGGCATTGATGTCGGCGATCGTGAGCCCGCTGTCGAGCAGCGCGCGGGAGACGCCGGCGTGCAGGCACAGGGAGTCGTTCACCACGAGCATCGCCGGCTTCGAACGCAGCCACTGCCCGAGCATCGAATCGCGAGCAAACAACTCCGAGTACGAAGCCTTGCCCAGCACCTGGGCGGTCTCGGAATAGTGGGTATTGAGATAGCGCAGGTCGCCACTCAGCGCCATGACTTCATGGTTGCCGAGCACCAGGTGCACGCCGCCGCCCGCCCTGGCCGCTTCGGCCTCGAGCTCGTAGAGCAGCCACAATATCTCCAGGTGGTTAGGTCCGCGGTCGAACACGTCGCCCAGCACCACCAGGTGGCCGCGGCCGAACTTCCACCGGAGCCTGGCATCGACGATCTGGTGGTCGCGCAACATGCCCACGAAGATCTCGTACTCGCCATGCGTATCCGCCACGACGAAGACCGGCGCGTCCTTCGTGTCCACCGAACTGCCCGAGTCCGGTGCGGGTGCGCGCAGTTTCACCGCGAACGCCGGCGCCTGCCCGACGGCCGCCACCATGAGGGATTCGCCCTCTTTCACAAGACGCGATCGAGGACGCGCACCCGCCGCAGTGACTTCGACGGAGACTGCTTCCCATCCCCCCGCGGCGCTCCTCAGCACGTAGGGACCATCCGGCAGGGTCGCCGCTGCGTCGGCGGCGAGCAGCATCAGCGCGGCGGAGCGAAGTATCCTTTTAAGGCGAGTGTGGGAAAGCATCGCGGCAGCATACACTTGGCCCCATGAAGCAAATCGGATTCATCGGCTTGGGCCGCATGGGCGCGAACATGGTTCGCCGTCTTTCAGATGCAGGCATTTCCTGCGTCACGTTCGATGCCAACGCGGACGCGGTCCAGTCGTTGCAGGCGCCGAACATCACCGGCGCGAATTCCCTGGAGCAGTTCGTCGCGCGTCTCGCGACGCCCCGCGCCGTGTGGCTCATGGTGCCGGCCGCGGTGGTCGACGGCGAAATCGCCAAGCTCAAGCGATTGCTCGCACCCGGCGACATCATCATCGACGGCGGCAACTCGAACTACCGCGATGACATCCGTCGCGCGGGAGAGCTGCGCGACGCCGGCATCCACTACGTCGACGTGGGCACGAGCGGCGGCATCAGCGGCGGCGAAGTCGGCTACTGCCTGATGATCGGCGGCGAGATGGCGGTGGTGGATTCACTCGAACCGATCTTCGCGGGCCTCGCGCTGCGCACCGGGGGCGCGCCCGGCGCGAGCTCGGCCACGCGCGGCTACCTGCACTGCGGCCCGCACGGCGCCGGGCACTTCGTGAAGATGATCCACAATGGCATCGAGTACGGCGTCATGGGCGCGTTCGCCGAGGGTTTCAACATCCTGCGCCATGCGAACATCGGCAAGGCCACTCGCGCGAAGGATGCGGAGACCACGCCGCTGCCGCACCCGGAATATTTCCAGTACGACTTCGACCTCGCGCAGATCGCCGAGCTCTGGCGTCACGGCAGCGTGATCCGCTCGTGGCTGCTCGATCTCACGGCGAGCGCGCTCGCCGAAGACCCGCAGCTCGAAGGTTTCGCGGGCCGCGTGTCCGATTCGGGTGAAGGCCGCTGGACCGTCGCCGCGGCGATCGACGAAGGCGTGCCCGCGCCCGTGATCACGAGTTCGCTGTTCAGCCGCTTCGAATCGCGCGGCAATGCCGACTTCGCGGACCGGCTGCTCTCCGCCATGCGTAAGCAATTCGGCGGACACGTCGAGAAGAAGAGCTAGCCGTTCGCGTCAGCTCGCCGGCCGGTGACGTAGCAGACTTCGGCCGCGCGAATACGCGAAGTACACGGTGATGCCGATCAGGTTCCAGACCAGGAACCGCCACAGCGTCTTGCCGGGCAGACTGAAGATGAGGCCGGTGCAGCCGATCACGGCGAGAGTGCCGACCAGATAAGGCTGTGGGCAGCGGAACACGCGCGCCAGGTCGGGTGCGCGCTTGCGCAGCACCATCATGCAGACGGCGACCGCGATGAACGCGAGCAGCGTGCCGGCATTCGCCAGCTCCGCTATTTCATCGAGGCGGAAGAACCCGGCGATCGCCGCGACGAACACGCCGGTCACACCGGTGATCAACACCGGGGCGCCGGTGCGCTTCGACACCTTGCTCAGGGCACGCGGCAGCAGGCCATCGCGCGCCATCACGAAGAAGATGCGGCTCTGTCCGTACATCATCACCAGGATGACCGATGGCAGCGCCACCAGCGCCGCGAGGCCGATGAGCTTCGCGGCCAGCGGATGCTCGAGCGTGCGCATGACGAAGGCCAGCGGCTCGGCGGAATCGCCGATCAGCGCGTGGTTCACGGAACCCACCGCGGCGATGGCGACCAGCATGTAGATGATGCAGCAGGCCGCCATCGACCCGATGATGCCGATGGTCAGGTCGCGGCCGGGATTCTTCGCCTCCTCCGCCGACGTGGCCACCGCATCGAAGCCATAGAACGCAAAGAAGACGATCGCCGCGGCGGCGAGCACGCCGCGCTTCACTCCATCCGCGTCGACGTGGCTGGTCAGGCCATAGGGCGCGAACGGCGTGAGGTTGCCGGCATCGAACGCGGGCAGCGCCAGCAACACGAAGGCCGCGAGCGCGGTCATCTTGATGATGACCAGGATGATGTTCACCGTGGCGCTCTCGCGCGTGCCGGCCATGAGCATGCCCGCGATGGTCATCGCGACGATGACGGCCGGCAGGTTGATGATGCCGCCGCCATGCGGGCCGGCGAGCAATGCGTGTGGTAGTTCGATGCCCGCCGATTGCAGCCAGCCGACGAGATAGGCCGACCATCCCACCGCGACCGTACTGCAGGCCAGCGAGTACTCGAGGATGAGGCTCCAGCCCACGATCCATGCGAGGGTCTCGCCCAATACCGAGTAGGTATAGGTGTACGCGCTGCCCGCGGTGGGGATCAGCGTCGCGAGCTCCGCATACGCAAGCGCGGCGCATGCGCACACGATTCCCGCCACCGAGAACGCCAGGATGATCGCGGGGCCGGCGCGATCCGCGCCCACGCCCGTGAGCGTGTAGATGCCGGTGCCGACGATGGCGCCGACACCCAGCGCGACCAGGTGAGGCCAGCTGAGTGTTTTCCTGAGTCGACGATCGCTTTCCTGGGAGGCTGCTTGTGTTTCGAGTGGTTTGCGGGGTCCCAGGAAAGTGGACATCAGGTGGCTGCCTTCAGTTGTTGCAGGTGTGGGATGGGCCGGGTGGCCTTGCACTTCTCTACCCGCGCCGTCACGTCGGCGCGTCGCGCGCCGCTCAGTGGCAGGCGCGGCATGCGCACGCGCTCCGAACCGCGGCCCATGATCTGCTCGGCGAGCTTGATGGACTGCACGAGATCATGGTCCGCGTCGAGATGCAGCAGCGGCATGAACCAGCGGTAGATGCGCCGGGCTTCCAGCCAGTCACCACGCAGCACCGCGTCGACCATGGCGACGGATTCGCGGGGGAAGGCACTGGTGAGCCCCGAAACCCACCCGCTCGCACCCAGCAGGAACGCCTCGAGCGCGACGTCGTCAAGCCCTGCCATCAGGGTGAAGCGGCTGCCGAAGCGGTTGAAGATGTCGGTGAAGCGCCGCGGATCCGGCGCGCTCTCCTTGACCGCGACGATGTTGGGAATGGCGGCCAGACGCTCGAGCGTGTCGAGCTCGATGGACACGCGGTACGCGGGCGGATTGTTGTACAGCATGATGGGCAGGCTCGTGGCCTCCGCCACCGCGCGGAAGTGCGCGTACAACTCGTCGGGCGTGGGTACGTAGACCATCGCCGGCAGCAGCATGAACCCGTCGATGCCGAGTTTCTCGGCGTCCCGCGCGAATTCGACGGCGCGGTCGGTGGTAAGCTCGGACACGCCGGCGATGAGCGGCACGCGCCCGCCCACTGCGTCGATGGCGGCGCGCAGCGTGAGTCGTTTCTCCTCGGGGCGCAGCGAATTGTTCTCGCCCACGGTGCCTAACAACACCAGGCCGTCCACGCCATCATCGACCAGCGCGGTGACCACCTTGCGGTATGCGGTCGTATCGAGAGAGAGGTCGGCAGCGAATTGCGTGGTGGCGGCGGGGTACACGCCATGCCAGAGGGCCTTGGGCAAAACACATCTCCTGCTAAGTTCGTATACGATATATTATCCGCAATGACGCACGCAGAGAAGCCCGCGCCGGCCGAGGTCCGGGCCCCGGGCACGGCAATAGTAGTAGGCGGCGGTATCGTCGGGCTCGCCTGTTCGGTCGAACTCCAGCGGCGCGGCATCGCCACGCTGATGCTCGACCCGGCGATGCTTCCTCGCAGTGCTTCCTGGGGCAACGCCGGACATATCGCGACCGAGCAGGTCGAACCGCTGGCGGCGCCCGGCGCGCTCGCGTCGTTGCCCCGCCGGCTGTTCTCGCGCGGAGGCGCCGCCGCGTTTCCCGTCCGTGACTTCGGCGCGTGGCTGCCATTCGGGTGGCGATTGCTGCGCGCCAGCCGCCCGGAGCGCTTCAACGCCGGCAAGTCCGCGCTCAAATCCCTGGTCGCGCGCGCCCTGCCGGCCTGGCAACGGCTCACGACAGCCACCGGAACCTCGGCGATGTTGGCCGATGACGGGCATTTCGTGGTGTGGGAGAGCGAAGCGCGCGCGAAGGCCGGCCGCGAGCGCTGGGCGCGCAGCGACATCGGTACTGCGAGTTTCCAGGGGCTGACGTCGCAGGAACTCGGCTGGTTGAGCTCGCTGGTCGGCGCCAGGCCCGTCGACGGCTTGCGCTTCTCCGGCACCGGGCGCGTGCGCGACCCGGGCGAGCTGCACGAATCCCTGGCGCGCGCTTTCACGCAATCGGGTGGCGAGTGCCACCGCGCGAGCGTCGCCGGCATCGAGCTCGATCGCTCGCATGCACGCGCGCGGCTCGCGGGTGGCGCCGTCCTCGATGCCGATCTCATCGTGGTGGCCGCGGGTGTGGCATCCGCGCAGTTGCTGCGCCCGCTCGGGCATCGCGCGCCCGTCATCGCCGAGCGCGGCTACCACCTGCAGGCGCCGAGCGCTGCCTGGCCGGATATGCCGCCCGTGGTGTTCGAAGACCGCTCCATGATCGTGAGCCGCTTCAACTCCGGTCTTCGCGCCGCGAGCTTCGTCGAGTTCTCGCGCGTGACCAGCCCGCCCGACCCGCGCAAGTGGCAGCGTCTGCGCGCGCACGCGCAAGCACTGCGATTGCCTTTCGATGGCGAGCCGCTCGAGTGGATGGGAGTGCGGCCCACCCTCCCCGACTACCTGCCGGCGATCGGCCGCAGCGCCCAGGCCCGCAATCTGTTGTACGCCTTCGGCCACCAGCACCTGGGCCTGACGCTTGCGGCGGTGACGGCCGAGTTGATAGGTGACCTGGCCGAAAACACCCCACCGCCCGTGGATCTCGCGCCCTTCGACGTGCGCCGCTTCGGCGGCGCGTGATGCCGCTCCGGCGGCCTAACGACCCACGGCGGCCCGCTTCACGGGCACCTTCTTCTTCTCGTCCTTGCCGGCACGAGCGTCACCACGCAGGACGCCGCGCAGGTCGCCGAGCGTGCCTTCGAGATGCTCCGTGAGCATCTTGCGAACCTTCGCATCCTTGCGCTTGACCCAGGCATCGAGCATCTCGTGGTGCTCGGCCTCGGCGCGCGGCACCCGGCCCCGTGGTTCCAGGTGCTTGCGCACGTAGCGGTCCGCGAGGATGTGCAGCCGGGAAACGATGTTCGTGGTGATGCGATTGCCACCCGGCTTCACCAACGCCAGGTGGAAAGCGCGGTTGAGCGCGCCGACCGTCGGCTTGTGAGCCGCGGCGTCGATGTCGAACGCGGCCAGCGACTGGCGCGCCGCTTCCTGGTCGGCTTCGGTGGCTATGAGGCAGGCATGTGCGGCGGCGTCGGGTTCGAGCTTGAGGCGCAGCGCGTAGATCTCCTCGGCTTCCTCGGGAGTCATCCGCTGCACGAAGAAACCGCGGTTGGGCTGCGAAATCACCAGGCCGTCCTGCTCGAGCCGCGCCAGTGCCTCACGCAACGGGATCTTGCTCACGCGAAGTTGCGCGGCCAGCGCATCCTGGCGAATGGGCAGATCCGCCTCGATGGCGCCCGAGAGGATGTAATCCCGCAGGACGTCGACGAGGCGGTCGGACAGGGTACGGATCTCGAGAGGCAGGTGACTGATCATGCGCTCAGGCTACCTGAAAACCGCGCCAGAACGGATCAGAGTCATCGACGTGGATGATGTTGAATCCGGTATGGATGGCGGACCCCTCGATGGACGGCACGATGGCGGCATGATCGCCCAGTTGCACCTCTTCCTCCACGCGACCCGTGAAGCGGCTGCCGATGTAGCTCTCGTGGACGAATACGTCGCCCGGTGACAGCCGCCCGCGCGCCGCGAGCTGGGCCATCCGGGCCGACGTACCGGTGCCGCAGGGGCTGCGATCGATGGCCCGCTCACCATAAAACACGGCGTTCCGGGCATGGGCACCCTCGCCCTGCGCACCGGCCCGGGGTTTGTCGGCCCAGAGCACGTGCGACACCCCGTTGATGGAAGGTTCGAGCGGATGCACCGGGCTGAATTTTTCGCGCACGAGAGCGCGTACCGACCGGCTGAGCTCGACCAGCCGCGACGCGCCGAGTTCGTCGAGACCGGTGTACGCGCCTTGCGGCTCGACGATGGCGTAGTAGTTGCCGCCGTAGGCCACGTCCAGCCGCAGCGCGCCGAAGCCCGGCACTTCGACCTCCAGGTCACGCGCCGCCAGGTAGCTAGGTACGTTGCGGATGCGCACCGCGGTGACGCGCTGGCCGGTAACGGTGTACGCGACGCGCAGCACGCCGGCCGGCACCTCCACGACGAGCTCGCCCGCGACCCGCGGACGGATCAGCCCATGCTCGATGCCGAACGTGATCATGCCGATGCTGCCGTGGCCGCACATGGGCAGGCAGCCGCTGGTCTCGATGAACAGGATGCCGCAGTCCGCCTCGGGCCGCGTGGGTGGATAGAGGAAACCGCCGCTCATCATGTCGTGGCCGCGTGGCTCGAAGCACAGGCTGGTGCGGACCCAGTCGAAGCGCTCGAGGAAGTCGAGTCGGCGCTCCGCCATGTTCGCGCCGCGCAGGAGCGGGGCGCCGCCGGCCACGAGCCTCACCGGGTTGCCCGCCGTGTGGCCGTCAATGCAGAAGAAAGTGGATCGCATCGGTTGAGGAGAAAACCCGGGCCACGCGTCCGCGGCCCGGGGGTTCCACGTCAGAAATGAACCCGCATTCCCATGAAGTACCGGCGGCCGAGCACGTCATAGAGAGTCACGTCGGTGTTGGCGTCACCGCCCCAGCTCGACGTGAGCCGCGGCGGATCCTCGTCGAACGCGTTGTCGATGCCGGCGTACACCTCGACCGAGTCGTTGAAGTGCCAGCTGCCCGCGAAATCCACGTATTTCACGGCGTCCGCCACCACCGGCGTCGAGGCGGCGATGTTGGGCTGTGGATCGAGCGCGCCCAAGTAGCGCAGCTGCGTGCGCACCATCAGGGGCCCGCTGTGGTAGGTAGCCACGAGCTGCGCCTTGATGTCCGGCGAGCCGCCCGCGCCCTGCGACGTGCACGAGCCGAAGAAGCCGGCGCAGTCGATGGCCGGCGCGCCGATGATCTGGCTCTCGCGCTTGAACAGCCAGCCGGTCTGCAGCATGAGACCGAGCTGCGCCGCCTTGTCGCCGATGCTCATCGCTCCGGGCAGATCGAAGGTGTAGTCGGCCGTCAGGTCCACGCCGTCCACCGACAGCGAGCCGATGTTGCTGTTGCTGGCGCGCACCTGATAGACCTGCCCCGAGCCCGGCAACCGCGTGATCGCGAGGCAGGGCTCGCTGTTCGCGTCGAGCAGCTCGTAGCAGACATCGAGCGTGGTCTGCGCGTTCATGGTCGCGACGGCGTCATCCACGTCGATCTTGAAATAGTCGACCGCCAGGTTGAAACGGTCGAGCTTGAGCACCGCGCCGAAGGTCATGGTCTCGGAGTTCTCGTCGCGCAGGCTCGGGTTGCCACCGGAGAACTGGCTGAAGCCCAGCGCCGCCTGCACGAAGTTGTTGCGCTCGGCCGCGGGCACGCCCTGCTGCACGCAGAAATCCTTCTGCGCCTCGGACGGATTGCGGATCGCCGCGCAAGGATCATTGCCCGGCGAAAACCCTTCCGTGATCGGCGCGAACAGCTCCGCGATGTTGGGCGCACGGATGGCCACGTTGTAAGCGCTGCGGAAACGCAGCCAGTCCGTGGGACCCCACTCGAGGCCCACGCGCCAGGTGTTCGCGCCACCGAAGTTCGAGTAGTCGGAGTAACGCGCCGCCCCTTCGATCGCCAGTACATCCGCGAAGGGCTTGCCGCTGAGCAGCGGCACGCGCACCTCGGTGAACACCTCGTTCACGCTGTAGCCACCCTCGGTGATGCCCCGCGAGGCCGAGCCGTATTCACCGGCGAGGTCAGTGGCGCCGGGCAGGTAGCGATAGTCGTCGTCACGGAATTCCAGGCCCACCGCCGCGGAGATCGGGCCGGCCGGCAGATCCAGGAATTCGCCCGCGAGCGACGCGCCAGCGACGTTGCGTTCGAACAGATCCGACGACGAGCGCGCCGGCGAGATGAACTGCGCCGCTTCGGGCGTGATCGAATCGAAACCGAATGGATTCACGGGCACGCAACCCAGGATGGCCGTGACACAGACGACCTGGCCCGAGCCGTTCACCACCGAATTGAGCCCGAGCGACATGCGCGCCGGCGACATGGTGCCGCTCACGTTCTCGTCGGTACGCGAGCGCTGGTACTGCCCGAACACATCCCAGCGCCAGGTGCGCTCGCCCACCGGGAAGTGCCCGCGCACGCCGACCGTGCTGCCGACGGTCGCGCGCTCGAACGCGAAATTGCGCAGGCCGAGCTCGTTCACGCGCCGCGAGATGCCGCCCGGGATGCGCGCGTTGCCGGTGCCCATGGGATCGAAGATCGCCGTGTTGTTCATGAACAGCGCGCGCACGTCGGGCGTGAGCACCGGATTCGTGGCGTAGTTGGTGACCTCGAAGTACGGGTTCGTCCCGGTCACGATGGCCAGGGAGTCGGGCGCCTGCTGAAACTCGTTCTGCGCCAGCGCGTAGTGCACGTCCATGTACGCCTCGACGTCGTCGTTGAAGGCGTAGTGCGCGAGACCGGACAGCTGCCAGCGATCCAGCGGCCGCAGTAGATAGTTGCCGTTGGCGTAGTTGAACAGCGTCTCCGGATCGCAATGCCGCATCACGCGGCCGTTCTCGGCGAAGCGGATGGAGTTGACCGGAGTCGAGCAGCCCTCGGTACCCACCGGGATGGCGCCGGGCGCGCCGCCGGCGACCAGCGACGCGATCTGCGCGCCGCTCAGGCTGACGCGTCCGCCGGGGATGTTGCCCGACCCGCTGGGCCCGAGCGATGCGTTCAGCGGCACGCGCGAGAAATCGCGGTCTTGCATCATCACCGGGTCACGCATCGATCGCGACGCGAACAGTGTGATGTTGCCGCGCCCTTCGGCGAGGTTCGTGCCGAACAGCAGGTCCCAGTTGACGGACTCGCCGTCCTGCTCGCCCGTCTGGCCGTACTGGCCACCGAACTCGAAGCCCTCGAAGTCATCGCGCAACAGGAAGTTCACGGCGCCGGTAATGGCGTCGGAGCCGTACACCGCCGAGGCGCCGCCGGTGATGACCTCGACGCGCTTCACCAGCGCATTCGGGATCGTGGCGAGGTCGACGCTGCCGGCGCCGTCCGCCGGGATGAAGCGCCGCCCGTTCACCAGCGTGAGCGTGCGCGTGGCGCCGAGGCCGCGCAGGTTGGCGGTGAGCACGCCGGATCCGCCGGCCGAGTTCACGCTGGAATTGTTGCCCGCGGACACTTGCGGCAGCTCGTTCAGCACGGCCTCGACGGTCGTGTCACCGGATAGTTGCACCGCGTCCTGGTCGATCACCTGGGTGGGGCTCGGCGCGCTGAGGTCGCTGCGCACCAGTCGCGAGCCCGTGACGATGACTTCGTCCATGACCTGCTGTGGGTCCTCGGCCGAGGCCACTCCCGTGGCCACTGCGCACACGGCGGCGGCGAGCGCGGTGCGCGCCCGGCGGAACCCGCGCCTGTTTCGTTCAGGAAAATTCTGGCTTTGCATCGATGTCCCCTTTTTATTGCCGGCTGTGCCGTTTCTTTCTTCAGCGGGGTCCGACTACCGGTGCTCCGCGTGCACCGTGCCTATGCGACCCATACCGAAGGATTGTAGATCGTATACGAACTACAGTATCTTAAAGTCGGGTCGTGTCAACAGCCGGAGGCTCGGGATCGCGATGAAACTCGTGCGGGAAGTACTGCTCGCCTGCGCCGCACTGCTGTCGGGCGGGCTTTGTTCCGGTGAGCTGCGCGCGGCCGGGAACGCGCCGGCGCGCCCGAACGACGCGGCCTCCCCGGCGAAGTCCGTGTGGATCGAGGAGTTAGGCCTGGAAAGATTCTCGCAGCGCCGCGGCCAGCCGCGCGCGGGCCGCTCCATCCGCGGCCAGCCCATCTCGCTCGGCGGCGTGGTCCATGCCCATGGCATCGGCACGCGCTCGATCAGCGAATTCGTCATCGACCTGCACGGGAACGCCGCGCGCTTCGAGGCCATGGTCGGTTTCGATGATGCAGTGCGTACCGGAGTGGGTTCGGTGACGTTCGAGGTCTGGGCCGACGACGCGCTGGTCGCGGCCAGCGGTCTCATGCGCGCCGCGGATGCGCCCAAGGCACTGTCCGCCGATCTTCGCGGCGCCAGGGTTCTCACACTGCTGGTGGACGACGGCGGGGACACGAGCAACGACGACGAAGTGGCATGGGCGGGAGCGATGATCACGCTGGCGAATCCCCCTGGACCGATACCGGAGGCATACACGCCGCCTCCGGAGGCGCCAGCGCTCATCGCTCCCCTCCTCTCCGCGCGACGACCGGTCATCCATGGGCCGAACGTGAGCGGCGGCACGCCGGGGCGCCCATTCCTCTTCCGCGTGCCCGCGACGGGCGCGGAGCCGCTGCGCTTTCGCGCCCGCGGACTGCCCGCCGGGCTAACTATCGACGCCGGCACCGGCATCATCACGGGCCGCCTGCGCGCCGCTGGCGAGCGTCGCGCGATGCTCGAGGTCAGCGGCCCCGGCGGCCAGTCGACCCGCGAGCTGCGCATCGTCGCGGGACCGGATGCACTGGCGCGCACTCCTCCCATGGGCTGGAACTCCTGGAACGTCTGGGGCCCGGCTGTCAGCCAGCAGAAAGTGCTGGACGCGGCCGACTGGCTGGTGCGCAGCGGGCTCGCGGCGCATGGCTATCAATATGTGGTCATCGACGACGTGTGGATGGGCACACGGGACGAAACCGGGCTCATCCGTGCCAACGAAAAGTTTCCGGACATGCGCGCGCTCGCGGACGCCGTGCATGCGCGCGGCCTCAAGCTCGGCATCTACTCGTCGCCCGGTCCCAAGACTTGCGAGGGCTTCGAAGGCAGCTACGGGCACGAAGCGCAGGACGCAGCTACCTACGCCGCCTGGGGCGTCGACTTCCTGAAATACGACTGGTGCTCGTACGAAGAGATCGCGCGCGATCACTCGCTGCCGGAGCTGCAGAAGCCCTACTTCCTCATGCGCGATGCACTCGCGAACGTCGACCGCGACATCGTCTTCGCGCTCTGCCAGTACGGCTACGGGGATGTCTGGCAGTGGGGCGCCAAGGCCGGCGGCCATCTCTGGCGCAGCAGCGGCGACCTGCTCGACCAGTGGGCCAACCTGCAGAGCGTGGGTTTCCGGCAGGCGGGCCGCGAGCAGTGGACCCATCCCGGTGAGTGGAACGACACCGACATGCTGGTGGTGGGTACGCTCGGCTGGGGGCCGAACCTGCGGCCGACGCGGCTCACGCAGAACGAGCAGATGCTGCACCTCGCGCTGTGGGCGCTCCAGGCCGCGCCGCTGTTCGTCGGCGCCGATCTGTCCAAGCTCGACGAATTCACGCTGGCGCTGCTCACCAACGACGAAGTCATCGACGTGGACCAGGACCCGCTCGGCCAGGCCGCGCATCGCGTGTGGTCCGACGCCCGCCGCGAGATCTGGGCGCGACCGTTGTCTGACGGCACTCTCGCCGTCGGCCTGTTCAACCGTGGCCTCGCGCCCCGGGAAGTGACGGTGCAGTGGTCGCAGCTCGGCCTCACGGGCCGGCAACGGGTACGCGACTTGTGGCGTCGCGCGGATGTCGGCTCCTTCGCGGACAGTTTCTCGGCCACCGTGCCCCGGCATGGCGTGGTCTTCATCAAGGTGGGGAAGAAATGAACAGAACCGTGCTGCTGATGCTGGTGTTGCCCACATTCGTGCTGGCGCAGGAATCGCGGGCACCGAACCCCGCCGTGCTGGCTCCGGGATGGGCAGATGACCCGCCGATGCCGTCGTCGTTGGTCGAGTTCGCACAGCACGAGAGCACGTTGCGCACCGCGGTGCTGCGCTACGCGCGTGACGTCGAGGCTCTGCACCGCCGCTATCCCGTCGACTATTCGCCGGCGCGCATCGAGCGCATGCGCAAGCTCGCGGAAGGGTGGCAGCAGCAGCTCGCGAAGCTCGACTACTCCACACTCAACTTCGAAGGCGAAATCGACTACATCGCGCTGCGCAACCACATCGACTACGACCTCGAACGCCTGAGACTCGAGGAGCAGCGCGCCGCGCAACTCGCCCCGCTGCTGCCATTCTTCGACGACATCCGGCTGCTGCAGGAGCAGCGCTTTGACCGCAAGCGGGTCGACCCCAAGGCGGCGGCTGCGACGCTCGACCGGCTCACGCGCCAGGCGAAGGAGCTCACGGCGTCGCTCAGGGAACCCAGGCCAGCCAACGCGAAGGAAAGGTCCAGGGACGCCAGGCCCAGGCTGCCGGGAGGCGCCATCGCGATCCGCGCGCAGGCGCAGCTCGATGAATTGCGCGAGACGCTCAAGGACTGGCACACCTTCTACGACGGCTACGACCCCAACTACACGTGGTGGGCGCGCAAGCCCTATGGCGAAGCCGACGCGGCGCTTAAGGAGTACGGCGAAGCGATCCGCGGCGAGCTGCTCGGCATCAAGCCGGGTGGCAAGGCGCCCATCCTCGGCGACCCGGTGCTCGCGGACGGCCTGCGCTCGGACCTCGCGGTGGAAATGATCCCGTACGAGCCTCGTGAGCTCATCGCCATCGGCGAGCAGGAATTCGAGTGGATAGACGAGCAGCTGCGCGCCACCTCGCGGCGCATGGGCTACGGTGACGACTGGAAGGCCGCCCTCGAGCACACCAAGAACCTGGCACCAGCGCCCGGCGAGGCGCCCGCGGCGATCTACGACATCGCCGACTACTCCGAGGATTTCATCGCGAAGCAGCACAGCATCACGCTGGCGCCGCTGGCGCGCGAGATCTGGCGGCTCGAGATGCAGACGCCCGAGAAGCAGCTCATCAACCCCTTCTTCACGGGCGGCGAAGTGACACGGCTGTCCTACCCCACCGACAGCATGAGCTACGACGACCGGCTCATGAGCCAGAGGGGCAATACACCGCACTTCAATTTTCCCACCGTGCAGCACGAACTCGTGCCAGGCCATCACTACCAAGGCTGGATGAACGAACGCTTCAACTCGCACCGTGACCTGGCGTTCGACACGCCGTTCTGGCGCGAGGGGTGGGCGCTTTACTGGGAGCTGCGCCTGTGGGACGCCAGCTTCCCGCGTAACGACCCGGATCGCATGGGCATGCTGTTCTGGCGCGCGCATCGTGCCGCGCGAATCATCTTCTCGATGCACTTCCAGCTCGGCAATTGGAGCGCGCAGCAGTGTGTCGACTTCCTGGTCGAGCGCGTCGGGCACGAGCGTGCGAATGCGGAAGCGGAGGTGCGCCGCAGCGCTCAGGCAGCGCCGCCGCTGTACCAGGCCGCCTATCTTCTCGGCGGACTGCAGCTGCGCGCGCTGTACAAGGAAATGGTGGACTCCGGCCGCATGACCGCCACGGACTTCCACGACGCCGTGTTGTCAGGCGGGCCAATGCCCATCGAGCTCGTGCGCGCCCGCCTGCTCGGCAAACCGATCGGCAAGGACTACCGCAGCCAGTGGCGCTTCTATGGCGACCCGAGGCGGCGGTAGCAACCCGCGTGGTCGCGCCAGGTCGACGCGGCGCTCATCGCCAGCCGGGACTGAACGAATAGCCCATCTGCAGGCCGATGTCCGGCGTGTTGTTGATGTTGCCGATGTTTTCGGTGAGCGCGAACGTGAGCAGGTGCGGGCCTCGCCGGTGATGGAAACCGCCGCTCAACTGTATCTTGGTGCCGCGCAACTCCGACAGATCGGTCTGCTCACGCTGGAACACGCTGCGGCTCAGATACCCCTGGAAGATCAGGTTGGTGCGCGGCGTGATGCGGCGCTCGTAGCCCGCGACCAGCGTGGGCAGCACGCGCGCGGGCTCCTGCACGAAGCTGCTCATTCCCGCGTAATAGACGGCAGCCATGTTCAGGTAAACCGCATGTCTGCCCGAGAACCGCTGCACGCTCACCTGCATGCCGATGTCGGTATTGCCGGTGGATAGAGCGCCCTGCCGGTCGGCGAGCGGCACCTTTACGGCGGACTCCACGGACATGCGCCAGCGGTCGTCATCGGTGGTGCGCGTGTAACGAAAGCCGATCACCGGATCGAGCAGGCCGCCGCTGCCGGGCGCCTCGAATGCCGCGTACTCGCTGCCCTTGAGATCGAACAGCACGTTGTAATCGTTGCGCGCCGCGGCAGGCCGTCCGAACTTGGGGTTGTCCGTCACCCTGTGGAAGCCTTCGATGAACCCGTCCATGAAGCCGCCGCCGAACTTCGCGCCGCTGGTGATGAGATAGGCGCTCCAGCGATCGGTGATCTGGTAGTTGAGCGTGACATCGATCTGCGCGAGCTCGAGGTCGACCAGGTAATTCTCGCCCGGCAGCTCCCGGATGGCCTGCAGTTCCGCGGGCCCGAGCTCGCGCCGCCCGGGTAGTTTGTTCAGGTATTTCTCCACCTCGGGGCTCGTGGCCCAGGTGTTCTGATAGGCGAAGTCCGTCTCGATGGACCAGGTGCCCGGCTCGCCGGGGCTCGAGAACCCCGGGCGCATGTCGAGGCGCAGGTAACCGAAGGGCGTGAGATCGCGGCCGCGCAGCAGGCCGTAGAAGCCCCGGTCTGAAGTTGGATATTCCGCGGCCCGGCCCGGCGCGGCGAACGCCGCCAGGAACAGGACCACTAACCACTTGCGCACCATCGCCATCGACCTCTGTGGATTGCTGGCGATGGATACGTCTGAAACCCATCACCCGATGCATGCATGCTGGCATCGGGGAGGTCGACGGCACGACGGTCAAAAGTGTGAGATGCGGTCCCCCATTGGGGGGAGATCACGGCGTCGAGGCGTGAATGCCGTCGGCCGGTGCCGACGCGGCCTATCTGCCGACGAACGACTCGATGGTGCGAGCCAGCGTGGTCATCGGCACGCCGCCACCGATCACCAGCGCGTCGTTGAAGCGCCGGAAGTCGAAACGCGTGCCCATGTCCGCCTTCGCCTTCTCGCGCAGGCGGTTGATCTCGCTGTGGCCCACCTTGTATCCACAGGCCTGGCCCGGCCACGCGCAGTAGCGATCCACTTCACCGGACACTTCGGCCACGGTCGAACCATTGGTGGCCGCGAACCATTCGATGGCCTGCTGGCGCGTCCACCGCTTGGCATGCAGGCCGGTGTCCACGACCAGGCGGCAGGCGCGGAACGCGATCGACTGCAGATAGCCGAGGCGACCGAACGGATCGTCGTCATAACAGCCGAGCTCGTCGCCGAGTTGTTCGGCGTACAGCGCCCAACCTTCCGAATAGGCGTTGAATGCCAGCAGCGAACGGCACAGCGGTAGTTTGAACGTATACTCGCCCTGCCAGACATGCCCGGGGATGGACTCGTGGTACGTGAGCGTGGGCGTGTTGTACGTGGTCCAGATGCTCATGTCGCGCAGGTTGATCCAGAACTTGCCCGCCACCTTGCCGTCGATGGTGCCCGCGCCGCCGTAGGCGCCCGGCGCGCCCGGCTCCAGTTCCGGCGCCATGCGCTTGATCTCGAAGAACCCCGGCACCAGCGTCGCGAACGCCCGCGGCAGGCGCGTGCGCATGTCGGCCACGCGTCCTGCGAGGAACTTCACGAGCTGCGCGCGTCCCGCATCGCTCTGTTCGAAGCCGAACCGTGGTTGTTTGCCGAGCGCCGTCATGCGTTCACCGACGCTGCCGTTCTTGAAGCCTTCTTTCTTCAGGATGGCGTCCATGCGCGACTGCAACTCGCTGAGCTCTTCCTTGCCGCGCTGATGGATTTCCTCGGGCGTCATGCGCGTGGTGGTGCCGGCGCGCAGGGCCCAGGCGTAGTACTCGTCGCCGTGCGGCAGTTTCCACACGCCGGCGTCGGCGGTGGCGCGACGCCGATGGGCCTCGAGCTCGGCGAGCTGCCGGTCGAGCGCCGGCGCCACCTCGTCCTTCGCGATCTTGCTGGCGGACTCGGCAATGCCCGGCCATTCCTTCGAACGCCTGACGATCGAGCTCACCAGCGTCCACTGCGACACATCGCCGCCGCGCGCGAGCTTGAGCTGGCTCAGCGTCTTGTCGAGCAGGAAGTCCGGCGCGATCACGTTCCGGGCGGCGGCGCTCTTGAGCCTTTCGGTCTCGCCGTCGAGCTGCCGGGCATAGGCTTCCATTCGCGCGAGATAGGCGTCCGCATCCTCGCGCGTGGTTACCGTGTGCTGTTCGTCCAGCAGGCCCGGGATCTCGAGGAAGGCGCCGGTGTTCTGCGCGACCACGTACGGCGCGTTGCGCCATGACCAGTTGAGGTTGAGCAGCGCCACGTCGCCGTAGGGGAAGGCGAACCCCTCGAGCGCGAACTCGTGCGCGGTGCGCGCCACGTCGACGTCGATGCGGGCCGCCGCACCGAGCTTCGAGATGTCGATGGCCTTGAGCTTCTCGATGCGCGCGGCCACGCGCTTGGCGATGGCCTGCTGGCTCGCGGCGGAGCGGTCCGAAAGTTTCGCCTTGAGTGCCGCGCGCGCGCCATTGTCGACGCCCAGCGCCGTGGCGTTCTCCGGGTAATCGGCGAGCAGCTCGTCGGAGATGCCGGCGAGCAACTGCTCCGCCGCGGCATCGCCGGGCGGAGTGGCTGCCTCAGCGCCCGGCTGCCCGAGCAGTTGCGTGGCGGCCAGCGTGGCGCCGGTGGCGATGACGAAATCGCGTCGTGATGAGCTCATGCATCGATGATACGCACCTCACAACGAATTCAGGAAGGCCACGAGCTGCGCCTTCTGCTGGCTGGTCAGGTTCATCGCGAAACGCTGATCGTAGAAGCTGACGGCCTGCAGGAGCGTGGCCGCGGCGCCATTGTGAAAGTACGGCGCGCGCCCGGCGAGGCCGCGCAGCACCGGCCCCTTGAGCCGATTGAGATCGCTGCACTTTCCGCTCACCAGCGCCCGGCCCGGGTCGGTGGTGAAGAAGGAGACGGGTTGCCCGCCGCTGAACGGCGTCGGACAACCGGCGATCTCGAACACCGGCAGGTTCGGCGCGTCGAGCGTCGCGAGAGCGGCAGAGATGCTGGCATCGCTCTCGAGGCCCGGCATGGCGGTGTGCCCGACGCCGATGTCCAGCGGCAATGGCAACGAGTGGTGACCGACATTGGGCGTGTCATGGCAGGTGGTGCAGGTACCGCGGATCACGGCCGGTTTGCCGAGCGACGCGCTGTCGTTCAAGCCACGCACCGCCGTGATGTTCAACGGCACCGAATTGAACAGCTTTTCGCCCGCGGCGATGTCGCGGCGCGCGGCGTCGCGTTGGCGCAGCAAGGCGTCGATCCCGCGCGGCCGCACGGGACCCGCCGGGACGGGCGTGTCCCATGCGGCGAACATCGACATGGCGAACGGCGTGAAGTCGAGACCGTTGGGTTCGCCGCCCAGCGGGTCGTTGATGCCCGGGTAGTAGACTTGCTGGCCTAACAAACTGGCGCCACCGCCCACGCCACGCGCTTCGAGGCTGCCAGCTTTGAAATCCCAGATCTGGGCCGTGAACAGGCCCATCTGCAGTTCGACTATCTGCTGGAGTTGCTTGGGCGTCGGAACCACGTCGCTTTCGCCGTGGCTCTTGATCGCGCTCATCGCCTGGTGCGCAAGGTTGCCGCGCAGGTTGGCGAGATGGGTGCTGCCTTCGTTCAGCGGCGCGACCGTCTCGCGGCCGTCCCACATCAAGGCGCTCAGAAAGCTGACGTTGGTGGTGGGCAGGGGCCGCCGGTAGACAGAGGCGACGGTTTCGCCGGATTTCGCATCGCTGACCAGCGCGCAGCCGTAGGGGTCGTGCACCACCGAGATCGCGAATTCCGCATCCGCAGGTACCGTCTGCGCCACGCGGATGAGCCCGTGGCCCAGCAACAGGCTGTGAGCGGCGCGATCCCCACGTTTCGCGTTGGCGCAGTTGGCGCCGTCGACCGGCGCGAACAACGGATCGCGCCCGCGGGTACGCTCGAACCGCGCGCGGATGGACGGCGGCGTGATCGAGAACGCTTCCGCCGCCTTGTGACAGGTGTCGCAACTGCGGCCGTTGGTGCTCAGGGGCTGGAAGAACGCATTGCGCGGATCGATGCGGCCATTGACGTGGTACGTGGCCATCACGCCGCTGGCATTCAAGGATGGCTGCAGGTTATGGATGGCGCCGGTGTCGCCACGGCCGTCCGATCCGTCGTGCGCCAGCGCCAGCCCGGGCACGAGCAACGCCACGGCGGCCAGAACGCTCTTCGATTTGTTCGTTTTCATGTCACTCCCTCGCGATCGACCGATCGTAGTAATCAGGAAAACGGAAACCGCCGGAGAAACCCGACACGATCACGAGAACCGGACTTATGTCCGCTTCTGTCGCTTTGTCCGCCGCGATTCCGTTGTTGTAGCGCATGAGGTGGTGCATCCTGCGTTCGCAAATCCGGGTCAACTCACGGAGCCGCGTTTGTCCGAAGCCCCACCCGAGCAGGCGCCAGCCGCGCTGTTCGCCTCGCTGTACTCGGAGCTGCGAAGCATTGCGCAGCGAGAATTGCATCGGAGCGGCGGCGCAGTCGCCGTGAGCGCCACCACCTTGCTTCACGAAGCCTGGTTCAAGGTGCAGCAGCGCGCGGACGTGGCGTTTCCCGACCGCAATCACTTCCTGGCCTACGCGTCGCGCGTCATGCGCAACCTGGTCATCGATTTCGCTCGCCGCCGCCAGGCGCAGAAGCGCGGGGGCGCGTTCGAGATCACCAGCCTGCCCACGCAGATTCCCGAGCAGGTGGCCGACGTGGCGGAGCTCGAGCGCTTGAGCGGCGCCATCGACGGTCTCGAGGCCCTGGATCCGCGGCTGGCCGAGCTCGTGAACCTCAAGTTCTTCTGCGGCCTGAGTTTCGCGGAGGTGGCCGCCATGCGCGCCGTCTCCGAACGTACCGTGCAACGCGACTGGGACAAGGCGCGCGTGCTCCTGCAACGCGCACTCGATGGCCGCGAGTTGCTGCCGGCCTGAGCGACATCCGATGCACCAGGACGACAAACAACAGAAATGGCGCGAAATCAGTGCACGCCTCGACGAGGCGTTGGACCTCGAAGAGCCGGCGCGCGCGCAATGGCTCGAGGAACTGGCGCGACATTCCCCCGAGACCGCGGCGGCCGTCCGCGCATTGCTCGAGGAAGGCGCCCGGCTCGCGGATTCATCGCTGCTCGCGGGCGACCCCACCGCGGCGCTCGTATCGGCGGGCCTCGCGGGCCAGGTTCTCGGCGCCTGGACGCTGGTCTCGCCACTCGGACACGGTGGCTCGGGCAGTGTCTGGCTCGCCCACCGCAGTGACGGGCGGTTCGAGGGGCAGGCGGCGGTCAAACTACTCAACATCGCGTTGCTGGGCAGGCCCGCGGCGCAGCGTTTCGTGCGCGAGGGGTCGCTGCTCGCCAGGCTGCGCCATCCCAACATCGGGCAGCTCATCGATGCCGGCGTAGCCCCCGGCGGCCAGCCCTACCTGGTGCTCGAGTACGTACCCGGTGAGCGCATCGACACCTTCGCCGAGCGACGCGGACTCGATATCGACGGTCGCGTGCGATTGTTTCTCGAGGTACTCGCGGCAGTGGCCCATGCCCACAGCCACCTGGTCGTGCACCGCGACCTCAAGCCCTCGAACATCCTCGTGACCGCGGACGGCGCCGTGAAGTTGCTCGATTTCGGCGTCGCCGCCTTGCTGGATGGCCGCGACGTACCGGCCTCATCGGAGCTGACGCGCGAAGGCCCCGCGGGGCTCACGCCGGAATACGCCGCTCCCGAACAGTTGCTCGGCCAGCCCGTGACCACGGCCACCGATGTCTATGCGCTCGGCCTGGTGTTGTTCGTGATGCTGGCGGGCCGGCATCCGCTCGATTCCGGCGACCGTTCGGCCGCGGCGATGTCGCGCGCGACGCTGGATCACGAGCCGCCGCGGCCTTCGCAGATCGCAAGCGATGCGCAGGCAGGCCGCGTGCTGCGCGGTGACCTCGACAACATCGTCGCGAAGGCACTGAAGAAGAACCCGGCCGACCGCTACCAGAGCGCGGAGTTGCTGGCGCAGGACCTGCGCCGCTACCTCGGCAACGAACCGGTTTCCGCCCGGGCGGACTCGCTGGCATATCGCGCCGGCAAGTTCGTGCGTCGTCATCGCGGCGGCGTCGCCGCGGGCGTGGCCTTCGGCCTCGTGCTGATCGGCGCCGCGATCACGATCACCCTGCAGATGTTCGAGGCGCAGCGGCAGCGCGACGCGGCGGTCTTCCAGCGCAAGCGCGCGGAATACCAGGCGCGTTTCGCGTACCAGATCATGTCCGAGGTGGGCGGCGACGATAAGCCCATCACCATTCGTGCGCTGCTCGAAAAGGGCGTCGAGGTGCTCGAGAAGAATTATTCCGACGATCCGGCCTTCGTGATCAGCTCCCTGATCAACATCTCGGGCCGATACATGGACCTGAGTGACACCGACGGCGAGTACGCGGCACTGCTCAAGGCCGAAGCGCTGGCGCGCAAGCTCGGCGACCCCGCACAGATCGCCTCGGTCCAGTGCAACACCGTCGAAACGGAAATCGCCGCGGGACGCACCGACAAGGCTGCCGAACGGCTGAAAGACGCCCTCGCCCACCTGACCCAACTACCTGATGCCAGCCTCGGGCTGCGCATCGAATGCGGCGCCGCGCAGGCGCGCTTGTCCTGGGCCCGCAACGAGCTCGACGCGGGTGTAGTACAGGCGCGTGAGGTGGCGCGATTGATGGAAGCCAACGACCTGCAGACCGACGTGAAATACAACAGCGTCGTGTCGATGCTGGAAAACATGCTGTCGGATTCCGGACATCTGCGGGAGGCGCTCGATTGGAACCGGCGCGGAACCGAGATCCTGGCGAAAGCGGGACGCGAGAACACGTATTCCATGAGTGGCAACCGGCACAACCAGGCCTCGTACCTGCTGTCCATGGGCGACGTGCGCTCGGCCTACGAAATTGAAAAAGCCGTGGTGGCCGAGTTCGTCGCGCAACAGGGCATCGAGGGCGTGCCGATCCAGAGCGCGTTGTTGTTGGGCGTCCTGCAGGTGCGCGTCGAGGAGACCGACGCCGGCCTCGAGTGGATAGAGCGTGCCGGCGCGCAGGCCGCAAAACAGGGCTTCCGTCCCGGACAGATCGGCGCGGTGGTGTACCGCGCGCGATGCCTGGTGCAGTTGGGCCGAACCGAAGGAGTCGCCGCGCAGCTCGACGAGGCGGAGCGGATGGCTGCGCAGGATCCGCAGGCTTTCGCGCGCATGTTGCAGGCGATTCACCAGACTCGCGCGCGTTTGCTCCTGGCCAGACACGATGCCGCAGCGGCGCTCGCGGAAATCGACGTGCTTCTCGCGGCCATGGACTACCCGCGCCGTCGCGACGACGACCGCCTCGCCGCGACCCTGACCCTGCGCGCACAAGCGCAGGCGGAATCGGGCCGGCAGGCCGACGCGCTGGCGAGCGCGCGTGATGCGCTCGCCGTGGCGGAATCGCAGGCGCCGGAATCCGGCGGCAGCGCCAACGTCGGCGGCGCGCTCATGGTCATCGCCGATATCCAACGCGCGCAGGGTGATGAAGCGGGCGCACTCGCTTCGGCCACCCGCGCTGCCCGCGCGCTCGAGCTGAGCCTCGGGCCCGGGCACTCCGAGACGCGCCGCGCCAAGGGCTTCAGCGCGGTGGCGCGGCGGTAGTCAGCCGCTGCTTCACCGCTCGCGAACGCTGTACTTCATGGCTCGCAAACGCTCTACTCCATGGCTCGCAGACGCTCGACACCCAACATCTCCGCCGTGAGACCCGCATCGGCGAGTGGCGCGGGGATGTTCCGGCCCAGTACCAGGTGCGCGCAGGCTTCGCCCATCGCGGCGCTGGTCTGGATGCCATAACCGCCGAGCGCCGCCACCCAGAAGAAACCCGCTGCCGCGGGGTCGAAGCCCCCCACGAGCCCGCCGTCGCCGACGAAGTTGCGCAGCCCCGCCCAGGGACGCAGCGGCCGCTCGATGCGCATGGTCGTGGCGCGCTCGATCGCGTCGATGGCGAGTGCGATGTCGAGCTCCTCGGGCTGCACGTCATGCGGCGGCACCGGGTCCGCATTCGCGGGCGAGCCGAGCAGAAGCCCCGCATCGGGCTTGAAGTAGAAATTCTCGTCGACGCTGGTCACGAAGGGCCAGCGCGAGGCATCGAGGCGCTCGGGCGGGGCGAACAGGAAGGCCGTGCGCCGCCGCGCCTCGAGACCCAACGGACGTACCCCCGCGAGGGCCGCGATCTCATCGCACCACGCGCCGGCGGCATCGACGACGATGGGCGCGCGCAGCGTGTGCCGAGCCCCGCGCAGCGTGACTTCCAACAGCCACTCGCCCTGTGAACGTTCGATGGACTGGATCTGCGCGTCGAACTCGAGTCGGCTGCCGCGCTGCCGGATGCCGCGGATGAAACCCTGGTGCAGCGAGTTCACGTCGATGTCCGCGGCGCCGGATTCGAACAAACCGCACTGCGCATGCGCGGGCTCGAGCACCGGCACCCGCGCGCGCATGGCAGCTTCGTCCAGCAGGCGCAAACCGGCGATGTCAGACCGCATGGATTCGAAGTCGTGCTCCAGCTGCGCCTGTTGAGCCTTGCTGCCGATGACCAGCGCACCACGCGGCGCCAGCAGATCATGTTCGACGAAATCGCGGGGCGGTCGCTCGAAGAACGCGCGGCTGGCGCGCGTCAGCGCGCGCACCTGCGGCGGCCCGTAGGTCTCGCTGAACAGCGCGGCCGAGCGCCCGGTGGAGTGCACGCCAGGATGCGACTCACGCTCGAGGATGAGCACCTTGGCGCGGCTGGCGAGGAAGTAGCCCACCGACGTGCCGGCGATGCCGGCGCCGATGATGATGGCGTCGAGCGCCTGCGTGTCGCTCACGCCGTGTTTCCGGTCTTCGGGTCCGGTGGGTCCTGGCTCTGGCGTGACACCACCGTCGTCGCGGCGAGATCACCGGTGACGTTGCCCACGGTGGCGAAAGCATCCGGAATCGTCTCGACCGCGAGCATCAGCGCCAGCGGCGCCACGGGCAGGCCCATGGACTGCACCACCGGCATGTTCATGGCCATGAGGCTCACCTGCCCCGGCAGGCCCACCGAACCGAGACTGATCACCACCGCGAGCGCCGCGCCGAGGATCAGCTGCGTAGCCGATAGATCCACGCCGTAGATCCACGCGATGAAGCAGGACACGCCGATGTATTGCACCGGGCTGGTCATGCGGAACAGCGACACGGCCATGGGCAGCACCAGCGCGGTGACGCCCGGCGGGCATTGCAGCTTGTTCTGCGCGCTATCTACCATCGCCGGGAGCGTCGCCAGCGACGACTGCGTGCTCGCGGCGATCACCTGCGCGGGCAGGATGCCGGCGGCGAACTGGCGCAGCCGCTGACCGCCGAAGAACACGGCGACGGAATACAACGCGAGTGTCACCGCGAGATACAGCGTGCACTGCGCGAGGATGTACCAGCCCAGCGCACCGAGGATGCTGACGCCCGCCTTTACGCAGATGCTGAACGCCAGAGCGAATACGCCGAGCGGCGCGACCCAGATCACCCAGCGGACGATGGTCACCATCGCGTCCGCGAGCGTCTGGAACAGATCGACGGCCTGCTGGCGGCGCCGCGCTTCCACGCGCGTCAGCGCGAAGCCGAAGAACAGCGCGCACACGACGAGCGGCAGCATCGCGCTCTGCGCGGCGGCGGCGATCGCATTGCTCGGGATGATGGCCGCGAAGCGCGCCGCGAAACCCGCGGACGCCACCTCGGCCGCGGGCGTGCCGATGGCCGCCTGCAACGACGCCACGGTCGCCGGATCGCGCGGCAGCAGCGACAACTGGAGCGGCGCGAACACCGCGGCGAACGCCGCGCCGCAGGACAGCAGCACCAGGAACACCACGATGGCGCGGCGCGCCTTTCGGCCCGCCGAATCTTGATGGACAAGGGCCGCGTCGCTGGTGGACGCCACCCCGAGCACCACCAACGCGACCACCAGCGGCACCACCGTCATCTGCAACGCGTTCAGCCACAGATCGCCCACAGGTTGGGTCACACCGGCGACGGCACCCGCGATCGATGGCTGCCACGCCGTGAGAGCCAGCCCGAGCGCAATGCCGGCGAGCAGACCGATGAGTACCCGCGCGCTCGATGACATCAGGAGTCGGTCATGCGCTGTACGCGCTTGATGTTGGCGTGCAATTGCTCGAGGCGCTCGTCCTGCGCGCACAGCGTCAGATAGACGAGATCCAGCAGGTGCTGCAACACCGCCTGGTAGAGCAGCGGCTGCACGTGCGCGCGCTCGTCGTGCGCCGAGACCAGCAGCGACATGTCGGCCTGCGCGCGCACCGGGTTGGCGCTGTGTCGGGTCACCGACACCACCTTGCCGCGACGCTCGTGGAACTGCCGCTCGGCCTGGCAGAGCGCGGGTTGCCGGCCATGCTCGGAGAAAAGGATGAGCACGTCGGTCTTGCCGGCGATGGCCAGCATCGAGCTCATCAGCACAGGGTCGGTGTGACAGACCACCGGCACGCCGAGCTGCGCCAGCTTCACCGCGAACGCGCGGGCCGGCACGCCGTCCTCGCCCACGCCGAGCACGAAGACCTTGTCGGCGCCGTCGATGGCGCGCGCGATTTCAGCAATGCGGTCGGGCGTGTTGATGAGGCGGGTTTCCTCCTCCGCCAGCGTCTTGCCGCGCCAGAGATCGGCGGCGAGCGCGGCCTGCGGGTTCGTGCGCGGCGCGACCGCGCGCGTCTCGCCGTTGCCGTTCTCGCGCGCCACCGCCTCGCTGACCGACACCTTGAGATCGGGATAGCCCTTGAAACCCAGCTTCTGGCTGAACTTGACCACGCTCGACTGGCTGATCCCGAGGGAGTTGGCGAGCTGCTGTGAGGAGTAGTCACGCAGCAGGTGCGCATTCTCGAGGATGAAATCGGCGATGCGTCTTTCGATGGCGGACATGTGTCCCCGTTCGGCGCGGATCTTCACCAGCGACGACATCTGCACGGCCATCAGGCGTTGATGGGCTCTAGGCCGCGGATCTCGCGAATGCCGAGGCCGGGCGCGTCGGACACGGTGATCTCCGAATCGTTGAACAGCACGCCGCCGTCCACGGGGTTGAACTGGCACAGCGACGGGCCGTCGAGATCCACCTTGGTGATGATGTCGGCCTTGGCCACGGCGATGTGCGCCGCCGCCGCCACGCTGATGCTGGTCTCGACCATGCAGCCGATCATGCACTCGATGTGATGCATGGCGGCGATGTCCGCGATGTGCAGCGCGTTGGAGATGCCGCCGGTCTTCATGAGCTTGATGTTGATGATGTCGGCGGCGCGCATGCGGATGAGCTCGATGACCTCCAGGGGCCCGAACACGCTCTCGTCCGCCATGATGGGCGTGTGCACGCGCTCGGTGACGTACTTCATGCCCTCGAGGTCCTGCGCTTTCACCGGCTGTTCCACCAGCTCCATGCGCACGCCGGCGTCTTCCAGAGTCTGGATGGCGAATACCGCCTGCTTCGCAGTCCATGCCTGGTTGGCGTCGACGCGGATCAGCGCCTTGTCTTCGACGGCCGCGTAGACCGACTTGATGCGCTCCACGTCCAGCTCGATGTCCTTGCCCACCTTGATCTTGAGCGACTCGAAGCCGCGGTTCACCGCGGCC
>DATLDQ010000143.1:0-24831 GCA_035525785.1 Steroidobacteraceae bacterium | reverse complement strand
AGCTTGCGGATCCCGAGGTACGACGCGCCCTTGAACCCGGGCGACAGATAGTCGCGTGCGTTGGCGCGGATCGCGCTCGCAACCGCCTTGCGCAGGTCGGGAGCGCGCCCTGGCGGCCTGATCGTCCAGCTGCGCGCCTTCGCGGCCATGGGGCCCTTGGCGAATCTCGCGGCTTCGAGACTGGCGCGCCCGACGCGTTGCGCGCTGCCCTGCGCCGCGGTGTCGACCACGTACACATGAGTCGCATCGAAACCATGTGCGGCGACGAAATGCCCGGCGAAGTGCACGGGCCGGGAAAAATACTCCAGGTGATAGCAGTCGAGCTGCAGCCCGACGGGCTTGCCTTCCGACAAGGCACGCTCGAGCGTCGTCCAGGCTTTGGGCTTCGACGTGGTTTCCAACGCCTCGCAGTCGACACCCAGGTTCTTGCACAGCGCGGTGGTGAGCGCGAATGGCTTTACCCGCCCACCCACGAACGGCAATGGCAGCGAGCTCAGGTTGATGAAGATGAAACCCAGCCCCTCGCCGAGGCCAAACAACAGGGGCTCGGACAGCTCGATGCCCGCCGCCGCGAGCAGCGAACCGGTGGCGACCGTCTCGCAGTGTTGCCCCACGAACGGTTTGAATCGCTGTACCGAGACAGGCTGTGCCTTCACGATCGCGGCACCGGCAGCAACCGTGCGTCGCGCAGCTGGCGCGTGAGGATGCGGTAGGCGTCCATGTCGAAGGGCGTGCTCGAAGGCCTGCGGCGCCAGTGGAGCAGTGCGTCCTCATCGGCGCAGTCGAAGCTCCCGAGATGCTGCCAGCCGTCGATGACGTGGAACTGCGCGCGCTCGCCCGAGCCCTCGCGCCACATCATCGGCCCCTGGTGAGGCCAGGGCTTGAGCCTCTGCGGCATCAGCGCGATCTTGACGCGCGCCAGATGAGCGGCCGGCGGCTCCTTGCCCACGCAGGCGCCATTGCAGCGCCCGACCTGCAAGCCGAAACAGGAACCGGCCCCGTCCCTGGATGAAGGGGATTCCAGACCTAACAACTTGAAACACCACCGGTGCTCGCGCGCCAGCGACTCGAGCGCGCGACGCGCGTCGCGTTCCGAACGCCAGGTGCCGAAGGCGTTGCCCGTGCCCAGCACTTGCGCGTCGAGCGCGACCAGTTGCGGCGGCCCACCGGCGTCGTCGAACAGCCACGTGAGCCGTTCGCCATCGCTGCGCAGCTGACGGTTGTATACCGGCTGGCGCTCGCGGATCTCGCGCGCCTCGAGCAGCAGGGCCCCGAGCTCCCCGGCCGTCTCGCTCCACTCCACGCGCCGCACTTGCGCCGCCAGCCGCTGCGATTTCACGACGGCCACTCCATTGCGGAAGTGATCGAGCACGCGCTCGCGCAAATTGTTGGCCTTGCCGACGTACAGCAGCGTCTCGCCCTGCTCGCCCTCGCCGAAGAATCGATAGACGCCCGGCCGTTCGGGGAGATCCTCGGGCAGGTCAGGCGAAAGCTGCGGCGGCATCACTACGCGCGGCGCGGCGCGCTCGATGGCGGCCTGCAGCTCCTCGCGGGACCAGTCCTTGCGCAACTTCTGCCACAGCTGCCAGAGCACCTGCGCATCGGGCATGGCGCGGTGACGCTTCTCGATGGTGAAGCCGTGATGCTCCATGACCGCGTCGAGGTTGTGACGCGGCATCCCGGGATACAGCGCGCGCGACAGCCGCACCGTGCAGAGATTGGCGCTGCGCCATTCCGACTCCATGCGCGCGAACTCGCGCCGGATGAACCCGTAGTCGAAGCGCACGTTGTGGGCGACGAAGACGCGACCTGCCAGCCGCTCGCGCAATTCCTTCGCGACGCGCTCGAACGGCGGTGCATCGGCGAGCATGTCATCGTCGATGCCGGTGAGCGCGGTGATCCCCGCGGGAATCCGCACGCCGGGAGAAACCAGGGTCTGCCACTCGAAGTCGAGCCGATCGCCCGTGGCGCCGATCACGGCGATGTCGATGATGCGATGCAGCCCGGCATATCCGCCGGTGGTTTCGATGTCGACGAAAGCTACCGGCCCATCTATCGAAAGAGACGCAGGATGAATCAGCTCAGCTCTATCCACGTGGTCTTGAGCTCGGTGTACTTGTCGAAGGCGTGCAGCGACTTGTCGCGCCCGATGCCGGACTGCTTGAAACCGCCGAAAGGCACGGTGATGTCGTCGGCGTCATAGCAGTTCACGTACACCGTGCCGGCACGCAACGCGCGCGCCGTGCGGTGCGCCGTGTTGATGTCGCGAGTCCAGACCGCTGCGGCGAGCCCGTACTCCACGTCGTTGGCGATGCGGATGGCTTCCTCGACGCTCTTGAATGAAATGGTGGCGAGCACCGGCCCGAAGATCTCCTCGCGCGCGATACGCATCTCCGGGCGCACACCGTCGAACACCGTGGGCTCGACGAAGTAGCCGCCGCTGTCGGTACGCACACGCGATCCGCCGAGCGCGACCTTGGCGCCATCCTTCCTGCCGGCGTCGATATACGACAGCACGCGCTGCATCTGGGTCTCGTCGACGATCGCGCCGAGCTTGGTCGCCGGGTCGAGAGGATCGCCCGGCTGCATGGTGCGGCCCACGCGTGCGATCTTCTCCAGCATGGCGTCTTTGATGGATTCATCGACCAGCAACCTCGAGCCGGCCGAGCACATCTCGCCCTGGTTGAAGAAGATCGCGTAGGCCGCGGCGGTCGCCGCCTTGTCGAGATCCGGCGCGTCGGCCATCACGATATTGGGCGACTTGCCGCCGCACTCGAGCGACACTTTCTTGAGGTTCGACATCGCGGCGGCCTGCATCACGGTCTTGCCCGTGCCGGTCGAGCCCGTGAACGCGATGCAATCCACGTCCATGTGCGCCGACAGTGCCTTGCCGGCCGTGTGGCCGAAGCCCGGCACGACGTTGAACACGCCTTCGGGCAAGCCCGCTTCGATCGCGAGCTCGGCGATGCGCAACGCGGTGAGCGGCGATTTCTCGGAAGGCTTCAGCACCAGCGAATTGCCCGCCGCCAGTACCGGGCCTATCTTCCAGCTCGCCATGAGCAACGGAAAATTCCACGGCACGATGGCGCCGACCACGCCGATCGGCTCGCGCGTGATGGTGGCGAGCGCGCGCGGCCCCGTGGGCGCGACTTCGTCGTAGATCTTGTCGACGGCTTCGCCGTACCAGCGGATGCAATTTGCCGCGGAAGGAATGTCGACCGCCATGCTGTCGCCGATGGGCTTGCCCATGTCGACGGTCTCGAGGAGCGCCAGCTCCTCGCGATGTTTCATCATGAGATCGGCGAGTTTCAGCAGCACCTTCTTGCGCGCCTTCGGAGGCATGTCGGCCCAGCTGCCCTTGTGGAAGGCCGCGCGCGCGCTGGCCACGGCGCGGTCGATGTCGGCCTGATCACCGGAAGCGACGGCACCCAGCGAACGGCCCGTGGCCGGGTTGATGTTGTCGAAAGTCGCGCCGCTCGCGGCCGGCGCGAAGCTGCCATTGACGAACACCTGGGATCGGGGCTTGAGCGCGCCGGCGCGGGCGCGCCATTCGGCTGCGGTGATATTCGGTTGCGCGGACATGGGCCTGCTCAGAAAGTCGGCGGGGTGGAAGCTGAAATGATCTCACAGACCTCACGGCCCACATTGCGGAACTTGTGGGGCGTGGCGCTCGAGAAATAGTAGGCATCGCCCGCTTCCAGCACGCGCGCCTGGCCGCCGACGGTGAGCTCCACTCGTCCACGCACCACCACGCCGCCCTCCTCGCCGCGATGGCTCAGCATCTCCTCGCCGGTCGCCGCGCCGGGTTCATAGCGCTCGTGCAGCACCGTGAGCTGCCGTCCCGGCCGCTGCGCGGCCACGAGCCGCAGGGACGCCCCCTCGCCACCGATTTCCACGAGCTCATCGGCGCCATAGAAAACCTGGGCCCCGCTGGTCACGTCCAGCGTGAAGAACTCCGCCATGGACAAGGGAACACCATCGAGCACTTTCTTCAGTGAACCCACCGATGGGCTCACACGATTCTGCTCGATCAACGAGATGAGTCCGTTGGTGACGCCGGCCCGTCGCGCCAACTCGCGCTGCGAGAGGCCATGCAACTCGCGGACATGTTTGAGCCGGGCGCCAACGTCGTAAGTCATAGTGAATTATGATCTCCTGGAACTGCCGGAGTCGAACATGTCCCATACAGCTTCTGACCTCAGCGCCTACTGGATGCCGTTCACGTCGAACCGCCAGTTCAA
Organism: Steroidobacteraceae bacterium; assembly: GCA_035525785.1. Classification (GTDB taxonomy): domain Bacteria; phylum Pseudomonadota; class Gammaproteobacteria; order Steroidobacterales; family Steroidobacteraceae; genus CADEED01. Next base: position 20,590 of record DATLDQ010000143.1, on the reverse strand, counting down.
GGACAAGCCGCGCATGCTGGCGCGGGCGTCGGGCATGTATTACGAGACTCCGGAAGGCCGCAAGGTGCTGGATGCCGTTGCCGGCCTCTGGTGCGTCAACGCCGGCCACGGCCGCCCCGAGATCACCGAGGCGGTGTCGCGGCAGCTCGCCGAGATGGATTACGCGCCGCCATTCCAGATGGGACACCCGGCCGCGTTCGAACTGGCGAACGCGCTGGTGAAGATCTCCCCCCACGGAATCGAGCATGTGTTCTTCACCAACTCGGGCTCGGAGTCGGTGGACACCGCGCTCAAGATCGCGCTGGCGTACCACCGCGTGCGCGGTGACGCGGCGCGCACCCGGTTGTTAGGCCGCGAACGTGGCTATCACGGCGTGGGCTTCGGTGGCATCAGCGTGGGCGGCATGGTCGCGAACCGCAAGGCCTGGCCCACGGCGATGATCCCGGGCGTGGACCACCTGCGCCACACGCACGACCCCGCGCGCAACGCTTTCTCGCGTGGCGTCCCCGCGCATGGCGTGGAATTCGCGGAAGACCTCGTGCGACTGGTCGCTCTGCACGATGCTTCGACCATCGCCGCCGTCATCGTCGAACCCATTGCGGGCTCTACCGGAGTGGTGCTGCCGCCCGTGGGCTACTTGCAACGACTGCGCGAGATCTGCGACGAGCACGGCATTCTGCTGATCTTCGACGAGGTGATCACGGGCTTCGGGCGCACGGGCGCGCCCTTCGCCGCGCAGGAATTCGGCGTGACCCCGGACATGATCACCTGCGCCAAGGGTCTCACCAACGGCGCCGTGCCCATGGGCGCGGTCATGGTGTCGAAGAAGATCTACGACACGTTCATGCAGGGCCCACCTGGCGCCATCGAGCTGTTCCACGGCTACACCTATTCCGCCCATCCCATCGCCTGCGCCGCCGGACTGGCTACCTTGGGCGTGTACCAGCGCGAGGGGCTCCTCACGCGCGCGAAGCGCATGGCTCCCGCCTTCGAGAAAGCCGTGCACGAGCTGCGCGGCCTGCCGCATGTCATCGACATCCGCAACTACGGCCTGGTCGCCGGCATCGAGCTCGAATCCGCCGCCGGCTCGCCGGGATCGCGCGCCTTCGGGGTCTACCTCAAATGCTTCGAGCGAGGTCTCCTGATCCGCACCACCGGCGACACCATCGCCTTGTCACCCGCGTTGATCATCGAGGAAAAACATCTCGACGAGTTGTTTGGACTGTTGTCGCAGGCGCTGCGCGAGGCCGCGTGATGCCCCCGTTCGCGCGACTCATCCCGTGGATGGTGCTGGCCTTCTCGCTGGCCGCGATCGCGCTGGGCCTGTACGAATGGTCAAACCCGCCGTTCAGCGACGAGCAGCTCAAGGCCTCCACCGCCGACACCTGGGAGGTCGCGGCTTCGACCACGCGTGTATTCGTCGTCGTGTTCTTCGGTCTCGGTGGTATCTGCGTCGCCCTCGCCCGCAAAGCCACCGACATCATCATGCAGCGGGCCAGCTTCGCAGCGGCGGCCGCATGCCTCGTGACGCTCATGCTCTTCGTCCACAACCACGTCGAGCTGACCCAACGCGCCGCCAACCTCACAGGCCAGGACTTCGGCCTCTTCTACGGCTTGCTCTAGAACCAGCGTCCGTTCCCGAACGCTTTCGGCTCACGCGGCAGTCGCCACCGGCGCGGCCACCGGATTCAACCGCCTGCCGAACTCGCGCCTGACCAGCAGCAAGGACACCACCGCCTGCAGAAACATGCTGCACACCGAGACGTACCAGAGGTGATGGATCTCGAACCCCGGCCTGGAGGCCAGCCAGAACGCTGGCACCGCGAACAGCACCAGCCGGATCGCGCTCGATCCGATGGTGGGCCACGTGTTGCCCAGCGCCTGGAACATGGACGAGCAGCTGAAGATCAGGCCGTTGGCCGCGAAATTCCACGAGCTGATGAGCAGCATCTGCGCGCCCACGGCAACCACCGCGGCCTCCTGCGTGAACACGTGCATGAACGTGTTCGACTCGAATTGACACAGCACGGTCAGCAGCGACATCAGGATGACGCTGATGATCGCAGTCCACTTGAAGGTTTCACGCACTCGCTCCGGCTTGCGTGCACCGAAATTCTGGCCGGCGATGGGCGCCGATGCGAACGCCACCGCCATTGCCGGCAGCATGATGATGCGCATGACGCCCTGGCCCACGCCGAAGCCCGCCTGCGCGGATGCACCGAAGTCACGGATGAGCCAATAGACGATGGCCATGGCCACCGACATCAGGAAAAACTCCAGGCCCACCGGCAAGCCGATATGCAGGAGGCGGCCCCAGACAGCCATCTGCGGCTTCATCTGCTCGCGATGCACCGAGACGTATTTCTCGTGCTTGTGAAAGTAGTAGGCGCTCAGGATCACGCCGACGATCACCGAGATGGTGCTGGCGAGACCGGCGCCTGCCGTGCCCATCGGTTTGCCGGTGCCCCATCCCACGATGAGCACGGGGGCGAGGATGACGTTCACGAACACCGTGACCATCTGCAGGATCATGGTCGGCTTCACGATGCCCGTCCCGCGCAGCGTCGCGAACATCGCGACCATGGCGAACTGAAGTCCCAGGCCGGGGGCGAACCAGTAGAGATACCGGATTCCGGCGTTCGCCGTCTCCGCGTCGGCGCCCACGGTGTGCATGTAGAGCGGCGCCGCGAGATACACGGCGCCGATCACGAACAGGCCCACGTAGATTGACAGCAGCAGCGACTGGTTGAAGACCAGGTTCGCGCGGTCGCGCTGCTGGGCGCCCACCGCGTGCGAAACCAGTGCCACCGTGCCGACATTGAGGATCTGGGTCAGCGCCAGAACGACGAACCACAGATTGCCCGCGGACGTCACGCCAGCGATGGCGTGATCACCGAGCTTCGACACGAAGAACAGGTCGATGAAGAAGTACAGCGTCTGTACGAAGATGCCAATGGCCATGGTGATGGACATGGTCGCGATGTGTCCCGGGATCGAACCGGTGCTGAGGTCTTTCATGGGCCGGAAAGATAGGCGAAAAGAAAAGGCCGGTCATCTCTGACCGGCCTTCCATTACGCCAGCGTAATGCTGGTCGTGTTCTCGCTACTCGAAACGATCAGTTGCCCCAGGGCAGCGTCGTGGTGACGCCGATCAGGAAGCGCGGCTCGTTGTTGAAGACATCGTCTTCAACTTCCGCGTCACCGTCCGTGCCGGTGAACTTGCCGAAGATCGTGAAGTTGTTGACCGTGTAGTTGAGCTGCACGGCGTAGTCAGTGGTCTCGGCGTCATCCCAGAAGTCGCCCCACGCGTAGCCCGCGTGGAACACCAGCGAGACGGCGTCGTTGATTTCCTGCGTGTAGTTCACTTCCGTGTACTGCGCGCTGTCGCCCGAGGCGCCGTAATCGTCCGCGAACCATTGCTTGGCGTTGAAGTTGCCGGCGTTGAAGCCGACATAGGCTTCGGCGTAACCGTCCGCATCGTCACCGGTCGGGTACTCATACCAGGTCGCGCCCGCGGTCCACGAGAACGTGTCGTTGATCTTGCCCGTGTAGTTGAAGTACAGATCGACTTCGAGGTCTTCGTCGTTGCCGAAGTCGACGTTCGAGGCCCAGGCGCCGATGGATGCACCGGAATCGCCGAACGCGTAGTCAGCGCTGGCCTGCAGGGCAGGGTTCTTCGCGCTTTGGCTGAAGCCGCGAAAGTCGTAGTCGCTCACCGCAGTCCAGGTCGAACTGAATTGAGCTTGGGATACGCCGCTGAGGCCCAAGAGGCCGACCACGAGCGCTAACATTTTCAAAGATTTCATTTGCTCCTCCGAGGGCTAAAAGGCCCATTTACCTAAGCAAGGGTTGTGCCATCCATGTCGCAAGCGTGAGCTATCCCTAGAGAATTCCGGGGGTTACATGTGGCTCAAAAAAACACAACCAGCATGCGCGGGCGGGATTATGCCGCGTTCCGCCTAGCCATTGCACGATTTAAGGGCGCGCCTCGAAGATGGCGTAGAACTTGGTGCAGGGTTCCACCACTTCCCAGGTGCCCTCGAAGCCCGCGGGCACTACGAATCCCATGCCGGGACCGAATTCCCAACGCTCGCCCGACAGGTTCTCGAGCACCACCCGCCCCTCCGTGAGGCAGCAGAACTCGGACTCTGTGTAACGGATGCGCCACTTGCCCGCGGAGCTCGACCAGGTGCCCGAGAAAAACTGCTGCGTCGAATCAATGAAGTGATTGGCGATCGATTGTTGAGGATGGCCGGAGATCAGCCGGTCCGCAGCGGGTGTGGAGGTCTCGGCGGCCAGTGGCTGACGGAAGTCGACGATTTGCTGAGTCATGGCGGCCTCGCTGGGGTCGCCAGTATCGCGCGTCTTTCCGCGCAGGGGTGGAGCGCGGTTTGGAATCGCGCCCCACCCCTTCGCTTCCGACCATTGCTAGTTGCTCGCGAGCGATGCCGTGGATTCGAATCGGATCTCGACGCATCGCTCGAAGGCCTGGTCATCGGTGGTCGACCCGAGACTCGCGAAGCGTTCACCCATGCCTTCGACGACCAGCCGCTCCTTCGGGATGCCGGCGTTCTCGAGCTCGCGCGCCACCCTCTCGGCGCGCTCCTGCGACAGGCCCTGGTTGAAGGTCTCGTCACCACGCGAGTCCGCGAAGCCCGAGATGCGCACGCGCACCTCCTTCATGTCCGCGACCAGCGCGCCGAGCTTCTGCAGCCGCGCGCGGTCGCTGTCGCGCACCGCGGTCTGGCCGGTGCGGAACTGCACGGTCGAGCCCACCGAACCCGCTTTGCCTTCCATGCTGGAGAGCGACAGGTTCAGCGCCTCGATGTCGGATGCGAGTTTCGCGGACTCGGCCTTGCGCGCCGCCAGCGCCTCGCTTTTCTTGTGGCTGCGTTCGCCCATGAAGGCGCCGACGGATGCGCCGACGATGGCGCCGAGCGGACCCGCGGCGGCCCCACCGATGACCGCGCCACTCGCAAAGCCCGCGCCGCCCTTCTTCGAGCCCGTGCCCGGGTCGCCGGCGAAAGCCGGGTTGACGGCCATCGCGACGGCCAGCGCTCCGGCGATCATCGCCGGCTTGCGAAACTTTGTATTCCAGATGCCCATGTGCGTTCTCCAGTGGTTGTTTGTCAGAGGGCATTTCGGCCCTTGGGAGACATTTCAACGCTGGAAATGGCAGCGTCCCAGGCGAGGTTGGGGCGATGCGCAGATGAAATGTGGCAAATGGGGACATTCCTCATTTGCTGCAAATGGGGACGCGGCTCGGCCGGCGCAGAGTTGGCCACGACGCCGCGCGAAGAGCGCGGAGTCAGAAATGCCGCGTTTCCGATTCTTCGTGGAGGCGCGCGAGGAAAAGGCGGACGTTGGCTTCGGCTTCGTCGGCGGACATGAGGCGTTGCTCGACGAGCATGCGGGCCATGTCGCGCGTGGAGCGTTCGCCGTTGATGAGCGCGAGCAGGAAGGCGTGGACGCGGCTCGAAACCTGCTGCATTTCGAAGGCGCGCGTGCGCGGGACGGGCTGGTCGGGCTGCAGGAGCCAGTCCGGCAGTTGCTTCTGGCGGGGTTGCTCCGGCGCCGGGCCGATCTTGTGGGTCGCCCAGGTCACGACGTGCTCGAGACGCGAATGGCGGCTCGCCGGTGATCGCATGTAGGGGATGGTGCTCTCGCGTGGCGAGAGCGGCGCGAAGCCGGAGCGCGTCACGACTTCAGCGGCTTCCTCGAGGCCCACGCGATCGGCGAAGGCGGCACGCGAGAAAGCCAGCGAGCCGAAGTTGATCCAGCGGCCGCCGGGCTTCAGCAGCAGGTTTGCACGCGCGGCAACGCGCGGCAGCGGCTCGCCGATGATGTCGACGAACCATGGCGTCACCACGGTATCGAAGACTCCGTCGGCGAACGGCGGTTGCAGCGCGTCGGCGGCGACGAGCTCGAGGCCGGCGCGTGCGGGCGCCGGCGCCGCGAGGCGGCGAAGCACCGCGTGGTCCTCGATGCGTCGGGGCGCGATCGGGAATTCGTACAGCTCCACCGGACGGCCCGCGAAGATCTCTCGCGCGGCGAACAGCAGCAGCGGATTGAAATCGGTGGCGACCGTGAGCGGCGAATCCCCCGCCATGTGCAGGTCGTAGGCGAGGCGCCCTGCCCCCGCGCCTTGCACCAGCGTGCGGCCGAGGCCGCGGCCGTCTCCGCCGAGGGCCGCGCGGATCTCGGCGAGCGCGGCGGCGTTCTCCGCGTCGCCCCAACTCCAGTCGCGGTGCAGGTTCACATAGTAGTTAGTGAGGCCCTGCTCGGCGGGCAGCCGTGTGCCGAGCGCGTGCCGCGTGGCCTCGCTCGCGCCCGACTCGTCGAGACCCAGCGGCTCGAGCAACTGGCGCAGCCGGCCGACCTGGTCGTCGTTCGACGCTGCCACGTGTGCGAGTCGACGGCGCGTCGCGTCGGGCAATGCGGCGCTCTTCACCTCTTCGCGCATCGCCGCGGATTCCGAGGCCAGATGCTGCGTCAGCAGTCCGAGCCGCCCGCGCCATTCCGCCAGTGCCTGCCGTGGATCGGGAAACAACCACGGGATGTCGCCGATGACCGGGTAACCGCTGCTGCAGGTTCCGCACATCCAGCCGGCGCGCTCCAGGGTCATGGAGCCACGTCCGCAACGCGGACAGGCGAGGACGGCGGCGAGTGTTCGTGGTTCGGACAAGGCGTCGCATTTGGGAGCAAATGTCAGCGGAGCGCAAGTGCCGGCAGTAGACTGCAATCGATTTCGCATGACGTCGGGAGGCGGCCATGAATCACGATTATCCGCAGGGCAACTTGCTCTACGCGCCCGCCTTCATCGTCGGGATCCTCGCCGCCATCGCGATCCCCGCCTATCAGGATTACACGCTCCGTTCGCGTGTCGCCGAGGGCCTCAATCTCGCCGCCTCGCTCAAGGCAGCGGTGGCGGAGGCGTATGCCACCAATGGCAAGTGGCCCCGCGATCTGCGCGAGCTGCAATTCGACAGCGTTCCCAGGGGCAGGTACGTGACCTTCGCAGCGGTGAATCACGGCACCATCGTCGTCCGCTATTCCGGCGCCGCCGGACGCGCGCTCGCACACCGACAACTGACGTTGCGGCCCACGGTTTCGCCTCAAGGCGATGTGCTGTGGAACTGCGGCTATGCACCGGGCCTCGCGGGCGAGGATCCGCGCACCGGCTCCGCGTCACCGCACGCCACGAACATCGAAGCGAAATATCTGCCGGCGGCCTGCCGAGGTTGACCGCACTCGCATAGAAGCGAACCCGCGCGATCTTCGCCATCCGCGCCGTGGCAAGCCGCAATTCCATTTTGCGGCGCAGAACCGGATACTCGGGCCGCTGCCATTCATTTGACGGTTCAGAAGGGGGACTAGTCGATGATCCATTCTCCGCGCGTGGCATCCGCCACGGCTTCGCTTTGCCTCGCATTCTTCACTGGCGTCGCGCTCGCGGCACCGCAACCCATCGATAGCTTCGCCCGCCGTCCGCAGATGCAGGGCGTTTCGCTTTCTCCGGACGGACGATACGTGTCGTTCCTGTCGGGAGCCGAAGACGACATCGTCCTCATGACCTTCGATCGCACCAACCCGGGCGCGTCCTTCAAGCGCGTGACCGCGTCCGAGCCCGGCAAGTTCGACATCGGCTGGTGCCGGTTTGCTAATTCCAAGCGGCTGCTGTGCGGCGTGTACGGCAACTTGCGCGGCAAGAGATACGCCGAGCCGCCCTTCACGCGCATGTTCGCCGTCGACGCCGATGGCACCGCGCTCAAGGCGCTCGAGCTCAGCAAGGCGATGGACGGGAACCTGCTGGTCACGCGCACCAGCATGCGCAACCTCAACATGAATCAGGGCGCGCAGAACGACAAGAGCGAGGAATCGATGACCACCCGCACGGGCGACGGTGCGGGCGGCGTCATCTTCAACAACGCGGCCGCCAATTCGCTGGGCCAGTACCGTCCCGAACGCCAGGACCAGGTCATCGACATGACGCCGGGCGAAGACGATACCGTGCTGATCCAGCTGGCCGACGATCCTTCCGCGGCCACGATCTACAAGCTGAATGTCTACACCGGCGTCAAGAACGTCGCGATGCTGAAGCATCCGCCGATCCGCAATTTCGTCACCGACAGTCGCGGCAATCCGCGGTTGGGATGGGGTGGAGACCGCGGCGACACGCAGTACTTCGCGCGTGTCGAGGATGAAGCCGAATGGCGGCATCTCGATTCCACGCAGCTGTTCACCGACGCCAACCGCCTGCGACCCGTGGCGATGGCCTGGGCCGCGAACTCCGCCTACGCCGTGGGCAACTACGAGGGACGCGACGCGCTGTGGTCCATCGACCTCACCGACCAGGCACCGCCCAAACTACTGTTCCACCACAAGCTCGTGGACGTGGGCGAGCCCATCCTGCGCTCGGACCGCAGCCTGCTCGGCGTGCGCTACGACGTCGAACGGCCCTATGTGTGGTACGCCGATGAAGGCCTGCGCGCGCTCATCGAGCGCCTGGAGCGCCTGTACCCGGGTCGCGTTCACGAGATCGTCGATGGCACCGCGGACATGAGCATCATGGTGCTGCGCTCCTCGAGCGACGTGGATGCCGCGACCTACTCCCTCTACGACCGCGACAAGGACAAGCTGTCGAAGCTGGGCGTTGCGTATCCCGAGCTCGAGCAGAAGACGCTCGGCACCATGACCAACATCCTCTACAAGGCGTCGGACGGCGCGGAAGTGCCGGGCTACCTCACCGTGCCCACGGGCGCCGAGAAGAAGAACCTGCCGCTCGTCGTCATGCCGCACGATGGCCCGCTGGCGCGCGACACCTTCCAGTTCTCGTTCCTGCGCACGTTCCTCGCCAACCGCGGTTACGCGGTGCTGCAGATGAACTACCGCGGCTCATCGGGCTTCGGCATCCAGTGGCGCGAGGCGGCGAAGCAGGACTGGGGTGGCATCACCTACTCCGACATCAACGACGCCACGCGCTGGGCAGTGAGCGAAGGCATCGCGGACCCCAAGCGCATCTGCATCATGGGCTGGGGTTTCGGCGGTTACGCCGCGCTGCTCGGCGCCGTGCGCAACGGCGACGCGTACAAGTGCGCAGTGAGCATCAACGGATTCTCCGATCTCGCATCGTTGCAGGATCAGGGCATCGTCACGGGCGACAAGGATGCGCGCCGCGCCCAGATCGGCACCGACTCGGCCAAGCTCAAGGCGAACTCGCCGCTCGAGAATGCGGACAAGATCGACATCCCGGTGCTGCTCGTCCATGGCGGCAAGGACTGGCAGGTGCAGGAAGACCAGAGCAAGGCCATGGCCAAGGCGTTGCAGCGCGCCGGCAAGAAGGTCGATCTCGTGCTGATCAAGGGCGCCAATCACGAGCTCGAACGCAAGTCGGATCGTGCGACCCTGCTCAAGGAAGTCGAAGCCTTCCTGGCGAAGAACATCGGCTGACCTCTGCCGCAGAGGCGTCGACTAGCGAAGCGCCGCGCCCTCGATGCGAAACACGCGGGGACCAGGGACAGGCAGCTCAAGTTGCGCGGGCGCGGAGACCACGAGGTCTCCGCCCCGTTGCTGCCACTTCACCGGCGTGCCGGCGCCCCCTAACAAGCTGACGCGCGCGCCTTTCGTCATTTGCAGATCGCGGATGCTGAACGTCGCGGCGGGGCGCGGCAGGATGGCGTACAGCGTGTCTCCTTTGCGCGTGAACATTATCTCCTTGCGCGCGTCGCCGGCGTCGGGGTTCAGCGTGATCTTCTCCACGTCGTAGCGGGCGCGGTAGTTGGTCGAGGTGTCGACCTCCTGGCGCCGGCCGGCGCTCCATTGCGCGCCATCACGGAAGGTGCGCGTGCCGTAGATGGCTTCGCCGTTGCGTTCGAGCCAGGTGCCGAGATACGCGAGCCGTTCCTGCATCTCCACGGGGATGCGGCCGTCGGCCGTGGGCCCGATGTTCAGCAGAAGATTGCCGCCCCGGCTCACCGTGTCGATCAGTGTCAGCAGCAAGCGCTCGCCCGTGGCGTAATCCGCGACGTCCTCGTTGCGGTTGTAGCCGTAAGAGTGGCCGATGCCGCGATTCTCTTCCCAGGCATGCGTGGCGCCGGGCAAGCCCGCGCCGTACTCGGTCGTGTAGTAGCCGCCGTGCACGTGCCGCGTCTCCTTGCCCCAGCGGTCGTTCACGACCACTTTGTCGGCCACCGGGCTGTCGTTGAACAGCCAGGCGAGCAGTTCCGCCGCGCGCCATTTCTCCGAGGGCTGCTCCCATTCGCCGTCGGCGAAGATCACCGAGGGCGAGTAGCGCGTCACGAGATCCTTGAATTGGGGAAACAGGTGGCGCTCGACGTAGGCGTCGACATTTCTCGACAGCCACAACGGGTTGAACCACTCGTACAGCGAGAAATAGAACCCCATCTCCAGGCCGCGTTGGCGAACCGCGGTAGTGAGTTCGCCGACCAGGTCGCGTTTCGGCCCGACGGCCACCGCGTTCCAGGGTCGCCCCCAGGCGGTGTCCGCCTCGCGCGAAGGCCAGAGCGCGAACCCGTCGTGATGCTTGGATACCAGCACCACGTATTTCGCGCCCGAGCCCTTCAGGATGTCGGCCCATTTGCCCGCGTCGAACATCTCCGCGCGGAACAGCGGCGCGAAGTCGGCGTAGGCGAAGCTCTTGCCGTAGACGCGCTCATGGAAGGCGCGCGTCTCGCGCTGGATGCGCGCGCCATCGGGCGACTGGTCCGGCGTCGACGGCGCGTCGAGGCGATTCCAGTACCACTCGGCGTACTCGCCCTTGGGCGCGAACGACGGCACCGAGTACACGCCCCAGTGGATGAAGATGCCGAACTTGGCGTCGGTCCACCATTGCGGCGTGGGGCGACTATCTACCGAGGCCCAGTTGGGTTCGTAGCGCGCAGGCGCGGCGGCCTGGGCCACGAACGGCAATGCCGCGCACAGGTACACGAGCAACCAGGCCAGGCGCGCTTCACTTCGCATGGGGACACCTCGACTCCGTGGGTCAAGGCGGAAAGATACCCGAAGCGGGGATTGCCGTAGAATGCGTGCCGGAAAACACGGGGGATCGATGCACTACGTTATCGTCGGCGGCGGCTCCGCCGGCTGGATGGCCGCGGCCGCGATGGCCCAGGCGCTCAAGGGCTCGCACCCCGTCACGCTGATCGAGTCGGAAGAGATCGGCACCGTGGGTGTGGGCGAAGCCACCATCCCGCCCCTGCAGTTCTACAACAAGGTGCTCGGCATCAACGAGCGCGAATTCGTACAGGCCACACAGGCCACCTTCAAGCTGGGCATCGACTTCGTGAGCTGGGGTGCCGAAGGGCATCGCTACTTCCACCAGTTCGGCGAGTTCGGCGTCAACATCAAGGCCGTGTCGTTTCACCAGCTGTGGCTTCGTCTGGCCGCCAACGGACACCACACGCCGCTCTGCGAGTACTCACCGACCTACATCGCAGCCATGCAGAAGCGCTTCCTGCCGCCGCTGCCCAACCTGCCGCCCGACACGCCGCAATTGGCATACGCGTTTCACTTCGATGCCGGCATGTACGCTCGCTTCCTCCGGCGCTATGCGGAGGAGCGCGGCGTCAAGCGCGTCGAAGGCAGGATCGTCGACGTCGTACGCGATGGCGAGAGCGGCCACATCACGTCGGTGCGGCTCGAGAAGGGCGCGACCATTGCCGGAGATTTCTGGCTCGATTGCTCCGGCTTCCTGGGGCTGCTCATCGAACGCACGCTCGGCACCGGCTTCGAGGACTGGTCACACTGGCTGCCCTGCGATCGCGCGCTGGCCGTAGGTTGCGAGAAGAACGAGGACAACTTCTTCCCGTACACGCGCTCCACCGCGCACAGGGCCGGCTGGCAGTGGCGCATTCCGCTACAGCACCGCACCGGCAACGGCCACGTCTACTGCTCCAACTACATCAGCGACGACGAAGCGGCGGCGACATTGCTCGAGAACCTGGATGCGACGCCGCTCGGCGAACCTCGGTTGTTGCGGTTCAAGACGGGTCGAAGGCGCAAGTTCTGGAACGCGAACTGTGTCGCGCTGGGTCTCGCCGGCGGCTTCCTCGAGCCGCTGGAGTCGACCAGCCTGCACCGGGTGCAGGCTGCGGTGTTCCGCTTCCTGTCGTTGATGCCGACCTCCACGGCGCCCGACCCTTCCGCGGAAGCGGAATTCAACCGGCTGAGCATCGCGGAATACGAGCAGATCCGCGACTTCATCATCCTGCATTACGTCGCCAATGAGCGCGGCGAGACTTTCTGGCGCGACTGCCGCGCCGTCGCAATGCCCGAGAGCCTCGCGCACCGCATCGAGTTGTTCCGCGCGCGCGGCAAGGTGGCGCGCTACGACGGCCAGTTGTTCGCGGACTCGAGCTGGATCGCCGTGATGCTGGGCCAGGGCGTGACACCGCGGCACTGGGATCCACTCGCCGATGCCCTGCCACTCGCCGACCTGGAAGCGAAGGCAACCGAGCTTCGCCACAACCTGCATCGCGCCATCGCGCGCATGCCCACCCACGCGGAATTCATCGAGAAGAGCTGCAAGGCGCCGTCAACCCTCTAGGAAGGTGGGGACTGACTTCAGTCAGTCCCCACTCGGAGTACTGGAGGTTGGGGACAGACCGAAGTCTGCCCCCACCCGATCAGAACGACGCGCGTACGTAGATCGTGAAGCGACGGTCCGAGTCCACCCAGTTGTGATAGGTGAGACCCGCGCCATTGCCCACGCCGCCCACGACGTCGTTGTCGACCAGCACCTTGAACGTCGAGCGCGTGAGGTTCACGGCTTCGAGTCCCAGTGACATGTTGTCGCGGAACTTCCACTGCACCGAGCCATCGAGCTGTCCGTAATCATCCGCGAAGGCCGGGATGTTGAGGTTGGCCGCGGCGGTGGTCAGCAGATAGCGCTCGCGCCAGTTGTAGGCGAGGCGCGCTTCGAAGGCCGGCACCGAGTAGTACAACTCGGCGTTGTACGAAGTGCGGCTCAGACCCTCCAGCGGATAGTCGTTGATCAACGAGTTGGTCTGCTGGTTCGGATCATAGGGATTCGCCGCCGCATTGCGCGTGCCCCCGCTCTCGACGTAGGTGTACGCGGCACGCGCACCGAAGTACTTGCCCCAGCCTGGCAGGAAGTCGAAGAAGCCGTTCCATGCGAGCTCCGAGCCACGCACGTATCCGTCGCCCTGGTTCTCCGGACGAAGCACCGTGACGTTGCGCGTGACGCCATTGTTGGTGTACGGCACCACGGAGCCGAGCGTGGTCTCGATGAAGCCCGATACTTCCTTGTCGAACAACGCGAGGGTCAGCGAGTTCGTCTCGTTGATGTACCACTCCGCGCTCAGATCGTAGTTGGTGGCTTCCATCGGCTCGAGGTCCTGGTTGCCCGCGAAGCCATTGAAGTTGGCCACGCAATTGGCCGGGGTCGTCGAGCTCGACGGCAAGGCGATGCAAGCGCCACTGCCATTGAGCAGGCCGCCTTGCGGCGTGATCTGGATCGCTGGCAACAACTGCGCGAACTCGGGGCGGGCGATGCCCTTGCCCACCGCGAATCTCAGGAAGAGATCGTCGGTGGCCTTGTAGCGCAGGTTGAAGCTCGGCAGCACGTGGTCGTAGCTGTTGCTGCCCGACTTCTCGACCGACGCGCCATTCGCGAAGGCGCGATCGTCGGCCGGAGCACCGGCGATGGTGCCCGTCTGGAATACCAGCTGCGCCGTGCCAGCCGCGTGAGTATTCACGAAGCGCACGCCCACGTTGCCGTCCCAATTCTCGTGTTTGAAGGACAACTGCGCGTACGCGGCGGTGGTCTGCTGATCCTGCGGATTCACGCCCAGGCCGTCGTTCGCCGGGAATTTGGTCGAGTAGTCACCGTCCCAGGGTGTCCAGTTGCAACCGCAGGGGTCGGCGACGCCCGGTGCATGCTGCACGGCCACGACCATGTTCGACCAATTCTGGTAGTTGCGGAAAGTCTGGGTATCCGGGAACAGGAAGCCGCTCGGACCCGCGCTGCCGTGGAACCAGTTCGAGTAGCTCTGCTCCACGTACGGAACGTCGTTCTGGCTGAAGAGCGCCTGCGTACCGGCCGTGCCCCAGTTCTGGCTGATGGAGCCCCAGCGGTAGCCGGTCTCGCGCGTGGTCGATGCGTAGTCTTCGTAACGCACGCCGAACCGCACCTTGTCCAGCCAGTCGCTGTTGTCGAATGTGTACTCCGCGTCGGCGCGGTAGGCCCACGCGTCGGCGTCGTTGTTCTCGTGATGGTCCATCGCGAAGTTGTGATAGACCGTGTCCGGGTTGGTGAGGATGTTGTTAGGCGTCAACTCGATGGTCGGCCTGCCGGAGCCATGCAGCTGCAGGTTGTAGGTGCCCGCGTTCTGGAACGTCGGGCTCGCGCCCGGGCCCATCGTCAGGTCGATGATGCGCGTGCTGGCATTCGAGTACTGCATGTCCGTCTCGATCTGCAACCTGTCGGTCGCGGCGAAGTTCACGTGCAGCGACAGATCGTTGTTGCGCGTGGCGCGGCGGTTGTAGCGCGCCGAGCCGGCATAGCCGCCGTCGTTGAACGTGCCACCCGTCAGTACATCGCCATCGAAGCTCAGGTTGGTGCCGGTGAGGTTGCCGCCGGGCAGGTTCCACACCGCATTCTCGTCCTGGTCGAACGTCGCGTCGGAGTAGAAATACTGCAGCGTGGCGCCCGCCTTGTCGTTGGGCGACTTCCATTGCAGGGCCGCCGAAGCGCCCGTGCGATTGCGCGCGATTTCGAGCTGACGCCAGCCGATGCCACCGGTGCCGAACGTGGCCTGCCCGGGACGCAACGAGTTGTTGACCGGCGGCGTGCCGCCGATCTCGGCGCCGTTGTCGAGATAGTACTTCTCGATGTGGATGGTGTCGGTCTGACTGGTGAGATCCGAGTAGCTGATCGACACCAGCGCGCCGATTTCGCCGAGATCCGAGTTACCCGCCGAGATGGTGCTGCGATCGCTCCAGAGGACGGAGCCGCTGGGCTCCCATTCTTTCGCGAGATCGCCCATCGCGCCTTCAGCCGAGAAGCTGAGCTTGCGGCCTTCGGAGTCGAAAGGCAGACGCGTGCGCAGGTTCACGGTGCCGGACAGACCACCTTCCACCTGTTGCGCCGAAGGATTCTTGTACACGTCGACTCCGGCGAGGAGCTCGGGCGGGATGTCTTCGAAGCCGAGCGTGCGGCTGTTCTTGGCGGAGAAGGCCGAGTGCCCGTTGAGCTCGCTGCGCACCCACGAGAGGCCGCGGATGGTGACACCCGCGCCCTCGACGGCGATGCGATCCGCATCGCGCGGCGCCGGCACGCGGCCGATGGCGAGACCCGAGATGCGTTGCAGTACTTCCGTGACGCTGCGATCCGGCAGCGACCCGATGTCCTCGGCGGTCACCGCGTCGATGAGCTCGGTGGCTTCCTGCTTGCGAAGCTGCGAGCTCTCGAGCTGGCGGCGGATGCCGGTGACCGTGATCTCGTTGAGCTCCTCCGAGCTGCCCGACGGCTGCGCGCCTTCGGTCGCGGTCTGAGCCAGCGTCGTCCCTGACAAAAAGATGCCCAGGCCGAAGGCCGTGGCAGTAGCGGTAGCCCGCCGGCCACCTTGTAGCGCGGCGCGCACACCTGCGGCCACGCTGGTTCGATTCGATTGCGTGATTGACTGCTTCACTGTGTCCCCCGATGAAACCAAGCGGTTAAATGCAGCCTTTCCGCGTGCTGCACCAATAAAATGGTTTTTATTAGCGCTACCGTATACCAGAAGGGGTATTTCGTCCACCGTTGCGCCGATGCTACGTTCCGCGGATGAACACCCCGACCGCAGCGCCGCCCGCGCCGTTTTCCCCGTATCAAAAGGTCGTCGTCGGCCTCCTCGCGTTCCTGCAGTTCGCGGTGATCGTCGACTTCATGCTGATTTCGCCGCTGGGCGCGTTCATCGTGCCGACGTTGTCCATCGAACCGGCGCAGTTCGGCATCGTGGTCGCGGCGTACGCCTGGGCGGCTGCCGCCTCGAGCCTCCTGACCGCGGGCTTCGCTGACCGTTTCGACCGGAAGCGCCTGCTTCTCTTCTTCTATGCAGGGTTCATCCTCGGGACGCTCTGGTGCGGTCTGGCACGGAGCTTCGAGTCACTGCTGGCGGCTCGCATCGTCACCGGCATCTTCGGCGGCGTCATCGGGTCCATCGTGCTGGCCATCGCCACCGACCTTTTCCCGCCGCAGATGCGCGGCCGGGTCATGGGCCTGGTGCAATCCGCGTTCGCTGCCAGCCAGGTGCTCGGCCTCCCTTTCGGCATGTACGTGTCGACGCACTGGAACTGGCACGTGCCCTTCCTCGTGCTCGCAGGCATCGGCGTGCTCGGCGGCCTGCTCATCGCGTGGCAGCTGAAGCCGGTCGATGAACATCTCAAAGTGCGACAGGAGAAGAGCCCCTTCGCTCACCTTCGACACACCCTGAGCGAACCACGACACCTGCTCGCCTTCCTGGCGATGACCTTTCTCGCCACCGGCGGCTTCATGCTGATGCCGTTCAGCAGCCTGTTCACGGTGCACAACCTCGGCATCGACGTCGAACACCTGACGACCATCTTCCTGGTAACCGGCCTCGTGATGATCATCGCGGGCCCTCTCCTGGGCAAACTCGCGGATGCCATCGGCCGACTGCCCGTCTTCTTCATGGGCACCGCGGTCACCATCGTGATGGTGCTCATCTACACGCATCTCGGACCGACCACGCTACCCGTGGTGATAGTGGTCAACGTGGTGCTGTTCATCGGCATCTTCTCGCGCATGATCCCCTTCCAGGCACTCATGTCGCAGGTGCCGTCGCAGACGCAGCGCGGCTCGTTCAACGCGATCAACTCGTCGATTCAGCTGGCGTCTGGCGGCCTCGCTGCGTTCGTCGCCGGCCACATCGTGCACGAGGCCGCGGACCACCACATCGAGCATTACGACATCGCCGGCTACGTCGTGATCGTGAGCTCGCTGCTCACCGCCCTGTTGCTGTGGCGGTTGAACCGCGCGCTCACCGCTCCGGTGGCGACGCCAGCGGCCGCGCGTCAATAGCTAGTAGGTCGGGCCGCCGGGATCCTTCGGGCTACCGCCATGTTCCGAACTGGAGTTGGCCAGCGGCACGGTCATGAGTTCGGTGTACTCGCCTCCCGGCGCCGGCTCCACCTGCTCGCTGATCTTAATGCGGTACACGGCGTCCGCAGGTCCGCCGGTGACCGCCGCGTTCAACTGGTGCGATTTGACGTAGCCCCGCAGTGCGCGCATGGCATCCGCCACCGTGTGCGCCTGCCGCGGACGATCGTTCGGCTCGAAAGCATGGAGCGGAGTGGCGGCAGTCACGGTGAAGGCATTCGGGACGACGATGATGTCGGCAACCAGTTCGCCTGCCTTGTTGAGTGCCGAGAGCTGACGCGGCCCGGGCGCCGCGGTCGGGTCTATACGTAGCGTCGCCGTCATGCGGGTGGGCGATTCGACGCGCAACGCGCCCACCTGGCTGAAGCCTTCGGCGAAGCGTAGCGAGAGCTCTGTCTTGCCTTGCGCCCAGCGAGTACCACGACCGGTGAACGTGACGGTGACGTCGGTGCCTGCCGGCGCGACGTTCGGGCTGATGCTCGCGATCTCGGGTTTTTCGCGCGCAACGATGGTCAGCGCGTTGCGCAAGGTCAGGACTTCGTTACCGGTGGTGACGATGACATCACGCGGGCCCGGCGTTGCGTCGAAGTCCGGGGCGACTTTCACGGCGATTTCTGCGGGCGACAGTACCTCGAAGTGGGCCAGGACCATGCGCGGACCGAAACTGACCGTGGTCGCGCCGTATTGCCAATGCGTTCCCTCGCCCACGAGCGCAAGCATGTTCGACAGGCTTCCCTGTTCCACGGACGTGGCGGGCACCAGCTGGAATCGCGGCAGGCCATTTTCCTCGGTCGTGGGCGGCGATCCGCGCGCGACGATGGTCAGCGCGTCGGGCAGGGTGACGACTTCGCTGCCCGTGGTAACCGTGACCGGGCGTACTCCCGCTGCGGCGACGACGCTCACCGTGGCCGTCAGCGTCAGTGAAGTCGGCGAGGTGACGTTCAATTGCTGATTGGTGGTGCCCTGCCCGAGGTTCACGCGCGTCTCGCCCGCGTTCCAGTGAGTGCCTTCGCCGGTCAGCGTGATCACCTCCGAAACGCTCACGCCTTGTTCGAGTGAAGCCGGTGCGATGCCCGTGAGTTTAGGCACAACGGGCGGCGGCGTGCTCGTGCCGGGCGGCGTCGAGGTTGGTGGCGTGGACGTACCCGCCGAACTACCCGATCCCGGCGACGCCGGTGGCAACGGCGGCGCCGACCCCTGCCCGAGCGCCCACGTGCACGTGACCATCGCTTGCGCTTCGGGCGGCTGGAGCGGGCCGAGCTGCCCCTTCACCTCCATGGTTTGCGACCCCGTGATCTGCGTCATCGAGGGTGACACCTCTCTCTTTTGCGGCTGCCACTCGTAGACGGTCGCAGCCAGCCGGCCTTCCGCTTGCGGCACGCTGTCGAAGAAGTATTGGTCCGTGCCCGTGTACCCGCCGGGGGAAGACAACTGCGAATGCCACAGTTGCACCATCAGCTGACCAGCCGGCGTTACGTGGAATGAGATCGGCGCATTCGGCAGCTGCACGCTCGCGGTCCACGTCGTGACGCGACGATTGGTGTTGCGCGTGCGGTCGTGCGTGCCTTGGCCGTCGACCACCCACGTGGCCGGGTAGATGTTGAAGGCGCCCTGCCTGGCCGGAGCGCCCCCGGTGAGCGTCCAGGTCTGCGTTTCACGGTGCGAATAGCCGGTCGCCGTGGAGCTGAGCTCGCAACGGATCGAGCCGGCCCAGTTCGCGCCATTCACGGGCACGGCCATCAGGAACGCGAGCGCAATGCCCAGGTTGATTCGGGTGTGTCGTATTTTCATTTCACGCTGCGCTTGTATTTCGTACCGCGGATGTCGAGTACGCCACCCTCGGGCCGCGTCGCGACGATGGTTTCCTGCGCCGACTCGCCCATCTTCAAAACCACCTCGCGACCCCGCGCGATCCAAGTGCCCGACGCCGAGGGCGCCGCGCGCCGTGCCGCGTCGTAGTCGAAGCGTCTGATGTCGCCGCCCGGGGCATTCGGCAGATCGGGGCCGCGAAACACACGCCCGTCGCGCGAGAGCAGATAGAACTCGGTGCGCAACTCCATCGATCCGCTGCCCGTGCCGCCGAGCGGGTTGAGACGGAACTGTGAGGTGGTAGCGAGGTAGAGGCCGGCAACGTCATTTCCCACGGCGGACGTGATCGCTGGCGCTGCCGAACTACCAGCGGGCGCGGGCGCCCGCACCGGAGCGGGCCCGGATGCCGATCCGGTTCCCGCTGGGGAGACCGTGGTCCGCGCCAACATCCTGGCAAGCACCGGCAGGTTCGCGCGAAACCGCTCGTCTCCGCGGGCGACCAGCACCACGCTCTCGCCGCGCCCGTCGCTTACCAGCGTGTTGAGGCAGACCCAGACTTCATTGCCATCCGCTTGTCGAAAGAGCCCGATGCGCGACAGGAACGCCGCCTGCGTGCCCGGCGCCGGCCCCGACAGCACCTCCATCTCCCGCGCGATGCTCTCCCAGCTTTCACCTATCCACTGCTCGGCGGTTCCGGCGAAAGGGGTGCTGGGCGCGAAGGTGACCGCGGCATCTCCACCGGGGGGCAGAAAAGTCCGGCCGTCGATGGACGGCGTCCAGCCCTCCGGCACGGTGTAACGCAGCCGGGACGGCTCATCCTGTGCGGTGGCCGCGCTCATCACGGCGAGCCCCATGAGCAGGACCGGCGCGCACCAGCGCCGGCGACCCCGCTCAGTCACTGCCCCGCGCCCGGGGTGATTGCTTCACGCATGACTCTCCCGCAGCCCTCGATGGTCGGGGCTCCTGGGAGATATCCGGGATCAGCAGGCCTGAGTTACAGGCGCGCGCGGAATTTCGCCGGGGCGCGCCCCAGCGTCGTTCGAACTTCGCGCTTCCGGGCAGATTCGCGAATACGCTCGATCCGTGTCAGCGGTGCTTGATCTTCTCTCCGGCCTTGAGTCCCGACACCACTTCTATGTTGATGCCGTCGGACAGCCCCGTGTGGATCTCGCGCTTCTCGAACTTCTGCGGCGCGGTCTCCACCTCGACGTAGCTCTTGCCGTTTTCGATGAGCAGGTTGCCTTCGTTTACCGCGAGCACGTTCTCGCGTTTGTCGAGCACGATGTCCGCGTTGGCGCTGTAGTTGGACCGCAGGTACAGCTCCTTGTCGAGCGTCACCGCGGCGCGGATGGTGAATTTGATGGTGCCTTGATCCGTGATGCCCTTGGGCGCGATGTATTCGAGCGTCGCCTTGAACGGCTTGCCGGCCAGCGCCCCCACATTCAGCAGCAACTCCATGCCCTGCTTGAGCTTGCCGACCTCGGATTCATCGACCAGGCCTTCGAAGATCATGTCGTTCATATCCGCCAGCGTCGCCAGCGACGTACCCGACTGGAACGTGCTCGACTCGAGGATGAATGCGCCTTCCTTGTTCGGTGCATCCAGCACGGTGCCATCGATGGTGGCCGGAATCATGTTCGA
>DATLDQ010000133.1:0-34164 GCA_035525785.1 Steroidobacteraceae bacterium | reverse complement strand
TGGCGATGGAAGAACGTGCCGCGGCCCGAGTCCTGCCCGGTGAGGCGGATGGCGTTGCCCCCTCGAGGATGCTGGCGTACGCCAGCGTCTCGGCCGCGCCCCAGTCGAGCGGCAGCTCGCCGCGAAACATCTTGGCGCGGTTCGACATCACCTGCGCAACCCGCGGATGCAGCGTGAAGCCTGCGGGAAAACGCACGGCGCGCTCGCCCAGGGCTTTCAAACGCGCCAGATCGCCGCCGCCCTTCACGCGCTCGGACCAGTCGTTCGCGGCGTACTTGGTCCAGTCGACCGTGTACTTGTTGCCGATCATGCCCAGCGACGCACGCGCCTGCTGCTTGCCGGCGTCGAGACCCTGCCGATATTGCTCGGCGATGGCGCTCGCTTCTTCGTCCGTCAGCACGCCCTGTGCGACCAGTTTGTCCGCGTATATCTTGCGCGTGGTCGGATGCTTGCGGATGACCTGGTACATCATCGGCTGGGTCGCAGCGGGTTCGTCCGCCTCGTGGTGTCCATGGCGGCGATAGCAGACGAGGTCGATGACCACGTCCTTGCGGAATTTCTGGCGATACGCGAGCGCGAGACGCGTGACGAACACGACAGCTTCCGGGTCATCGGAGTTCACGTGGAAGATCGGCGTCTCGAGCATCTTCGCGACGTCCGAGCAGTACATGGTCGAACGCACGTCATCGGGACGCGAAGTCGTGAAGCCGACCTGGTTGTTCACGATGACGTGCACCGTGCCGCCGGTATAGAACGCGCGCGCCTGCGAGAGCTGCAGCGTTTCCATGACGACGCCCTGGCCCGCGAAGGCCGAGTCGCCGTGGATGAGAATGGGCAGCACGCGCTCGCCGAGCTGGTCGCCGCGGCGTTCCTGGCGCGCACGTACCGAACCTTCGACGACCGGGTTCACCACTTCGAGATGCGAAGGGTTGAACGCGAGCGCCACGTGGACGTTGCCGCCCGGCGTGCGCAGGTCGGCCGAGAAGCCCTTGTGGTACTTCACGTCACCCGAGCCCTGCATGTGCGACAGGTCGTACTTGCCTTCGAACTCGTTGAACAGCACCGAGGGCGACTTGCCGAGCAGATTGACCAGCACGTTCAGGCGGCCGCGATGCGCCATGCCGATGACGGCCTCTTCGATGCCTTTCTGTCCGCCCTGCTGGATGAGATCGTCGAGCAGCGGGATCAGCGACTCGCCGCCCTCGAGCGAGAACCGCTTCTGGCCGACGTACTTGGTGTGCAGGTAACGCTCGAGGCCTTCGGCCGCGGAGAGCTGCCACAGGATGTTCTTCTGCTCGTCGGGCTTGATGCTGCCGTTGATGCGACCGACCAGGAACTGGTCCTGCAGCCACAGACGCTCCTCGGTGTTCGAGACGTGCGCGAATTCGGCGCCGATGGTGCCGCAGTAGGCATGCTCGAGCTGCGCGATGATCTCGCGCAGCTTGAGCTTGGGCGCAAGCTCGGTCGGACGCGAGCCGGTGAGGAATTCGGTGTCGAGATCCGCTTCGGAGAGGCCGAAGTACGCAAGCTCCAGCACGCGCGGGCGAGGACGCTGCTGCATGCCCAGCGGGTCGAGCTTGGCGATGAGATGACCGCGATTGGCATAGATCTGTACCAGTCGCGAGACCGCGCCCTGCTTGGCCGCACCGTCGGTGGTGAGCGCGCCGCCCGAACCAGCCGCGAGCCGCGGCTTGGTGGCGCGCGCGGCAATGCCTGCCACGACTGCAGAGTGGATCTGATCGGCGGCAGTGCCGTTGCGCGCCTTCTGGGCGTCAGCAACCTTCGAAAAGTATTCGCGCCACGTGGCGTCGACGGACTGGGGATCGGTGAGGAACTGCTCGTAGAGAGCTTCAACGTAAGGTGCGTTGCCGCCAGATAGCGGCGTGGAAGCCAGCAGCTCGCCAAGGCTTGTGGCCATACGAGAAAAAATCCTGTGGACTCAAGGTCCTGGAGCGGAAAGGGGGCGGTATGTTAGCCGAAGCAGCCCCACCCCGGAAGGCAATCAATGCCTAATCTAGGGGGATGTTACGTAAAAGAAAGAGCTCGTAGACCACGAGCGCGATGTAAACCGCCAGTGCCAGGTAGAGCACGTTGCCCACCGTCCTGCCCCAGACGCGCAGCCGCGCCAGCAGGATCAGGGTCACGACGCCGACGGCGGTCAGGCCGATCTTCCAGAAGGCAAATCCGCGTCCGGAGCCTCGCACGAGGGGATCCATGAGCGGATTGACCTCGATTGCACCATGCGAGATCAACGTGAGCGTCAGCAAGGCGTCCGCGAGGCTGAGAAGCAGCACGGTGATTCCGACGGCCAGCCATTGCGGGTGAAACCAGTCCGTCACGGCGGTGTGTCGCTCGGCGCTTCGTCGTGGTGCATGGCGACGGCGGGCGAAGTTGCCGTGCCAGAGCGCCCTCAAGACGGAACGGCGCCGGTCGTTTTTGCGTCGTTCTACCTGGGTCGTGGCCATGCACCGATCATTCTAGGGATGCGCGTTGTACGCGGACGCCAATCTGGCGTGATCGCGTGTGAGCCAAGTCCCAAATCGCGCCGATCAGAAATTCAGTCGCGCCTCGGCGAAGATCGAACGACGGATGCGGTTGGCCGTCGGCGACGCGTACTCGAGATGACTATCGTCAAGTAGATTGAAGCCGCTGAGGGAGAACGCCAGGCTTTCCGAGAACTGCCACGAGAGCCGCGCCGATAATTCGGTGTAATCGTCGGCCTCGGGCGCGGGTAGCTTGCCGACATAACGCAACATCGCATCGAAATTGAGCGCGCCGAACGTGAGCGATGATTTGAGCGACGCCTGCGACCTCGGGTCGTTGCCCACCTGATCGAGGCCAATGACGGGAAAGCCGCCCTCCTTGAACTCGAGGCGCTTGTGCAGCGACCGGAAACCCGGTGACAAGCGCCACGCCTCGGTCACCTGGAAATTCGCCCACGCTTCCACGCCATAGGCGGCACCTTCGATGAGATTGTCCCAGCGCAGCGGGAAGAACGTGCCGGGCGTGCCCTCGATGGAGCGCAGATCGTCATAGTCGTCGTAGAACGTGCTCAGCGACCATGACACCCGCGGATGCGGCTGCGCGCGGTAGCCGATTTCGTAGGCCCAGACTTTTTCCGTCTCGAAGTCCGGGTCACCGAACAGGATCGGTGGTCCACCGAAGCTTTCCCGCACGTCGACGTCGAGCGGCGTGGGTGCGCGCACGGCGCGCGCGGCGGCAATCCACACGAGCGACTTGGCGTCAGGCGCCCATGAGAGGCGCAGATCGGGCAGCGTGGACCACCCCGAATAGGAATTGTCTTCGAACTTGATGCCGGCGGTGAGCGTGAAGCTTTCGCTGAGCGTGATCGCGTCCTGCGCGAAGACATTGGTGAGCGTGAGCGTTCGCGATGGCGGAACGAAGAACAGGCCGGCCGTGTTGCCGATGTCGTAGTCATTGTGTCGGCGGCCGAGCCCCCATACCAGGCGGTGCGGATTGCCCGCATGATTCCACTCCTGCTGGAATTCGAAGTCGATGGTATCGAGATCGAAGCCAACGCCCTGCGGTGGCTCATCACGCACCGTGCGATCGAAGTACACCTGTACACGGGTGGCGAGGCTTGGTCCCTGGCGCTGCCAGCGGCCGAGGATGTCGTATTGCGTGAGGTCCACCGTCGACGCGGCACCCTTGTCGAAGCTGGCGCGCTGAACGTCGCCCTGCACGGTGAACTCGTCGGCGTCGCGCGATTGGTCGACGCGAAAGCCCGCCTGCACCCGATTCCAACGGTCCCGCGCGCTGTCGCCATTCGCAAGCTCACTCGGGCCGCGCTCGAGCGCCTTGGCGTATACGCGGTAGTCGGCCCCGCCCGCCTCGCTGCCGTACCGCGCAGTCAGGCCCTGCTCTTGTTCTCCCCCGCGAGCCTGCAGGAGCCCACCCTGGGTCTGGCTCGCGCGCCGCGTGATGATGTTGATGACGCCATTCATGGCGTTCGAACCCCAGAGCGTCGCGCCGGGACCGCTGATCACCTCGATGCGGTCGACGTCCTCCATCACCACGTCGAGCGAGTCATAGGTGACACCGGAAAACAGCGGGTTGTAGACGCTGCGTCCGTCGATGAGGATGAGGATCTTGTTCGAGAAATTCTGCGCCTCGCGATTGCTGCCGAAGCCGCGCGCGCCGATTTCGTAGTCGGTGGAGCTGAACTGCTCGACCTGCAGGTTGGGCGCCAGGCGCAGCGCCTCCGGGATGCTGGCGGCCCCGGAATTCACGATCTCGTCGTGCGTGATGACGTAGATGGACGCGGGCGCCGTCGACAGGCTCTGAGCCGTCTTCGAAACCGAAGTGACCTGTACCTTAGCGAGCTGCTCCAGCGTCATGCGCGAGAGCTCGGCCATGGGGTCGTTGATACCGTCGGCGAACACCGGTGGCGCGCCGGTGGCGAGCAGTATCCCGGTGATGAACGGCAGTCGCTTGGAAATCATTTCTTCCTCACGTCGACGCGCGCTGCCACCGAGAGCAGCGCGGAATCGATCTTCAGGCCGCTGCGTTGCGCGGCATCCAGGGAAATCTCGAAACGGAGATTGCGATTCACTTCGATGAAGTTGATGACGCCGCCGCCCTCGAGTCCGTCGCGCGAATCGGTCACGAGCAGCACCGGCTTTTCGATGACGCGCAATCTGAGTGGTCGCGAGCTGCGGAAAACGTTCGCGCCGACATAGAGGATGTGCAGGCCCTCGATGTCATCGGCGGTGCGAACACGACGTATCTGGGCCGCCCGTCCCTGCACGGACATGCCGTTGAGCAAATGCTCGAGGTGCACGGCGACGTCTTCCGCGCCGATCACGCCGATGATGAAAGGGTCGTCGCCGTTCATCGACTCGGGCCATTCGACGTAGGAAGCAAAACGGAACAGGTACGCGGCCTTCACGGCTTCGATGGAAAATTGCGCCGAGAAGACTTGCGCGGCGGACAGCGCGCACGCGACCAATGTCAGCAACGCCCGTCTCACGCGACGCGCGCGGCCTGGGTGGGCCTGCGGCAACTTGGGGCCTCCCGGGTTTCTCTTGTAGGATGAAACTGATTGCAGTGGACGACATTCCCTATAAGAAGACAAGACATGAACCCCGATTCACCCGGGCCCCGCCGCCCCTGGCGCGCCCTCGCTTCCATCCGGAATGCGCGCAGGAGCCTGGCCGGCAAGCTCATGGTGGTCATGCTCACGACTACCGCCATCGCGCTCGCGGCAGCGGGCACGGCGCTGATCTTCACCGATCTGCGCGACAGCCGTGCGAACTGGGCCGATGACCTGCGAACCGAAGCAGGCATTGTAGCGTTCGCGGTGCAACCGGCGCTGTCCTTCAACGATCATTCGCGCGCCGAGCGCAACCTGAGCTCGCTGCAGGCACGCGAGTCGATCTCCGCGGCGGCGCTGTACACGGCCGACGGAACACTGTTCGCGCAATACGTGCGTCCCGGACATTCCGAACCGCCGCCGCGGCCGCCGCGCAACCTCGAGCTCGATCACCCCTACGTCGAGGGTGAGCGGGTGCTGCTGGTGCACCCGGTGATCCAGGCCGGCGAAACCCTGGGGACTATCTACCTGCGGGCCGAGTACGACGTCGGCGGCCGCGTGCGCGCCTATCTGAACATCCTCGGTGCGGTGATGATCATCGGCCTGGTGGCCGCGCTGTTCGCCTCGAGCTGGCTGCAACGCGTGGTGACGCGACCCATGGAATCGATGGCGCACGCCGCGCGGCAGATCATCGAGAGGCGCGACTACTCCTATCGCGCCGAAAAGATGACCGACGACGAGATCGGCGTCGTCATCGACGCATTCAACAAGATGCTCGACGAGGTGCAGACACACGCGCGCGCGCTCGAGTCCAGCGAGAAGCTCTATCGCGCCGTCGGCGAATCGATCAACTACGGCGTGTGGGTCACGGACGCCGACGGCCGGTGCATCTACGCCAGTGATTCGTTCCTGAAGCTCGTCGGCCTCACCCTCGAGCAGGCGACCAATGACGGCTGGGGCAGCGTGCTGCACCCCGACGACATCGATGACACCCTGAGCGCGTGGAAGGAGACCGCACGCACCGGCGCCATGTGGTATCGCGAGCATCGCTACATGGGCGTCGACGGGCGCTATCATTCGATACTCGCGCAGGGGGTGCCGATCCGCGACGAGAACGGCGTCATCCAGCGCTGGGCCGGCATCAATCTCGACATCAGCCGCCTGAAGAACACCGAGCGTGCGCTGCTCGAAGCCGACCGTCGCAAGGATGAGTTCCTCGCGACGCTCGCGCACGAGCTGCGCAACCCGCTCGCGCCGATCCGCAACGCCGTGCGCATCCTCGACTCGGCCGCCGCGGACGAGCGACAGCGCAAGTGGGGCCGCGAAGTCATCGCCCGCCAGGTGCAGCGCATGTCCCTGCTGCTCGACGACCTGCTCGACGTATCGCGCATCACTCGCGGTCAGCTCGAGCTCAAGAAGGACTACGTCGATCTGAAGTCGGTGGTGGGCGTCGCCGTGGAGACTGCGCGGCCGCTGCTCGACGCCAAACAGCACCAGCTCACGGTGAACCTGCCGGCGGAAAACGTGCAGCTCGAGGCGGATCCGCTGCGGCTTTCACAGGTCATCGGCAACCTGCTGACCAACGCCGCGAAGTACACCGACGCGCAGGGGCAGATCGTGCTGTCGGCGCGCATCGCGGCGGGCGAGCTCATCATCTCGATTCGCGACAGCGGCATCGGCCTCACGCAGGAATCCATGCCGGCACTGTTCACCATGTTCTCGCAGGTGAACTCGGCCATCGATCGCGCCGAAGGCGGTCTCGGCATCGGTCTCGCTCTGGTGAAGGGTTTGGTCGCACTGCACGGCGGCCGCGTGGAGGTGCGCAGTGAAGGACTGGGCCGTGGCGCCGAGTTCATCGTTCACCTGCCCCACAAGGTGATCGCGCCGAGGAACACCGAGGTCCTCGAAGAAACGCACGGCGCCGCGAACGCGCCGGCAGTGCGCCGTTGCCGCGTGCTGGTCGCCGACGACAATCGCGACGCCGCCGAATCGCTGGCCATGGTGCTGCGCTTCGCGGGCTACGAAGTCTTCATCGCATTCAACGGCGCGGAGGCGCTCGAAGTCGGCCAGCGCGAGCGTCCAAGCGCCGCGATCATCGATATCGGCATGCCGATCATGAGCGGTCACGAGGTCGCTCGCCGCATGCGTCTCGAAGCCTGGGGTCGCCAGGCCGTGCTCGTCGCGCTTACCGGCTGGGGCCAGGACCAGGACAAGCAAGCCGCGAAGGCTGCGGGTTTCGACGAGCATCTCACCAAGCCCGTGGATCCCGATTCGGTGGAGCGAGTGCTCGACAGCATGCTCCGCACCAGGGAGCGGCCCGAGTCGAAGGACTCCGGCGGTGTCGCAGACTCCGCCCGCAAGGCCTGAACCCAGCATCGGGGCAATCCGTGGCAGATGCGTTCGCTAACCGGATCCTTCGGGCGCCGCCACCGTGACGCCTTCGTCCGCGACGACCCGGAGCAACCTTTCGGGTTCCACGGGCTTCGTCAGGTGGTCGTCGAAGCCTGAGCGTATGGCGTATTGCCGGTCTTCGGCCCGCGCATAGCCAGTGAGCGCGATGATGCGCGGACACGGCTTCACGCCGTAACGCGCGCGGATGGCATGCGCCACCATGAAGCCGTCCATGCGCGGCAAGCCCACGTCGAGCAGTACGATGTCCGCGGCGAAGTAGTCGAGCGCGGCCAGCGCCGCGGGGCCGTCACGCGACACGACGACGTCGTGGCCTCCCATGCGCAGGACATCCCGCAACGACTCGCCATTGTCGACATCGTCGTCCACCACCAGTACACGCCGGCGCCGCGCGCGTCGTTGCGGCGAGCTCGCGGACGCCGGCGGCGTCGGGTAACCGGTGGCACGCGGCAGCGAAACGCGGAACTCACTGCCCTTGCCGACGCCCTCGCTCAGCGCTTCGACCGTGCCGCCGTGCATTTCCACTAGATGCTTGACGATGGTGAGGCCCACGCCGAGACCGCCTTGCGCGCGATCCAGCGAGCGGTCGCCCTGCATGAATAGCTCGAAGAGGTGCGGCTTGATCTGCGCGTCGATGCCCTGGCCGTGGTCGCGCACCGAAATGATTGCCTTCGTTTCGTTGCCTTCCACATTGACGAGGATTCTCTGGCCTTCAGCGGAATACTTCGAGGCGTTGGTCAGCAGGTTCGACACCACCTGGCAAAGCCTCACCACATCGCCATCCACGTAGACCTGCGATGCGGTGATGGTCGTGGTGACCAGTTGCCGTCGCGACTCGATCGTGGGCTGCACAGTCTCCAACGCCAAGTCGACCACGTGCTCGAGGTTGAGGATCTCGCGTTTGAGGTCGACGCGGCGATGCGTGATGCGGGCAACATCCAGTAAATCATCGACCAGGCGCGTCAGATGGCTGGCCTGCCGATCCAGCATTTCACTCGCGCGCCGTACGTTCGCGACGTCCCCCGGCTTGCGACCCAGGATGTACGCCACGTTGCGGACCGGGGTGAGCGGATTGCGCAGCTCGTGCGCGAGCATCGCGAGGAACTCGTCCTTGCGCCGGTCGTTCTCGCGCAGTGCCTGCGCCGACGCCTCCGCTCGGATGGCGTTCTCGTCCGCCCTGAGCACCGCCTCCTGCAGCGCGTGCATGATGAAGGCCGTCAGCACCGCCAGCAGCAGGAAGAACGCGACATGCGCCATCCACTGAAATGGCGGCGCATCATGCGGCCAGCTCGTGAACCAGATCGTGGCGAGAAACGGCGTGAGCGCGCTGGCCAGGATGGCGGGGCCACGCCCACCTAGATAGGCCGCGATCATCACGCCCAACAGGAAGGGCAGCAGCGGCGCCTGCAAGCCGAGCAATGGTGCCAGCGCGGCGCGCAGCGCAAAAATCACCAGGACGACGCCGATCGCCGCGACGTAGCGGAAAGCCGTCGCTTGCGTCGGGATGATGGGCCCGATACGTGCGTGAGTGATAGCCGGGCTTCGTTTCACGCGCGGCTCCGGGCTTTCTGCGTCGTTCATCGATTCTCCCGCGAAGGCGCGGGTTCTCCCTAATCGCGGCACTCTAACGCGAGGGCTGGTACTTCGCGCAACAGTAAACGGCTGCGCGCGGCACTGTAGGAATCGTCTGGCAATTCCTGACCTGATGGCAAGTAAACCTGGGCGGCAAAGCGGCCGTCGGGATTGCGGCCGGAATTGACGACGATGCAATCATCACCGGTGTCGCGAAGGTGTCATTCCCCCACGAGATGCAGAACGATCTCCCGCTGCGAGGGATGATCGCGATGCTCGAATAGATAGACACCCTGCCAGGTGCCGAGCATGAGCTCGCCACCCGTCACCGGCACCGACAGTTGCACCTGCGTGAGCGCGGTCTTGAGGTGCGCCGGCATGTCATCCGGCCCTTCGTCGTCGTGCTCATAGAGGCCTGCGCCTTCGGGCGCGAGCCCGTCGAAGAACTTTTCCATGTCGCGCCTGACCGCGGGTGCGGCATTCTCCTGGATCAGCAGCGACGCCGACGTGTGCCGGCAGAATAGCGTGAGCAGGCCGGACGCGATGCCCTGCTTCGACAGCCATCGACGTACATCCGCCGTGAACTCGACGAGCCCACGCCTGGGCGCGCGAACCACGATGATGTGCTGGGCTTGTTTCATCGCGGCGCCGTCTCGTGCATCGCCGCAGTATGCCGGCTGTGCGGCGGCGCGGCCAAGGCCGGCGCACTCGCTAGTGGGCGCGAGGACGCTCCGCGGGCAGCGTGTACTTCTTCTCGATGAGCTCACGGACGGCCTGGCGCGAAGCGTTCGCGTCGTCAGGAACGTCCTTCTCCAGCGCCCGGACCTGGTCGGTCAGCTCCTCGTCCTTGACGCAGCGACGCAGCCACCCGGAAACATCGCCGCGCTTCCAGTGAAACAGCCAGGTCTCGGGGTCCACGCCGTCGGCCAGATCGGTGAAGGCAATGAGATTGGGCGCGCGCAGATTGAGCTTTTGCTCCGGGCCGCGGAAATAGAACGAGCGTTCCTCGGGCAGCTCCCCTTCGGCGTACTTGCGGATGTGCCGACGACGCTCGGTCTTGTTGGGCTCGATCGCGAAGTGGACCGGCGCCTCCGGACCGTCCTTCCGCCAGAGCAGCGCCTCGCCTTTGGGGATCTTCTCCATCGGCGAGTCGGGCGCGGTTTTGCCATTCGCCTCCGCGAACTCCCGCAGCATCTCGGCCGGCTTCTCGCCGATGACGATGGCGGTTTCGACCAGTTGCAAGGCGGTCGCCGAGACCGCGGAGGGACTCACGCTGATCATGACCACGCCATCGAGTCGTTGCGGCAGGTTGAGTTCGGCCGGCGTCCAGCCTTCTGGCAGGACGTGGTGCGCTTCATCGACGATGAGCCAGTGCGGCCGACCAGTCTTCGCCCGCAGGTCGCGTATGCGGGCAAACAAGGTCATGAAGAACGCCGGTCGGTCGCTGAACTCGAGACCGACCAGGTTGATGATGGCGTTCTGGTCGGGCTTCGCCAGTAGTTGCATGCACTCATCGATCGAAGGCGCCCGATCGGGGCTGCCAACCACCGCGGCCCCTGCCAGCATGTCGTAGTCACCTTCCGGGTCGATGACGCAGTACGTGTAGCGCGCGGCGGCGAGCCGTTCGATGAGACCGGTGCTCAACGTGGACTTTCCGCCACCGGAAGTGCCGACCACAATGGCACTGACGCCATAGGCGGGCAGCATGAACTCTGCCCCATCCATCCGACGGCCGAGCAAGATGTCGTGTCGGTGGACGAGCGCCGAGCGACCGGCCAGGTCATCGGCGAGCACTTCCCGCATGAGCTCCGTCACGCCCGTACCCTGCTCGCCCGCGAGCACGTGATCCGCCGTCTCCTTCACCGCGGGCAACGCATTGGCGACCGCCGCAGAGAACTCGCAGAGGCCGAGGAAAGCATGATCGTTTTCGGCATCGCCCACGCCGATGGTGTTGTGAGGGGAGATGTCGAGCTCGGCCAGCGCGGCGGCGAGGCCCGCCGCCTTGTTCATGCCGCTCGGCAGGATCATCACGGCGCCCTTGTTGAAGATCACCTGCAGCTCGAGGCCCAGGTCCCGGATGGTTTCGAGCACCACTTTCTCATGCGGCTGCCATGTCGCCACGATGCAGCGTCCCACCGAGAGCCGGTCAACGCCGCGGCGCTTGAGCTCCGCGATGAACTTTTCGGATGGCGGGGCCACCAGCGACCGTTCCTGCTGGCTCGAGGGCTGGTAGATGGTCGCGCCGTTTTCCGCGACCACACGCTCGAAGAGATCGAGGTGGTCGAACACTTCTTTGAGGTCGGCCATCTCGCGGCCAGTGACCATGATGAGCCTGCGGCCCGACGCGCGGAAATCCTCGAGCGCGGCCAGCGTGGGCTTGTCGACCCGCCCGTGGTGAGCCAGGGTGCCGTCATAGTCGGTGCAAAGCGCGAGGTACCGCATGCGCACAGGGTGCCGCGCGACCGCAGGCGCACGTGTCCGACGATCAGCACATCTCGCGCAGGACTACACTACTGACGTATGACGACCCGTCGTGAGTTCGTGACAGCCGCGGCAGCGGTGGCACTCGGTGCGCGCATGAGCGATGCCCAGGGGCGCCCGCGATACCTGGTCGATACGCCCATGCCCGCACCGGAGTGGGCGCTGCTCCAGCGCGCGCTGCTGAACGCGCACACCGACGCCTGCGAGACTTTCCACGCCAAATACTTCGACGCGCGCAACCACTTGTTGTGCTTCCCGCGCTGGGGCACCAACGATGGGCCGGACGATGCCATCGAGCACGTGAACGACTGGCCGCTGGTACATGCGCTCGGCGGCTCGGACCGCATACTCGAGCTCTATCGCGCGGTGTACGAAGGCCACCTCGAGCAATACGGCGCACTGCGCACGCGCGACGTGCCGCTGGGCCGCGACGGCATGTACGTGCGCGAGTTCCCGCCGCAGATGGACTGGCAGCACATCAGCGAGGGGCTCTCGGTCTTCAACCTCATGGGCCTGTCCACTCCCGATGACGCGAAGCTCATCGAGCGTACACGGCGCTTCGCCGGCTTCTACGACGGCAGCGATCGCGCGGCGGACAACTACGACGCGAAGCATCGCGTCATGCGCAGCATGTTCACCGGCAGCAGGGGCCCGCTCCTGCGCCCCACGACGCCCCTCGACTGGGCGGGCGATCCCTTCGACACGACGAAGTTCGAGCTCGAGCACGGCGAACGAAATTTCGCGGAATTCCTCGGCCACTACCGCGAGTACACGGACACCGTTTGCGACAACCCGCTGAACCTGCAGTCGACCACACTCGCGTTGAACGCCTTCCTCCTGACCGGAGAGAAGCGCTGGCGCGACTGGCTGCTCCAGTATGTGGACGCCTGGGTTGATCGCGCGGCGGCCAACGGCGACATCCTGCCAAGCAAGGTGGATGCCGACGGCCGCATCGGCGGACCCCGGAAAAATGACCGATGGTTCGATGGCGTCTACGGCTGGAACTTCAGCCCGCTGGTTCCCCAGACCGGCAAGCGCGAGGACCGCAATCGCGTACCGCGCGCGGTCCTCGCCTTCATGAATGCCGCGTTGCTCACGGGCGACGACCGGTACATGAATGTCTGGCGGCGCCAGAACGCCCGGCTCAATGCGCTCTCGAAAGAGATCGACGGCAAGTTGCACACGCCGCGCATGTGCGGACCACAGGGGTGGTACAGCTACACCCCGGGTCCCTACCAGCTCAACGGCTTCGAGATCTGGTACATGACCATGAAGCCCGAGGACCGCGCGGCCGCGGGCACGCACCCCTGGGTCGAGTATCTCGAAGGCCGCAACCCGTCCTATCCAGTCATGGCGCTGCGCGCATCCCTGCAGCGCTTGAACGACAGGCTGGAGAAAGTACGCGCGGACAAATCCACGCCCGACACTCGCCTCGCCGACAACGCGCTCGAATTCAACCCGGCGAGCGTGGCCTCGCTCCTGCAACTCACCCAGGGCGCCCTGCACATCGCGCGACCGCCGTGGTCGCCGAACTCACCCAACCAGGGCGGCGCGCCGTTGTATGCGCGGCTACGCTACTTCGATGCGCGCGAACGCCGCGCGGGTCTGCCGGAGGACGTCGCGGCGTTGGTCGACGAACTCGGTGAGGACCGCACTGGTGTCACGCTGGTCAATCTCAGTCGCACCCAGACGCGCGCGGTGACCGTCCAGGGCGGCGCGTATGGCGAGCACCTCATCACTTCGGTGCAGGACGATCGCCAGACGCGTCCCGTGAATCACCGGTCGTTCGCCGTATATCTCGAGCCTGGTTGCGGCACGCGCCTGCAGGTGAACATGCGACGCTACTCCGGCACGCCCACATTGAAATTCCCGTGGGCATGATCGGCGCGTAGCTAGTTGAGCTGTTGCGCCCGGTCGATGAGCTTGCGCAGATCTGCCATGTCCTCGGGCCGCAGCTCGGTCAGCGGTGAACGCACGTGCCCCGCCGGCCGACCCACGATGTTCAGCCCCGCCTTCACGATGGACACGGCATAGCCCTTCGCGCGATTACGGATGCCGATGTACGGCATCACGAAATCGCGCAGATGGTGGTGCACCGTCGGGCGATCGCCGGCGCGTACCGCGGCGTGGAAGCGCAACGCCCAGGTCGGCATGAAGTTGAAGATCGCGGAGGAATACGTGTCGACGCCGATTTCGCGGTACGGTAGCGCAAACGTTTCGGCGGTCGGCATGCCGCCGATGTACACCAGGCGATCGCCCATGCGCATCCGCACGCGCGTCAGTAGTTCGATGTCGCCCACGCCATCCTTGAAGCCCACGAGATTCGGATTGCGCTCGCAGAGCTTCGCCACCGTCTCCTCGCTGAGCACCGCGTTGTCGCGGTTGTAGACGATGACGCCAATGGACACGGCCTTGCACACGCGCTCGATGTGCGCCGCGAGCCCGTGCTGCTCGGAGTTCACGAGATACGGCGGCAACAGCAGGATGCCGTCCGCGCCGCGCTCCTCGGCGTCGCGTGCGAGATCGACGGCCATTGCCGAACCGTAACCGCAGCCCGCGATCACCGGCACCTTGCCCTTCGACTCGGCCACCGCGGCGCTCACTACCGTGCCTACTTCGTCGGGTCGCAGCGAGAAGAACTCGCCCGTGCCACCCGCGGCGAACACGCCCGAGATGTCGTGTTCCAGCAGCCAGGAGACGTGTTTGCGGTACGCCGACGCATCGAACCCATCGTCGTCGCCGAAGTGTGTCACCGGGAATGAGAGCAGGCCGCGCGCGATACGCGCGGCCATTTCGGCGGGTTTCATGGCCATCCCGCGAACATACCCGGAATCGATCAGTAGAAGAACTGCTCTGCCACGATCCGACCATCCTTCACCTGGTACAGCATGACTTCCTTCATCCGGGTACGACCGGCGCCGCGCACGTCCATGTCGAGCTCCCGCCCCACGGCGAAAAAGTCCCCGCCGATCACGGGAGCCGAAGTATGGGAGTGATGGACAGCTTCGACGGCGCTCACGATTTCTTCGCCCTTGCGGCGCACCGCCGCCTTGCCCTGCACGCTGGGCAATTGCGCATTCGCGGGCTCGATGCTGCGCACGTCGTCCGCGAACAACTCGTCCTGGATCTCGAACCACTTCTCCTGTTGCGCGAGCTCGTGAAATCGAGCGGCAATTTCCTGCGTCGTCTTCATCGTCTTCTCCTTTCGGCGTGGGGTCGCGGCGATCACCGCATGAGAGAAGCTAGTAGATGGAGCGCGTGGGCTGGGAGTTACAAGTGTGTCGCCATTCGGCTGCCGGGCGCCCTCCCGGCATTCTGTAAAGCCGGCCGGTTCAGTTGGGCTTAAGCCGCGCCTGCGTAGATTGGCAGCCAAGGACAAGGAGTGGCGATCATGGCAACGCTGACCGAAACGGACATCACCGAATCCCGCGAGATCTTCGATCTCTGCGACCTGAACGGCGACGGGTTCATCGACCCGGACGAATTCCACGTACTGCTCGTGGCTCTCGACGGCGATGTTTCTTTCGCGGAGTGCCAGCTCGATTTCGAGATCGCCGACACCGCGGGCGATGGCTACATCGAGTTCAAGGAATTCGTCGCGTGGTGGACGAATTGATCGGGAAAGGATCGATCGGTGTGGCGCCCCCGGCCGGAGTTGAACCGACGACCTACCGCTTAGGAGGCGGTCGCTCTATCCACTGAGCTACGGGGGCTTCGCCCGGCATTTTAATCGAAGGGATCATCATGTACCCGGCCGAAGGCCGGGCAGAGATTCGCTTTCCGCCGGAGGCGGTAAATTGGTGGAGCGGAAGGGGATCGAACCCTCGACCTTCGCATTGCGAACGCGACGCTCTCCCAGCTGAGCTACCGCCCCACACCCGGAAACCCGGACCCCGGACGGGCGTCCGGGAGGCGCGGGATTCTAGGGAAGGCGGCTGGTCCCGGCAAGCGAAACACTCTTAATATCCGTCACATGCTGGATACCAACGACAAGGCCCCGGAATTCACGCTGCCGGACCAGGATGGTCACGACATTTCCCTCACGGACTTGCTCAAGGACGGCCCGGCCATCCTGTATTTCTATCCGGCGGACTTCACCCCCGGTTGCACCCGCGAGGCGTGCTCGATACGGGATTTGCATCGCGATCTCACCCGGGCGGGCATCACGGTGGCGGGAATCAGTCCGCAGAGCACCGAGAGCCACCGGCGGTTCCGTGAGAAGCACCAGTTGCCCTTCACGTTACTGGCGGACGAGCGCAAGGAAGTGATCAAGATGTTTGGCGTCAACGGTCCGCTGGGCTTCTGGGTGCAACGCGTGACGTACCTGGTGGACCAGAACCGCGTGATCCGCGGACGCGTGAAAGCGCACTTCTCGATCGGCGAGCACGAGGCCTTCATCAAGCAGGCCATCGAGCTGAGTTAACGGAATTAAAGGGAATTAAAGGGGACAGATCTATTTAAGTCGCTTAAATAGATCTGTCCCCTTTAATTCCTCAGTACTTGAGCCGCAGCACCGAGGCCCGGCCGATGCTGGGCACGCACACGACATAGAGGGTGTCGAATTCCTCGTCGCCGATGGGCGGCACGTCCTCCTGACCGGTGAGAGCAGCGACGATCTCGGGCACGGTGTTGCTGTGTCCGACGACGAGCGCCCTGCCCCCGCGGTTCTCGCGCAGCACGCGCCGCGCGAGATCCTTCGCGCCACCCTTGGCTGCGACGATGACGGGCGTGAGCGCGAGGCGTTGCGCAATGCCGGCCGCGGTCTGCTGGGTGCGCCGGGTGTCGGTGACGTAGATTTTCTGCACGCGGCCGAAAGGCGTGGCATCGCCGAACATCTGCGCGAGACGCGCGGCGCGCACCTCGCCGGGCGGCGACAGCGGCGCATCGGAGATGGCGCCCACCTGCTTCTCGGCATGGCGGATCAGCACGATGGTCGTCGTGGTGGCCGAGTTCCAGTACGTGAAGGCGGCCGCCAGCATCGCGATCGCGCCAAAGGCTAACAACCAGATCGGCGCGAGGAACGGACGCCGGCGCCGGATCAGCGAAGGCGTCTCGGGCACGGCGTCCTGAGCGTCATTCATGGGGCGCGATCATAAGCCCATTTTCGGGGCGGGCGAATGAAAAGGCCCGCCCTCTTGCATCGTCGGGTGGGGACAGACTTCAGTCTGTCCCCACACCTTTTCTATGGGAGCGGGCACAGACTCGAAGTCTGTACCCACGTTCCTCAGCCGTTGTCGTTGGACGACGCGGGCGCTGGCGGCGCCGCAGGCTCGGCCGGAGCGGCCGGGGGATCTTCCTGGAACGGGTCGATGGTCTGGATGGTGCCATCGTCGTTGTAGTGGATCTCGATCGGCTGTTTCATGTTGCGCAGATGCGTGTCGCCGTTCGACACCTGGCTGTCGTGGTAGAACAGGTACCACTTGCCGTCGACTTCCGCGATCGAGTGGTGGTTAGTCCAGCCCAGCACGGGCTCGAGGATCCTGCCCTTGTAGGTGAACGGACCGTACGGGCTCTTGCCCATGGCGTACGCGATGAAATGCGTGTCGCCGGTCGAGTACGAGAAATAGTAATTGCCCTTGTACTTGTGTACCCACGAGGCCTCGAAGAACCGGCGATCGTGATCCTTCGAGAGCAACGGCTTGCCATTCTCGTCGAGGATCTTCACGTCCTTCGGCTTCTCGGCGAACTCGAGCATGGACTTGTCCATGCGCGCGATCTTGGGCGACAGCGCGGGCTGGTCATCCGCCGGCTGCGCGTCGTCGTCGGCCTTGAACTGGCCCGACTTCCACTTCTGCAGCTGACCGCCCCAGAGGCCACCGAAGTACATGTAGTACTTGCCGTCGTCGTCCTTGAATACGGCCGGGTCCATGCTGAAGCTGTTCTTGATGGCGTCCGGTTGTGCCTTGAACGGTCCAGCGGGGTTGTCGCCCACGGCAACACCGATCCGGAATACGTCCTGCTTGTCCTTCACCGGGAAGTACAGGAAGTATTTCCCGTCCTTCTCCGCGGCGTCCGGCGCCCACATCTGGCGGCCAGCCCAGGGCACGTCTTTCACGTCGAGCGCCACCGGGTGAACGGTGACCTTGCCACCGATGCCGTCGAGCTCGATCGGCTGGTAGTCGCGCATGGCGAAGTGACTGCCCAGGTCGTCCTGCGGAATGCCCGCGTCGATGTCATGGGAACCGTAAATCCAGATCTTGCCGTTGAACACGTGCGCCGACGGATCGGCGGTGTAGATCTCGGTGACCAGCGGCTGCGTGAGGAACTTGGCCGGGTCGATGGTCTTGGGAGCCTCCGCTACCTTCGCTGGCTCGGCGGCCGGCGGTGGCGGGGGTGCCTCCTCTTTCTTCGAACAGGCAGAAAGAAAAATGGCAGACGCGGCAATACTCGTGATTGCCACGAAATTAGGACGTTGCATGGTTCGCGCTCTCTATTAACGGAAGGGTCCGCGAGCGGAAGATAACACTTAGTCCGGAAAGACCGCCAAAACCAGCTTCCCT
Organism: Steroidobacteraceae bacterium; assembly: GCA_035525785.1. GTDB lineage: Bacteria > Pseudomonadota > Gammaproteobacteria > Steroidobacterales > Steroidobacteraceae > CADEED01. Next base: position 16,149 of record DATLDQ010000133.1, on the reverse strand, counting down.
GGCGCGGGCACGGCGCGGAAGGTGCCATTGCCGTCTGGCTGGCGCACCCACAGGAACCCCGCCTTGTCCGCGTCGATCTCGAAATGCAGCTTGCGCTCGTAGTAGACGATGTCGCCGCGGATGCGCGCCGGGCGGTCGACGTAGACCAGCATGAGCTTCGCGCCGCTCTCCTGGTCTAACCACTCGGCCGTGCCGGCGGGCGCGATGTTGTCGGCCTCCAGCACGAAAGGCAGCATGCGCGCGACGCGCGCGTTGGCGGGTTCGATGGCCATCCACTTCTGCGAGAACTGCGTCGGAACCAGGCCCTTCTCGACCGTTGCACCGACGCCATTGAGATCCATGCGGAAGGTGAAGTCGGACTTGAGCGTGATCTGCGTAGCCTCGCCCTCGTTGGGCGAACCGTAGATGTCGCCGACCAGCATCGGCGCCCAGATGCGCAACGGCGTGCCTGGCGCAGCGCGCGGCGTCTTGCCATCCGCCTCGACGAACACCACGCGTGAATCGTAAACCAGGGTTGGCTCGGTCGGTGGCGCCGGATCGCTGCCGCAGGCGTTCAGCAGGCACGTCGCCAATGCGGCCATCGTCCGGATGGCGAACGGGGATCCCTTCATCATGTGGGCTGCGATTCTAGAGTGGATTTGCGACGCCCATCGACTTTATATAGGAGCCGAATATGTCCGATCCCCAACGGAGATTCCCATGGTCCTGATCGTGTTGCTGGTACTGGCCTTGTTCGTCGTGCAGACCTTACTACCCAATCGCTTCCGCGAACCGGCCCCGGCGGGCTCGGCCGGCAAGCTCAGCGAGTCCCCGCTCGGCCCGCGCGACAACCCGCGGCCGCTCACGGTCGTCGGCGGACGCGCTGAACGCGCGCTCGCCAATCTGCAGGAGGCGCTGCCTATCTTCCTGGCGTTGGCGTTGCTCAACCTGATCGTCGGCACCGCCGCGGCCATGGCGCTGACCGGCGGATGGGTATTCCTGATCGCGCGTGTGCTCTACGTGCCGGCGTATCTATCCGGCGTACCCGTGATACGCACGCTGATCTGGGTGGCCAGCTGGGTCGGCCTGGTGCTGATGCTGATCCCGTTGCTCGACCGCGTCTGACGACAGGCAAGAAAAAGCCCCGACGGATTTCTCCGCCGGGGCCTTCACCACCAGAAACCGATTGACTCAGGACGCCTGGCGCATCTGCTTCTGCTCGTCGCGCATGATCTTGCGGTCCTGCTTCATCTGCTTCACGTCGAGCGGACGGATTTCGTTGATGAGGCATCGGTCGCGCCCGACGAGCACCTTCTCGAACTTGTCGACGGTGTTCGCGGTGGACGTGACGGCAATGGCATTGGCGAACTGCAGATCCGGGCAGTAGCCCTCGATCTTGAGCAGGTAGGCCTTGTTCAGACCAGCCCACACCACGAGCTGGTCCTTGGATACCGCGGACCAGCCGTCGAAGTTCGACATGTAGAACGACTTGACCGGCTCGCCGGCGTACTCGGTGTAGTTGAGCTTGGGGCCGCTCGCGCAGCCTGAAAGCACCGCGCAGCCCGTGAGCAAGGCCGCGACACCTGGCGCGCTGAAACTGGCTGACTTTGAAATCTTCATAAACACCTCTTGCGATTACGACTCACCGTTCGTGAGTAGAGTTCCACGCCGTCGAGGTTCCTTGCCGGCTCTTAACCGGCCGTCAATGTCGCCGATGATTTCCGTTCATGCCGCGTTCAGTCTTCCCTTGTCTCCGGCAAGGCGTCGGATGATCACGTACAGGATGGGCGCAAGGAGCACACCCAGGAGGGCCGCCGACAACATGCCGCCGACGACACCCGTACCGAGCGCGCGGCGCGCATTGGCGCCGGCGCCGCTCGCGAACACGAGCGGCAACACTCCCAATATGAAGGCAAAAGACGTCATCAAAATCGGGCGGAGTCGCAGGCGCGCCGCTTCGAGCACGGATTCATACAACGCCGTGCCCCGCTTCTGCTCCTCGAGCGCGAACTCGACGATCAGGATGGCGTTCTTGGCCGCGAGGCCGATGATGGTGATGAGGCCTACTTTGAAGAAGAGGTCGTTGCTCATGCCTCCGAGCTTGGCCGCGAACACCGAGCCGACCAGGCCCACGGGCACCACGAGGAGCACGGCGATCGGCGTGGCCCAGCTCTCGTAGAGCGCCGCGAGGCACAGGAAGACCACCAGGATGGACAGCGCGAAGAGCATCGGAGCCTCCTCGCCCGAGAGCTTTTCCTGGAACGACTGGCCTGCCCAGTCGAAGCCGAAACCCGGCGGGAGATCCTGGCTGGTCATGCGCTCCATCTCCGCCATGGCTTCACCCGAACTCTTGCCCGGACCCGGGTTGCCCTTGATGTTCACGGCGGGGAAACCGTTGAAGCGCGCCTGGGAAGGCGGCGCCACTGTCCAGCTGGACTGGATCACCGACGACAGCGGGATCATGCCATCGCTGGAGTTGTCGCCCGCGAAGGCGAAGCGGCTGCTCCCCGTCGTGGTGCCCGCCGGTAGATAGAACCGCGAGAAGGCATCCTCGGTCATGCGGAACGATGCGTCCGCCTGCATGGTGACGCGCAACACGCGGCCTTCGAAGACGAAGTCGTTGACGTACACCGGCGCCAGCATGAGCTGCGCCGCGGAGTACACATCCGAGACGTTCAGTCCCATGGACTCCGCCTGCGTGCGATCGACCTTGATGTTGAGCTGCGGCGCAGGCGGCAGTTCGTTCGGTTGCAGTCCACTGAAGTTGGGATTGTTGGTGCCCTTGCCGAGCATCGCGCCCATGGCGCCGTAGAGTGCGCCGCGCCCTGCGCCGGTGCGATCCTCGAGCCAGAAGTCGAAGCCGCCGAGTTCACCCAGGCCCGGGATGGTCGGAAAATTGAAGAACAACGCCATGCCATCTTTCTGGCTGAAGCCGACGCCCTGCAATTGCCCGTTGATGTCCGACGCCGTGGCATTGCGATCCGCGTAGTCCTTGAGGCGGATGAACAGCATGCCGACGCTCTCGCCGCTGCCGATGAAGCTGAAGCCCGTAACCTCGAAGACCGAGTGCACGCCGTCGATCTTGCGCACCTGCTCGCTCACGCCACGCATGAACTCGCGCGTGCGCGGCTGACTCGTACCCGGCGGCATCATCACCACACCGATGGTGAAACCCTGGTCTTCCTCGGGTACGAAGCCGCTGGGCACGAACAGCGCCGTGACGCCACCCGCGACGATCAGCAACACGTAACCGACGACCCAGATCACCTTGTGTCGCAGGCCGAACGTGACCGAGCGCATGTATGACTTCTGCGTCTTGTCGTAGCTGCGGTTGAACAGCTTGAAGAACTTGTTTTCCTTGAGGTGCTCCGGACGCAGGATCGACGCACACAGCGCGGGTGTGAGCGACAACGCGAGGAACGCGGAGAACGCCATCGAGATCGCGATGGTCATCGCGAACTGCTGGTAGATCATGCCGACGGAACCCGACTGCAGCGCGCTCGGGATGAACACCGCCGCCAGCACCACCGAGATAGCGATGATGGGGTTGGTGATCTGCGTCATCGCCTTGCGCGTGGCCTCCTTCGGCGGCAGGTGCTCCTCGCGCATGATTCGTTCGACGGATTCGATGACCACGATGGCATCGTCCACCACGATACCGATGGCCAGCACCATGCCGAACAAGGTGAGCTGGTTGATCGAGAATCCGAATATGGCCATGCCGATGAAGGCGCCCATGAGCGCGACCGGCACCACCAGCGTCGGGATGATCGTGGCGCGGAAACTCTGCAGGAACACCAGCATCACGACGAACACCAGCGCCACGGCTATGCACAGCGTGATCACTACTTCGTGGATGGCCGCCTTGATGAAGACCGTGGCATCGAACGGCAGGAACCACTCGACACCGTGCGGGAAGCTCGGCGCGAGTGCATCCATGCGGGTCTTGACCGCCTTCGCGACGTCGAGCGCGTTCGCGCCCGGAGACAGCAGCACGCCGAAGCCGGCCACCGGTTGATTGTCGAGGCGCACGTCGAACGAATAGCTGGAAAGGCCCAGCTGCACGCGCGCGACGTCCTTGAGCCGCACGCTCGTCCCGTTGGGATCCGAGTGCAGGATGATGTTCTCGAACTCTTCCTTGTCGGTGAACTGACCTTCGGCGGCGACCGGCGCGACTACCTGTTGACCGTCGACCGCGGGCTGCTCGCCCAGCGCGCCCGTAGCGAACTGCACGTTCTGACCACGGATCTTCGCGGCCACGTCGGCGGCGCTGATCTTGAACGAGCGCAACTTGTCCGGGTTGAGCCAGATGCGCATGGAATATTCGGCGCCGAACTGCTGCGTCTGGCCGACGCCGGGGATACGCGAGATCGGGTCGAGCACCTGGCCGGCGACGATGTTGTTGAGCACATCCGACGGAACACTGTTGTCCTTGGAGCGCAGGCTGACCGCCATCAGGAAGCCGGAATTCACCTTGGCGACCGTGAGACCCTGCAGCACTACGTCACGCGGCAGTCGCGGCTCCGCGAGCGCCACGCGGTTCTGCGTCTGCACCGCGGCAACGTCCGGGTCGGTGCCGGTCTCGAACACCAGCGTGATACCGCCGCCGCTGTTCGACGACGTCGACGAGAAGTACATCAGGTTATCGATGCCCGTGAGCTGCTGCTCGATGACCTGGATGACCGTGCGCTCGACGGTGTCGGCGTTGGCGCCCGGGTAGGTGGCGCTGATCTGCACCTGCGGGGGCGCCACGTCCGGATAGGCTTCGGCCGGAAGCGTGCGGACCGCGAGGATGCCGCCCAGGGAGATGAGGATCGCGATCACCCAGGCGAAGACCGGGCGGTCGATGAAGAATTGCGCCATGTTGTTGCCCCGGTCTAGTTAGGCGGCCGGCTGGCCGGCGGGCTTTTCCTGCTCGGGCCCGGGAGCCGCTGGTGCGCCTGCGCCCGGCGCGGGAGGCGCGCCTCCGGCGGGGGGCGCTGCGCCGGCGGGCTGCGCCGCGACCGGCATGCCCGGCTGCACCATCTGCAGGTGGTCGACGATGACCTGGTCACCGTCGGCGAGTCCGCTCGAGATGATCCAGTCGTTGCCCACCACCGAGACGGTCTCCACGCGCTTCTGCGCCGCCTTGCCGTCCGCGCCGGCGACCAGCACGTAAGGGCCCTGGCCATCGCGCAGCACGGCGAGCTGCGGCACCTTGAAACCCTTGTTGAGCGTGCCGGCGGAGAGCTGCACGGTCACATACAACCCGGGCAGCAGTGCGCGATCCGGGTTCGACACCTTGCCGCGGAAGGCCACTGAACCCGTGGTCGGATTCACGCTGTAGTCGGAAAAGTCGAGCGTGCCGGTCTCCGCATAAAGAGAGCCGTCTGGTCGCTTGAGCCGCACCGTGGCGAGATTGCCCTGCGCCAGGCTAACGGCGCCCGAAGTCGACGCGCGCTGCAGGCGTTCGAAGTCGGTGGCGGGCTGGTCGAAGTACACGTACATCGGGTCGATCTGCTCGACCGTGGTGAGCAGTGTCGCTTCGCCCTGGCCGACCAGGGTGCCTTCGAGCACGCGCAACTGGCTGGCCCGACCCGAAATCGGGGCCGTGATGGTGGCGTAACCGAGATTGATGCGCGCCGTCTGCACCTGCGCGCGGGCTGCGGACACCTGTGCCGCCGTCGAGCGCTCCATGGCTTCCGCGTCGTCGAGCTGCATGCGGGAGACGAGGCCCTGCTTGGCCAGTTCGCGGTTGCGGTTGGCGGCGACCTTGGCGTTCGTCGCGGAGGCTTCGGCCTGCTCGAGCTGCGCGGTGGCCTGCGCGAGCGCGGCACGATACGGCGCGGTCTCGATGATCACCAGCGGGTCGCCCTCCTTCACCATGCTGCCCTCTTTATATAGGCGCTTGACCAGCACCCCCGGCACACGGGCTCGCACGTCGGAAGCCTTGGTAGGCGTGAGCCGGCCCGATGCTTCACGCACGATGGGCACGGGTTCGGCATGCACGACCTGCACGCCCACTGGCATGGGACCACCCTGGGGACCACCTTGCTGCTGCTTGGAGCATCCGGTGACAAACAAAGCGGCGACTGCCGCTGCGATCAGCTGAACACTTGGCTTCATTTTGTTTTTTGCCGACGGGAGTTGCGGGGGGCCGCCGGCGGAGGGGCGCTAGTCTATCGCATGAAACGTGAACGCCAAGGCCGTCGGCGCATCCGTACGCAGGCAGTCCGTGCACCGTATGCGTCGAATCGAAACTTTCGCGTCAAGTAGGCATAGTCCGGCACCTCGGCTCAGTGCTCGCAGGTAATCGTTTTGCAGCGCGGGCCTCGAGCGACGCAAATGTAAAGATTTGTATGAGCACCCCTAACTTGCGTGGGTGTAGCCGTCTCGTCGTCGCGCGGCGCAGAATCCCGGGCATGGCTCGATTCAAGTGGTTGATGTTAGTGCTGCTGCTCGGTGCACTCGCCGGCTGCGGCCACACGCGTCTCGCCGAGGAGCGCACCGACGACGGCCTGGTGCGCGTGCCGTCGCGCGCGGCGGGCGGCGTGTATCGCGACCCAGCTGCGGACTTCACCGGCTACAAGCGCATCATCCTCGAGCCGCCGACCATCGAATTCACCGAAAGCTGGCGCGAGCAGCATCCGGAGGTCAAGGATTCGGATCTGGCGCGCATGCGCAACGACGCGGTCCGGCTTTTCCTGGACGAGTTCGCAAGGGAGCTGGTGAAACACGGGCCTTACTCGTTCGCGGATGCGCCGGCGCCCGACGTCTTGCGCATAGCGCCTCGCGTGCTCGACTTCGACATCCCGGCTCCCGACGTCACCGTCTCGCCCGGCGACAAGACGTACACACCGGGGCCGGTGAAGATGCAGGTGACAGGCGAGATCCGCGACGCCGAAAAGAACACGCTGCTGGCGCGCGTCACCGTGTTCGCGGGGCAGGAGCGGTACGGCTTCGACGAGCTGCGTCTCGCCAACCGCTCGACCAACACGCACGAGATGCGGCTGGGTTTCGGCAAGTGGGCGATGATGGTCCGCGAGGCGCTCAATGTCGCTAAGGCCGCGCGGCCGGGGAAAAAGCCCGAAGGCAGGTAGTTTGGCGAGACCCCGCCCGTTTGTCGGGTCTGCGCTATGCGCCGCTCAACGCCTCTGCCAGGGCGAGGGGCGCCGCGCGCCCTGTCAGTCACGCCCGCGGATCGCTGTCGGCGCGCGCACCGGCCGCGGCCGCAGCCCCCTCGGGCCACGGCCGCGCCGTTGCAAAAGCTTCACTGCAAGCGCAGAACGCTCACGGACTTCGGCGGCAGTCGTATCACCAGTGTCGAGCCCTTGCGCTCGGCGGCGATCTTCACCGGGTAGATCGCTTCGGGGGCTTCGACCGTGTTGCGCGCGTCCATGGTCCGGGCGGTCAGCACCCGCCCCTGCGCCTGCGTGGCATTGCCGCCCGTGACCTGCGTGGTCACCACCGCTTCGCGATTCGGATCCAGGTTCACGAGTGCCAGCTGCAACCTGCCGCTGGTGTCACGCGCTGCGGACACGCTCACGGCCGGCACGGTCTCCGCCGCGAGCTCGTACGCCGGGGTCGTGATCTCGGTGGGCAGATAGGTCGCTCCCTGGAACGGAATGTACATCTGGAACACGTGGTAGGTAGGCGTGAGGGCCATCTTCGGACCCTCGGTGAGGATCATGGCCTGCAGCACGTTCACCATCTGCGCGATGTTCGTCATCTGCACGCGTTTGGCATGCGCGTGGAAGATGTTGAAGTTGAGGCCAGCCACCAGCGCGTCGCGCAGCGTGTTGTGCTGCCAGAGGAAGCCCGGCTCGCGACCCGGCTCCGGGTCGTACCAGGTGCCCCACTCGTCCACGTAGAACGCCACCTTTCCCTGCGGGTCGTTCTTGTCGAGGATCTTCACGTTGTTGGTGATGTACTCGTCAATGCGCCGCGTGTGCGCGAGCGTCGAGATCCATTCGGACTCGGGGAAGCCCGTGGACTTGCCCTTCACGCGCCATTCCTTGCCGGGGATCGTGTAGTAGTGATGCGAAATGGCGTCGAGGTCCCGATGCACGTTGGTGGTGAGGACCGACACCCAGTCGGTGCCGGCATCGTTGCCACCGCTCGCGACGATCTTCGGACGCTTGCCGCGCGGCGCCTTGATGAACGTGGCGTACTGGCGGAACAGGTTCGAGTACCACTCCGGCGTCATGTTGCCGCCGCAACCCCAGGTCTCGTTGCCGATGCCGAAGAACTGCACGTCCCACGGCTTGTCGCGGCCGTTCTTGCGCCGCTCGTTGGCGAGCGTCGAGACCGTGTCGCTGGTCATGTACTCCATCCAGTCGGCCATCTCCTGGGGCGAGCCGGAGCCCACGTTGCCGCTGATGTACACCTTCGTTCCGATCATCTCGGCGAAAGCCATGAACTCGTGCGTGCCGAACTCGTTGGTCTCGGCCACGCCACCCCAATGCGTGTTCACCTTGACCGGGCGCTTCGCGCGATCACCGATGCCATCGCGCCAGTGGTATTCGTCCGCGAAGCACCCGCCGGGCCAGCGCACCACGGGCACGTGCAGGTTCTTCAGCGCGTCGATGACGTCGTTGCGGTAGCCATTGGTGTTGGGGATGCTGGACTTCTCGCCCACCCACACGCCTTCATAGATGCCGGTGCCCAAATGCTCGGCGAACTGTCCATAGACGTTGGGGTTGATCACCGCGCCCGGCTGGTCCGCATGAATGGTGACGGACACTTGCACGGCGCCGGTCGCAGCGGCGGCGCGCGTGGCTCCCGAGCACGCCATGAAGGCGGCCGAGCTCAGTAACAGGCCGATCAGCCTCTTGCGACGGCGTGTGAATGTCATCGAACTCCCCTCGTCTTGAAATGGCACGGCTCAAATTCATGCTAGCCGCCCGGATTCGGCGCGCGCAAGGCGGGAGTGATTCGAAAACCGATATGCCTGTCAGCGAAAGGACAGTACTTCGCGGGCGCCCGACGCCGGCTTCGGCCGCTTCTTCACGGGTGTGTCCATGATGGCGAGACGGATGAGTTCCGCCATCGCGTCACGCGCGGCAGGCGCGTCCTTGGCCGCGATGGCATCGTAGACGCGCAGATGGTCGGGGACCGGATCGCGCTTCAGCGGCGCGATGCGTTGCTTGAATTCCGTGAGCGCGGTGACCGCGGCCGTCACGCCGTTGGTGAGCGAGACCACGAATGGATTGCCCGTGGCCGCGAGCAGCGCGGCGTGGAATGCCTGGTCCGCGTCGCGCCCCGCCGCCACATGCAGCGTGTGCCGCGCCATGTCATCCAGGGACGCGCGCATGAGGTCCAGCTGCTTCTGGCTGCGGCGCGCGGCAGCCAGCGCCGCCGCCGCGGGCTCGACTATGGTCCGCAGTTCGAACAAGCCATGCAGGACTTCGGGTGCGGGTTCGCCGGTGAATGCCCAGGCCAGAACGTCCGGATCGAGCAGATGCCACTGTTCGAGTGGGCTCACGCGCGTGCCGACGCGCGGGCGGCTGTGCACCAGGCCTTTGGCGGAAAGGATGCGCATGGCTTCACGATAGGCAGTACGCGACACCCGTCTGCGGGAACTGGCTTCGATCTCGCCGTCCAGCAAATGGCCCGGGCGATAGCGCCCCGAGACGATCAGGACCCCGATGTCGCGGGCTATGGAGCCGTGCAGCCGCAGCAACTTGCGGGCGGACGCTTTCGGGCCGGGCTTCTTGTTCTTTTCAGCCGCCATCTGCGATTCCTTCCGATACCCAAAACGATGGTCAGCGATCGGAAACGGCCGGGCCGGGGCGATTGGCAACCCTTTTCCGGCACCTGCCATACATACACTTCTGATCATCTACCGATGACACGGCGGACATTGTAATCCCCGATCCCGTGCTCGTAGCATTTGTCCGAGTAATAAACCAACGCACGGCCGGTGCCAACCGGGACCGTCGTTCTCGGGGGGAATCAAAGTGGCGGGAAACATTCGGATCACTGCGGCGTCCGCTCTGGCGGCGCTTGCCATATCGGCTATCTCCAATTCTCAGCGGGCCGAGGCGCAGCAGGCGCCCGCCAGCGGCGAGGAAGTTGAGACCGTCGTAGTCACCGGCGTTCGCGAAGCCCTGGCCAAGGGGCTCGAGAACAAGAAGGAAGCCGTTCAAGTCATCGAATCCATCGTGGCCGAGGACATCGGCAAGCTGCCCGACAACAACGTCGTCGAGGCATTGCAGCGTGTCACGGGCGTGCAGATCACCGATCGCGGCGGCGGCGAAGCCAACGGCATCGTGATCCGCGGCCTGCCCGACATCACCACCACCTGGAACAACCGCAACATCTTCACGGGTGTCGGTCGCGCGGTGGCGCTGCAGGACATTCCGGCGAACCTGATCGCGCAGATCGACGTGTTCAAGACGCGCGCCTCCGACCAGATCGAAACCGGACTCGCCGGCCAGGTCGATGTGCGCACGCGCCGCCCTTTCGACCTCGAAGGATTGCAGATGTCCTTCAGCGCTCGCGCCATCAATCAGGAGCAGCGCGACAAGACGGATCCCAACGCGAGCTTCCTGGTGTCGAACACCTGGGACGGCGATGACGGCCGCTTCGGCGCGCTGGTCAACGTGAGCTACGGCACGACCCGCTATCGCGACCAGAGCATCACCGCGGGCGCGCTCGTGCCCTTCGTGGGCGCTTCGGGCGCCATTCCCCCGGGCTTCACGCCGATCCAGCGTGTGTTCAACGGCAACCCGCCCATCTGGGAAGCGGGCACCGACCGCGGTCTGCCCTATGAGCCCGGTTCACTCATGGATTTCGACACCGGGCCGGGCGTGGCCAATTTCCCCTACCTGCTCGCGCGCGACGCGCTGTTCGCCAGTGACTTCGAGGGCGAGCGCAAGCGCCCGTCCGCGAACATCGCGCTGCAGTGGGCGCCCAACGACTCCTCGCAGTACACCCTGGAAGGTTTCTACCAGGGCTATCGCGAGGAAATGTTCAACAACCTGCATTTCACCTTCGCGGACTGGTGGGGCGCTCTCGGCCCGGACCCGGCGTCGACCATCACGTTGTACCCCGGCACCAACATCATCAAGACGCGCACCGTCGGCTTCCCGTTCGGCTTCAACAGCGGCGACTCCACCAAACAGGAGACCGACACCTTCGTGTACGCGTTGAACGGCAAGTGGGACATCACCGATGCCTTCACGCTCGAAGCGGACCTGTCGGTGCAGAGCAGCCAGTTCGATACGCACTTCATCGCGGTGCGCACCGAGCGTGTTCCCGAATCCATCACGCTCGACTTCAACTCCGGCAACGGCATTCCGTCCTGGCACTTCAACGACGACCTGCAGATGCTGGATGCCTCGCGCTGGAACATGGGCCAGCTCTTCCAGAACGCGGGCAAGGATCTCGGCGACGCGAAGACGCTGTCGGTCGACGGTGATTACGACTTCGGTTCCGACAACGCGTTCGAGAAGCTGAGCTTCGGCGTGCGCTACGACGATCGCGGCGCCACGCATCGCCAGCCCGTGACCACCGACGCGCCCTTCCTGCCCGCGCCGCGCACGCTGGCGGACATGCCGGTAGGCATGCAGTGGAACAACCGTGACTTCTTCGACGGCGGCGACTACATCCCCGGAAGCTGGCTGGTGGCCAATGGCTACTGGATCCAGGATCACGCCGACGAAGTCCGCGCAATGTACAACCAGCCCGCGGGCGGCCCGGCGGTGGTGCGCTCGTACGAGGTCGAGGAACGTACGGCCTCTGTCTACCTGCAGGCGGACTTCAGCATCGGCGAGAAATTCCATGGCGAGGCGGGCGTCCGTTACGTCAAGGTGACCACGCCGCTCGAGTTCAATGACCTGGTGGCGCCCGGCCAGCCGGAAACGCGCGCCCGAGCGGAAGTCGACGACGTCATGCCGTCGGTGACGCTGCGCTACGAGATCACGGACGCGCTGCGCCTGCGCGCCAACTACGGCGAGACGCTGCGTCGCCCGGGCTTCGGTGACCTTAACCCGAACTTCACGCTGGTGCAGGATCTGACCGGCATCGGCTACGGCACGGGTACGGGCGGCAATCCGGATCTCGTGGCCGCGAAGGGCAAGAACTTCGACTTCACCGTCGAGTATTACTTCGCGCCGGACAGCGCCGTGTACGGCACGTACTTCAAACGCAAGATCGATGGTCTGGTAGTCCCCTACGTGCAGACGCTGGTGATCCCGGGCACCGGACTCAACGTCGACACGTTCAAGGTGACGCGCCCCGTGAACGCCTCCGACGGCGATCTCGATGGCGTCGAGCTCGGCTTCTTGTATTTCCCCGAGCACCTGGGACCGCTGACCGGCCTCGGCGTGCAAGGCAGCTTCACCAAGCTCGATTCGTCGCAGAACATCCCGCGCTTCAATTCGGCGGGCGAGATCGTCGCGCAGGACACCTCGGAATTCTTCGGCGTCTCCGACACCTCGTACAACTTCACGCTGGCCTACGACCGGGCCGGCATCGGCGCCCGCCTGTCGTACGTGTGGCGTGACGACTTCCTGGCCCGCAACGAAGCCCGGCTGTTCGCCAACCCGATCGGCACGTGGCGTCAGCCTGAAGAGAGCCTGGACTTCCAGCTGAATTACGACGTCAACGAACACCTCGCGGTTTCGTTCGATGCCGTGAACCTCACGCAGCAGATCCAGAAGGAGTACTACCAGTTCGGCAATGCCGGTGGTCCGGACCTCATGAACTTCGGCAACGTGCTGATCAGCCGCTCGTTCGCGCTGGGAGTGCGTTGGAAGTACTGAACCAGACCATGAAGAATTCGGCGGGGCCCCTTCTCCGCCGATAGCAGGGCCGCGATGCGCACCGCAACGCATCGCGGCCCGATTCTTTTGAAGTAGGCGTCGAGTCAGTGCGCGGCGCCGAGCTGTACCGCGCGCCCGGGCTTGGGCGCGGCCCAGATCAGTAGCGCCGACAGGAAAAACGCCAGCGATACGCAAGCCATGATCTCGTTGGTAGCCAGCATGACGCTCTGGCTCTGCACCAGGCTGTCGAGGGCCTGACGCGTCTGTTCCGTGTTCATGCCGCTGGCGGCCAGCGTGTGCGCCACCTCGCCCATGCGGTCCACGAGGCCCGAGAGTTCGGAATGCATCATCTGCGTCTTGCTCTCCCAGCTCGTGGTGACCACGGAGGTGGCCACCGCGCCCGAGAGCGTGCGCAGGAAGTTCATGAGACCCGCGGCGCCGGCGACTTCATGCTCCTCCACGCTCGCGAGCGCGAGCGAAGTGATGGGTACGAAGAAGAACGGCAGCCCCACCCCCATGGCCAGCAGCGGCCCCGAGATCTGCCAGAAGTCCATCTGCGTCGTGGCGCCCGTGCGGATGGCGAGCACGCCGCCCAGCCATACCAGACCGAAGAACACGAGCTTGCGCGGATCCACCCGGGTGGACAGCAATCCCGCGGCCGGCGCGCAGACCACGGCGAGCACGCCGGTCCACGCCGTGGCCAGGCCCGCCCACGTGGACGTGTAACCCATGTAGCTCTGCAGCCATAGCGGCGTCAGTACGTTTGCCGCGAACATCGCGCCGAAGCCCGCGGCGATCACGATGACCGCGGTGGTGAAGCCCCGATGGCGGAACACGCGCAGGTTCACGACCGGATGCCTCTCGCCCATCTCCCAGATCACGAACGTGGCCAGGCCTACCGCCGCGGTCACCGCCAGGCCGAGGATGAGCCCCGACTCGAACCAGTCGTGCTCCTTGCCGAGGTCGAGCATCAGCTGCAGCGCGCCCACCGCGATCACCATGAGAGTGAGGCCGATGAGATCGATTGGCGAACGCTCGAGCCGGGTCTCGAATCGTTTGAGCATCTTCCACGCGAATGGCGCCATCGCGATGGCCAGCGGCACGTTGATGAGGAATATGAGTGACCAGTGGTAGCTGTCGCACAACCAGCCGCCGAGGATGGGGCCCAGGATGGGCGCTACCAGGGTGGTCATGGCCCAGAGCGCCGTGGCGGCCGCCGCTTTTTCCTTCGGGAAGATGCGCAGCAACAGCGTCTGCGACAGTGGGATCAGCGGGCCGCCGGCCACGCCCTGCAGGATGCGACCGATGACCAGCATGGTGAAGCTGGTCGAGAACCCGCACAGCAGCGAGAAAACTCCGAAGCAACCCATGGCCGTGGTGAACACGCGAACCGCGCCGAAGCGCGCGGCCAGCCATCCCGTCAGCGGCACGGTGATGGCCTCGGCCACCGAATAACAGGTGATGACCCAGGGGCCCTGGCTGGAACTGATGCCGAGCGCGCCGGCGATGCTCGGCACCGACACGTTGGCGATGGTCATGTCCAGCACGGCGATGAAATTCGCGCCGGCCAGCACCATGGCCACGAGCCACAACATCCCGCCCTTGAGCGGCGCATCACCCGAAAGCGCTTTTTCGATCGCGGTCATCTCGTTCTCCCTGCCCGGCGATCAGCCCGCGTTGCCGCGGGTATCGATGGTGGCTTCCATGCTCAAGCCAACCTGGAGCGGGTTCCGCGCGAGCTCACCGGCATCCAGCTGGATGCGCACCGGCACGCGCTGCACCACCTTGATCCAGTTACCCGTGGCGTTCTGCGCGGGGATCGCGGCGAAGGTCGCGCCCGTGCCGCCGGAGAGTCCAATCACCTTGCCGTGATAGGTGACCGCGCTGCCGTACAGATCGGAAACCACTTCCACCGGCTGGCCGATACGCACGCGCTCCAGCTGCCCTTCCTTGAAATTGGCATCCACGTGCACCTGCGCCAGCGGCACGATGGCCAGCACCGGCGTTCCCGGCTGGACCTGCTGGCCCACCTGCACCGAGCGCCTGGCCACCACGCCATCCACGGGCGCACGGATGACCGTGCGGTCGAGGTTGACCTGCGCCTGGTCGCGACGCGACCGGGCCAGCGCCACTTCGGGGTTGGAGTCTTCGGTGGAACTCAACAGCGCGGCGTTGGCCGCGCGCGCGCCGAGCGCCGACGAGTAGTTGGACCGCGCCTGCCCGAGCGCGGCCTTGGCGCTCTCGAAGGAATTGCGCGCCCTGGTCAGCTCGTCGCCGGACACCGAGCCCGAGGCCGCGAGGTTCTCGCGGCGCGTGAGGTCGATGGTGGCGCGCTCGAGATCGGCGGCGGCGCGCTTCTCGTCCTGGGCCCGCGCGGCGATCTGCGCCGCCAGGCTCTCGTCATTGGCCACATAGCCGCGCACGCGACGCTGTGCCCGGCCGAGTTCGGCTTCGGCCTGCGCCAGCGACAGCCGCGCATCGATGTCGTCCAGGACCAGCAGAACGTCGCCCTGGTGCACGTAGCTGGTGTCGGTCACGCGCACCTCGCGCACGATTCCGCCCACCGACGGCGTGACCGACGCGGTTTCCGCGGCGGTGTAGGCATTGTCGGTGGCGATGAACCTGGAAGCGTACAGGTGGTTGTACGAGCCGTAGCCCACGCCAAGGGCGACGACCACGCCGGCGAGGATCAGAAGCGAGCGCTTGCGCTTGTACCTGGCCGCCTCGTCGATGACCGTTCCCGCCTGGTCGAATTTTTCCGTCTGCATCGTCGTCATGATCACTGGCTCCTGAAAGGATGAAATCTCAAGGAATGTCCGCCGCCTGGTATCCGCCGCCCAGCGCTCGATTGAGCGCCACGTCGAGCGACAGCGACCGGCTCGCGAGATCCGACTGGACGCGCAGCGTGCTCAATAGATAGTCCTCGGCGGACAGCACTTCCAGGTAGGTCGCGAGACCGCCTTCGTACCGGTCTTTCTGCACGCGCCAGGCCTCGCGCGCGGCCTCTACGGCGGCGCCCACCTGTTCGAACTGTGGCCCGAGCGCGCGCTGCGATACGGCGGCATCGGCAACTTCCTGCAATGCGGTCACCAGCGCCTCGTCGTAGCTGGCCACGGCTTCGGCGTACTCGGCTTTGGCGCCCCGCAACTGCCCGCGCAACCTGCCGTTGAAGAGCGGCAGCGAAATGGCCGGGCCGACGCTACCGACGTCCGAGCCGCTATCTCGCAGCCTGTCGAGACCGAGCGCCTGGACACCGATGAACGCGCTCAGGTTGACGTTCGGATAGAACTGCGCGCGGTACACGTGGATGCGCCGGGCGGCTGCCTCGGCGCGCAGGCGCGCGGCGATCAGATCCGGACGACGCCCGATGAGGTCCGCCGAAATCCTCGCGGGCAGCGCGAACTCGCGCGTGAAGTCCACCTGG
>DATLDQ010000075.1:0-27598 GCA_035525785.1 Steroidobacteraceae bacterium | reverse complement strand
AAAGGGGGCGGATCCGAAAATAGATCTGTCCCCTTTTCCGCAACGGTAGATAGGATGCGGGCGAACCAGCGCCCGCCCGCACCCGGCCATCGTTACTTCTTGCCGCCTTCCTTCTTTGCAGGAGCGGCGCCCTTGGCGTCCGCCGCGGCGGCGCCCTTGGCGTCGCCACCCTTGGCAGCATCGCCGCCCGCCGCAGCGGCCGCGTCGCCGGCCGCGGGGGCCGCGACAGCGGCTTCGACGGTCGGTTCCGGCTCTTCCGCACGCGGGGCGTGGATCGAGACCACCGTGGCATTGCCCTTGGCAGTGGCCGGGATCGTGACACCCGGGGGCAGCGGCAGATCAGAGAGATGCTTCGATTCGTTGAGGCTCATCTCCGAGAGATCGAGCTCGATGAACTCGGGCAGATCCTTCGGCAGGCAGGACACTTCGACGTCGGCGATGCGGTGCGACACCACGCCGCCCTGGGTCTTGACGCCAGGCGAAGCGGCCTCGCCCTTGAAGTGGATCGGGATGTGGATGCGGATCTTTTCCGTCTCCACGACGCGCTGCAGGTCGACGTGCACGATGGCGTTGCGTGCCGGGTGCATCTGCAGGTCCTTGACGATGGCGGCCTGCTTCTTGTCGCCCACGACGAGGTTGATGATCGACGAATAGAATTTCTCGTTGTCCACCAGCGTCATGAGCTTCTGATGGTTCAACGAGACGGAACGGGGCTCGGAATTACCCCCGTAGAGAATTGCCGGAACCTTGCCCGCGTGGCGCAGGCGGCGGCTCGCACCTTTGCCCTGACCATCGCGGAACTCGGCGGCGAGTTCGAATGAGACTTTCATTGCATTACTCCAGTTACATCCAACAAAGTGGCCGCTGCGACCGGCGGTCACCACCTAAAACCGTGGGGACAGACTTCAGTCTGTCCCCACTCAAGAAACCTATCTAGTCCAGATACAAGCTACTGACGGAATCCTCATCGCGGATGCGACGAATGGTTTCGGCCAGCAGCCCCGCGACCGACAGCTGCCGGATGCGTCCGCATTGCTTCGCGGCAGGCGACAGCGGGATGGTGTCGGTCACCACCAGCTCATCGAGCGCCGACTTCGAAATCTTCTCGATGGCATTGCCGGAGAGGATCGCGTGCGTGATGTACGCCACCACTTTCACCGCTCCTTCGTCCTTCAACGCCTGCGCGCCCGCACACAGCGTGCCCGCGGTATCCACCATGTCGTCGATGAGCACGCAGGTCCTGCCCGCGACTGCACCGATGATGTTCATCACCTTCGACTCGTTCGGCCTCGGCCGGCGCTTGTCGATGATCGCGAGGTCCGCGTCATCGAGCCGCTTGGCCAGCGCTCGCGCGCGCACCACGCCACCGACGTCAGGCGACACCACGATCAGTTTGTCGTAGCGCTGCCGGTAGGCATCGCCCAACAACACCGGCGACGCGTACACATTGTCGACGGGGATGTCGAAAAACCCCTGAATCTGGTCCGAGTGCAGGTCGATCGTCAGCAGACGGTCGACACCCGCGCTCTGCAGCATGTTCGCCACCAGCTTCGCCGTGATCGCGCTGCGCGTGGCCCGCGGCCGCCGATCCTGGCGCGAATAACCGAAGTACGGCACCACCGCCGTGATCTTCGCGGCCGACGCGCGCCGGCACGCATCGACCATCACCAGCAGCTCCATGAGGTGATCGTTGGTCGGCGGACTCGTGGGCTGCACGATGAACACATCGCGCCCGCGCACGTTTTCCATCAACTCGATGTTCACCTCACCGTCGGAAAACTTCCCGACGTACGCGCGGCCCAGCGGCGTCGTCAGCTGCTTCGCGATGTCGTGAGCCAGCGCCGGATTGGCATTGCCCGCGAACAACGCCAGCGATTCAGTTTCGACGACCAATCAACCTCCCGGACTTGGCTGGGGTGGAAGGATTCGAACCTCCGAATGGCGGGATCAAAACCCGCTGCCTTACCACTTGGCGACACCCCAACTACTTCGAAAACCCGTCAGCGGGTGGCCAGCTCCTCCAGCAGAGGAGACTGGTCGAGACCGCGCGCGACGTACGCGCGCCACGTGTCGGGCACGCGCGCCGCGACGCGCTCCGCGTCTTCGACGCGTGTGAATTTCGCGAACACGCAGGACCCCGTACCCGTCAGTCTGGCCGGCGCATACCTGCCCAGCCACTCCAATGCCTCAGCCACCGCTGGAAACCGCGCACACACGACGCCTTCGCAATCGTTGCGCCCGCCCGTTTCCAAAAAGCCGCGCATTGTCGTGGGGGGTGAATTCCGTGTCAATTCAGGAGCCTGGAATACGGCAGCGGTCGGCACCGCCACCCCGGGAAACACGATCACGAACCAGGGCGCCGGCTGCAGGGTGACCGGGGTGAGCTTTTCGCCGATACCCTCGGCCCATGCGGACCTGCCGCCCAGGAAAACCGGCACATCAGCGCCGAGTTGGGCGCCAAGTACGGCGATCTCGCCGGGAGTGAGCGCGGTTTGCCACATCCGGTTCAGCGCCAGAAGCGTGGTCGCCGCATCGGAGCTGCCGCCGCCCAGTCCCCCACCCATCGGGATGTGTTTTTCGACGGAAATATCCGCCCCGAACGGGGTTGCGGTTGCCGATTGGAGCGCCCGGGCGGCCCGGATGGTCAGATCGTCCTCCGGTGGGACGGCTTCCGGGCCGGTCACCCGTCGAATCAGCCCATCGGGTCGGCGCTCGATGCGCAGCCGGTCGCGCAGGTCGATGAGCTGGAAGACCGTCTGCAGCTCGTGGTACCCGTCGGGCCGGCGGCCGACGATGTGCAGCATCAGGTTGAGCTTGGCCGGTGCCGACCAGATCACTCCCAGCGCTCCGCCAGGAGCTTGATGCGCGCGCCGCTGCGATTGCTTTCGCCCGGGCCTGGGCCCTCGATGTGTTGGGCGGTGAGGCGCTGCGGCAGCGAAAAGCCGATGCCGGGCGCGCGCGAATTGATACTCACGCGCCAGCCATTCTGCGTGAAGTCACGGATCTCGCCCGTGTCGGCGGCATTCACCGTCGACTCGCCGGGCGCCGGGATGCCGAGCAACCACCAGCGCAGTTCTTCGAGGGGCAGCGCGAACCCCAGCCGACGCTCGAGCTCGGCGCGCGCCTCGGGGCCATCGAGCTTCTCGCCGCGGCTGGTCGCCACTTCGAGCCGGCCGCCTTCCGCTTCGACGCGCAACCCGCCGATACCGAGCGGGCCTTCGAGGGAGAACTGCGTGCGATCTGCGGCCTGCGTGTAGCGCAGGCTGGCGGAGAACCCCTGCCCATTGGCGGCGACCGCGACGCGCCCGTCGAGCGCGTATCGATCGAGCTTGTCGAGCGCGGCGCGCTGCTGCGCCCAGGGGGCGTCGGCGCCGGGGCCCACCACCGTGCGCGTGGGCACCGTGCGGCAGCTCGCGAGCACCGCGGCCACGAGGACACACGCCGCGACGCGGAGCGCCGACATCTAACTAGAGGCTCGTGGACTGCGGGGTTGGCAGCGGCGCCGGCAGCTCTTCGGGAGCGGCCTTCCCGGCGTCTTCAGGCGGCGCGGATTTCTTCTCGGGCGGATCCATCTTCGTGCCGGTCAGGCGCTCGATGGTGGCGCGCAGCGGCTTGGAATCCGGTGAGCGCGCCAGCGTGCGCGCCCAGAGCGCGCGCGCCTCGGATTGTTTGCCGCTCACCCAGAGCAGCTCACCCCAGTGCGAAGCGATCTCGGGGTCGGGAAAGATGCGATAGGCGCGCTCGAGATGTGGCAGCGCGCCGGCGACGTCGCCGCGGCGAAAGCGCACCCAGCCCAGGCTGTCGAGGAAAGCGGGATTGTCAGGCGATGCGACGAGAGCCTTGCGGATCAGGGTCTCCGCGCGCGGCAGGCTCTGCTTGCGATCCGCGAGCGAGTAGCCGAGCGCATTCAGGAGGCTTGCATCCTCGGGACGATCCTTCAACAGGCTCTCGAAATTGCGCACGGACTCGCGCGTCTGGCCCGCCTTGTCCTGGATGAGCGCGATCTGGTAACGCAGGCCCGGGTGGTTGGGATACCGCTCGAGCGCGAGCTGCAGCAAGGCGATGGCTTCCTTGGCATTGCCCGTATCGTCGAGCAGTGCGGCCTTCGCGAACTCCACGTCGAGCGCGTCGGCCCGCTCCTTGGCGGCATGTTCGTCGAGGATGCGGAACGCGGCATCCCGGTCGTTCTTGAGCATCAGCAGCCGCGCCGCGCGACCGCGCGCCACCAGGCCCGCGCCCGCCTGCACGAGCTGCGTGTAGCCCTCGAGCGCGAGGTCGGTGCGGCCTTCACGCTCCGCGATCGACGATAGATAGAAGAACGCCTCGCCGGCGACTTCCTGCGATTGCATCAGGCCACCGAAGCGCCGCCCGGCCTCCGGGAGATCGCCGAGCTGGTACGCGAGCTTGCCGAGCCGCAGCTCGGCTTCGTCGTGCACCGTGCTGTCGTTGAGGAGGCTCTCGAGCTCCTGGCGCGCCTCGTCCATGCGGTCGAGCCGGATCAGGGTGTCGGCATACGCGAACCGCTCGGTGTCGGGTTCGAGCGCGGCTGCTTCCTGCGACACCGCGATGGCGGCGACGGCGTCACCCTCGGCGCTGAGGACGCGCGCGAGCTGGGCGCGCGCCACTCCCGACGCCGGCTCGTTGGCGAGCGCGCGGTCGGCGAGCTTGCGCGCGGTGGCGAAGTCGAAAGTCTCCAGCGCGAGATCGACGCCGGCATTGAGCAGGCGCTCGGAAACCTCGGGAGAATCGAGCAGGGGCTTGAGCGTTTCGAGCGCGATGGCGGTGCCGCCCGAATCGCTGGCTTCGCCGATGAGCTTGATGAGCGCCTCTTCGCCGCCGAGCGTGTTGGTGCGCAGGATGGCCTGGCCGGCCTCGTCGGTTTGATAGAGCCGCACCGCGGCGAGCGCGACCGCGGCGGCGGCGCCCACGCTCTGCGGCTCGAGCTTCTGCCAGCGGCGCGCGGCCCGTGCGCTCGCGGCGACCTGCTGGCAATCGGCAGCGACCTTGTTGGCGCGCTCGGAGATGCGCGCGTCGCTGGATGCCAGCGCGGCCTTGACGTATCGATCGGTGCCACCACGGCAATCACCGCGCGACAGGGCCATGTCCGCAAGCACCAGGTCGGCCCCGTCGGAGTTGGTCTGGGAGAGCGCGCCTGCCAGTGTCGGGACGAGGGCCCAACTGATGACGGACGCGAGCAAAACGACCCGGATCGGTGAGTTTCGTGGCATGGAGGGCACTATATCTCGACCCCGCGCCCTTACAATGGTTCGCGTGAAAGACACCATTCGATTGCGGCTCGAAAAAATGGTCGACCGCTATGAGGAAATCGGACGATCGCTGGCAGACCCCGCCGTCATCGGCCGACAACGCGAGTTCCGCGACCTGTCGGTGGAATACGCCCGCCTGACACCCGTGGCCGAGAAGTTCGGTGCGTTCCGCGCGCTCGAAGCCGAGCTCGAGTCCGCGCGCGAGATGCAGAGCGACCGCGACCCCGGCATGCGCGAGATGGGCGCCGAGGAAGTCACGCGCCTCGCGCCCGCGGTCGAGCAGGCCGAGGGTGCGCTCAAGATGATGCTGATTCCGCGCGACCCGCGCGACGACAAGAACATCTATCTCGAAGTGCGCGCCGGCACCGGCGGCGATGAAGCGGCGATCTTCGCCGGCGACCTGTTCCGCATGTACGCGCGTTATGCAGAGACGCAGGGTTTTGCCGTGGAGATCCTGTCGGAGAATCCCGGCGAGCATGGCGGCTATCGCGAGATCATCAGTCGCATCGCCGGCAGCGGCGCGTTCGCGCGCTTCAAGTTCGAATCGGGCGTGCATCGCGTGCAACGCGTGCCGGCCACGGAAGCGCAGGGCCGCATCCACACGTCGGCCGTGACCGTCGCGATACTGGTCGAGCCCGACGAGGTGGAAGCCAGCGACCTGAATCCCGCGGAGCTGCGCGTCGACACGTACCGCGCGTCGGGCGCGGGCGGCCAGCACGTCAACAAGACCGAGTCGGCCATCCGCATCACGCACATCCCCACGGGCCTCGTCGTGGAGTGCCAGGACGAGCGCTCGCAGCACAAGAACCGCTCGCGGGCCATGGCGCTCATGAAGGCCAAGATCCTCGCGGCCGAGACCGAGAAGCGCGAGAGCGAGATCGCGCGCAACCGCAAGCTGCAGGTGGGCACGGGCGACCGCTCCGAGCGCATCCGCACCTACAACTTCCCGCAGGGCCGCGTGACGGACCATCGCATCAACCTCACGCTGTATCAGTTGCAGAACGTCATGCAGGGCAAGCTCGACGAGCTCATGGACGCGCTTCAGCACGAGCACCAGGCCGAGCAACTGGCCGAGGAAGAACAGCGAGGCGCTGCGTGACCACCGCGGTGGGCGTGAGGTCGATCCAGTCTCCGCCCACGCTCACCGTGCCGAGCGCCACGGGTGTCGACGCCGCGATCGTGCTCGCCGGCCCGGGTGCTCGCGCCATGGCGTTCATGGTCGACTGGTTCCTGCGCACCGCGCTGTCGGTGTTCTACATGCTGCTCGCGTCACTGGTGCTGCTCGGCAACCTGTCCTTCAGTGCCGGCCCGGATGAATCCGCGCTCTGGTTCCTGGGCGGCGCCGTGCCTGCCATGGCTATCTACTTCCTCTACCACGTGATCCTCGAGCCGCTGATGGCAGGACGCACCCCTGGCAAGCGGATGGCGGGGCTGCGCGTACTGACCCTCGAGGGCCAGGTGCCCACGACCAGCGCGCTCGTGATCCGCAACGTATTCCGACTGGTCGATTCCATGCCCGTGGGTTACGTGGTCGGCCTGCTGTTCGTCTTGTTCGGCAAACGGCACCTGCGCCTCGGCGACATCGCGGCCGGCACCGTGCTCGCCGTCGAGCGCGCGCCATTCCTCGAGAAGCTGGCGCAAGAGCGCGGCGAGGCGCAGCGTCACGCCGCGTGGCACGCGGTGCGCCAGCGCGCGGCATCGTTGCGGCGCCGTGCCGACAGCAGCGTCGATGACGCGCTCGCGGTGGTCGATGAATATCGGCGCGCGGCGCAGATCATCAACGGTGCGCGCGTCGCGCGCCGCGCCGACGACGGTGAATCGTTCGAGTACCTCGAAGCGGCCTATGCCGACCTGCACGATGCCATCCATCGCCCGGCGCGCCGCGGGTGGCAGGTGTTGCTCGCGCTGTTCCGCGACCGTATTCCCGCGGCCATGCAAGCCATCCGCGTGCACCTGCTCGCGGTCACGCTGCTGTTCATCACCTCGGGCGTGGTCGGTGCCTGGCTGATCTTCACCTACCCCGATCTCATCGCCTTGTTCGCGGGGCCCGACCTCATCGCCACCGTGGAACGCGGCGAGTTGTGGACCGAGGGCATGCTGAACGTCGCGCCGTCCGCGGTGCACTCCGTGGACATCCTCACCAACAACATCGTGGTGGCGTTCTTCGCGTTCACGCTCGGCCTCTTCTTCGGCATCGGTACGCTGTACATCATCGGCATGAACGGCCTGTCGCTCGGCGCCCTGTTCGCGTTCGTCGGGCAGCACGGGCTCGCGGGCGGGCTGTTCGACTTCGTCATCGCGCACGGCTGCGTCGAGCTGTCGTGCATCTGCATCGCGGGCGCGGCCGGGGCCTACATCGGCGAAGCGCTGGTGCGGCCCGGCACGCGTACTCGCGCCGAGGCGTTCCGTGAATCGTCGAAGGAAGCGCTGCGCGTGATGGGCGCGGTCACCGTGCTGCTGTTCATCTGCGGATTCATCGAAGGATACGTGTCACCCGATCCGGAGGTGCCACGCTGGGCGCGTGTCACCGTCGGTGTCGGCTTCTGGCTGTTCATGATCAGCTTCCTGCGCGGCTATGTCTTCGGCCGGTCGCGCGGCGGCCCTCCGATCGCCAGCTAGCAGGTTCTCAGCGGACGACCACGGCGTCGGGGTAGCTGACGCCGATGGCGCCGTCGACGATGAAATCGCGCATCAGCGGGAAGTAGCTTGCGGGCAGCCGCGTCGACACGCGCTCTTCGCCCTTCAGCTCGAATAGATAGAGCCCGTGCTCGGCTCCCGCGAGCATCGCCAGCGAGAGCGGCCTGCCCCCGCGGCGCAGAGCCAGCAGACGCCGCCAGGTCTCGGCGGGCGGCGCATCGATGTCGTCGGATCCGAGGATCCACAACTGCGGCGTCTGCAACTTGCGCAGCACCGGCATCGGGTCGTATTCCGGTATCACGCCCGCCAGCAGCACCGGGCCCTGTTCGCGCCAGAAACCCTCGGGCTGCGCGAGCAACAAACCGGTGACGTTGCCCCGCAGATACCGGAACCAGGGTTCGCCGGAGTACCTGGCGCGCAGCCGCTCGAGCTCGTCATAACCGCTGGCGAAGTGGCTTTCGATGATGCCCTGCACCGCGCGCGCCACTTCGAGAGCCCTGCGCGTCTCATCCGCGCCGAAGCCATGCCGCGCCATGTCGAGCGCGACCGCCTCGCGATCCTCCTCGATGGGCGACACCGCGAGGCCGTAGGCGACGATGACGAAATCGACGGGCGTGAGCGTCGCTGCGAGCGGCGCCACCCAGCCGCCCTGACTACCGCCGTGAAGCCCGACGCGGCCGGCGCGCCGGCCCGCGAGACGGCGTGCTTCCCTCACCGCCGCCGCGACATCGGCGGCCAGCTGTGGATAGTCGTGCGTATAGGTGCCGGTCGATCCGCCGGTGCCGCGCTTGTCGAAGACGAAGGCGCCGATGCCGGCCGCGGGAAACTGCCGTTGCAGCGCGAACGACTCGCGGCCGGAACTTTGCTCCGAGCCATGGACGAGCACGACGATCGGCACGCGCGATGTACCGGCCGGCATGACCAGCCGCCCCGCGAGCCGCGCATCCCCGGAGACGAACTGCACGTCGGTCGTTGCGAGCGGAACCCGACGCCCGGTGATGCCGCCGAAGGCGATCTCGCCCGTGGCGCAGTCCCCCGCCGCGAAGGCGTGGGCGTCGGCACGGTCGGTCCATCCGAGAGTGTTGGTCCAGCGGCCGTCGGGCGCGAGCGCGAGCTTGCCACTGGTGCCGTCGAGCAGCCGCCAGCGCAGCGCGGCATCCGCGGTGGGCGCGAGGTCGAGGATGCGTCCGTCGTCGAGACGATACGCTCCGACGTGACACGGGTCCGCCTGCGCGACTCCGCTCAAAAGCAGGAACGCGATTATCCGTTTCATGTCGACATGATGCGCAGCGCTCCCGGGAAAAGCCCGGGACGGTGATTCGCGACGCGGCTGACTGTATCGCTCAGCGACACGCGCGGCGGCCGCGACAACGCCAACCGGCAACCCGGTGTAGTCAAACCCTGCGGCGGCGGCGCAGCGCGAGGTAGGCGTCGAGCACCGCGCGATCCAGCCGGTCATCGGGCTCGTCGAGCACGACGACACCGCGTCGATTCATGTTCGCGATCTGCGCGCGGGCGCGTTGTGCCTGCTCGCGAGCCGCCAGCGCTATCGACGGATCGCGCCAGTCGCTCGCGGGCTTGCTCGCTAGCCGCGCGATCTCGGCAGCCTGCGGCGCGGCGACGATGGGCTGGTGCCGCGGCATCACCGCCTGCAAGGCCTGCAGCAGTTGCTCGTTGCGCGCGGGCTCGGCCAGATCCGTGAGCCACACGACGAGACCGCGATGCCGCAAGAGCTTGCGCACGGTGAGAGCGGCCGCCACCGGGTTGGATTCGCCGCGCTCGCTTGCCAGCATCTCGAGCGCATGGCGCAGCCGCGTCACCGCGCGCGTACCGCGATCGGGAAGACACGCGGCCAGCGTCCGCTCGGCGTACACGAGCAGACCCACGCGGTCCTCCACCGACACGGCGTGCTCCGCCAGGCGCGCGGCCACATTGGCGTACAGCCCGAGCCGATCGAGTGCGCCCGCGCGCACGCGACTGGCGCGCCCCGCGTCGATGACCAGCAGCAGCTCGAGATGCTGCGCCTCGCTGTACTCGCGCGAGATCAGTGATCCACGGCGCGCGGTCGCCTTCCAGTCGATGCGCGACAAAGCGTCGCCGGAGACGTACTCGCGCAGTTGCAGCAGCTCCATGCCCGGGCCGGGCAATCTTCGCGGCGTTTCACCGGCCGACTCGCCCGCAACCGGGCGCGAGCCGCGCGGCAGGCTGTCCGGTGCCACGCGAAACGTCGAGTCCTGCGGCAGTGTGCGCGACCACCACGCGAGCCTGAAGCGGCCTAACAACCGTGCCGGCACTTCGCCGAAGCGCCCGGCGCCGAGCCGCAGCGGCAGCAGTTCGGCGGCATCGATGGTTTCCTGCCGCGGCAGCAGCGTCAGGTCGCGCACTTCGGGGTATTGGCGCATCGACGCGGGCAGCACGCGCGCGTATTGCAAGACCACCTCGCGCCGCCGGTTGTGCTGGAAGGCGAATCCGCCCGGTGTCGCGATGCCGAGCTTGAGGCGTTCCGCCAGGTGCATGCGCAGGGCCACGCGCGTGCCGCGCGTGTACCAGGCCTCGATCGAAAGGCCCGCGAGCAGCAGCGAAGCCGGCCACATCCATGCACCATCGAACGCCGCGTCGTCCGACCATGCGCCGGCGATGCCCAACAGCGCGATCAGCGCCATGAACAGGTAGCCGCGCAACGCGAAATGCATGGCTGTCTCGCCTACCGGGGTACCGGCGTGCCTTCGAGGATGGCGCCGACGATGCCGAGATCGGTGTCGCCATCCAGCGCGGCTTCGGGCTTGAGCACCAGGCGGTGCGCCAGCACCCAGCGCGCGACGGCCTGCACGTCGTCCGGCGCCACGAACTCGCCGCCGCGAAGACCGGCATGCACGCGCGCGGCGCGGATCAGCGCCAGCGCGCCGCGAGTCGACAGCCCGAGCGCGACGCGCGGATGCTCGCGCGTGGCGCGCGCCAGGTCGATCACGTAGTTGGACAGCGCATCCGAGACGTGCAGCGCACTGGCCTCCGCCCGGGCCGCATGCAGCAGCGCGCGATCGATGGCCTTCATGTCGGCGGGGATCGCATCGCGCGCTTCGAGCTCGGTGCCGTAACGCTTGAGGATCTCCGCCTCGGACGCGCGCTCCGGGTAACTCATGTCGATGCGCAGCATGAAACGGTCGAGCTGCGACTCCGGCAGTGGATAGGTGCCCTCGAACTCGCGCGGGTTCTGCGTGGCGAGCACCAGGAAATCCTCGGGCAGCGGATACAGGTCGCGCTCGGAGGAGACCTGCCGCTCCTCCATGGCCTCGAGCAGCGCCGACTGCGTCTTGGGGCCGGTGCGGTTCACCTCGTCCATTAGCAGCACATCGGCGAACAGCGGCCCGCGCCTGAACACGAACTCGTTCTTCGAAGCGTCGAACACGTGTGTGCCGACGATGTCGCTTGGCATGAGGTCGGCGGTGCCCTGCACGCGTTTGAATTCGCCGCCGAGCACGCGCGCCAGCGTTTTCGCGAGCAGCGTCTTGCCAAGGCCGGGTGGCCCTTGCAGCAGCACGTGGCCTCGCGCGATCAGCGCGATGCACAGCGCGCGCACCAGGTCTTCCGCGCCGACGATGACGCGCGCGAGCTCGCGCTGCAGGGTTTGTTCGAAGCTTGCAACGGAGTTGTTCATGTGTTCAGTCGTTTTCCAAGGGTATCGAGGAGATTCTGCAATGGCACGAGCGGCACCTTGCGTTCGGCATGGGCCTCGGCGTACCAGGATTTCAGTTGATCGAGTTCCTGCGGCAGGATGGCCGCGTGGCGTTCGAGCCATTGCCAGAGCTCGCCGCGCTCCGGTTCGACCGTGCCGGTGGCGCCACGTACCGCGCGCGCCACGTTCGCGAAGAAGCCGTCGAACAGCCGCCGCGCGGTGTGATGCGGGGCAACGGTGCGCGCGATGAGCCCGCCCGTGTGCCGCACCAGGTCAGCCTCCGACGGTGCGTGTTCGACGAGCACCGGCGCGCGCAGGCGCGTGCTGCCCACGACCCACGCGAGCCACAGCGCGACCATGATGAACAGCGTCTTGTACAACCGCGCATCGCGGTAGAAGCGCGCAGGGTTGTAGCTGGCCGAGAGCCCCTGCCGCAGGTCGTCGAACAGCACCATGCCCTCGGGCCTCATGCGCGCCTGGATGATGTTGCCGAACAAACGCGCGTTGTCGGCTTCGCCGAGCGCGCGATTGGTGAACAGCGAACCCCCGGCCGACACCAGGATGTGGCCCGCGCCCAGCCGCTGCTCGAACAACGCGCCTTCGCCCTGCGCGGTGCGCGCCAGCGTGAGCACGAAGCTGTCATAGGGAATGCGCAGCGACCAGTCGCGGCCGCCCCTGCCGTCGTCGCCGTAGTCGGTGTCCAGATGCAGCTTGCTCACGTCACGCAGCAAGGCATGCGGACCGGTGGTGGTGAGCTCGATGCTCTCGGGCTCGTCGAGCGCGTTGTCCTCGGGCAGCGCATCGTCTTCGTCGTTGGAGTCCTCGGTGCCGCCGTCGCCGACCTCCTTATCCGTTTCCTGGCCCGCTTCACGTTCGTCCTGTTCGCGGACGCGTTGCGACAGCGGCGTGTCGTCCAGCCGCTGCGCGCGGCTTTCGGCACTCTCGAACTCGAGCCCGGTCAGTGATTCGATCTCCGCCACCGCGCCCGACGCGCGCCGCGCGCCCCAGCCCGGCTGATCCACGAGCGCCGCGACGATGAGCAGGGTGTTGCCCTTGCGCACCCACTGGTCGAGCGCGCCGTATTCCTCGTGGCGAAACACCTCGACGGCGGGCAGCGTGAGCACGAGCAGGTTGCCGCGCGGCGGGTCGAGGTCCGCGAGCGCGGTGTACCGTTCACGAAAGGAACGCGCGCGGACGCCGGAGCGATTGAGCCACTCGAACAGCGCCGCGTAACCGTTGCCATGGCGTTCCGTGGTGGTGGGCCGTACCGCATCCTCGTTGCTGAAGCCGGATCCCGGCTGCAGCCACAGCGCATAGAACGTGGCGAGCGCAGCCAGGGCGAGGACCAGTGAGACCAGGCGCTCGCGCATCAGCGCTCCGTCCGCGGCGCGCCGGCGCGCGTGAGCTTGTCCAGCAGCGAACGCGCGGACGACACCGCGCCTTCGAGCTCACTGTCGCCCGGCTGGTGGGGTGCATAGCGCACGGCTTCGGCCGTGGACGCCACCGCCTGGAGCTCGGCGCGTTCGGTGTCATCGTCGAGCCTGGCCTCGCGCACCAGGGCACCGGCCGTGAGACCCGCGGCCGACGGCAGGCGATGCGCCCGGGTCAGCAGGTCGCCTAACAACCGCAGCAGCAGGCCGGGACGCTCGGCGAGCGGCGCGGCCAAGACGTCGGTGAGTTGCAGCCGTCGGCGCCACTCGGCGGCCTGCGCCGCAGCCTCCGCGCGCCGGCCGGGGCCGATGAGCCCGGCCGCGCGCAGCTCGTGCCAGACCACGAACAGCACCAACAAAGCCACGAGCCCGTAGCCGCTGTAGCTGATGACGCGCGCGACCCCCTCGCTGGTTTCGAACTGCCGCCCCAGATCCTTGAGCCACGACTCCCCTTTGTCGTCCTGGTCGTGGCGCTCGAGCTTGTCCTGCAGCCAGCGCTTGAAGCGCTCCCAGCGCGTCGCACCCTGTTGCCCCTTCTCGCCGAGCTCGGCAAGCACGGGGCCGAGCCCCGCCACCTCGGGCGCCTCGCGCGCAGCGACGTCGCGGTTGGCGCCACGCACCAGCGCGGCCAGCTCGCGCAGGCCTTCCGCCGAGATCTCGTCGCGCCGCTCGCGCATGTCCTTCGGCAGGAGATTGCCCCACGGAGCGGTCTCGAGCGCGCGCATGAGTTCAGGGCAGCGTTTCTCGATGCGCGCGAGTCCCACGTCGTTGCGCGCATCCAGGCGCGCGCGGCAGGCCTCGACGACTTTCAGCGCGGCATCGTCGGGCGGCGGATCGGCCGCGACCGCGGACCCACCGGGCAGGCAGCCACCCAGCAGCGCCAGGCAGACCCACCATCGCCTCACGACCGCACCACGTGGCGCAAGCGGTGTCGCAGCTCGAGATCGCGGTGCGCGACGATGAGCACCGCGAGGAAGAACGGCACGCCGAACGCCCCTACCACGAGGTAGAGCAGCGACTGCACGGTCGCGCTGAGGAACAGATCCGCGCGGCCGAACAGCGGCGACATGAGCCCGGCGACGATGGATACCAGCAGCACGAACACGCTGACCATGCACAGCGACGCCAGGATGGCGCCCACCATGCGCCACGAACGGCGCACCGAAACGCGCAGTGAAAACGCGATGGCCGCCAACGGCCCGAGTCCCCCGCACCAGAACGCGGGCAGCGCCACCACGAACAGCGCCGTGGGCCAGAACAAGGGTATCGACAGGAAGATCATCGCCTCGGACGACAGGCCATTCGTGAATGCCGGCCCGAGAACCATGAGCGCCACCGGGATCGCGAATGCGCCAATGGTGGCGATGACGCCGTTGAACCAGCGCCACATCGCCACGCGTATCTCCAGACGGAAGCGCGGTCGCTGGCCATTCGCCACCGCGTTGAGCCGCAGCATGATGACGCCGAGCACGGGCACGGTGAGCAGGAAAGCCACGGCATAAGCCAGCGTGAGGTAACCCGTCGCGACGAAGATGGCGTAGACGGTCGGCAGCTCGAGGATGAGCACGACCAGGCCCGAATACGGCAGGGTGCGCAGGATGCCGGCGCGGAACAGCCGGAACGCGGCGTCCAGCACTTCGCCCGTCATGAGCGGACGCGGCAGGGGCAACAATCCGACCGGGGCATCCATTTGCGGCATCATACGGCCCGCATGTCCCACCCCTCTACCGGAGATTCGTTGCTCGTCGGCGCCGCCCGCTGGATCGATCGGCGTGATGCCGAGATCCTGCTGGCCAATTGCTGGGGGCTCACGCGCAGCCAGCTGTTCGCCCGTTGCGGCGAGTCCGTGCCCGCGGACGTCGCCGACTGCTTCGGCAAGGCCGTGACGAAGCGCTCCGAGGGCGTATCGGTCGCCTATCTTCTGCGCCGGCGGGAATTCTGGTCGCTGACTTTCGAAGTGT
Organism: Steroidobacteraceae bacterium; assembly: GCA_035525785.1. Taxonomy (GTDB): domain Bacteria; phylum Pseudomonadota; class Gammaproteobacteria; order Steroidobacterales; family Steroidobacteraceae; genus CADEED01. The sequence continues at coordinate 12,630 of DATLDQ010000075.1, read as the reverse complement.
CGCCGTCCGTGCTGGTGCCGCGTCCCGAGACCGAACTCGTCGTGCAACGCGCGATCGCGCTGGTGCGGTTGCCGGTCGCGGAGATCGCGGACCTCGGCACCGGCTCCGGCGCCATCGCCATCGCACTCGCCCACGAACGCCCTGAGTGGATGATCACCGGCACCGACGTATCGACCGCCGCGCTCGAAGTCGCGCGGCGCAACGGCGCGGCGCTCGTCGGCGATCGCGTGCGCTGGGTGCAGGGCGACTGGTACGCCGCGCTCGCGCGTCACCGCTTCGATGCGCTGCTCAGCAATCCGCCGTACATCGCCGAGGGCGATCCCGTGCTCAAGGGCGACGGCCTGCGGCACGAACCCAAACTGGCTCTGAGCCCCGGCGGCGACGGCTTCGGGGCTTTTCTGACTCTTATCAATGGCGCCCACCGGCACCTGAAGCCGGGCGGCTGGCTGGTGCTCGAACATGGCGCCACGCAGGCGGAAATTCTGCGCGCACAGCTTGTCGCGCGCGGCTTCACTTCCGTAACATCCCACCGCGATCTCGCCGGCCACGAGCGCGTCACCGAAGGCAAGCTGGCCGCATAGGAAATCCCCGTGTCATTAGTGTTCGAAACCTCGCTGGGCAACTTCGAAGTGGAGTTGTTCGAGAAAGAAGCCCCCATTTCATCCGAGAATTTTCTCGCCTACGTCGATGATGGTTTCTTCGACGGCCTCATCTTCCATCGCGTCATCCCGAAATTCATGATCCAGGGCGGCGGCTTCGAGCCCGGCATGAAGCAGAAGAAGACCAGGGCCCCGATCAAGAACGAGGCCGCGAATGGTCAGAAGAACCTGCGTGGCACGCTCGCCATGGCGCGCACCAACGACATCAACAGCGCCACCGCGCAGTTCTTCATCAACCTGGTCGACAACGATTTTCTCGACCACGCCGGGCAGTCGAACTACGGTTACGCGGTGTTCGGCAAAGTCACCTCCGGCATGGACGTCATCGACAGCATCGCCAAGGTGGGCACCACCAACCGCGCCGGCCACCAGAACGTGCCGGCGGCGGACGTGGTGATCACCAAGGTGTCACGCAAGTAGCGTGAAGAAGACTTGGCCGCGGCGCCTGGTCCGATGGACGGTCATCGGGCTGGTCGCCGCGTTTCTCGTGACCGCGCTGCCCGTCGTGGCGATGCGCTGGATGGATCCGTGGTACAGCGCGTTCATGCTGGACGCAGCGCTCGACGCGTCACGCGCGGGCAAGAAGAACTACCAGACCGACTATCGCTGGCGCGATCTCGAACAGATCTCCCCGCACGCGGCGGTGGCGGTGATCGCCGCCGAAGACCAGTTCTTTCCGTTCCACAGCGGCTTCGACTTCAAGTCCATCCGCGAAGCCATCCGCTACAACGAGAAGCAGTCGAAGCGGAAGCGACCACGCGTGCGCGGCGCCAGCACGCTCACGCAACAGGTGGCCAAGAACCTGTTCCTGTGGTCGGGACGCGGCTATGTGCGCAAGGGGCTCGAGGCGTATTTCACGTTGCTGATCGAGCTCACCTGGCCGAAGGAGCGCATCCTCGAGGTGTATCTCAACGTCGCGCAGTTCGGCGACGGCATCTACGGCGTTGAAGCGGCATCGCAACGTTTCTACCGCAAGCCCGCGGCGCGCCTGGGGCGCGAGGAAGCGGCGGTACTGGCGGCCGTACTCCCCAACCCCATCACCTTCAAGGTTCAGGCGCCCTCCGGCTACGTGTACCGGCGCCGCGACTGGATCCTGTCTCAAATGCGCGGCCTGGGCGGTCCTAACTATCTGCGCGAGCTCGAAAACCCCACCGAGCCTCCCAAGGCGCGTACGCCCGGGCACAAAAGCGGCAAGCACTGAGGCGCAATCTCTGTCACGCCCGCGCCTTCCGTGACACCGGTTGGCCCCAACCCCCGGAGGGGTTAGTCTCCACCTGGGCCGCCGCCGGCGTCCTCGGGAAAGGAGAATAATAAGAATGAATGCGTCCCCTGAGTTCGCTTCGGGCTTCAGCCCGTCCACCGCCGAGACGGCGCCCCGCGTCAACCTGCCCTTCGAGTTCCGCGGCAGCGGCGCCGAATACTTCCGCATCTGGATAGTGAACCTGCTGCTCACCATCGTGACCTTGGGCATCTATTCGGCCTGGGCCAAGGTGCGCCGCATGCGCTACTTCTACGGCAACACCATCCTCGATGGTCACGGCTTCGAGTACCACGCCAAGCCCATCCAGATCCTCAAAGGCCGGCTGATCATCTTCGCGGCGTACGTGGTGTTCCTGATCGTCATCAGGGCGGTGCCCATGCTCGCGATACTGGCATTGCCGCTGGCCATCGTCGGCGTGCCCTGGATCATCGTGAAGGCGCGCACCTTCCAGATGCGCGTGACGTCGTACCGCAACCTGCGCTTCAACTTCCACGGTGACTACGGCGGCGCGATGTCCGCATTCGTGGGCTGGTACTTCGTCACCGCCATCACCCTCGGCATCCTGTTCCCGTTGTGGTTGCACAAGCGAGTGTCGTACACGCTGGGCCATGGCGCCTACGGCAAGACGCAGTTCCGGTTCGTCACGCCGAGCGGCCGCTTCTTCGCGTTCTGCTACGCCACGGCGGCGATGAGCGCGCTGGCGTATGCATTGTTCTTCTACGTGCTGTTCAAATCCGGCGCCTTGAACCCGGATCCGGAAGCGGTGCCCGCCACTCCGCTCGACCTGGCACGCACCCTCGGGGTCACCGGCTTCGCGATGCTGCTCGCGATCGCGGCGGCCGGCATGGGCATCTGGGGTTACTACCAGTCGCGCTTCGCCAACGCCTCGTTCGGCGGACTCGAGATCGGCAACGCGCGCGTCGTATCCAATCAGCAGGCGGGCGCGCTGGCGTGGATCGAGATCACCAACTTGTTAGGCATGGTGTGCACGCTCGGCCTGTTCTATCCCTGGGCGAAGGTGCGCAAGGCACGATACATGCTGCAGCAGACCTCGCTGGACACGGCGGGTGGCCTCGCTGAGTTCCAGGCGGCGCAGAACGAAGCCGGCGAAGCGCTGGGCGAGGAGCTCGGCGAGTTCTTCGACGTGGACTTCGGCATTTGATAGCGGGCAGGTATTTCGACGGCACGAGCTCGAAGGGCGCTGCCGCGTCCCTCGCGCTCGGCGCCGACGGAATCGCGCGCGTCCATGGCCTGCATCACAAGGTCGAGGCGCCCTTCGGCGAGATCGAGATTTCCGAACGTGTGGGCAACATCGCGCGCCGGCTGGCCTTTCCGGGCGGCGGGGTGTTCGAGAGCACCGAGAACGACGCCATCGACGAGGCGCTCGCGCACAACCGCATCAAGGCGCGCGCCGGCTGGGTGCACAGGCTCGAGAGCCGCTGGCGGCTGGTGCTCGGCGCGCTGGTCGCAGTGGCCTTGCTGTCATTCGCGTTCGTGCAGTGGGGCGTGCCCGCGCTCGCCAACCAGGTGGCGCGCATGCTGCCCACCGAGGTGGACCGGCGCATCGGCATGGGCACGCTCGAAACCTTCGACCGCCTCATGTTCGAACCGAGCCGGTTGCCGGCGGGAAAGCGCGCGTCGCTCGAGCGTCGCTTCAGGGAGATGACGGGTTCTCTCGACGACGGGCACGTGTACCGCCTCGAATTCCGCAGATCCGAAGCCATCGGCCCCAATGCGTTCGCGCTGCCGTCGGGAATCGTCGTGGTTACCGACGAGCTCGTGGACATGTCAAAGGTGGACGACGAAGTGATCGCCGTGCTGGCGCACGAGATCGGTCACGTGCGCGGACGCCATGCACTGCGCCAGATGCTGCAGGCCGCGGGAGTGTCCGCGCTGGCCGTCGCGCTGCTGGGCGACCTGAGCTCGATCTCGGGGATATTGAGCGCCGCGCCCGCGTTGCTCACCGCCAAGCAGTCCCGCGACTTCGAGCGCGAGGCCGATACCTTCGCCAAGCAATGGCTGCGCGACCATGACGTCGCGGAATCGAACTTCGACGCCATCCTGTGCCGCATGTCGGGCGAGAAAGGCAGGTCGAACGAGGCCGTGGATTTCTTCGCGTCGCACCCTGCGACGGCAGAGCGCGCACGCTGCACCGACGTCAATTGATCGAACTGCTGCCCTGCAGTGAACTCGTGAACAGCTGCTCGGTGTCGATCGGGTCGAACTTGTAGGGCCGCTGGCAGAACTCGCAGGTCACCGTCACCGAGCCCTGCTCGGCGAGGACCGAACGCACTTCCTCGACGCCGAGCGACCGCAGGACATTGGCCACGCGCTCGCGCGAACACCGGCACTGGAACTGGATCTCGTGCCCGCCGAACACGCGCACTTCGTCGGCGCCGAACATGCGCACCAGCCGCTGCTCCATGTCGTCTTCGAGCAGCTCGGCCGGGGTCAGCGCGGCCATGGCGTGATCCGCCTTCATCCATGCGGATTCGAGCGCGGCCGGGTCGACGCTCTGCTTGCCGCCCTCGCCCGGGATGCGCTGCACCAGCATGCCGCTGACTGCGCCCGGCGTGGCGGCGAGGATGACTCGCGTAGGAAGTTGCTCGGACTGCACGAAATAGGCTTCCAGCGACTCCGCCAACGAGTCGCCGGAGATCGGCACCACGCCCTGGTAGCTCGAGGCGCGGTCGGTGGCTTCCACCGTGACGATGATCGTGCCCTCGCCCGCGAGCGAACGGAAACCGGCGGCCTCGTCGATGGCTTCGTGCCGCGCCATCGCGCGCACCTTGAAGTCATGCGAGCACTGCGCGACCAGCAGGTTCACGAGGCCTTTGCCCTGCAGTTGCAGCGTGAGCGTGCCGTCGAACTTGAGCGTCGCGGCGAGCAGTACCACGGCGCCGACGGCTTCACCGAGGAGCTGCAATACGGCGGGTGGATAGTCCTGGTGCTCGCGCAGCTCGAGCCACGCGCGCGTGAGGCGCGCGGCGTGCCCACGGATGGGATGCCGGTCGAGAACGAACCGCCGGACCCGGTCGCTGTCGGTTACTGCCTGGGACATCGCCCGAGCTTATCGTTCGAATTTACGGGCCGGCGAGCTTTTTCTTCAGCAGCTCGTTGAGCTGCGCGGGATTCGCCTTGCCGCCGGTGGCCTTCATGACTTGTCCTACGAAAAAGCCGAACAGCTTGTCCTTGCCCGATCGGTAGTCGGCGAGCTGCCCCGGATTCTTCGCGAGACACTCGTCGATGGCCTTCTCGATGGCGCCGGTGTCAGTGATCTGCTTGAGGCCTTTGGACTCGATGATGGCGTCCGCGTCCTTGCCTTCGGCCCACATCGCCTCGAACACGTCCTTGGCGATCTTGCCGGAGATGGTGTTGTCGGTGATGCGCGCCAGCAGGCCGGCGAGACGGCGCGCCTCGATGCGACTCTCCGTGATCTCGAGGTTGTGCTCGTTGAGCGCCGCGGCGAGGGAACCCGCGACCCAGTTGGCAGCGAGCTTCGCCTGCTCCTTGGTCGGGTTCCTGCCGCCGGCCAGCTGCGTCACCACGTCATCGTAGTAGGCGCCGAGCTCCTTGCTCGACGTGAGCACGGTGGCATCGTACTGCGACAGATCGTAGGCCAGCACGAAACGCGCGGCCTTCTCGTCGGGCAGCTCGGGCAGCGTCGCCTTGATCTCGCCGATGTAGCCGGGATCGATCTCCACGGGCAACAGGTCGGGGTCGGGGAAGTAGCGATAGTCGTTCGCTTCTTCCTTGGAGCGCATCGACCGCGTCTCGCCCTTGTCCGGATCGTAGAGGCGTGTCTCCTGCACCACCTTGCCGCCGCCTTCGATCACGTCGATCTGGCGCGCGACCTCGTAGTTGATGGCCTTCTCGACGAAACGGAACGAATTGATGTTCTTGATCTCGGCGCGCGTGCCGAATTTTTCGGCGCCGAAGCGGCGCACGGACACGTTCGCGTCACAACGGAACGAGCCTTCCTGCATGTTGCCGTCGCAGATCTCGAGATAACGCACGAGCGTGTGCACTTTCTTGAGATAGGCAACGGCTTCCTTCGCAGAGCGCATGTCCGGCTCGGAGACGATCTCGATGAGCGGCGTGCCGGCGCGGTTGAGATCGATGCCGGACTGCTTGGGCAGGCCCTCGTGCAGCGACTTTCCCGCATCCTCCTCGAGGTGCGCGCGCGTGATGCCGATGGTCTTGCGGCTGCCATCGTCGAGCAGGATCTCGAGCTTGCCCTTGGAGACGATCGGCAACTCGTACTGGCTGATCTGGTAGCCCTTCGGCAGATCCGGATAGAAGTAATTCTTGCGCGCGAACACCGAGCGCTCGGCGATGGTGGCGCCGATGGCGAGACCGAACTTCACGGCCATGCGCACCACTTCCTGGTTGAGCACCGGGAGCACGCCGGGATACGCGAGGTCGACGAGGTTGGCCTGCGAATTCGGCGAGGCGCCATACGCGGTGGCCGAGCCCGAGAAGATCTTCGACTGCGTGGAGAGCTGCGCGTGGATTTCGAGCCCGATGACGGTTTCCCAGCGGTTGTCGTCGCGGGTCGCAGAGTTCATCACAGCACCTCCTTCGCGTAGTCGGAGGGCAGCTTGCGATGCCAGTCGGTCTCCTTCTGGAAGGCATGCGCCACGTTGAGCAATCGCGACTCGCCGAAGTGCGGGCCGCAGATCTGGAGCCCCACGGGGAGGTTCCGCGTGAAGCCGCACGGTATCGACATCGCCGGCACACCCGCGAGGTTGGCGCCGATGGTGTAGATGTCGTTGAGATACATCTGGATCGGGTCGGACGCCTTGGCGCCGATCTCGAAGGCCACGTCGGGCGCGGTGGGGCCCATGAGCACGTCCACTTCGGCGAATGCGCGCTTGAAGTCCTGGTTGATGAGCTGACGCACGCGCTGCGCCTTGAGGTAATAGGCGTCGTAATAGCCCGCGGACAGCACGTATGTGCCCGTCATGATGCGGCGCTTGACCTCGGCCCCGAAGCCCTCGCCGCGCGAGCGCTTGTAGAGGTCCATGAGGTCCTTCGGATCCTGGCAGCGGTAGCCGTAGCGCACGCCGTCGAAGCGCGCGAGGTTCGACGAGCACTCGGCCGGCGCCACCACGTAATAAGTGGGCACGGACAGCGGCAGCGCCGGTAGTTCGACCTCGACCAGCGTCGCCCCGAGCTTCTCGTAGACCGCGAGCGCTTCGCGGATGCACTTCTCGACGTCGCCTGCCAGGCCCTTGTCGAAGAACTCCTTGATGAGCCCGATCCTGAGGCCGGCGAGCGGCTTGTCCAGGTCGGCCACATAGTTAGGCACGGGCGTGTCGACGCTGGTCGAGTCGCGCGCGTCGAACCCGGCCATGGCGCCGAGCACCATGGCGGCATCCTCGGCCGAGATCGAGATGAGCCCGCCCTGGTCGAGGCTGGAGGCGAAGGCGATCATGCCGAACCGCGAGACGCGGCCGTAGGTGGGCTTGATGCCGGTCACGCCACAAAGCGAGGCCGGCTGGCGGATGGACCCGCCGGTGTCGGTGGCGGTGGCAACCGGAGCCACCCTGGCGGCGACCGCCGCGGCCGAGCCGCCCGAGCTACCGCCCGGGACCAACGTTGAGTCCCAGGGGTTCTTCACCGGGCCGTACCAGCTGGTCTCGTTGGACGAGCCCATGGCGAACTCGTCCATGTTGGTCTTGCCGAGCGTGACCATGCCCGCGGCCTTGAGCCTCTCGACTACCGTGGCGTCGTACGGCGACACGAAGTTGTCGAGCATCTTCGAGCCGCAGCTGGTCTTGACCCCGGCGGTGCAGAAGATGTCCTTGTGGGCGAGCGGCAGACCGGTGAGCGGACCCGCCGAGCCCGCGGCCAGGGCCTGGTCGGCGGCCTTGGCCTGGGCGAGCGCCGACTCCGCCATCACGGTGATGAAGGCGTTGAGCCTGGGCTGGGAAGCTTCGACGCGCGCCAGCAGGGCGCGCGTGAGCTCCGTCACGGAAAACTCTTTGGCTCGGAGCTTCTTCGCGAGCTCCGCCAGCGTATAGGTATGCATTTTCTTAGGACTTCTTACTCAATGACCTTGGGCACGAGGTACAGCGCGGCTTCGACTTGCGGAGCGTTGCGTTGGTACAGCTCGTGCTGGTCCTTTTCAGTCACCGCGTCGGGTCGCAGGCGTTGCGCGAGACCGGGCAGCGGATGAGCCATGGGCTCGACGCCTTGCGTGGGAGCGGCATCGAGCTGCCCGACGAGATCGACGATCTTCGACAGGCTGTCCTGGTAGACGGGGACCTCGGCATCGGTCAGTGAAAGACGCGCGAGGTGCGCGATCGAGTTGATCTGGTCGCGATTGAGGCTCATCGAAATCTCAAGCAAAAGAAGTGGGAAATGTGCGCGGGATCATACCTGTTGCCTTGTGGGGCGTGCCGCAGATTGTTAAATTGCCCGACACTTTTTCGCGACGCCTGGCTGTATTCAATGTTCAAACGCTTGCGCGGCTATTTCTCCAGCGATCTTTCGATCGACCTGGGAACGGCCAATACCCTCATTTACGTCCGTGACAAGGGCATCGTGCTCAATGAGCCGTCCGTTGTCGCGGTGCAGGACGACCAAGGTGGTCGTGGCAAGGTCATCGTCGCGGTCGGCGCCGAGGCCAAGAACATGCTGGGCCGTACACCCGGCCACATCAACGCGGTGCGACCCATGAAGGACGGTGTCATCGCCGACTTCACGTACACCGAGAAGATGCTGCAGTACTTCATCGGCAAGGTGCACGGCAATCGCGTGCTCAAGCCGAGTCCGCGAGTGCTGGTGTGCGTGCCCATCGGCTCCACTCAGGTCGAGCGCCGCGCCATCAAGGAGTCGGCCGAAGGCGCCGGCGCGCGCAGCGTGCAGATAGTTAGTGAGCCCATGGCGGCGGCGGTCGGCGCGGGTCTTCCCGTGAACGAGGCGCGCGGCTCGATGGTGCTCGACATCGGCGGCGGCACCTCGGAAGTCGCCGTGCTCTCGCTGAACGGCATCGTGTACGCCGCTTCGGCGCGCATCGGTGGCGACCGCTTCGACGAAGCCATCATGAATTACGTGCGCCGCAACTACGGCATCCTCATCGGTGAAGCCACCGCGGAGCGCATCAAGATCGAGATCGGCGCGGCCTACCCGGGCCAGCAGGTGCGCGAGCTGTCCGTCAAGGGCCGCAACCTCTCCGAGGGCGTGCCGCGCAGCTTCACCTTGAACTCCAACGAAATCCTCGAAGCGCTGCAGGAACCGCTGCAGGGCATCGTCGGCGCCGTCAAGCAGGCGCTGGAACAGACTCCTCCCGAGCTCGGCGCCGACGTCGCCGAACGCGGCATCGTCCTCACGGGCGGTGGCGCGCTGCTGCGCGACATCGACAAACTACTCATGGAAGAAACGGGCCTGCCGGTGGTCATCGCCGAAGACCCGCTCACCTGCGTGGCGCGTGGCGGCGGCCGCATCCTCGAGTTGCAGGACGAGGTCGGGCCTGGAAGCTTCGGTCTTGAATAGCTTCGGCCTCGAATAAGACAAAGTGGCCGTTTTCGGCAGCGGCGGCAGCCGCTCACTCGGCGGACGCGGACCGTCCTTCGGGTTCCGCTTTTTCTGCTATGCGCTGCTGTCCGTGCTGCTCATGTTCTGGGACAAGCGCGGCGGCTGGCTCGACACCGCGCGTTACGGCCTGCAGGCCGCGGTCTATCCATTGCAGCTCGCGGTGAATTCCCCCTCGGCCGCGTGGCGCTGGCTCGAAGAGAGCTTCACCACGCGCGAGAAGCTGCAGGCCGAGGTCGACGGTCTGCGCCAGCAGCTGCGCGACCAGCAGCTCATCACCATGCGCCAGGCCGCGCTCGTGCAGGAGAACGCCACGCTGCGCGGCCTCAACACCGTGCTGCCCGACGTCATCGAGAAGCGCCTGATCGGCGAAGTCATCAGCGTCGAGGTGTCCACGCTGCGCCAGCGCCTGCTGGTCAACCGCGGCGGCAACGACGGCATCTACAAGTCGCAGCCCGTGGTCACCGGCCAGGGCGTGCTCGGCCAGGTGTTCCGCACGGGCCCGTTCAGCTCCGAGATCATCCTCATCACCGATGCGGAACACGCGCTGCCCGTGCAGGTGCTCCGCTCGGGCGTGCGCACGATCGCGCTCGGCACCGGCCGCGCGACCTCGCTCGAACTACCCTACGTGCCGCAGAACTACGACGTGCAGGTCGGCGACGTGCTGGTCACGTCCGGACTCGGCCGCGTCTTCCCGTTCGGCGTGCCGGTGGGGCGCGTCACCAAGGTGGAACGCGACCCGACGCAGCCGCTCGCGCGCATCCACGCGGCGCCGTTGGCCGGCATCGAATCCGATCGTGAGGTGCTGTTCATCTGGTCACGCACGGATCACCCGGCTTCACCCGCCAGCGCGGCCGAGCTTGCGGTCGAGGTCCCGAAACAGCCATGAACTTCGCGCGCCGCGAGCCCCGCTGGGCCGTGTTCTTCTCCGTGCTGATCGCGCTCATCGTCCAGGTGATCCCGCTGCCTGCCTGGCTGTCGCTGGTGCGGCCGTCGATCCTCGGCCTCGTGGTCATCTACTGGGGCATCTACTCGCCGCATGCGGGCGGCATCTTCGCGCCCTGGCTCGGCGGCCTGGCGCTCGACGTGTTCAAGGGCGACGTGCTGGCGCAGAACGCGCTCGCCATGGCGCTCATCGCGTACGTCACCATGACCCTGCACCAGCGCCTGCGCAACCAGACGCTGATCCAGCAGTCGATATTCGTCGCGCTCATGCTGTACACCAACGAGATCGTCGTCTGGGGCATCGAAGGCTGGAACAACCACGTCGCGTCATCGGGTTGGCGCTGGATCCAGCCGTCGATCGGTGCCATGTTGTGGCCGGTCGTTTCGTTGCTGGTGGGCCGCACCCACAACAAGAGCTGATCGCGCCATGGGTACGGTGCGCATCAAGGATCACTGGGGTGAGCAACGCCTGTTCGAACAGCGCGCGGTCGCCGCCGCGATCATCATTGCTGCCCTCACCTTCCTGCTCATCGGCCGGCTGGTGGTGCTGCAGATCGCCCGCTACGACTACTACGCGGACCTGTCGCAGGGCAACCGCGTCCGCGTCGAACCCCTGCCGGCGCAGCGCGGCCTGATAGTCGATCGCAACGGACAGGTGCTCGCCGAGAACCGCCCCGCTTTCCAGCTCGAGCTCGTGCGCGAGCGCGTGCCCGACGTGGACGCCACGCTCAAGCGCCTCATCGCCATCGGCGTGCTCGAAGCCGACGACCTCGACGAGACGCGCCGCCTCGTGAAATCCCGCCGTGGATTCGAGAGCGTGCCCATCCGCCTGCGCCTCACCGACGAGGAAATCGCGCGCTTCGCCGTCCACCGCTTCGAATTTCCGGGTGTCGACATCGCGACCCGCCTCACGCGCTTCTACCCCAACGGCGAGCACGCGGTGCATGCGCTCGGCTACGTGGCCGCGATCAGCGAAAACGACGTCAAGATGCTCGAGAAGAACAATCAGCTCAGCAAGTACGCCGGCACCACGCTGATCGGCAAGCTGGGTCTCGAACAGTCGTACGAGGAAGAGCTGCACGGCGTCGATGGCTCGCGCCAGATCTTGGTCAACGCCGCCGGCCGCTCGGTGCAGCAGCAGGGTCAGCAGCTCGCCCCGGATCTGCAGGAGATCAAGCCGCAAGCGGGCCGCGACATCATCACGGCCATCGACCTGCCCACGCAGCTCGTGGCCGAACAGGGTCTCATCGGTCGGCGCGGCTCGGTGGTTGCCATCGACCCCAAAAATGGCGACGTGATCGCGATGGTTTCGATGCCGGGCTTCGACCCGAATCCGTTCGGCCGCGGCCTCACCAACAAGGAATACGGCGCGCTGCGCGACAACATCGACGTGCCGCTGCTCAATCGGGCGTTGCGCGGGCAGTATCCGTCGGGCTCCACCATCAAGCCCGGGCTTGCGCTCGCGGGGCTCGTGTACCACGACGTCGAACCCAACGCGACCAAGTTCTGCCCGGGCATCTGGCGCCTGCCCGGCAGCAGCCTCGCCTTCCGTGAAGGGCGAACCGGCCGTCATGGCGCGATGGACCTGCGCCATGCCATCGCCAAGTCCTGCGACGTGTATTTCTATGGTCTCGCCAACGACATCGGCGTGGATCACATGGCCGAGTTCCTCGGGCCGTTCGGCTTCGGCAGCCTCACCGGTATCGACATCGGCGGCGAGAAGCCTGGCCTGCTGCCGTCGAAGGAATGGAAGCGCAAGGCATTCAAGCGCCCCGCGGACCAGGTCTGGTTCCCGGGCGAAACGGTGAACTTCGGGATTGGCCAGGGCTACTTCCTCGTCACGCCGCTGCAGCTCGCACACTACACATCGATCATCGCGAATCGCGGCATCTCTTATAAGCCGCGCCTCGTGACTGGCGTGCGCGATCAGGCCACGGATGAAGTGAAGCGCTTCCCGGCCGTGAAGAACGAAGAGATCAAGACCGTCAGCGCCGAGCAGTGGCAGATCGTCACGGAAGGCATGGCCGGCACACTCCGCTACGGCACCGCCGCCGGGTTCGCCGGCAAGAACATGACCTACACGATTGCCGGCAAGACGGGCACCGCGCAGGTTTTCACGGTCGCGCGCAACCAGAGCCTCGACAACCAGAAGACCGTGTCCGATCGCTTGCGCGACCACTCGTGGTTCATCGCGTTCGCGCCGGCCGAGCATCCGCGCATCGCCGT
>DATLDQ010000110.1:0-35929 GCA_035525785.1 Steroidobacteraceae bacterium | reverse complement strand
ACGTTGTCGCAGCAGCGCTTCGACCAGGCCGCGCGCATCGTCGACGACGTCACCGAGCTCGATGCTCTGGCGGCGCACGTCGAGCTGCCCGGACTCGATGCGCACGCTCTCGAGGAGGTTGTCGATGAGGCGCGTGAGCCGCAGGGTGCCGCGCTCCAGCGACAGCACCAGTTCCTCGAGCTCCGCCGGCGGCGCGGATTTCAAGCCGTCGCGCAGCAGCTCGATCGAAGCGAGTTGCGCGGCGAGCGGCGTGCGGAATTCGTGGCCGATATTGGCGAGCACGGTGTCGCGCGCGCGGCGCACCCCCTCGAGCTCGGTCTCGTCGCGCAGCACCTGCACCTGCAGGCCGTTGACCACGCGCGAGCTCGTGATAACGGTGAGACGGTTGCCCGAACGCGTCTGCAGCTCTTCGACCGACTGCGCAGTGCCGGCCTGCCGGGCGCGCAAGATGGGGCATGCGGTGGTGGCGCACGGGCGTCCCTTGCCTGTGGGCAGACTGTCGGAGGCACAGGGCTTGAGCACGTCGCCACAGAACTTGCCGATGGCTTCGTGCGCCTCGACCCCCAGCAATCGCGCTGCCTGCGGATTGAGATAACGGATGTTGCGTTCCTGGTCCACGGCGTACACGCCCTCGACCACGGCTTCGAGCACCACCTGCGCCTCGGCTTCGCGATGCCGCAGCTCCGAGTTGAGATCGAGGAGGTTGCGCCGCATGTCATCCATGGTGCGCGCCAGCTGGCCGATTTCGGCGGGGCCGGACGTCGGTATGGACGTGGCGAAGTCACCCTGCCCCAGCCGCACGGCGGCGTTGGTGAGCGCCTCCGCCGGCTTGGTCACGCGCCAGCCGAGAAACACACCGGCGATCACTGCGATGATCGCCAGCACGATGGCAGTGACGATGAGCCGCCAGACCAGCGAACTCACTGCTTCGTCGGTCTCGGTGGCCGACGCGGTGGTGAGGATCAGCGCGATGCACTCCCCGCTCGACGCGAATACCGGGAAGCTGGACGCGTACAGGCCGAGCGGCTCGATGCGCTGTACGGCGAAGCTTCCATCGGTCATCGCCTGCGAGTGGACCGACGTGAACTCGTTGACCGGCATGGCGCTGTACGCGCGGAAATTGACGAGCGTCACCGGAAAGCCCGTGTGCTCGCTGAGCACGCGGGCCAGGTCGGAATCGAGCAGGTGGACCACCATCACGCTGAACGACGCCAAGTCCGCGGGTAGTTTGGCGGTGGCGCCGACGACCGAATACTGCGTACCCGGCGGCACGGCCATGAAGCGCTCGCCTTGTTCCTGCGCCACGGTGAACAGATCCGGCCAGGGAAGCGCGGGGCCCGATGACGCGACCACCTGCGCGCCGTCGAAGATCACGCAGGCTTCGAGACCCGAGGTGTCGCAGAAGCGGCGCAGGAATGGGGTGAGCCCCTCCCGGCCCGGCTCCGCCAGCAGCCGGCGCAGCGGCGGCCGCTCGGCCAGCACGCGCGCGTAGGTCAGCGTGTCTTCCGCCATGCGCGAGATCTCGGCGCGCGAATTGGCGCCCGCGAGCTGCACGCGAACCTTCTGCTGGCCGTCCGCGAGGTCGCGCAGCATGTCGATGGCGAAATAGGAAATGCCGAGGGCGACCAGCAGGACGATGGCCACGTTGCTGGCCGCGAGCCACCACCCGAGGCTATTGCGCTTCATCGGCGGCGGTGTCCGCTGCGCTCCACGAGCGTCTTGATGATCAGGGTGACCACCGCGAGCATCGACAGCATCGAGGCCACCGCGAACGCACCGACGTAGTTGTATTCGTTGTACAGGTTCTCGATCTGCAGCGGCATCGTCGTCGTCATGCCCCGGACGTTGCCCGACACCACCGAGACGGCGCCGAACTCGCCCATCGCACGCGCGTTGCAGAGGATGATGCCGTACACCAGTCCCCAGCGGATCTTCGGCAGCGTGACCCGGAAGAAAGTGAACCAGCCGCCGGCGCCGAGCGTGATCGCCGCCTCTTCCTCGTCGTTGCCGAGCTGTTGCATGAGCGGGATGAGTTCCCGCGCCACGTATGGAAACGTGACGAACATGGTCGCCAGGATGATGCCGGGCAGCGCATAGACAATCGTGATCTCGTTTTCCTGCAGCCACGCGCCGAACCAGCCGTTCAGGCCGAACAGCAATACATAGATGAGTCCGGAGACCACGGGCGACACGGCCAGCGGCAGGTCGATCAGCGTGATGAGGATGCTCTTGCCGCGGAACTCGAACTTCGCGATGCACCACGCCGCCGTGATCCCGAACACGGTATTGAGCGGCACGACCACGGCTGCCGTGATCAGGGTGAGGCGGATGGCAGCCTGGGTGTCGGGATCCGCGAAGGCGTGGAAGTAGACTTCCCAGCCCTTCTCGAGCGCCGACACGAACACGGCGAACAACGGCGCGGCCAGGAGCGCGCCGAGGAACGCGAGCGAGGTGCCGATCAGCGTCCAGCGGACGAGTACCGAACCGAAATTGCGGTAGCCCGGCCGCGAGACGAGCTCGGCGGCGGCGTCCGCGCTGGTGGAAGGTCCGCCCATTCAGCTACGCCTCATCGTGACACCATCATGCGCTTGCGTCCCCACACCTGCAGCAGGTTGATGGCCAGCAGCATCACGAACGAGATCGACAACATCACCACGCCCAGCGCCGCCGCGCCCGCGTAGTCGTACTCCTCGAGCTTGATGACGATGAGCTGCGGGGTGATCTCGGTCTTCAGCGGCATGTTGCCCGAGATGAACACGATCGAGCCGTACTCGCCCACGGCACGCGCGAACGCCAGCGTGAAGCCCGTGAGCAGCGCCGGCAGCACCGTGGGGACGATGATGCGGCGGAACACGTAGAAGCGCCCCGCGCCGAGCGTTTCGGCGGCGTCCTCGAGGTCGCGCTGCACTTCCAGGATCGCCGGCTGCACCGTGCGCACGACGAACGGCATGCTGATGAGCGTGAGCGCGACGGTGATGCCGATCCAGGTGTATGCCACCCGGATGCCGAGCGGCTCGAGGTATTGCCCTATCCACCCGTTGCCCGCGAACACGGCCGTCAGCGCGATGCCCGAGACCGCCGTCGGCAGCGCGAACGGCATGTCGATGAGGGCGTCGATGATCTTGCGACCCGGGAAGTCGTAGCGCACCAGCGTCCAGGCGATGACGAAGCCGAACACCATGTTGACGCCGGCGGCCAGCGTCGACGCGCCGAACGACAGGCGGTACGAAGCCAGCGCGCGCGGTGAAGTGATGACGGTGATGAAGCGCTGCCACTCCATGCCGCCCGCCTTGAGTATCAGCGCGGCCAGCGGGATCAACACGATGGCGGACAGGAAGAACGTGGTGAACCCGAGGGTGATGCCGAACCCGGGGATCACGTTGGGCTCACGACGACCTGCGTTTCTCATGAGCTGTCCGTCAGGCCGCGATTTCGGGGGTCGAACGCGCCGGCTGGTGGTGGGGCCGGTACACGATCAGCACCGGCCAGCCCGGCTGCGCCGCGAGCAGCGATCGGTAGGCAGTGCCCGCCTGCGTGATGTCGGTGATGCCGAGCACCAGCATCTGCGCGCTGCCGGTCGAAAGATTGCGCGTGATCTCCGCGACGGTGTCGCCGATGGCGAGCTCGGTGCGCATCTCGAGGCCATGACTCTGTTGCGCTTCGGAGCGCGCGTCCAGGAGCTTGCGCATCGGGGTGCCGCGTCCGCCGGCATCGCCTTCGGCGACGATGCCGAGATACACGGCTTCGGCGCTCACGTGCCGCAGCAGGCTCGCCGACACCGCGAGCGTCGCGCGGCGCACGGCTTCGTCGGTCCAGTGGATGAACACGCGCGTGGGGCTGGGCGCATTCTTCGGCAGCACCAGTACTTCGCCGGCGCCGTGACGGATCAGCCACTCCACGGTCTCGCCCGCCTGACTACCCGCCGTGATCGCGGCGACGCCGGTGAACGGCACGGGGGTTCCCGCCAGCGCATCGATGGCGCGGATGCCGACGCGGGTCTTCATGCGCGTGGACAGGCTCTCGAGCAGCGGCTCGTGCGCGAGCTCGGTCGCCTCCGCCTCGGTGGCAGCGCAAGCCAGGAAACTCGAGATCGGCGTCGGCAACACGTGCAGGCGCCGCGCACCGAGCGCCACCTGCGCACCGGCACGCAGCGGCAGCGCGCGCCGTTCGGGCTGCGTACGCGTGACCTCGACGAGCGGATCCGCGCTCTGCGTCGAACCGCTGCCGAGCAGCTGCGCCGCGCAGGGTTCATCGAGCAGACGCACGCGCAGGCGTTCGAGCGCGCCGGTGAACACGATCTCCTCGACCGCACCGCGCGCGATGAAATCCGAGGACAGCTGCTCGCGCGTGGCGCCCACCTCCACTTCTTCGGGGCGCAGCACCGCCACCACTTCGTGCTCGCGGCCGCCCTGCAGCGGTTCCGCGCCCGCGGCGCTCACCGGCGTGGCGCCGAAGCGGATGGCATCCACGCTCTGGCGCGCTAGCAGCAGGTTGGCCGCGCCCAGGAAGGTCGCGACGAAGCGCGTCGCCGGCTGGGCGTAGAGATCGTTCGGATTGCCCACTTCGAGCAGGCGGCCGTGATTCATCACGCCGATGGTGTCGGCCAGCGCGAACGCCTCTTCCTGATCGTGGGTCACGAGCACCGTCGTGATGCCGAGCTCGCGCTGCACTTCGCGGATCGTGCGGCGCAGCTCCTCGCGGATCTTGGCGTCGAGCGCGCCGAATGGCTCGTCGAGCAGCAGCACCTGGGGCTTGTGCGCCAGCGCGCGGGCCACCGCCACGCGCTGCTGCTGGCCACCCGACAGCTGGCCGGGCAGGCGCTCGTCCATGCCTTCCAGCGCCACCAGCTTGAGCAGCTCCTTGCGGCGGGCGACGCGGTCCGCGCGCTTCATGCGACGCACGCGCAGGGCGAATTCGATGTTGTCGGCCACGGTCATGTGGCGGAACAGCGCGTAGTTCTGGAACACGAGGCCCACGCCACGGTCGCGGGCCCGGACGTGGGTCACGTCCTTGCCGTGCAGGGCGATGCGACCGTGGTCGATGCCGGTGAGGCCGGCGATGGCGCGCAGCAAGGTGCTCTTGCCGGAGCCGGAGGGGCCGAGCAGGACGAAAAACTCGCCCTCACCTACTTCGATGGAAACGTCGTTGACGACCGGCTGGTCCTGGTAACGCTTGGTGACTTGGTCGAGAGCGATAGACATGCTTGAACTGACGCCGGATATCCGCCAAAGGAGTGGGCAATACGAGGCCGGCGGCATGCTATCAGCTCGACGGTCGTAACCTGGGTAACGGCCTGGTTATAAGCTGGTAACAAGAAGTCGTGCAGTGCGGAACTTAAGCCGGCAGACTCCTTACTAACGTGTACCCCAGGACTTTAGACTCGGCCTCTTCACCGGAGCACTCGACCCAGCATGGCCACTGAGAACAATCCGCCTTACTCGCTGGAAAAGACCAGCGCCGAGCACCGCAACGAGCGCCCCCACTGGGTGCTCGATGACGCGGTCTACAGCATCAGCGCCCTGCTCCTCTCGGTCATCATCATCCACAGCATCTGGACCCTGATGATCCGCCCGCGCGCCGAGGCGGTGCTGTCGCAGCGCGTCGAGGTCACCCAGAAAGGCAGCGGCGTGAAGGCCCAGGTGCTGCAGCTGCGTTCGGTGTACGTGATCCTCAAGGATCACGAGCAGGAAATCTGCGTGACGCTCTGCCTCTGGTCGCTGCTGCTGCTGGGTCGCCAGGCCCAGCAGACCCGCGCCAGCCGGAAGCTCCTCGACCGCGACTACGTGAAGATCGGCGAAGGCCAGGTGGTCTTGCCCGAAGACGCCCGCGTCCACTCGCGGCCACTCGAACAATTGCCCAAGGCCGAACAGGATGGTTTCCTGCCCCGCCTGCTGTCGGTCGCATACAACCGCTTTGGCGCCACGCGCAGCGTGCAGGACGCGGCAGAAGCCGTGCGCACCGAGTGCGAATTCGAAACCGCGAGCATGGACACCAAGCTCTCGATGGTGAGGTTCACCGCCTGGGCAATCCCGGCCGTGGGCTTCGTCGGTACGGTGCGCGGCATCGGCGCCGCGCTGCAGGAGGCGCAGGGCGCCATGGGTGGCGACATCTCCGGCGTGACCATGGGCCTGGGCGTCACTTTCAACGCGACGCTCACCGCGCTCGTGAGCTGCATCATCGTGATGTTCTGGATGCACCAGCTCCAGCAATACCAGGATCGCCTGGTGCTCGACAGCCGCACTTACGTCGATCGCTACCTGCTGCGCAAGATGCGGGTGGTGTCGAAATAGCGCGTACGCATGCGGACCCTGGTCTGGTATCGCGGCAAAGACCTGCGCGTCGCCGACCACGAGCCACTCGAGCAGGCAGCCAAAGACGGGGACGTGGTCCCCGTCTTCGTTTTGGACGACTATTTCTTCGCGCCAGAAGCCGCGCAACGGATGCCCTTTCGCATCCAGTTCCTGCTGGAATCCATCGCCTCGCTCGCGGCCAATCTCGAGCATCTCGGTTCGCGCCTGATCATTGCCACGGGTCGAAGCGTCGACCGCATCCCGGAGTTCGCGGCAACCTGGAAAGTGGACCGTGTCGTGGCGCAGAGCTGGGTCGCCCCGGTGGGACGCGCGCGTGACCGACTGGTGTCGCGCCGGCTGAAGGTGCCGTTGCGCTTGTTCGACACTGAAACGCTGTGCCCGCCGGGCTCGTTGCGCACGGGAGCCGGCGAGCCTTTCTCGGTGTTCAGTGCCTTCGCGCGCGCCTTCGCGCGGGACGTGAAGGTCCCGGCGCCTCTGCCCGCGCCGCGTTCGCTGCCGTCGCTGCCGAAATACGTGAAGCCCGACAAACAACGTTTGCCCACGCTCGAGTCTTTGGGTCTCACCCACAATGACCGCGTGCAACCCGGCGGCGAGAGCGCGGCCCGCGCGCGCCTCAAGCTCTGGCTCGGTCACGACGCCAAGGACTATGACGAGTTGCGGAATCTGATGGGCATGGATGGCACCAGCCGCCTCGGCGCCGACCTCAAGTTCGGCACGCTGTCGCCACGCACGGTCTGGCACGCGATCGACCGGGTGCTTCGCGAGCTGTCGCCCGATGCGCTGCGCGTCTACCAGAACGAGCTACTGTGGCGCGAGTTCGCGCACTCGACGCTGTTCGACCGTCCGCGCCTGCTCAAACAACCTTTCCGCGCGGAATGGCGCGACTTCCCGTGGCGCGATGACGAAGCCGGCTGGCAGGCCTGGGTGGCAGGACACACGGGCTACCCGGTGGTCGACGCCTCCGCGCGGCAGCTGCTGCACACCGGCTTCGTGCACAACCGGGCGCGCATGATCTCGGCCAGTTTCCTCGCGAAACATCTGCTCATCGACTTCCGCAAGGGCGAACAGCATTACTACGACCTGCTCACCGACGGCGACTGGGCCAACAACGACATGGGCTGGCAATGGTCGGCGGGTTGCGGTTGCGATGCGCAGCCATGGTTCCGCATCTTCAATCCGGTGGCCCAGGGAGAGAAGTTCGATCCCGACGGTGACTACGTGCGCACCTGGGTGCCGGAGCTCGCGCTGATGCCGGGCAAGTACATCCATGCGCCCTGGTTGGCGCCAACCGAGGTGCTGGCGGCGGCCGGAGTGCGCCTCGGCGCCAACTACCCGCGGCCCATCGTCGACCACGCGCAGGCGCGACAGCGTTTCCTCGACACCGCGAAGCAGCATCTCAAGTAGTCGTCACCAGTCAGACCTCGCTGGCAAGAGATCCGGACGATTGGTCATGTGTCATGCGCTAACATCCGCTCCGTGAATCGCCTGCGCTCCATCGCCAACGACTACCTGCTGCCGCTGGTCATCGGCGCATTGGTGCTGCGCGCGCTGATCCCCGTGGGCTTCATGCCGGGTAGTGGCGCCCGAACCAGCCTCACGGCCTCGTTATGCAATGCCCCGGCGACCGGCAATGCGGGAACGGAAGTCATCCGGATCCCGGATGGCGAGCTCCCCATGGGCACGGGCGCCATGCACTGCGACTACTGCCTGGTGCCCATGCTGGCCACGGCGTGCGCGTTGCCCGCCCTGCAGCCGGCCACGGCCATCGATTTCGAACCCGCGGCCGAGCGCAATGAAGCGCCCGTCCACCGCTTCGCGCTTCTGCGCGCGCAGATCCCCAGAGCTCCCCCGCTCGCCTGAGTTGCTTCACCCGGCATCGAACCGGGTCTTCATGTCGAGCAACTCACGTCGCATGGCGGCGTGTTCATCACGAGGGAGACATTCGTGAAACGTTTTCTTTTCCTGGCGGCGGCTCTCTGGGCCGTGGCCGCGTCCGCGCATGATTACACCGTGGGCAAGATCTTCATCGCGCATCCATGGTCGCGCCCCACTGCGGCGGGCATCCCCATGGGCGTCGCCTATCTATCGCTCGAGAACCGCGGCACCGCGGAGGACGTGCTTCTCCGTGCATCCTCGCCGGCGGCCGCGCGCGTCGAGCTCCACCAGACACTGCTCACCGAAGGCATTGCGCGCATGCGGCCGCTCGAGCAGGTGGTGCTGCCGCCCGGCAGGATCGTGAAGATCGAACCCGGCGCGGTGCACATGATGCTGGTGCAGCTCAAGCATCCGCTCGAGGCCGGTACGCAGGTGCCGCTGACGCTCGAGTTCCGCGACGCGGGCCGGATCGACGTGATGCTCAACATCGAGCAGCGCGACGTCGCCGGCCTCGAGAACGAGATGACGCGCGGAATCGGCACGGTGACCGTGGTGGCACGACGCGCGAGCACGCTGCCCACGACCATCCCCACGACCATCGAGGGCATCACGGCCGACAGCATCCGGACCAGCATCAACGCCACCGATGCGGCGGACGCGCTCAAGTATTTTCCGAGCCTCAACGTGCGCAAGCGATACATCGGCGACTTCGATCATGCCGTCCTCGCGAGCCGCGCTTCGGGCTCGGGGAACAGCGCGCGTTCGTTGGTGTACGCCGATGGCATCCTGCTGTCGAACCTGCTCGGCAATGGCGCGAGCTTCACGCCGCGCTGGGGCCTGGTCACGCCCGAGGAGATAGATCGCGTCGACGTGCTGTACGGCCCGTTCTCGGCCGCGTATCCCGGCAACTCCGTGGGCGCGGTGGTCGACTACATCACGCGCATGCCCGACGACCTGAGCGTGCGCGCCTCGCTGTCGAACTTTTCCGAGGACTACAGCGCCTACGGCCCCGACGAGGACCGCTACGGCGGCTGGCAGGCCAGCCTCTCGGCCGGCGATCGTCATGGCGGCACGTCGTGGTGGGTGAATCTCAGCCGGCTCGACAGCGACGCGCATCCGCTGGTGTATGCCAACAAAGTAGTCACCGCGGGAACGTTGGGCACCGGTGGCGTACCGGTCACCGGCGCGCTGGCCGGCCGCAACCAGAACGACCAGGACTGGTGGCTGCTCGGCGAGACCAACGCGATTCACACCGTGCAGGATCACGCCAAGATCAAGCTCGCGCAGGACGTCGGCGAGAACGGTCGCGTGAGCTACACCTTCGGTTGGTGGAGCAACGATGCCGAACGCGACGCGAAGACCTGGCTGCGTGACGCTTCCGGTGCGCCCGTCTACTCGGGCAGCGTCAACATCGATGGCCGGGTGTTCACCATCGCGCCCACCGAGATCGCGCCCTCGCGCAACGAGCTGACGCACGTCATGCACGGCCTCTCCGCGCGCACGCGCGCCGGCGCCTGGGATCTCGAAGCCGCGGGTAGCTCGTACGATTACCAGCAGGACCAGTCGCGCACGCCCGGCGTGGCGCAGCCCGCGTCGCTCGAAGGCGGCGCCGGGCGTCTTGCGGATTTCGAGGGCACCGGCTGGACTACGCTGCACTTGCGCGCCCGCCGCCACGGCGGCGGTGAAGCCGCGCACGTGCTCGAGTTCGGCGTGCAGGACGACCGCCATCATCTGCGCAGCGAGGTTCTGAACGTCAACGACTGGCTGCGCGACGAGGATGGCGCGAGGCTCTCGGCATTCGGCGGCGACACGCGCCTCACCAGCCTCTATGCGCAGGACAGCTTCGAATTCGCGCAGCGCTGGCAGGCGACACTTGGCGCACGGCTCGAACGATGGCGCGCGGATGGCGGCTACATTTCGAACGCCACGTCCACATTGAGGTTCGCGGACCGCGAAGACGACTTCGTTTCACCCAAAGCGGCGCTGGCGTTCTCGTTGACCCCGGGGTGGACACTCAAGGCATCGACGGGTCGAGCCGTCCGCATGCCCACGGTGTCGGAGCTGTTCCAGGGTTCCATCGCCGCGGATGCGATCGTCAACAACGACCCTGAGCTCGCGCCCGAGCGCTCGTGGACGCAGGAGCTCTCCGCTCTGGGCGAGTTCGATCACGGCGACCTGCGCGGCACGTTCTTCTTCGAAGACACGCGCGATGCACTGTACTCGCAGATCAATGCATCGAGCGGCACCACGATCACCAGCATCCAGAACGTGGAGCACATCCGCACGAGCGGCGTCGAACTAGCCGCCAACCTTCGCCGCTGGGACACGGTCGAGCTCTCGGCCAGTCTCACGTGGACGCACTCGCGCATCCTTGAAAACGGCAACAACCCGGCGACGGTCGGCAACTGGCAGCCGCGCGTCCCCGAATGGCGCGCCAACGCACTCGCCACGTGGCGGCCCATCGAGCGGTTGTCGGCGACACTCGGCGCACGCTACAGCGGCCGCCAGTACAACCAGCTCGACAACCTCGACGTGCACGGCCAGAGCTACCTCGGCTTCAGCCGCTTCCTGGTGTTCGACACCCGCGTGCGTTACGAAATCGACGGCCGCTGGGCCGCGTCGCTCGGAATCGACAACCTGGGCAACGAACGATATTGGGCGTTTCATCCGTACACGCGACGCACCATCAACGCCGAAGTGAACTTCACGTTGTAGGACCATCGGACTTGCGCTAACTACTGGAGACGACAGCGCGACGGTCGCCGCCTGTGACGCGGGGCAGTCGGCAATTCCTGCCACGCCGCGACGAAAAGTTTTCCCCCTTAGGCAGGCCTTGCAAAGCAGGGGCCACTGACCGCTCAGGGATTTTCCTCGCCGACAGCACGCGTTTCCCGTGGCCCGCAACTTGCACGTTGCTTCCTGGCTACAACCCGCGGGCCCCGGGGGAATCAATGAGATTTCGCGTTTGCAGCCCCGTTGCGGCACTGGCGGCGTCGGTCGCCGTCATTGTGCGTCGCCCTCCCCGCTTTCGCGTCCGATCGATCTCGAGGAAGAAAATTGAAAATGCTGTTCGCGTTGTTGCCGCCAAAATGCCCATGAGAGCGGGACATCCCCGCAGGCAGTTGCTGCTCGCGGCATGCGCGATCGCCGCCGGCACCGCGGCGTTCTCTCGCCCCGTCGTGATCGAGGAATCGCAGTGGCTCGAAGCACCGCGATCCGACCTGACTTTTCTCGGCGAGTCCCTCGCGATCGAAGGCGACCGGGCCATCGCGACGGCGCTGCGATCAAAAGATCGGACGTACGAATACCCCTACCAGCAGCTGGCCCTGCTCTACCGGCGCTCCGGCAATACCTGGGTCTTCGATCGCGTACTGGTCGACGACACCGTCGACGCACGCAGCTTCAACGATCCCGAGGTCGCGATCAAGGATGGGCTCGCTTCCGTCTCGACCTCGCCGCTACGGATGTTCCGGCGCACGGGTGATGATGACTGGGTTTCACTGACGCAGCCCTTTACCGCCGCCGTCGGCAATGCCGCCTGGGCGAACGGCCCCACGCGTATCGATGGCAGGACCGTCAGCGCTCTCGCCGGCCGCTGCAACCACACCGTGATCAGCACCGACCTGGTCGGTGCCGCCTGGAGCGCGCCCCAACTACTCATCGGCAATGCGCGCGTGTGCACGCTGGCGAACAACGCCGCGGCGCTCGACGTCGAGGACAACCGGCTGGTGTTCACCAACCCCCAGGAAGACTCGACCTTCCCGCCGAGCGAGACGCGCATCTACGAGCGGACCGCACCGGGCGCTCCGTGGCGCCTGGCCGAGACACTGGCGGCCGGGGAGTTCGGGTTCGGTGTGGCGCTGCACGGGGAGGATGTCCTGCTGGGCAGCTGGAATCCTCTCGGCAACGACGTCTATCGTAAAAGCGCGCAAGGCTGGACCCACGTGGGCACGCTACCGACGCTGCGTGGCTACGACAAGTTTTATGCGGGCGCCACCCACATCGGCGAGAACGACCAATACGTTCTGGTCGGCACCTCATTGTTCGATGAACGCCCCGGCGGCATTTCGGTGTATCGGAAGGACGCCGACGGGCGCTATCGACACGTGGCGCAGCTGGTCTCGAGCGAGGGCGATTCGCTTGGCCCCGTCGCGGAGATCAGTGGGCGGACCGTCGCGGTGAGCGGCTGGGCGCGTGACTCCTTCGATCACGGCCGCCTGTATTTCTTCGAACTACCCGAGGAGATCGAGGCACCGCCGGTGCTGCAGGACAATTTCGAGGACGGCAATGCCGACGGATGGTCGTTCCCCTCCGGGACCATGACCGTCGAGCGGCGCGGCCCCAGCCGGGTGCTGCGGCAGGCCGAGGCGGCCGACGCGACCGGCGTGCTCGCTGCCAGCAACACCAGCAACGAGTCGGTGCAGGCGGACGTGCGCCCCACGGCGTTCGACGAAACCACGAGTTGGTTCGGTCTCGCTACCCGCTTCAGCAACAGCAACAATTATTACGCAGCGGCGCTGGTGCGCGATGGGGTCGTCGAGTTGCGTCGCGTACAGGCAGGCCGGGTCGTTACGGTGGCGAGCAGCCGGTTGGCCGTGTCCGCTGGCAGGCGCTATCACTTGCGACTCGAGTCCATCGGCAGCAACCACCGTGTCTACGTCAACGGCGCTCGAGTCATCGATGCCCTCGATGCCAAGCTCGTCAGCGGGCGCATCGCGGTGCTCACTCGGGGCGCCGCCGCGGAATTCGACAACGTGGTGGTGACACCCAACCACCGGACGCCGCTGTATGAAGCCGACATACCGAACGGCGGCGCCTGCGAGGAATTCGTACGCGAGCAGAACTTGCGCCAGAGTGGCACGCCCGCGTGGGACTGTACCAATTTCGAGGCCGGATACATTCGCCAGGCCTCACTCGAGAACGTGGCGCGCGCGGCCATCGGCCCCGTGACCGACGACCAGGTCATCGAGTCGCGCATGCAACTCGAGGACTTCGCCGTCGAGGGGTCGCAGGACAAGTGGTTTGGCGTGATGACGCGCTACTCCGACGAGAACAACTACTACTACTTCTCGTTGCGCAGCTCGAAGAGCATGTCGCTGCGCAAGCTCGTGAATGGCGAGATCGTCGAGCTCGACAGCGCGGGCTTCACTTTGAACGTGTCCGACTGGCACACCATGAAGCTCGAAGCCATCGGCAACCACATACGCGCCTACATCGATGGGCAGTTGCTGATGGAAGCCGAGGACTCCTCGCATCCCGTCGGCATATCCGGAATCGTCACCTACCGGACCTCGGCGCTGTTCGATTACCTGCGCGTCATTCAACCCTGACCCACCCTTCGCGGAGAAAAGATGGCAAACCTCAAGCGGCTGCTTGGCCTGATCGCGTGTTTGTGCCTGGTTTCGCTAGCCACGGCGAGCGTTCGGACTTTGCCGGTCACGCAATACCTCCACGACCCCGCGAATCCGTCCTCGCCGAATTTCAGTTCGAGCGCGGTCGCGATCGATGGCGATTCCATCATCGTCGTAACCGACAGCGACACCCAGCGATCGGCGCTGCTCTACCGGCGAGGCGCCACCGGGCAATGGGCCTTCGAACGCTATCTACTGCGGGTGCCCTTGCCCACGAACACGGACGTGCGTGCCGCCGTCGCGATGAAGAACTTCATCGCCGTCATCAAGCTCGACGAAGTGGTGACGATCTGGGAAAAGCAAAGCGGCAACTGGGTACAGGCCGCGACCGACGCCGTGATCCGGCAGCCGGGCCGCTTCGCCATCTCCACCGACCGGGTCATGGTGGGCGCCGATGGATGCACCGACGACGCGCTCATGTATCAGAAATCGGCGACCACGGGCCGCTGGGGTATCACCGGGAGGATCCCCCGCCAGGCCGGCATCTGCGCGCCCAACCAGGTGCGCGATATCGAGCTCAACTACGACAACGCGCTGGTACGCACCGGGAGCGTATTGCGCGGCTACCGGCGCAACGGCAGCAACGTGGCGTGGCCCGCGTCCTTCACGCTGAATGTGGGCAGCATTTCCGATGGCCCGCCCGCGATGCAGTCGAATGTCATCGTGCTTCCAGGGGGAAATTACTACCGGCTGTCGTCCAGCGGGCTCACGCGGCTGGGAGATCTGATTCCACTGAACGCGGCCAATGGCGCCGGCAGCTCGAATGCCGTGCTGTACCGCGATGGCCAGCTGCTGAGCACTGAATGGACCGAGGGATACCGTACCGTCGCGAGGATCAACCTGTGGACGCCGAACTCGTCCGGCGGCTTCGACCAGGCTGCGTTGCTCGACGTGGATGCCGGCGGTGGTGTCTTCGACATCAGTCACAACACGGTGGTGGCCGCGCTCGAGGACTACTTCACGTTCGGAACCGTCGGGGTCTTCGAGATACCGACGCCGCCGCATGCGCCCCGCCCCATCGTCAACAACTTCGAGACGGGGGACGTGAGCGGCATCGACATGTATGGCCCGCAGCGCTACAGCGCGCTCAGCCAGGATGGCCGCAACACCACGCTTCACCACTTTGGATATGGGGAATCCCGCAACTACGCCGTTTGGCACGACAGCGCCTGGCCGTTCTCGCAGCAGATGACGGCGCGCATCGACAGCCCGGTCGCCAGGGCCTACGACCCGTCCATCTCCTGGGTTGGCCTGGCGCTGAGATTCGCGGACGAGAGGAACACGTACGTTGGCTATGTAACGGGCACCAACGTGGCGCGCATCGTCGCGGTGGTCAATGGACAGGAGTTCACGCTCGCGGAACAGCAGCTCGCGGCATTTCCGCAGGGCCGGCAGCTGGTTTTTTCCATCGTGGGAAATCAGTTGAGTTTCCAGGCGGGACCGGACAACTACTTGAGCGCCACCGACTCGCGACTCAAGGCTGGCCGCGCCGGCGTGGTCCTCAACCGGACGAGCGGCAATTTCGACGATGTGATCGTCGCGCCCACTACCGGCTTCAGCATCCTGTACCGGAACTACAACGGCGATCTGACCTACGGCCCGCCGCTGACGCAAGTGGGTGGCACCTGGGTGGTGCCGAGCGATGGCGAGTACTACCTGCAGCAGACCAACACCACGCAGCAGGGGCTGTACCTGGGCGGCACGCCCACACACGACCAGACGGTGAGCACGGAGATGCGCCTCGACCGGTTCGGAAGCACGAACCCCGTGGCCTGGATCGGCCTGGTGGCCCGATATGTCGATGCGCGCACGTTCTACTATCTATCGGTGCGTAGCACCGGGCAGCTCCAGATACGCAAGATCGTGAATGGTGTGACCACGGTACTGGCGGCGAAGGCATATGCGCCGGCCGTGGGGGAATTCCACAAGTACAAGTTCGAAGTGATTGGCGGAGAGCTGCGCGCGTATGCGGATGACACGTTGATCGCATCGGTGCGCGACTCGGAGATCCCGACTGGCAGGTACGGCGTAGGCAGCTACCGCGCGGCGGCGAGCTGGAAGTACATCTCGGTGATACAGCCATGAGTCCCCAGGCAAGCCAACACCAGGCGTCAACGCTGTGATCCGCATCCATCACCTCAACTGCGTGTCGTCCTGCCCCTTGGGCGGAAGGCTCATGGACGGACGCACGCAGGGGGTGATGGAACGCGGCAGTCTTTGCTGCCACTGCCTGCTCGTCGAAACCGAGAACGAGCTGGTGCTGATCGACACGGGTTTCGGGCTCAACGATGTCCGGAACCCGCGCTCGCGACTCAGCGGTTTCTTCCTCGCGCTGCTCAGCCCCGATTTTCGCGAGGAGATGACGGCGCTGAGGCAGATCGAGCGCCTCGGGTTCGATCCGCGTGATGTACGACACATCGTGCTCACGCACCTCGATTTCGATCACGCCGGCGGGCTCGACGATTTTCCCTGGGCGCGCGTGCACCTGATGCGGCCGGAGCGCGATCACGCGATCGCGCGCAAGACCTGGCTCGACCGGCAGCGGTTTCGCCCGCAGCAATGGTCCTACCAATCGCAGTGGGTACTGCACGACGCTTCGCCCACCGAACGGTGGATGGGTTTCCAAGGCGTGAGCGGCGATCAGGGCCTGCCCGCCGACATCCTGATGGTGCCGCTGATCGGCCACACGCTCGGCCATGCCGGCATCGCTGTCCGCGGCGAGCGCGGCTGGCTGCTGCAGGCGGGCGACGCCTATTTCTGGCACCGTGAAATGGACCTCGAACGGCCGAGCTGTACGCCGGGGCTTCGCTTCTACCAATGGATGATGGAGAAGGACCGCAACGCCCGGCTCGGCAACCAGGCTCTGCTGCGTGAACTGCGCGCGAAGAGCCCCGAAGTGCGCCTGATGTGCTCCCACGATCCGCACGAGTTCGAGCAGGCGGCCGGTCGCGCAATGGGGCAGGTGCCGAATCCCCTGCCCTCACTGCTCAGTCAGGCATCGCCTGGTCACGAGTCTCGATCACCCAGCGCAGCAACAGCAGACCCAGGATCGGCACGAAGCCGATCATGAACAGCGTCTCGAGGATCACCTGCGGGTCGCCCTTGGCACCTTGCGCGATCGCGCCCACGGCGAACACGCCTCCGGCGGTGATCACGCGGCCGATGTTGTAGCAGAACCCGCTGCCCGTGGAGCGCAGGCGCGTCGGGAAGAGTTCGGGTAGATAGAACGGAAAGGCCCCGAACACGCCGAACACCGAGAGGCCGATGAAGAACCAGAGGCGCAGTCGCATCTCCGAGGGGATGTCGAGCCCGAAGGTGAGCATCACGGCGAGAGCGCTGGCGGCGAAGTAGATGGCGAAGAGCTTGCGCCGCCCGAGGATGCGCGCCACCGGGATGGTCAGCAGAGTGCCGATGAGCCCGCCCCAGTTGAACCAGTTGGTGGCCACCTTGATCCAGCTTTGTTTGAGCGCGGCGGTGGCGACCGGGTCGAGACCACGCGTCACCGCCTCGGCGCCGGCGAGCGAGTTCGCGAGCGCCTGCAGGAACGCATTGCATGTCCACCAGGTGATCAGGGCCACCACGGTGACGATGAGGGCGCTGACCGTGCGCGCGCGCATGCCGGGCGCGAAGATTTCGCGCAACCGTGCCGGCGCGGCGTTCGCGGTGGCCATCGCCCAGCGCTCGGGTTCGCGCACGAACGCACGAACGACGAAGGCCACCCCCGCGGGCACGAGACCGAAGAGCAGCACGTAACGCCACGAGGCAGAAGGATCGCTTGCGAACCAATGGCCCGCGACTTCCGCGTTCACGAAGGCGGCGAGGAACAGGCCGAAGGGCGCACTGGTGTACAGCAAGGCGCCGGCCTCGACGCGCTTATCCTCGGGAACGACTTCCGCGACCATGGCTGAGCCGGCGGCCCATTCGCCACCGATGCCGAGACTCGCCACGATGCGGAAGATCACTAGCTGCCACATCTCGGTGACGAATGCGCAGGACGCGGTACCCACCGCGTACAGCAGCATGGTGAGCATCAACACGCGCTTGCGGCCGAACCGGTCGCAGATCGGGCCGAACAGCACGCCACCGGCGGCCCAGCCGAGGAGCAGCAGCGCGTTGAGGATGCCCGTCCAGTGGAACACGGCCGCCGCCGCGTCCGGGCTGCCTATCTTCAATCCTAACAAGGTCGGGATGGCGTTCGGCGCCACGAAGTTGAAGAGAAGGCCGTCGAAGATGTCGAAGCCCCAGCCGAGCCAGGCGGCGAAGAAGACGGTCCACTGGTAGCGGGTCAGTTTGATCATTGCGCGCGAGCTTAATGGGGTTGCGTGCTCGGGCGCTAGAGATGGAGGGTGGGTGGGCGCGGGTTCGAGCGGAGCCGCCAGTACGACGGAGCGGCGAGCAACAGCCTGAATGGCGCCGGCGAAAAGCGAGATAGATCACGCGCGTCGTCCGCGCGCGCATCCGCCTCACGCGCGCTTGAACATGATCGGTATACCCGACGGCGTCGTGAACGGCTTCTCCTCATTGAACGGCCGCTCCCTCCCACCTGCTGCCCGCTCCGCCACGGCGGCGAGCACGTCGTCGAGCGGACCGGGCCGTCCGAGCGCGAAGCCCTGGCCGAACTGGATACCCAGGGCGGCGAGCCGATCGCGGACACCGTTGGACTCCACGTATTCCGCCACGGTGGTGATGCCCATCGCATCGGCGAGCTGCACGATGGCGCGTACCAGCGCCTGCGAACGCGTGTTGGTCAGCACGTCGCGTACGTACGAGCCATCGAGCTTGATGGTCGAGATCTCGAGGTTCTTGAGATAGGCCAGCGAGCTCACACCCGTGCCGAAATCATCGAGCGCGAAGCGCACGCCGTGCGAAGTCATGCGGCGGATGAACTGCTGGACCTGCACGAGGTTCGCGGCAGCGGCGGCCTCGGTGATCTCGAACGCCAGGCTGGTGCCGTCGATGTTGTACTTCGCCATCGCCGACAGCAGCCACTCGAGGAACTCGGGGTCGCTGAGCGTCGGGCCGGAAAGATTGATCGATACGCGCACCGGCTCGCCGGTGTTCTTGCTGAGCTGCGCGAAGGCGCGCTCGCACACCGCGCGGTCGATTTCGGGAAGGATCTGGTAGCGCGTCGCCGCCGACATGAAATCTGCGGCTTCGACGATGTTGCCCTTGGCGTCGACGATGCGCACGAGCAGCTCGTACGTGACGGGCAGCGAAGTATTGATCAGCGGCGTGATCGGCTGCGCGAAGACCACGATGCGTTGCTGACGCAGGGCTTCGCGCACGCTGCCAATGAGACCGATCTCGTCGTGACGACGGATCATGCTCTGGTCGGTGTCCTGGTAGACCTCGACACGGCCGCGGCCTCGGTCCTTCGCCGTCTTGCAGGCGATCTCGGCTTCTGCGGCGCGATGGTCCAGGTGCAGGTCCGAAGCGCTCATCGAGACGGCGCCCCAGCTCATGGACACGGGGTGCTGCTGGGCAGCCGCGCCGTTCGATACTTCGCGGCAGATGGCGTCGGCGAGCTGACGGGCCTGCGCCAGGTTCATGTGCGGCAGGAAAACGGTGAAGCGGTCGCCGGACAGGCGGCACGCAAAACTGTCGGCGCCGACCAGTGCCTTGCGGATCACGACGCCGCAGCGTGCGATCACGCGATCGCCTTCGGAGAAGCCCGCGAGATCGTTGACGAGGTGCAGGCGATCGATGTCACCGTAGAGTATCGAGACCATCGCGCCGGCCGCGGCATTGCGCTGCCAGGCTTCGACGCGGGTCCTGAATCCTTCCCAGGACAGCAGGCCGGTCAGTGAATCGAGGTCCTGCGTGGCGTTGCGCGCGAGCAGGCGCGCGAAGCGGCCGAGGCGGCGCACCGTGAGTTCGTCGAAACTGGGTTCGTCCGGGCGGTTGAAGATGATCAGCGCGCCCGCGGGGCCGCCACGGGCCAGCAGCGGCACGGCCACGAGCTTGCAGGCGATCTGCCCACCGCTCACGTGCTTGAGTTTGTTGGTCGCGATGGGTTTGCGCGTCTCGACCGCGCGTCGCGCGAGCTCGTCGCCGACGATCGCGAGCTGCTCGCGCGCGAACGCGAGATCCTGCTCCGACCGTCCCCAGACCGCGCGCGATTCTTCGCGCGGGAATACCGCGGTCGCTGCCGTGCAGCCGAGCCGCAGGCAGACCGCACGCAATACGCTTTCAGTGCTCCGCTCGGGCGTGCCGCCCGACTCGAGCGCTCTCGTTTCTACCGACTTCACCGGTACTCTCTCCGCTGATTGTTCTATTTATCGTCGCTGACGTGCGTTAAAGACTAGATGAGCGCGGAAGGATGCAAGCGCATTCAATTCGCATCTTTTCCGCGGACCGGGCCGCCGGATCGGTCGTCAGGGGATTATGAGAAACGCGCCCAGGCGTTATGTCACGAGGCCGCATGATCCCCGCGCGCCGGGTGGAAACCGGTATCAGCCCTTGTCGACGCCGCGAAAGCGGCCGGTCGCCGAGTACTCGACCTGGCCGGGAATGTTGCCCGCGAGAACGCTGCGCCGGCGCGTGACCGCGGCCTCGAGCACTTCGGCCACGGGCATGGCCTTGCCGAAGGAATAGCCCTGCCCCGTGCGGCACCCGAGCTGCAGCAGCGTGTCGCGCTGCGCGTCGTCCTCGATGCCTTCGGCCACGGTGTCGAGACCCAGCGCCTCGGCCAGCGACAGGATGGCGCGCGCCAGCGCCACGGCGTCCACGCCCTCGTTCTCCGCGCCATGCGCCAGGCGCTCGACGAAGGTTCGGTCGATCTTGAGGATGTCGATGGGGAAGCGATGTAGATAGGCGAGCGAGGAGTACCCGGTACCGAAGTCGTCGAGCGCGAGCCGCACGCCGATTGTCTTCAGGTCGTTGAACGTGCGCTCGAGCTCCTGGGAGTTGTCGAGCAGCAGGCTCTCCGTGACCTCGAGTATCAGGCAGTCGGGGCGCAGGCCGTGCTTGCCGAGCGCGGCACGCACGTCGCCCACCACGTGGCCGTTGTTGAGGTAGCGGCTCGAAACGTTGACCGCGACGCGCAACCCCTCGCCGTGCGAGATCTCGCGCTGCAGGCGCACCGCATCCTCGCAGGCGCGGTTCAGGATCCACTGCGTCATGGGCACGATCTGTCCCGTCTCCTCGGCGAGCGGGATGAAATCCATGGGCATTACGATGCCGCGCGTGGGATGCCGCCAGCGCATCAGCGCCTCGACGCCCACGAGGTGCCGGGAAGTCAGGTCGACGATGGGCTGGTAGTGAGCCTCGAGCTGCCCCGAGTCGATCGCCGTCGCGAGCTCGTTCTCGATGCGCATGCGGCGGCGCGCGACGCGCAGCATCTCCGGCTGGAAAATCTCGGCATGGCCCTTGCCATGTGACTTGGCCGAATACATGGCGGCGTCGGCGTTGCGCATGAGGCGCTCGACGGTGCTCACGCGGTCGGACATGGCGACGCCGATGCTCGCCGCCACGCGCAATGGCCGGCCGTCGATGTCGAACGGCTGCCGGCAGGCATCGAGGATCTGCCGCGCGACCGCCATCGCGGCGTCTTCACCGGACGCGTGGTCGATGAGCACGGCGAACTCGTCACCGCCCAGGCGAGCCACCGTGTCGCCGGCGCGCGTGCATTGCACGAGGCGGTGCGCGAACCCGCGCAACAGCTGGTCGCCCGCGCCGTGACCGAGGCTGTCGTTCACCATCTTGAAGTTGTCGAGATCGATGAACAGCACGGCAGGCGTCATGCCATCCGGAACGTGCCGCAGCGCCTGGTGCACGCGGTCGGTGAACAGCGAACGGTTGGCGAGCAGGGTCAGCGAATCATGGAAGGCCAGCGTGTGCAGCTGGTCGTGCAGGCGCGTGGCATCGGAGATGTCGCGGATGTTCAGCGTCACGCCACGGATCGAATCCACGTGGCAGAGATTCGCGATGACCATCTTGTACGACCGCTTTTCGCCGTCCGCCTGGGGAATGGAGAACTTCGCGGTCTGCTCGGAGTGCGCCGCGGCCACCACCTTGTCGAACGCCTCACGTACGTTTGGCGACTCGGGGCCGAGCACATCGTCTATGCGCTGTCCTGCGAGCTCGCCGGGTCGCACGCCGAGCAACTGCTCCGAGGACGGGCTGGCGTAGCGCACGACGCCATCCGGGTCGCAGATGGCGATCATGTCGCTCGAGCGGCGCACCAGCTCGGTGAGGCGCTCATCGAACCTCCGCGTAGCGACTTCGCGATGCAGTCCGACCACTTCGCGCGTGGCCAGCGTCTGGCTAACCACCACGAGCGCGGTGGCGAGCAGCACCACGACCACGAGCAACGGCGAGTCGGCGTCGGCGAGATTCAGCTTGTCGTTGAGCAGCGCGACCACGCCCACCATGAGCGCCACCACCGGCAGCGAACCGCGCAGATCGCCCTGCAGTCCGCGTGTGCTGGTATTCGCGCGTTCGCGGCGCTGGACGCTGAGGCTCTGGATCACGCACAGATAGTAGATAGGGTAGAAAAGATCGATGGCCGCGCCGGGTACGTAGCTCGAATTGAGCTCGGCGATCACCCAGGCGAGGTCCGCGACCAGCGTGGCCACCATCGCCACCAGCAGCCACATGACGGCCTTCTCGGCCCGCCAATCGGTGATCTGCATCGCGACCATCGCGGCCGCGATCACGCAGATGCCATTGCCGATACCATAGGTGGCGGCCGACCAGTTGGTGGCGAGCTCGCCCAGACCCATGTGCGTGACCGGTTCGAGCGCGGTGAACCACAGTAGCGCGCCGAACCCGACCACGAGCGTGGCGAAGTCGACGATCGAACGCGTCGAATTCAGCCGTCCGCCGAGCTCGATGTACAGCAGCGTGAACGCGGCGGCGGCCAGCGGATACCAGCCTATCCACACCACGTCGGGCCACTTGCCCCAGGTCTCGCTGGTGGTCAGCGCCGAATAACCCCAGCCGGTGCTCGCGACCAGGTCGAGCATCTGCGCGGCGAACAGCAGCTGGAATGCGCGACGGCGGTGCCAGCTCAGCGTCCTGTCGCGCACGACGGGCCAAGCCATCGACAGCATCAGCCCCATCAGCGGAAAGTTGCCCCAAGCGCTGATCCAGGTCGCCACCGGCTCCCCGCCCCAGCCGGACAGCACGACTGCCGAAATGGCGGCCGAATAGACCAGGGCGCCCGCTATGAGCGCGCGCGACCAGCGATCGAGAAATGACCCCAACGAAAAACGCATGTTTTGCAGTACTGACGCCGCCCCAAATGACGTAACGCATGGTGACATTGGCGCGGCGGTACGTCCGTGTAACGGTCACAGGCGCGGGGACTGAAGCGGGTTTTCCCTGCGAGGACTCCTCGACTGTGACGCAGTCGTCCGGCTTGCCAGCCCGTGAACGACTCGTCAGACTCGCGGCGGCTTACGGATGGCCTTGAGAGAATCCCTGTCAGTGACGCGCAACTTCGGAATGCTGCTGCTGGTGTACCTCGGTATCGGGGTCGCCCATTCCGCGGTGCCGGAAGAGACTGGCGCGCGCGAACAGGGCTCATTGGTCGTGTCGGGCAGCCTGGGCGCCACTTCCGACTTCGTCTATCGCGGGCTTTCGCTGACGCGCGGCAAGCCGGCCGCGCAGGCGTCCATCGACTTGGAATTTCCGCACGAGTTCTACACCGGCGGCTTCATCGCCACGGCCGATCCGAATCCGGGCCCGAGCCCCAATCTCGAATTCGACGTCTGGGCCGGCAAGTACTGGCGCATCACCGACGAGATGTCGGTGGATCTCAGGCTCTCGCAGTACACCTACCCCGACGATCCGCGGCGCGTGAACTACAACCGCAGCGAAATCACGGCCACCGTCGGCTACCGCAACCAGTTCTTCATGGCGGCTATCTACTCACCGAACACCCGCGCGGTGTCGGCGGCGCCGGGCTATCGGGACGACGGCGCGTGGGCCTTCGAGATCTCCGCGCGGCACGCCTTCGACGAGCGCTTCGCCGTCGCCGGGGGCGTCGGCCACTATGGGCTGGACGGCGTCTACAACCAGAGCTTCAACTATTTCAACGCCACGCTCATCGCCGACTTCAAGCCCTTCGAGTTCCAGCTCGCCTGGCTGGGCGTGGACACCGACGCCGCGGAGATCTTCCCTGACGATGCCGTGGGCAATCGCGTGGCCTTCACGGCGCTCTGGCGCTTCTCGAACGCCCCCTGACTCCGCCCGGGAACCGATCCCACCGGAGGGGGTACTTACGGGCATGAAGATGGTGCAAACCCAAGCCCCGCGGGCACAAAACCCTGGCAACGACCAGTCCGAACGGGAATTGCTGGAGCGCATCGCGAAAGGCCGCGACCAGGTGGCCTTCCGCACGCTGTACAGCAGTTACTACCAGCGCCTCAGCCGGTTGCTGGCCCGCATGTCGGTGCGGCGCGAGGACATCGAGGAAGTCATCAACGACACCTTCTGGGTGGTCTGGACCAAGGCGGCGGAATTCCGCGGCGCCTCGCAGCTCTCCACCTGGATCATCGGCATCGCCTACCGCCGCGCACTGAACGCGCTGCGCCGCGCCAAGATTCGGCCCGTGGCCGACCACGAGTTCGACGAAGACTCCGTGAGCGTCGAGTCGACCGAGAAAGACGAAACCAATCAGCAATGGCTGTCGCTCGGACTGGAACGTCTGCCGGTCGAACAGCGCATGGCGCTGGAGCTCACCTACACGATGGGCCATTCCTGCGAGGAAGTGGCTGCCATACTCGACTGCCCCGTGAACACCGTGAAGACCCGGCTGTTCCGCGCGCGCGAAACCCTCAAACAAGTGTTGCCCGGTCTCGCGGGCATGTCCGGAGCGAATTCATGAGCCCCCGCATTCCCGATACTCACGCCGAAGCCTGGGACCTGCTGCCGTGGCTCGCCAACGGCCGCATCCAGCCCGCGGACCGTGAATGGGTGGAAGCTCACGTGCAGGCGTGCGCCGAGTGCCGCGCCGAGCTTTCCTCGCAGCGCATGCTGGCGACCAACCTGCGTGACCCGGGCGCCGGTACCCAGGCCATGAATGAAAGCAGCACCAGCGAGGAGCAACGTTCGTTCGACAAGCTCTGGGCGCGCATCGAAGCTGCCGAAGCCGCGGCCCCGGCGGCACAGACCTCCGGCCTGGCGCCGCGTCGCGTCTCGCGTCCCGTCCGCTGGCTGGCCGCCGCGGTGGTCGTGCAGGGTATCGGCCTCGCGCTGTTCGGTTTCAATGCGCTGCGCTCGGCAGGTCCCGGCAAGCCCGGCTACATCACGGTCACCCGTGAAGCTCCGGTGCGTTCCAACGCGCCCATGGTGAGCGTCGTGTTCGAGCCCGGTGCGTCCATCGACACCGTCAATACCTTGCTCACGCACCAGGGATTGAGCATCGTTTCCGGACCTGGACTGTCGGGCAATTTCACCGCGGCACTCTCGGCCGACGCCGTCGCCTCCGGCGCCTCCGCCGAGTCGGTGGCCGCCGTGATCTCCAAGGATCCGAATGTCACGTTCGCGCAGCCCATCGCTCGCTGACCTGCTCGCCGCGGCGCTGACCGCACTCGCCTGCCTGTGGGCGGGCTTCACCGTGGCCGCGACGCCGCCGCCCGTGCTCACCCCGTCGGAAGTGCGCACGGCGCCCGGCCAGTTCATCGTGGTGGCGGTCAACAACCCGGTGTCCGCGCGGCCGGGCGCCGTCGGCGGCACGGCGCACGGCTACGGCAACACGTCCAACTACCGCGTGAGCGCCTCGGCCGCCGCCGTGATCGCCGAGCTCGCGCAGCAGTACTCGCTGACGCGCGTCTCCGAATGGCCCATCGAGCAGCTGTCGATGCACTGCGTGCTGTTCCGCATTCCGCCGGGCACCACGCGCGAGGCCGTCATCGAGAAGCTGCGCGCCGACCAGCGCGTGCGCATCGTGCAGCCGCTCAACGAATTCGAGTCGAGCACCGACAATGCCGACGCGGCGCCGGGCAAGGGGTTCGATGACCCGTACGCACGATTGCAGGCGAACGTGCGCGCGCTCGACGTGGCCGAGGCGCACAACTTCAGTCGTGGCACCGGCGTGCGCGTCGCGGTGATCGACACCGGCGTGGACACCCGGCACCCGGATCTCGCCGGTCGCACGCAGCTCACGCGCAACTATGTCGACGCGGATGACGCGGCCTTCCACGCCGACCGCCACGGCACGCAGGTGGCCGGCCTCATCGCCGCGGCGGCCAACAATGGCATCGGCATCGTGGGTGTGGCGCCCGACGTGAAGCTGTATGCGTACAAGGCCTGCTGGCAGCCGACAGCCGGCTCCGGTCGCTGCAATTCCTTCACCATCGCGCAGGCGCTGGCCGATGCGCTGACGGCGCGCGCGCAGATCATCAATCTCAGCCTCGTCGGTCCCAGCGATCCGCTGCTCGAAGCGCTGATCGGCAAGGCCACGGGCGCCGGCGTCATCGTCGTCGGCGCATGGTCAGAGGACCCACGGCTCGCCTTCCCCGGCAAACTACCGGACGTGTTCCCGGTGGCAGAATCCGAGTCCACGGCCGACGATCTCGGCGCATTTCGCGCGCCCGCGCGCGATATCGTCACGCTGGTGCCGAACGGCCACTACGACTTCGCGTCGGGAAGCTCGCTGGCCACGGCGCAGATCAGCGGAGTGGTCGCGCTGTTGCTCGCCCGGAACGGCAAGCTCGGCGCCACGCGACTGCGCGAACTCCTCAAGCAGTCGACCACGAAGCACGACACCACGCGCGGACCCTATCTATCCGTGAACGCGTGCACCGCCCTCGCCCAGCTGGTCCGCAACGCTCGCTGCAGCGCCGGGTAAGCTTCAGGCGGGTCGGCGGGCCGGGATCAAGGTTTTTGCGCGGGCCGGCGGAAGATATAGATGGCGTCGATGCGCTCGTGACCGGACACCGTCGACGAGACGTTCATGAACAGCTGCTGGTTGAAGCTGTTTGCGGGCAGCGCGTTGCTCAGGTTGCGCACGGCGTCGGCCTGGTCGCCGTTGCCGGATACCCGCACTTCGCAGATCGTGGAGCGGCATTCGACGTGCTCCATCTTGAACTTGCCCATGCTGGTGTCATTGACCATCGAGTTCTGCAACTCGGCTTCCATGCTGTAGGCCCAGCCGTCGTCACGCGGCTCACGCTCGAGCGCACGGTGCAGATCGCCGAGTTGATTGGGCTGATCGGCCGTCGATTGTCGACCGATCATCTTGTTGAACGTGGCGCCCGCGTCGATGGAATTCACCACGCCCGAATCCACGGGCGGCGCAAAGGACTCCTCGCCTGGCTTCGCAGGCGCGGGGGAAGCGGCCGGCGGTTCGACGGGTGATGTTGCGGCCGACACCGGCGGTGCGGGCCGTTCACCAACGGTAACCGGGGCGGTCGGCGATTCGATGGCAGCCACACTGGACGCGGCAGGTGCAGCCGGCTCGTCGGGTGCGTCAGCCAGCGCGGGCGGCGCCGTCTGCGCCGGATCGTCAGGGCCCTGCCACCCGCGGCCCAGGATGAACCCGACGATGATGCCCGCGGCGAGACACCATACCCATACCCACGGATTTCTCACTATCCCACCGCGCAAGTGGTGCGGGCCAGCCAGCCCACCACTGCCGACAGCGCCTCGCTATCGGTGGCGCCCTGGTCGCGCGCGGCCTGGTACACGTCCATCTGCTGGTGCGCGCTGGTGCCGCGCTTGAGAAGCGTGCGCGCATGCTCGGTCTCGGCCAGGCAGCCGAGCGCCTCCGCGTCCTCGCGCACCAGCGCCAGCAGCTCTTCGAGCAGGTCGGCGAAGGGGACGAGCTCACCGCGTGCGAGATCCAGCAGGCTGGCGTCGGTGCCGAAGCGCATGGCGCGCCAGCGATTCTCGGCGATCAGCATCTGCGCGTACGGCCGCCACATCTTGTTGTCGCGCCGCAGCCTGTAGAGCATGCGCACCAGCGACAGGTTGAGCGCCGCCAGGCAGACGGCGTCGTCGAGATGCGTGCAGCAGTCGAAGACCCGGGTCTCGACCGTGGGATAGCGCGAGCTCGGGCGGATGTCCCACCAGATCTTGGTGGTGTCCTCGATGAGCCCGTTGCGCACCAGCTGATCGAGCTGGCGCCGGAACTCACCATAGCTTTCGAAGGGTTCGGGCAACCCGGTGCGCGGCAGCGAGGACAGCAGCATCAGCCGGAAGGACTGCATGCCCATGTCGTCGCCTTCCCAGAACGGCGACGAGCAGCTCATGGCCAGCAGGTGGGGCACGAAGTACTTGAGCTGGTTCATCACGGCGATGCGCAGCTCGTCGTCGTCGAGGCCGACGTGCACGTGCATGCCGCAGATGATCATGCGGCGCACGCCGCCCTGCACTTCGCGCGCGATGTCCGCGTAACGTTCGTGGTCGGTGTGCGGCGGACGCTTGATCGGCCGCGCGAATGGATGCGTGGACGCGGCGATCGGCGCGATACCGTAGTCGGCGGCGACCTCGCACACCTTCCGGCGCAGCGCCGCCAGCTCGCGACGCATGGCGGCCACCGAAGCGCATACCGAGGTCTTGACCTCGAGCTGGGAGCGCAGGAATTCCGGGCTGACCCGCCCGTCGGTCTCGGCGATGCAACGCTGCAGTAGCTCGGCCGGCGGATCCGCAATGAGATCGCGCGTGGCGAGATCCACGAGCAGATATTCTTCTTCTATACCCAGCGAAAACGCTGGTTCCACGTTCGCCCGCATGAGAGGCCCGAAGCTACACGAGTTCGGTTGCCCGTGTCAGCTCCCGCAGCCGAAAACTTCATCGACGGCGCAGGGCTCGGCCAGGTGGAAACCCTGGACGTAGTCGACGCCGATCTGTTTGAGCACGGCGAGCACCTCGGCGCTCTCCACCTTCTCCGCGATGGTGGCCACCTGCATGGCCGCCCCGATCTTGGTGATGGCCTCCACCATGCTGCGATCGACGATGTCCGTGGCCACGTTGCCGACAAATTGGCCGTCGATCTTGAGGAAGTCCACCGGCAGCGTCTTGAGATACACGAACGACGACACGCCGCTGCCAAAATCGTCGAGCGCGAAGCGGCAGCCCCGCGCCTTGAGCTCGCGCATGAAGTAGGTGGCCTTCGACAGGCTGGCGACCGCGGCCGTCTCGGTGATCTCGAAACACAGCGCACGGGCGATTCGCTCCTCGTCGAGGCGCGAGAGCACGAATTCCAGGAAATCCTCGTCATTGATGGAGGTTCCGGACAGGTTCACGGCCACCAGCGGCAGGCGGCGGCCCTGTGACAGGCACTTCTCGAGCATCTCGATGGCGCGGTTCACCACCCAGCGGTCCACCATGACCATCACGTTGTAGCGTTCGGCCGCCGGGATGAATTCATTGGGCGGAACGAGCGAGCCGTCCTCGTCACGCAGCCTGACCATGAGCTCGAAGAACGGCGGATCGCCCACCAGTCGGGCGGCATCTCCCGTCACGGGCAAGGCGCGCGTGATCTTCTGCGCGTACAGCTCGAGCCGCGCGTCCTCGACGGCGCGCGCGATCCGGCCCACCCACTGCATTTCGCGGTGGCGGTTGGTGCCATGGTCGCGTTCGTACACTTGTACGCGATTGCGTCCGCCGTCCTTCGCCGCGTAGCAGGCGATGTCGGCGGCGGACAGCACGGACGCGGCGCTGGTGGTCTCGCGCACGATGCGCACCACGCCGATGCTCGCGCCCACGGACAGCGAATTCGCGCCCCACAGAAAGCGGTAGTTATGGATCGCGTGGCGGATGCTGTCCGCCACGCGTTCGGCCTGCTCCAGTGAACAGCGCTCGAGCAGCAGCCCGAATTCGTCACCGCCGAGGCGCGCGATGGTGTCCGATGCGCGGACGCGCGTCTGCAGCAGGCTCGTGATGTCGCGGAGCAGCCGGTCGCCGGCGCTGTGGCCGCAGGTGTCGTTAACAACCTTGAACTGGTCGAGGTCGACATACAACAAGACGTAATCGGCCTCGCCGCGCTGGGCGGCCGTGACCGCGGCCTCGAGCCGCACGTCGAACTCGCGCCGATTGATGAGGCCGGTCAAGGCGTCGTGGCTCGCCTGGTACGACAACGCGCGCTTGAGCCGGCGCTCCTTGGTGACGTCGCCGAACACGATGACCGAGCCGATGGCCTCGCCTTCGCGGTTGCGAATCGGGGACGCGGTGTCCTGGATCGCGAGCTCTTCGTTGCGCCGGTTCACCAGCACGTTCCGATCCGAAGGCACCGCGGATTCGCCGGCCTGCAGCACTCGGTCGAGCGCATAGGCCACGGGCTTGCGCGTGGCCTCGTCGATGAGCTGCAGCACTTCGCCGATGGGACGGCCACGGGCTTCTTCTAACGGCCATCCGGTGAGACGCTCGGCCACCGGGTTTAGATAGTCGATGTGGGCGTTGCCGTCGGTCGTGATCACCGCGTCGCCGATGGATTGCAGGGTCACCTGAGCGCGGTCTTTCTCCGCGTAGATCGCCTGCTCGGCGCGCTTGCGCTCGGTGATGTCGGCGACCGTGCCCTCGTAGCCGACGATGCGGCCGCTGCCATCCCGGACGCCGCGCGAATTCTCGAGCGCCACCACCTGTGAGCCATCGCGGCGGCGGAGCACGACTTCCATGGAGCGCACCTCGCCGCCCTCGTCCACCTTGCGCACGAAGTCGGCGCGATCCTGCGGACTCCAGTACAGCATCACCGAGCTCGGCAACGCGTACATCTCTTCGGCCGAGGCATAGCCCAGCATCTTCACGAAGGCGCTGTTGACGGAAACCAGCCGGCCATCACGCGTGCTCTGGTAAACGCCTTCGATCACGCCTTCGAAGAGCCCGCGAAACTTGGCCTCGCTGGTGCGCAATGCTTCTTCGGCGATGCTGCGTTCGATCGCCAGCGCCGCGAGCCGCGTGGCATGCGACTGCAATACCTGCTCGCGCGAGTCGGGCAGTCCCGGCTCCGGGCGGTAGATGGCCACGGAGCCCAGCAGCTTGCCACTCGCTCCCTTGATGGGCATGGACCAGACGGCGCGGAAGCCCGCGTCGAGCACGACCTGGCGACGGTCTGCCCAGTGCGCGTCGTTCGCGACGTCGGAGACGAACACGTCGCAGGCGGAATAAACAGCGGCCGCGCACGAGCCGCGCCGCGGCTCGATGGGCGTGCGTTCGAGTACGGCCGCGAGCAATGGCGGCAGGTGGCGCGCGATGGTCAGCGCGAAACAGCTCCCATCCGGCGCCAGCACGGAGATCGTGCACCTGCAGCGCGGATACACGGCCTGCACCAGCGCGGAGATGACGTCGAGCACGGCGGGCAGCGCCGCGTTGGACGCCAGCAGCGCGAAGAACGCGCGTTCGTTCTCGATGATGATCTCGGCGCGCTTGCGCTCGGAGATGTCGGTGATGCTGGCCCTGACCAACGGCTTGCCCTTGCCCTGCAGGCGCACCAGGCGCACTTCGCAAGGCAGATCGCGGCCGGTGGAATCACGGTGCAGCCACTCGAACACCTGCGACTCTCCGGCCGCGGCGCGCCGCAGGTG
Source organism: Steroidobacteraceae bacterium (assembly GCA_035525785.1). Lineage (GTDB taxonomy): Bacteria > Pseudomonadota > Gammaproteobacteria > Steroidobacterales > Steroidobacteraceae > CADEED01. The sequence continues at coordinate 4,861 of DATLDQ010000110.1, read as the reverse complement.
TTGGCGCGGCGTGTGGGCTGGCTGCCCGTCCGGCTGCAGAGCGGCGCTCACGACGTCGAGATCCACGGCCAGCAGCTGGTCGCGTGTCATCTTGAACAGTCGCAGGGCCGACTCGTTGGCTTCGACGAAACGCTTGCTGTCGGGGTCGATGACCGTGATGGCCTCGGGTGCGTTGTCGACCAGCGAACGGTACCTCGCCTCGCTGTCACGCAGGGCTTCCTGCGTGACGTGGCGCTCCGAGATGTCCCGCAGGCAGATGACGAAGACTTCGCCGCGGCCCGAACGGGCGCGCGACACGGCGATCTCGGCGGGAAACAGCGTGCCGTCGGCACGGCGCGCGGTGACTTCCGGCGAGACCCGCATGCCGCGAATGGTGTCGCTCGCGCTCGCGAGCCGGTCGAGGCCCCCGGCGATCGAACCTTCGGCGGCGATACCGGGCACCAGCACATCGACGCGCAGCCCTAACAATTCTCCGGGTGGATAGGCGAAGACGCGCTCGGTCATCGGGTTGGCGCGATCGATGACGCCTTCGGCATTGGCGGTGACGACGACGTCCTTGATGTGGTCGAGGATCACCTGCAGCTGCGCCGCACCCTGCTCGGCGATCTCGACGCCCAACGAGCGCGCGTCGTCGGACATGAGCTGCATGGAACGCACCATCGCGCGTCGCTCGTCGTCGACCGTGTCGTAGTAGCGGCTGAGCATCTCCAGCAGCTCATGGGCGCTCACGCGCCCGCCGGTCACGCGCGCACGGAGCTCGCGCAGCTGGCTCTGGAGCAGCGGGTGCAGCCGCCGCATCGCCGGATCGGTGAGATCGCGCCCGGACGCAGGAATCCCGCCCGCACCCGCGGGTTCGGGGGCGCCCTCGCCCGGATTACCTTCGGCTGGTTTTGACATAACCACGCAACCGCAAACCAAATTGCATGATATGTCCGGGACTTGAGCCGCCCCGTGAACCAGCTCGCCCTTTGAGAATGTCAGCCCGCCGGAGCGGGGGTCGGCGTCTGGGCCTGGACCGGCCTCGGCGCCTGCCCGGGCGGGTTCACGATCAGGGGAATGGAGTAGACGCGAGTGATCATGCCCTCGTCACCCTCGGTTTCGACGATCGCGGTCACCAGGAACACGCCTTCCTGCTTGGGCTGCAATACCAGCTTGTGCGACAGCACCGTCTCGGACTTCACGTCCTTCACGACGTCGAGCGACTCGCCGGTGGCCAGGATCATGGAGTCGGGCACGTCGAAGGTGGCGTGCACCGAGGCGAAAGGACTGTGCGACACCACCGCGATGGCCACCGGCAGCGGCTTGCCCACCATCGGCACGTCTTCGACGGCGAAATGAACGCTGATCATGGCGGCCGTCTTGCCCGCCGAAACCGCCGCCACCATGTCGTGCGGCAATACGGCGAGATCGGTCTTCGGCTTGGCGGGTACCGCGGGGCCGGCGTCGGCGGCCGGCTTGGGCGCCGGCTTGTCGCCGCACCCGGCCACGAGGGCGCACGCCAGTACGGCAAGCATCACGGCTCGTGCTGAGAACGACATCCAACGACCTCCGTCAACGAAACCATTCTAACAGCGATCCCCCGACGAACTACTGCCCGGACTGCGACGCGCTCATCAGTTCACCGCGACAGGATGGGCGGGTCGTCCATCGCCGCCAGCTGTTCGAACAGGTCGGATATGTGCCGTTCCCAGAAGCGCGCCTCGCCGAACCAGGGAAATGCACGCGGAAACGCCGGGTCGCGCCAGCGGTTCGCGATCCATGCCGCGTAATGCAGGATGCGCAGCGACCGCAGCGCCTCCACCAGGGTGAGCTCGGCATAGTCGAACTCGCCGAACACCTCGTAGCCCTCCATGATCGCGGCCCACGAGGCCTGCTGGCTGGCGGCATCACCGGCGAGAAACATCCACAGGTCCTGAATGCGCGGTCCCGACATGCAATCGTCGAGATCGACGAACAGTGGCCCGCTCGCGCGCCAGAGGATGTTGCCCGCATGGCAATCCCCGTGGATCCGCAGCTGGGGCAATGGACCGAAGTTGTCGAAGGCCTGTCGGACTCGTCCGATGACCTGTTCGCTGACGCGCGCATATTGCTGCTCCAGGGCTTCGGGTACAAAGCCGCTGGCCAGTACCTGGGCGCGAGCGTCGTCCCCGAGGCGAGCGAGCGTGAGCGCCTGCCGATTCGCGAAACGTGCGCGCGCGCCGATCGCGTGGATGCGCGACAGCGTACGGCCTAGCAACGTGAGCGTGGCGAGGTCATCGAGCTCGGGTGCCCGGCCGGCGAGATACGGAAAGGCCGCGAACCGAAGATTCTGGTGGACGAACAAACTGCGGCCGTCGCGCACCAGCGGCGCGGCCACGGGCAGTTCAGCCGCCGACAACTCGAAGGTGAACGAGTGTTCTTCCTTGATCGCCGCATCGCTCCACCGCGCCGGTCGATAGAACTTGAGCACCCAGAGGTCGCCCTGCTCGTCGCCGAGTTGATAGACACGATTCTCGTAGCTGTTGAGCGCAAACAGCCTGCCGGAGGGTTCGAGCCCGATGCTCTCGGCCGCGGTGAATACCGCGCCGGGGTCCAGTGCGTCGAACGGCGCGGGTGCAGAATGCGTCACAGCCACGACGGCACATTAATGTAAAATCCCGCGTCCTGAAACCAAGCAGTGAACAGAGCAGAAAAACGAGCATGACGGCGAATTCAACGGTATTGGTCACCGGCGGCGCCGGTTACATCGGCAGCCACACGGTCCTGCAACTGGTCGCGCGCGGCGAGCGAGTGGTCGTGCTCGACAATCTGTCGACCGGGTTTCGCCGCGCGGTGCGCGACGTACCGCTGGTGGTGGGTGACGTGGGCGACCGCGCGCTGGTCGACAAGGTGCTCGCCGAGCACAAGGTCGACACCATCATCCACTTCGCCGCGGCCGTGATCGTGCCGGAGTCGGTGTCCGACCCTCTCAAGTACTACGGCAACAACACCTGCGCCACGCGGTCGTTGCTCGACGCCGCATCGCAGGCCGGCGTCAAGCACCTCGTGTTTTCGTCCACGGCCGCGGTGTATGGCACGCCGGACGACGGCATCGCTTCCGAGGACTCCCCCACCGCGCCCATCAATCCGTACGGCACCTCCAAGCTCATGTCCGAGTGGATGCTGCGCGATCTGTCGGCCGCGACCCCGCTGCGACACGTGGTGCTGCGCTATTTCAACGTCGCGGGCTCCGACCCCGAGGGGCGTATCGGCCAGTCGACCGCCAAGGCCACGCTGCTCATCAAGGTGGCGGCCGAGCACGTCGTGGGCAAGCGCCCGCACCTGTCGGTGTTCGGCACCGATTTTCCGACGCCCGACGGTACCGGCGTGCGCGACTACATCCACGTGGCCGACCTCGCGACGGCACATCTCAATGCGCTCGACTACCTGCGCGCGGGCAATCCCTCGCTGACCGCCAACGTCGGTTACGGCAAGGGCTACAGCGTGCGCGAGGTGCTGAACAGCGTCGAGCGACTCTCGGGCACCAGGCTCACCGTGCGCGAGGAGCCGCGGCGCGCGGGCGATCCGCCGAGCCTCATCGCCAAGGCCGAGCGCGTGCGCGACCTGCTCAAGTGGACACCGAGGCACGACCAGCTCGACACCATCGTCCGCACCTCGCTCGATTGGGAAAAGCGCCTCAAGTCCGAGCCGTGGCAGCCGGGTAGCTAGAGAAGGCGATGCGCTGGCCGCGACCGAAATCACTGACCGGGCTCATGTTGCTGGGCCTCGCGCTGATCTCGGGCCCATTGCTCTTCGCCGTGGTGGACGCGGCCATCCAGATCAACCGCCTTTCGCAAACCAGCCAGGACCTGGTGCGCGAAGGCGTGCAGAGCGCCCGCCTCTCGCAGAGCCTCATCGCCGACATCGCATCGCTGGGCCGCACGGTACGCCTCTATCAGGTGCTCAAGGACCCGAAGGTGCTGCCGGGCTATCGCGACACCGACCAGCGGCTGGCGACCATCCGCGCGCAGATGGCCCAGCTCCTGAATGACGAGCCCACGCGCGCGTTGCTCGACGATTTCGCGACCATGCACAACGAGATCTCGCGGGCCGTGGAGGCGACGCCGCCAGACAGCATCACGTTTCCGAACATCCTCACCCAGATAGACCGGCTCAACGATCTGGCCAGCGCCATCACCTCGTCGGGCAATACCCAGATCGACGCCCGGCTGGCGGAGCTCGATCAGCAGACGGCCAGCACCCAACGCCGCCTGTTCTGGCAGTCCGCCCTGCTCGCCCCGCTCACGCTGATCGCCATCCTCGCGCTGACGTTGTCCATCGGGCGGCCGCTGCGCGCCATCGACCGGGCCATCAGCGAGCTCGGCCGCGGCACCTTCTCGCGGGCCATCGAAGTCTCCGGCCCGCGCGACCTCGAGCGGCTAGGCGCCCAGCTCGAGTGGCTGCGCCTGCGCCTGCTGGACCTCGCCCAGGAGCGCAACCGCTTCCTCCGGCACATGTCCCACGAGCTCAAGACACCCCTGGCCAATATCCGCGAGGGCGCGGAACTGCTCATGGACGGCGCGGTCGGACCCATGGACAACGCGCAGCGCGAAGTGGTCGCCATCCTCCGTGACAATGGCATCAAGCTGCACCGCCTCATCGAGAACCTGCTCTCGTTCAGCGCCTGGCAGAAGGAGAGCGTGGGGCTCGACCTCAGCGAGTTCCGCATCCGACCGCTCGTCAAACAGGTCATCGAGAGTCAGCAGCTTACGGTAGTCTCCCAGCGCGTCCGGCTCGAGGTGAAGGTGGACGACTTGATGCTGCGGGCCGATCGCGGCAAGGTTCGCCTCATCATCGAAAATCTGCTCTCGAATGCCATCAAGTACTCGCCCAAGGGCGGCAC
>DATLDQ010000099.1:0-11516 GCA_035525785.1 Steroidobacteraceae bacterium | reverse complement strand
TTCCGCGATGCCCTGCACCGCACCCTGCAGCACGTGATTGGCGCTCTTGAACGCGTCCAGCAGCGTGGTCTTGGCGCCGAGCACCGTGAGCAGCTTCTGGTTCGGAATCGTGATCAATGAGTCCACGTACTTGCCGAGCTCGGCGAGGCCATGATTCGCAACCAGCGTGCGCTTGCCGCCTTCCATCTCGAAGGGGCGCGTGACCACGGCAACCGTGAGGATGCCGAGCTCCTTCGCGCACTGTGCCACCACCGGGGCGGCGCCCGTGCCCGTGCCACCGCCCATGCCGGCGGTGATGAACAACATGTCGCAACCCTCGATCATCTCGATGATGCGATCGCGATCTTCCATTGCGGCCTGGCGGCCGACTTCCGGGTCGGCGCCCGCGCCCAGACCCTTGGTGATGTTGCAGCCGATCTGCAACGACGTCTTGACCTTCGAGTGCTTGAGCGCCTGGGCATCGGTATTGATGCACAGGAACTCCACGCCCTCGATGCCACTGGTAACCATGTGCGCGACCGCGTTGCCGCCGCCACCGCCCACCCCTATCACCTTGATTACAGCGTTCTGGCTGTAAGCGTCCATCAGTTCAAACATTGTGTCGCTCCTTCACTAGTTAGACGATGCTGTCAGCTTCGTTTCTTCACTCAACAACGACTTCCACGCGGCATGACCCGCGTCAGAAGTTCCCCTGAAACCAGTTCTTCATGCGCTCGGCCATCGAGCGCGCATTGCCGGCGATCGATTTGCCACGATTGCCCGCGATCGCGTTGTCGCGCGCGTACAGCAACAGGCCGGCGCCGGTCGAATAGATGGGATTGCGGACCACGTCCGACAGCCCCTTGATGTGCTGCGGCAGCCCGAGGCGCACCGGCACGTGGAACACTTCCTCGGCGAGCTCGATCGCGCCCTCCATCTTGGCGCTGCCGCCGGTGAGGACGATGCCGCTCGCGATGATTTCCTCGAAGCCCGAGCGGCGCAGTTCCTCGCGCGCGAGACCGAACAGTTCTTCGTAGCGCGGCTCCACCACCTCGGCCAGCGTCTGGCGGGCCAGTCGGCGCGCCGGACGGTCGCCCACGCTCGGCACCTCGATGCTCTCGTCCGGATTGGCGAGCTGCGACAGCGCGCAGGCATACCTCACCTTGATGTCCTCGGCGTATTGCGTGGGCGTGCGCATGGACACGGCGATGTCGTTCGTGACCTGGTCGCCCGCGATCGGGATCACCGCCGTGTGGCGGATGGCGCCCTGCGAGAAGACCGCCAGGTCCGTCGTGCCGCCGCCGATGTCGATGATGCAGACGCCGAGCTCGCGTTCATCGTCCGTCAGGCAGGCAAAACTGGACGCCAGCTGCTCGAGCACGATGTCGTCCACCTCAAGGCCGCAACGCTGGATGCACTTCTCGATGTTCTGCGCGGCGCTCTCCGCGCCCGTGACGATGTGCACCTTGGCTTCGAGGCGCACACCCGACATGCCGATGGGGTCGCGGATGCCTTCCTGCCCGTCGATGATGAATTCCTGCGGCAGCACGTGCAGGATCTTTTGGTCGGCGGGAATCGCCACGGCCTTGGCGGCATCGACCACGTGCTCGACGTCGGCGTGGCTCACTTCGCGATCGCGGATCGCGACGACACCATGCGAGTTCAGCGAACGTACGTGGCTTCCAGCAATCCCGGCGAACACCGAACGGATCTCGCAGCCGGCCATGAGCTCGGCTTCCTCGATGGCACGCTGGATGGACTGCACCGTCGATTCGATGTTGACCACCACGCCTTTCTTGAGGCCGCGCGAGGGCTGCGTGCCGATGCCGATCACCTCGATGGAGTTGTCCGCGGCGACTTCACCGACCAGTGCCGACACTTTCGAGGTGCCGACATCCAGTCCGATGATGAGATTCTTGTCCGCTTTCTTCGCCATTAAAGTTGGCCGTCCAGGTTGTCTTCGTCCACGGCGCCGGTTGCGACGCGCTGGCTGCCGGAGCGCCAGCCGATCGCGAAGCCGTTCGTGTAACGCATGTCGATGTAGTTGATGTCGTTGGCATGTGCGGAGATCTGTCCCACGCCGGCCTGCACGAAGCGAGCGAAGCGCTCGTCGATCTGACGGCGGCCGAGCCGCACCGTGATGCCGTTGTCGAGGTCGAATTCCCACGCGCCGCGTGCGTCGAGGCGCACGGCGGTGACGCGCATGCCGGCCTCGGTGATCTGCGCCTGCGCCGCGAGATAGCGTCGCGCCACCTCGGACTCCGAGCCCTGCGGGCCGGACAGCCGCGGCAGCTCCGGCGGAATGTGTCGCGCCTCGGAGATGAACAATTCCCCGCGCGTGTTGAGCAGGCCATTCGCGCCCCAACGCGCGGCGGCCACCTGTTCGGTGACCCGGATGTTCAAGGCGCGCGGCCACTGGCGTTCGACGGTCGCGGTGTCGACCCACGGCAGCTGCTCGACGGCGCGCTGCACGGCGGCGAGATCCACGCTCACGAGGCCGATGTCACGCACGCGCGCCTTGACCGCTTGCTCCACTTCGATGGGCGACACGCGCTGGAAGCTGCCGGTCACGGACACCTGCGAGATGTTCTGGTCGAGCGCGCCCAGGGTCAGCGTCGCCGCGATGGCGAGCGCGGCCAGCGCCACGGTCGCGATGCCGAAGCGTGCGATCAGCGCGGTATTCAGACGGAATTTCTGGCCTTCCGCCTTGCGCCGGTTTTTGGGCTTGCCCCAGATCACGCGATGGGCGTCCTCGTGAAGGAAGTCTCGAGCACCTGCCAGACGAGTTGCTCGAAGTTGATCTCGAGCGCCCGCGCCGCCATCGGCACCAGGCTGTGGTCCGTCATGCCGGGAACGGTGTTCACCTCGAGCAGATAGGGTTTGCCGGCCTTGTCCATCATGAAATCGGCGCGGCCCCAGCCCTCCGCGCCCACGGCGTCGAAGGTGGCGAGCGCGAGGTTCGCCAGGTGTTTCTCCGCTTCCGTGGACAGGCCCGACGGGCAGAAATACTTCGTGTCGTTGCGGAAATACTTGGCCTGGTAGTCGTAGAAAGTGGCCGGAGTCTCGATGCGGATGGACGGCAGCGCGCGGCCCTGCAGCACGGCGACGGTGTACTCGCCGCCGGTGATCCACGGCTCCGCGAACACGCTGGGCTCGAGCATGGCCGCGGCCTGGTAGGCAGGCAGCAGCTGATCCGCGGTCTCGACCTTGGTCATGCCCACCGACGATCCCTGCGTCGCGGGCTTCACGATCATCGGCAGACCGAGACGCTCGAGGCAGTTGTCGAGATCGGCGGGCGACCGCAGCACCATGTACTCGGTGGTCGGCACGCCTACCGCCTGGGCGAGGCGCTTGGTGCGCAGCTTGTCCATGCCGATGGCCGAACCCATGACGCCGCTGCCGGTGTACGGCAGGCCGAGGAAATCGAGCGCGCCCTGAAGCGTGCCGTCCTCGCCGCCCGGTCCATGCAGTGCGATGAACACGCGCTCGAACTTGCGCGTCAGCAGTTCGGCGAGCGGCTTTTCCTTCGGATCGAAGCCGTGCGCGTCCACGCCGCGCTTTTGCAGCGCCGCGAGGCAGGCATTGCCCGACTTGAGCGAGATCTCGCGCTCGGTGGAGGTGCCGCCGAAGAGCACGGCGACGCGGCCGAAGTCCTTCGGATCGGTGACGTGTCTGACCACTTTCGGGTCGTGTCGCAGGCGCATCAGGGTTCCCCGACGGCGTGGAATTCGGGAGTGAGGCGCACGCCGGAGCGCTTCTGCACTTCGTCCTGGATGTATTTCACGAGCTTCTCGACGTCCGCGGCGCGGGCTTCGCCCACGTTGACCAGGAAGTTCGCGTGCTTCGGCGACACCATGATGTCGCCGATGCGGTGTCCCTTGAGCCCTGCGCCTTCGATGAGTTTCGCGGCGTGGTTGCCGGGCGGATTCGTGAACGTCGAGCCGCAGCTCCACTCGCCGATGGGCTGAGTTTCCTTGCGGCGCGCGATCAACTCGCGCATGCCGTCCTCGGTGAGGCCGGGACGCCGCTCGAACTCGAGCACCGCGCCGAGAAAGAACTCGCCGGGCACCGGCGGGATCAGGCGGCGGTAGGAATACGAGTATTCGCGCGCGTCGCGGCGGCGTTCGCGGCCCTGCGCGTCGCAGACATCCACCGCGCGCACTCGCGGCCACGTCTCGCCGCCAAAGGCGCCGGCGTTCATCACCAGGGCGCCGCCCAGCACGCCCGGGATGCCGGCGAAGAATTCCGCGGGCCCGAGTTCCAGCGAGATGCAGCGGCGCGCGAGGCGCGCGCAGGGTACGCCGGCATCCGAGTAGAGAGTCGTCGGGCCGGTCTGCTCGAGCTTGTCGAGCCCCGTGGTGTCGATCACAACGCCGCGGATGCCGCCGTCGCGTACCAGCAGGTTCGAGCCGAGACCCAGCCAGAAAAGCGGCGTGCCCCGGGGCAGCACTTCGAGGAAGGCGACGAGATCGGTGCGGTCGGCGGGCGTGAAGAACACGTCCGCGGGGCCGCCGATGTGCCACGAGGTGTGGCGCGACAGTGGTTCGTCGCGCTTCACGCGCGGCAGGAACTCGGCGCGGATGGGCATGGGCGCGCTCATGAGCACGGCCTCCACGATCTCAAGTTGACGGACGGCGAGTTTGCGGATGGCGGCACGCACGTCACGCCTGCCTCCGGGCCGAGGCGGCCCCTAACTTCCCGGGAAGCGAGTGCGACACCGCGCTGATCGAGCCCGCGCCCATGGTCAGCAGCACGTCGCCGGCCTCGAGCACGTCGCGCAGGGCTTCGTCGAGGGTTTCCACCTTTTCGACGAACACCGGCTCGACCTTGCCGCGCGTGCGGATGGCGCGGCAGATGGCGCGGCCGTCCGCGGCGGGAATCGGCGCTTCGCCGGCCGCATAGACCTCGGTGACCATGAGCACGTCACCGCCCGACAGCACCGTGGCGAAATCATCGAGCAGGTCGCGCGTTCGCGTGTAACGGTGCGGCTGGAAGGCCAGCACCACGCGACGACCCGGGTAGCCTTGCCGCACGGCGTCGAGCGTCGCGGCGATCTCCGTCGGGTGATGCCCGTAATCGTCGATGATGGTGACCGGCGCGTCGCCGCCTTCTCCATCGGACGAGGGTAGTTTGACGTCGCCCACGTGCGTGAGGCGGCGATCGATACCCTGGAAGCTCGCGAGTGAACGCTGGATGGCCTCGCGCGCGATGCCGATCTCGAGCGCGACGGCAATCGCGGCCAGGGAGTTCAGCACGTTGTGCAGGCCCGGCAGGTTCACCGTCACGGGCAACCGGAGGCCGTCGGAGCGCCGCACGACGTCGAAGTGCGATTTCAATCCTTCGCGACGCAGGTTCTCGGCGCGCAGATCCGCGCCTTCCGAGAAGCCATAGCCCACGACGGGGCGATTGACCTTGGTGAGGATGCTGCGGATGTGTGCGTCGTCCACGCACAGAACCGCCATGCCGTAGAACGGCAGGTTGTGCAGGAACGCGACGAAGCTCGCCTTGAGCCGCTCGAAGTCGCCGTCGTGCGTGCCCAGGTGATCGTTGTCGATGTTGGTGACGATCGCGATCATCGGGTTGAGATGCAGGAAGGACGCATCGCTCTCGTCCGCTTCGGCCACGAGATACTTGCCGGCGCCCAATCGTGCGTTGGTGCCCGCGCTCTTGAGCAGGCCGCCGATCACGAACGTCGGATCTTCTCCGCCCTCGGCGAGCAGCGACGCCGTCAGGCTGGTGGTGGTGGTCTTGCCATGCGTACCGGCCACCGCGATGGCATAGCGGAAGCGCATGAGCTCGCCGAGCATCTCGGCTCGCGGCACCACGGGTACGCGCCGCGATAGCGCGGCCGCAACTTCCGGGTTCTCGTGATTCACGGCGCTCGACGTGACCACGACGTCGGCCTCACCGACGTTCTCGGCGCGGTGGCCGATGAGCACGCGCGCGCCGAGCTTGACCAGTCGCGCGGTGACCGCGTTCGCCTTGATGTCGCTTCCCTGCACTTCGTAGCCGAGGTTCAACAGCACTTCGGCGATGCCGCTCATGCCGCTGCCGCCGATGCCGACGAAGTGGATGCGATGGATGCGGCGCATGCGATCGCTCATGCGGCCTCCCGTCGCGGCAGCTGCGCCAGCTCGGCAATGCAGGCGGCGGCGAGTTCTTCGGTGGCGCGCGGGCGCGCGACCAGGCGTGCACGCTCGGCCATCGCCAGCAATTTGCCGCGCCCCGAGCACAACTCGCGCAGCGTCTCGGCCAGCCTGTCGGCGGTGAGGTCACGATCGGCGATCAGCACGGCCGCGCCTTCGCGCACGAGGAACTGCGCGTTGAAGGTCTGGTGATCGTCGACGGCCGCGGGGAAAGGAACCAGCACCGACGCGACGCCGACTGCCGCGAGCTCGGACACCGTGAGCGCGCCAGAGCGGCAGATGACCAGGTCCGCATCCGCGTAGGCGCGCGCCATGTCGTCGATGAAAGGAGTGACCTCGCCCGCGATCTTCGCCGCCGCGTAGGCCGCGAGCGCCGCGTCGATACCCCGCTCGCCCGCCTGGTGGCGTACGTGCAGCGTGATGCCACCCTGCGCAAGCTGCGCCACCGCGAACGGCACCACCGCGTTGAGCCGCGAGGCTCCCAAACTACCACCCACGACGAGCACGCGGATCGCGCCCTCGCGGCGCGCGAATCGCGTGGCGGGCGGATCCTGCGCGACGATTTCGGCGCGCACCGGGTTGCCCACCACTTCGTCCTGGACGCCCGGCGGGAACGCCTTGGGGAAGGCGCTCAGCACGCGGCGCGCGAACTTCGCGAGCACCCGGTTGGAATAGCCGGCGATGGCATTCTGTTCATGGATGAGCAGCGGCCGGCGCGTAAGCCAGGCGGCCACCCCACCCGGGCCGGTGACGAAGCCGCCGAAACCCACCACCAGGCTCGGCTTGCGCCGGCGCATCACGCCGAGCGCCTGCCAGATGGACTGCAGGAGCTTGAACGGCGCGAGTGCGACGGTGGCCGCGCCCTTGCCACGCAGCCCGCTCATCGAAAGCCACTCGATCGGGAAATCGTCGGCCGGCACCACGCGCGCCTCGATGCCCTTGTGCGTGCCGAGCCACACGACGTCGTGCGACGACGCGCGCAACAACCGCGCCAGCGCCAGCGCCGGGAAGACGTGACCGCCGGTGCCGCCGGCCATGATGAGGACGGTGCTCACGCTTCGGCTCCCACGGCGCGCAGCCCGCGCGAACCCGATTCCTCTTCGTCCGGTCGACGGCTCTTTGCCATGCCACGCGTGTTCTGCATGGCCTCGTGGTAGACGCGCAGCAGCAGGCCGACCCAGGCGAGCGTGACGATCATGCTCGAGCGGCCGTAGCTCATGAGCGGCAGCGTCAGTCCCTTGGTGGGCAGCACGCCCATGTTCACGCCGATGTTGATCATCGCCTGGGCACCCAGCCACAGGCCGAAGCCGAGGGCGAGATAAGACTGGAACTTGAGCCCCGCGCGCGACGCCAGCTGCGCGATCCAGAAGCTGCGCCACACCAATGCGATGAACAGCGCCAGCGTGGCGGCCACGCCGACCAGGCCCAGCTCCTCGGCCAGCACCGCGAACAGGAAGTCGGTGTGCGCCTCGGGTAGATAGAAGAGCTTCTGCACGCTCTCGCCGAGCCCGACGCCGAACCACTCGCCGCGTCCGATGGCGATCAGCGACTGTGTGAGCTGAAAGCCGCTGTTGAAGGGATCAGCCCACGGGTCGAGGAAGGACGTCACGCGCGCCATGCGGTACGGCGCCATGACCACCAGCAGCACGCCGACGCCGATCACTGCCGCGGCGCCGATCAGGACATAGCGCAAGCGCGCCCCGGCGATGAACAGGATGCCGAAGCCGGTGAGAAACAAGACCGAGGCCGCGCCGAAGTCCGGCTCCGCGAGCAGCAGCAGCGCCACGAAGCCGAGCAGACCCATGGGCTTGATGAGGCCCATCGCGGTGCTGCGCAGCTCGCTTTCGCGGCGCACCGCGTAACTGGCGATGAACACCAGGATCAGCACCCGGGCGAGCTCCGAGACCTGGAAGTTGAAGCCGAGCAGGCGTATCCATCGGCGGCTGCCGTTGACCACGTGCCCGAGCCCCGGAATCAACACGAAGAACAACACCGCGATGGCGACGATGAGCAGCGGCCACGCCATTTTTTCCAGGAACTCGGTGCGCACGCAGAACACGATGCCGGCCAGCACGAAACCGATGACGCAGAGCACCAGCTGCCGCTCGAGGTAGGCGAACGCATTGCCCGATTCCTTGCTGGCAATGGAGATCGAGGCCGACGTGACCATGATGAGGCCGAGCAGCACGATGGCCGAGACCAGCGAGAGCGCCACGACGTCGATGTGCAGACCGCGACCCTTGCTCATCGTTGACTCCCCCGCTCGCCGGACGCCGGGCCCGTCAACTCCTGCACGGCCGCGGCGAACACGCTGCCGCGATGCGCGTAGTCGCGGAACATGTCGAGGCTCGAGCACGCGGGGGACAGCAGCACCGTGTCGCCGGGCTGCGCGAAGCGCGCCGCTTCGCGCACGGCGTCCTCCATGCCGTTCACCCGCACGGTGTGGCATACGCCGGCGAGTGCGGTTTCGATGAGTCCGGCGTCGCGTCCGAGCAGCACGACCGAGCGCACCTTGCCGCGGAAGGCGGCGGCCAGCGGCGTGAAATCCTGGCCCTTGCCGTCGCCGCCGGCGATCACCACCAGCGGCTCGGTGAATCCAGCGACCGCGGCGAGCGTCGCGCCGATGTTGGTGCCCTTCGAATCGTTGATGTAGCGCACGCCGTTGCGCTCGGCCACCCACTGCGCACGGTGCGGCAGGCCGGTGAACTCGCGCAGCTCCTCGAGCATCGGCTGCAGGGGCAGCCGCAGCGCGTCGCCCAGCGCCAATGTCGCCAACGCGTTGGCGGCGTTGTGGCGGCCGGAAATCTTCAGCGCCGACAGCGGCAGCAGCGGCGAGCCGCGGCGCGCGAGCCACGAGCCCTTGTCGGAGGCCGGCGTCATCAGCGTGAAGTCCGCGCTATTGTGCAGGCCGAAGCTGATGATGCGCTGGCCCGCGCGCGGCATGCGCACGACCTCGGGCTCATCGGCGTTGACCACCGCCGTCTCGCAACCCGTGTAGATGCGCGCCTTGGAATCGGCGTAGTGACGCAGCGTGGCATAACGGTCGAGATGGTCCGCGGAGACGTTGAGCACCACCGCGGCCTTGAGCTTCAGCGAATGCGTGGTGTCGAGCTGGAACGACGACAGCTCGAGCACATAGAGATCGGTGGGGCCACGATCGAGCAGGTCGAGCGCCGGCTGGCCGAGATTGCCACCGACGCGCACGCGCACGCCGGCCCGTTCGGCCATGCGGCCCAGCAACGTGGTGACGGTGCTCTTGCCATTGGTGCCGGTGATGCCGACCACGGGCGCATCAGCGGCGCGCGCGAACAGCTCGATGTCGCCGACGATGTCGAGTCCGCGGGCACGCGCCTGGCCGAAGAAAGGATCATCGAGCGGCACGCCGGGAGACGTGACGACGATGTCCGCCCGCTCGAGGAGCTGTGCGTCGAAGCCGCCGGTGCGCGCGACCACCGCGGAGCCCAACGCCCTGATGCCTTCGAGCTCGGGCGGCGCCTCGCGGGTGTCGGTCATCGCGATGCTGAAGCCGCTGCGCTGCAGGTGGCGCGCCACGGACAGGCCCGTGCGGCCCATGCCGACGATCACCGCATGCCGGGCCTTGCCCTGGGCCGCGTTGCGCGAGGTGGCGGTCATCGCAGTTTCAGGGTGGCCAACCCTGCCAGCACGAGGATGAAGCTGATGATCCAGAAACGCACGATCACCTTGGGCTCGGCCCAGCCCTTGAGCTCGTAGTGATGGTGGATGGGCGCCATGCGGAACACGCGCTTGCCGGTCATCTTGAACGACGCCACCTGGATGATCACCGAGGCGGTCTCGACGACGAAGATGCCGCCCATGATGAGCACCACCAGTTCCTGGCGCACGATCACCGCGATGGTGCCGAGCGCGGCACCGAGCGCCAGCGCACCGATGTCACCCATGAATACCTGCGCCGGATAGGTATTGAACCAGAGGAACGCGAGGCCCGCGCCCACGAGCGCGCCGCAGAAGATCAGGATCTCGCCGGCGCCGGGCACAGCCGGAATCGCCAGGTATTGCACGAAGTTGGCGTTGCCGCTCGCGTACGCGAACACACCCAGCGCGCCGCCGACCATCACCGACGGCATGATCGCGAGGCCGTCGAGCCCGTCGGTGAGGTTCACCGCGTTGCTCATGCCGACGATCATGAAGTACGACAGCGTGATGAACGCCGCCGCCCCCATGGGCACTGCGAAATTCTTGAAGAACGGTAGATAGAGCGTGGTCTCGGCCGGCGTCTTCGCGGTGTAGAACAGGAAGACCGCCGCGGCCAGGCCGAACAGCGACTGCCACGAATACTTGTAGCGGGCGATCAGGCCCTTCGGGTTCTTCTTGGCGAGCTTGAGATAGTCGTCCCAGAACCCCACCAGGCCGAACGTGAAGGTGACGCCGAGCACCACCCATACGAACCGGTTGGCGAGATCTGCCCAGAGCAGCGTGCTCACGAAGATGGCGATGAGGATGAGCATGCCACCCATGGTCGGAGTGCCGGCCTTGGAGAAATGCGTCTTCGGGCCATCATCGCGCACCACCTGCCCCACCTTGCCGAAGCGCAGCTTCTCGATCATCCACGGACCGAGCAGCAGGCCGAGTGCGAGGCCGGTGATCACCGCGAAGATGGCGCGCACCGTCAGGTACGAGAAGACGTTGAACGCCGAGAAGTGCGGTGTGAGTTGTTTGGCCAGCCAGTACAGCATCTCAATGTGCCCCGTGAGAACTCGTGCCCGTCAGCGCGTCCACCACGCGCTCGAGCCTTGCGCTGCGCGAACCCTTGACCAGCACGCAAACTTCGCGCGTCAACTCGGCGTTCACGGCCCGCGCGAGCGACTCGGCGTCCTGGAACCATTCCGCTCCCGGGCCGAACGCTTCGGCCGCCAGCGCCGACAGCTTGCCCGTGGCGAACAGCCGGTCGATGCGGTTGTCGCGCGCGAATCGGCCGATCTCGCCGTGGCTCGCGTCGGCGGCTTCACCGAGCTCGCCCATGTCGCCCATCACCAGCCAGCGCCGCGCGTCGACATTGGCCAGCACCTCGATGCCTGCCTGCATGGAGCTCGGGTTGGCGTTGTAAGAGTCGTCGATGATCCAGGCGCCACTGGGCGCGGATTTGAACTGCAATCGGCCAGGAACAGGGCGCATTGTGGCAAGACCGGCACGCACGTTTTCGAGCGAAGCGCCCGCCGACATGGCAGCGGCGGCGGCGCACAGCGCGTTGCCGACGTTGTGACGCCCGGCGATGTTCAGCTCGACCGGCTGGTTGCCATGGGGCGTACGCATCTCGAAGCGCGTGATGAATCCGTCGGCGCCGATGCTGGACTGGATGTCCGAGGCCGAGTAGTCAGCCGGCTTTTCGATGCCGAAGGTGACGACGCTCGC
>DATLDQ010000097.1:0-12675 GCA_035525785.1 Steroidobacteraceae bacterium | reverse complement strand
ACGAAGACCTCAACAACTCGGTGGTGCAGCTGCTGCAAGCCGTGGCCCAGCTGTCCAACAAGGATCTGACCGCCAAGGCGCCCGTCACCGCGAACGTGATCGGCACGGTGTCGGACTCCATCAACCTGCTCGCCCACGAGACCGGCCGCGTGCTCTCGGAAGTGACCAGCATCGCTGCGCAGGTGAAGCTCTCGACCGAGCGCGTGAAGCGCCAGGCGGAGTCGGTGAATGCAACTGCCGCGGCGGAACGCTCCGACGTCGAACGCGCGGGCGAGAACCTGGCGAACGCCAGCAAGGTCATGGCGCAGGTGGCCGAGCTCGCCGCGGCGTCCAACCGCGCCGCCGAGCAGGCGACCATTTCGACGACCACCGCGCTGGGCTCGGTGAACGAGACGGTGCGCGGCATGGAAGGCATCCGCGAGTCGATCGCCGAGGCCGAAAAGCGCATCAAGCGCCTGGGCGAACGCTCGCAGGAAATCACCGGCATCGTGAACCTCATCAACACCATTGCCGAGCGCACGCACGTGCTGGCGCTCAACGCGTCCATGCAGGCGGCGGCGGCCGGTGACGCGGGCCGCGGCTTCGCGGTCGTGGCCGAAGAAGTGCAGCGCCTCGCCGAGAGCTCCCGCCAGGCGACGCAGCAGATCGCGCAGCTGGTGAACAACATCCAGATCGAAACCGGCGACACGATCAACACCGTGAACAAGACGATTTCGCAGGTGGTGATGGGATCGGAGCTCGCCACGAGGTCCGGTCAGCAGATGCGCGAGACGCAGCAGTCCACGGCCTCGCTGGTGGAGCTCGTGAAGCGCATCACTTCGTCGGCACAGGTGCAGATGAAGATCACGACCGAGCTGCGCAACCGCGTGCACCAGATCGGCGCCAGCACCGAAAAGACCGCGGCGGAGATTCTGCTCCAGTCGGAAGCCACCGCCGACCTGTCGAAATCCGCCGACCGGCTGGTGGAATCGGTGCGCGTGTTCAAACTACCCAGCAACAGGGCGGCGTGAGGCAAGCAGATGCGCGGGCAGGATCTCCTCACCGCACTCGCTGATGAGCTCAAGGGCCTCGGACCCGAGCTCGCGTCCGCCTATGACGCCGGGATCGCCGATGACGTCTATGTAACGTCCGTGTCGCGGCTTTCTGAAGCCGCGGGGTACATGGGCCTCGCCGGCGTGCAGCGCATCGCCGCTTGCGTGCTCGAGAACCTGCAACACATCACCCAGCAGCAGGACGAACGCGTGCTCACGCGCGGCTTCTTCGCCGAGTGGCCGCGCATGCTGGAAACCCATCTGCGCAACGCCAGCGACGACGCGCCCATCGAAGCGCTGCTGGCGCACTTCGGCGGCGACTGGGTGCCGCTGCCGCTGGATGCCGAAGGCCTGCATGCACTGCGCGAGGAGCTGCGCGCCGCCAATGGCATCGGCGCCGCCCTGGATGAATCCGAGCAGGCCGCGCCGGAGGCGCTGACCGCCGCCGACCTCACGCTGCATATCTCCAACGACGTCGATGCGGCCCTGCTCGACGCCTTCCTGCACGACTCGCCGCCGCAAGCGACGGAAGTGACCCAGTCGCTGCAGGGCTGGATTGCGGACCCTTCGCAGTCGGAGCTGCTGCGCAACGCGAAACGCGCGGCGCACACGCTCAAGGGGTCGGCGAACATCCTCGGCATTCGCGGCGTCGCCAAGCTCGCGCACCGGCTCGAAGACATCCTCGAGATCTGCGAGGCCGACGCGACTCCGCCTTCGGCCTTGCGCGCGCAGGCCCTGGCCTCCGCGGCGGACTGCCTGGAACAGATGGTCGCTGCCGTCGCCGGTGAAGACCATGCGCCCGACAATGCGCTGCGCGTGATCGAGCTGCTCGACGCGGCGCGCCGGAACGAGGCGGCCGACGCGGAAATCAGCGCCCCGGTCTTCAACCACGAAAAGAGCGAGCCGATACCCCAGGTCGCCATTCGCGAGGTCAAGGCGACGACGCGGGTGCCGACGCAGTTGCTCGATGAGCTGGTGCGAATGGTCGGCGAGATCACGATCAAGGTAGGCGAGCTCGACCAGGAATTGAAAGCGGCGTCTGGCCACTCGCGCCAGCTCGTGGACCAGGATCGCAGCATCCAGAAGCGGCTGTTCGAGCTCGAGAGCTCGGTGGACATCCGCGGCGTGGCCGCGCGACACAAGCTGCATGCCGTGGCTCCGGCCAATGCCGCGTTCAACAGCCCGTTCGACTCGCTCGAGATGGACCAGTACAACGAAGTGCAGTCGCTCACGCGCGCGCTCATCGAGGAGACGACCGACGCGCGCGACCTGGGCCTCGGCATCAAGGACGAGCTCGCGGGTCTCGCGGGCATCCTGCACCAGCAGCAGCGCCTGTTGCGCGAGTTGCAGCACCTCACTTCACAGACGCGCATGGCGCCGGTGGAAACCATCGTGCCGCGCCTGCAGCGCAATGTCCGCCAGACCGCGGCGGCCACGCGCAAGCAGGCCACTCTCGTGGTGATCGGACAGGACATCCTGGTCGACGCCGACGTACTCAACCAGCTGCTGGATCCGCTGCTGCACATCCTGCGGAACGCCGTGGACCACGGCCTGGAAGCACCCGACGAGCGCGCCGCGGTGGGCAAGCCACCGGCGGGCACGATCACGCTCACCGTCCTGCGTCGTGGCCAGGTGGTCACCGTGCAGGTGGCCGACGACGGTCGCGGACTCGATCTCGAGAACATACGCGCCAAGGCCATCGAGCGCGGCCTGCTCCCGCTCGACGCCACGCCGAGTGATGCGGAGATCGCGCGCCTCACGCTGCTGCCGGGTTTCTCCACGCGCGACTCGGTCACCGAAATTTCCGGACGTGGCGTGGGCCTCGACGTGGTGGCCACGCGCCTGCGCGCGCTGTCCGGCTCCATCGATATCCGGTCCGCTGCCGGCCAGGGTCTCACGATCGACCTGCGTTTCCAGGCCTCGCTGGTCGCGACCCATGCGCTGTTCGTACGCGACGGCGGCCAGGTATTCGGTCTCGCCAGCCACACGGTGCAACGCGCGGTGCCGGCCGTGGCCGTGGAACTGCGACGCGAGGACGGCGTGCTGTATGCCGACGTGGACTCGCATCGTTACCCCGCGCAGGAACTCAGCGCCCTCACCGGCCTCGCCCCCGCCACGAACACCGAACGGCGCAATCTGATCATCGTGGACACGGACTCCGGCCCGACCGGCGTGCTGGTGGACGCGGTGCTCGACGCCAACGAACTCGTGACCCGCCCGGTGGGTCGCTACATGAAACGCATCCCCGGCGTGGCGGGAATCGGCCTCACCGGCGACGGCAGCGTGGTACCGCTGCTGGACATCGCGGAGCTCGCGCGCACGCCGCGCGAACATGCGCTGCGCGCCGCGGCCGAGGCGCGCAATGCCGCGCATGCCGTGCGCCGCTCGCGCGTGCTCATCGTCGACGACTCGCTGTCGGTGCGCCGCGCCGTGGCCATGCTGCTCGAGGATCATGGCTACGAAGTGCTGCAGGCGCGCGACGGCCTGGAAGCTGCGAGGACCATGGAGGCTACGCGTCCGGACGCGCTGCTCACCGATCTCGAAATGCCCAACATGAACGGGCTCGAGCTCACGGCGCACGTGCGTTCGCGCGCCGAGCTCGCGAACCTGCCCATCATCATGATCACCTCGCGCTCCATGGACAAACACCGCCGTCAGGCCAGAACCATGGGCGTGGATGTCTACCTGACCAAACCGTACACCGATCAAGAGCTTCTGCAACACGTGGCCATTGCCGTCACCGGGCGCGTCGAAATGCGCGCTGCCGCCGGCTAACCACACAAGGGAATGACAATGAGTAACAAGACACGCGTGCTTCACGTCCGAGTAGTCGGCTTCTCCGCGCCCGAGCGGCAGATGTTGAACTCGATCTTCCTGCTGTCGGTCGCACCGGCGCGGCAGATCGGCTACAAGCTGTGGAATCCGGAAGCGGGTGTCGCGCCGGACATGTACCTGCTCGACGGGGACAGCGACAGCGCGGTTGCCAGCTGGCAGGCGACGTTTTCCAGTACGTCGGATCGCACGCTCGTGGTCGGATCGAAGAACATCGATCTCGGCGTCGCCGTCGCGGCGCGTCCACTCGGCCTCAAGGTCGTCGGCGCCATGGACCGTCTCGCCATCGCCATTCAGTCTTCCGCCATCGGCAGCGTGTCGAAGGAATCTGCGCTGCACGACGTGTCCGGCCCGCGCGCCGGCACGCTGCCCACGGGTGGCATCACCAGCAACGACATGAGCGTGCCCGCGCCCCCGAAGCCGGACCTCGGCATGCCGCGTTCATCCACGGGCACCACGGTGCAGCAGCCGGCGCTCTCGTCGGGCATGAATGGGCCGGCGCCATTCTCGGCGACTGCCGCGGGCGCCACGCTCGCGGGCGCGGCGGCGGCCGCGACCCTATCTAGTACGACCGCGGCCTCGACCATGACGCGTGCCGCCGGCGCTGCGCCGGGGGCCCTTGCGGCCGCCGCCGCCGATGCCGGGCCCATGACGGCTGCCGCTCCCGCGGCCACCGTGCTGCCGCAGGTAGTCCTGCAGCCGAATGGGGCCGCGGACGAGAAGCCGGTGACGGACAAGACCGTCGACCGCATCCTGACCGACAAGCTCGGTGACAGGAGCCTGGGCGAACGGACGCTGGGCGAAAGGACTCTCGACAAGCCGGCTTTGCCGCCGACGAGCGGCGCGACGCCCCTCTCGCCGACGGCGCTCGCCGCCGCGGTGGCGCCGAGTAACGGCCGCGCGAACCTGCGAGTGGTTCCGACACCTCCGCTCTCCGCCTCACTACCCGCGTCCGCGCGCATCCCCGATGCGCCGATGACGGCCACGGTGCCGGTGCTCAAGCAGGACAACCCGAAGGCCGACGCGCCGAAGCCGGATGCGCCCGCCCTCGCGACTGCCGCTGCCGCGGTTCCGTCCGCGACGGTTTCCCCGGCGGCGCTGACTCCGCCCGCACCCGCGCCCGCCCCCGTGCCCGCCGCCCCGGTCGGTCACGGCGCGCAGCTCGCGCGACACGAGGAACACAATTTCCGCGTGCTCGCCGTGGACGACAGCCCGCTGATGCGCACCTTCCTGCAGAACAAGTTGCAGCCCTACGGCATCCAGCCGGAGTTCGCTTCCTCCGGCGAAGAGGCGCTGTTCAAGATTTCGAAGAACCACTTCGACATGATCTTCCTCGACGTGATGCTACCCGGCATGGACGGCTATGACGTCTGCAAGATGATCAAGAAGAACAAGGACAACAGCCTGATGAAGGTCGTCATGCTGACCAGCAAGGACAAGACCTTCGACAAGATCCGCGGCACCATGGCCGGCTGCGACGGCTATCTCACGAAGCCCGTGGATGAGATGAAACTGCGCGCGATTATCGAGCGTCACACGGTGACGAAGAAGTGAGCGCGGGAATCGAGGCCAGGAAGGTCCCAGCCATGACGGAACGAGTCCTCATCATGCGGCACGCATCGGGCCTGGTTAACCGGGCGCGGCGACTGGCCATCGAAAAATATCCGCAGGCCAAGCTCGAGGTGCACGACCTCGCCGCCTACGGCAAGCCGCCCGCGGATTTCCGCTGGGATCGCTACACGCACGTGCTCATCGACGATGAGTACCTGCGCCGCGAAGGACTGCTCTGGATCTCGGAGCTGCGCAGCAAGGCCAACTTCCCGAAGATCGTGCGCGTCCCCGGCGAAACGGTGAAACACCGGCCGCCCGCGGAAATCGAAGTGAACGCGCCGCCGATGCCGGCGCGCAAGACCGAAGCGGAGGCGCCGAAGTCCGAGTCACCGAGAGCGGACGCAGTCACAGCGCCGTCTGCGAATGTCGGCGCGCCCAAGGTCGATGCATCCGCTGGCGACGCGGCGAAAGCCAACCCGGCCAAAGCCGATTCATCCAGGGCGGACGCATCCAGGGCGGACTCATCAGTTGTCGACGCCACGAAAGCACCGCCACGGACCGAGCGCAGCCGCGGCGCGGAGCTTGCCGCGACGCTCGCCGAACGTACCAAGACCGACCACGCCACCACGGTGGCGCGCGTCGAAGCCAAGCGCCTCGCCGATGCCGACGCCGTACTCAAGCAGGCCGGCATCACCGCATTCAAGCCCATCAAGACACTCGGCGCCGGCGCGACGGCCAATGTGTGCCTGTGTGAACGCCCCGACAAATCACAGGTGGTGTTGAAGGTGCTCAAGGCCGAAGGCAGCGGGGACTCGGACCTGCTATCGCGCTTCGTGCAGGAATACTTCGCCACGTCGAGCATCGATAGCCCCTACGTCGCCAAGGTGTACGAGCATGGCTTCAGCGAGACCCATGCCTACATCGTCATGGAATACTTCCCCGCCGGCGACCTGCGTGCGCGCATCGCGCGCGACCGCCCGCCGCCGGAAGAAGCACTGATCATCATCGGATCGATCTTGTCGGCGCTGACGTCAGTGCACGCCGCCGGCATCATCCACCGCGATCTCAAGCCCGCGAACGTCATGTTCCGCGACGACGGCACCATCGCGCTCGTGGATTTCGGCAGCGCGCGCACGGATGCCGATCCCGTGGCCAAGACGCTGGCCGGCGTGGTCATCGGCACACCTTACTACCTGTCGCCCGAACAGGCGCTGGGCGGCAAGGCGGATCAGCGCTCGGATCTGTACAGCGTCGGCGTCATGCTCTACGAACTGCTCACCGGACAGCGCATGTACGCGGCGGCGACGCTCGTGGGGCTGTTCGAAATGCACAAGAACGCCCCGATCCCGAAGCTGCCGGAGCAGTTCGCGCGGCACCAGCGGTTCCTGGAGCGGCTGGTGGCGAAAAGCCCCGAGTTGCGCTACGCAAGCGCCGAAGAAGCGTTCGCGGGTCTCATGGAATACATGATGGCCGACGCGGGGGCTACTGCTCTGGCTTGACGGCCTTTTCTGAGGCTCGGGGTATTTGCTCGAGCGCCCCTATTTCGCCGCCCCTACCGCTTTCTTTCTCGCGGCTTCGAATTCATCGCCCGGGTTCCACCTCGGCATCTCTTCGGCCTGCGCCACGAGCCAACCGCTGTAGAACCCCAGCGTAGCGTCCTCGATCATTCCATCGAACACCCAGGAGTCGTCGATCTCGTCGCTCGGTTGGTGGTAGATGTGCTCTTCCCACTCCTCTTTCGCCTTGCGGCCCCAGCCTTCGGGCTTGCCGATGAACTCGGTGCCGGCGTTGTAGTACATGGCGGGCACGCCGATCTTCGCGAAGTTGAACTGGTCGGAGCGGTAGAAGTAGCCGCGGTCGGGGAACTGGTCGGGAACCACCACCCGCCCCTGCTTCGCCACCAGTGCCTTGGTGATCTCGTCGAGCGAGGACTTGCCGAAGCCGACATACGTGATGTCTTTCGTGCGGCCCTGGAAGTTGCCACCGTCGAAATTGATGTTGGCGGCGATTTTTCCCGGAGCGAACGTGGGATGCAGCGAGTAGTACTTGCTGCCTAACAACCCCTGCTCCTCGCCCGCGACGAAGAGAATCAGCACCGAACGGCGCGGACGCTGCGGCAGAGCGGCGAACGCGCGCGCGATGGCCATGACCTGCGCGCATCCGGCGGCGTTGTCCTCGGCGCCGTTGTAGATCTTGTCGCCGGTCTTGTCGGCCTCACCGATGCCGAAGTGATCGTGATGCGCGGAGTAGATCACCACCTCGTCCTTGAGCTTGGGGTCGCTGCCCGGCAGCAGACCGGCGACGTTGCCCGTGGTCACTTTCGACACTTTGTTGGTGAAGTCGATGGAGGTCTTGAGCGACAGTGGCACGGGTTTGAACGACCGGCTGCGGGCGGCCTTGATGAGCTTGTCGAGATCCTGGCCACCGGCCTTGAGAAGCTTGCGCGCGGCGTCCTCGGTGGCCCAGGCCTTGAGCTGCACGCGCGGCTCGCCTTCCGCCGGCAACTCGAACTGCTCGCCACCCCATGACGACTGCACGACCTGCCAGGGGTAACCCGCCGATGGCGTGGTATGGATGATGATGGCGCCCGCGGCGCCATGGCGCGCGGCGCTCTCGTACTTGTAGACCCAGCGGCCGTAGTACAGGCGCGTCTTGCCGGCAAACAACTTGTCGTCCCAATCGGGATCGTTGTTGAGCATGACCAGGACCTTGCCCTTGACGTCCGCGCCCTTGAAGTCGTCCCACTGGTATTCCGGGGCGTCGATGCCGTAGCCCACGAACACGAGGTCGGCGTTCTGGAAGCCGGCGGATTCGGTCTGCACGCCGGAGCCCGCGATGTAGTCATCGGAGAGCTTGAGCGCGACGTCGCTGCCCTTGTTCTTTCCCTGGCCCGTGAAGGTCCACTGCGCCGGCAGGTGCGCCGTCGTGCCTACGACGTCGACGGGTTGTTCCCACTTGCCGTTGCCGGCGCCGGGTAGATAGCCCAGCGAGCGCAGCTCGTTGGCGAGGTACAGGCGCGCCAGCGCGTCGCCGCGCGTCGCGGGTCCGCGGCCTTCGAGCAGGTCGTCGGCCAGATAGCGGATCGGCGCTTCGAGCGAGCCCTGGTTGATCTGCGCCTTGGCCGTGGCTTCGACGCTCGCGGGGATGTCGTAGGACGGCGTGGCGGCCTGCACGGACGCCGTGGCGATGGCCGCGGTTGCCACCAGTGTCTTCAATTTGTGCATCTGGATTCCTTGACCAATCAGTGGTTGGCTTTGACGGCGCCGAGCGAATCCATGAAGGACAGCAGGTCGGCGGTCTTCTCGCGCATCAGCCCTTCGTCGCCACGCGCCTCGACATTCAGGCGCACCAGCGGCTCGGTGTTGGAGGCGCGAATGTTGAAACGCCAGTCGGGATGATCGACCGACAATCCGTCGGTGTGGTCGATGATGGCGCCGGCGCCGTACTTTTTCTCGGCCGCGGCCAGTACGGCCTTGGCGTCGGGCATCTTGCGGTTGATCTCGCCGCTCGCCGGGAAGGCCTTGATGCGCGCGGCCACGAGCTCATCGAGCGACTTGCCTGACTCGCAGACGCGCTCGAGCACGAGCAGCCACGGAACCATGCCGCTGTCACAGTACGAAAAGTCGCGGAAGTAGTGGTGCGCGCTCATCTCGCCGCCATAGGCACCGTCCACCTCGCGCATCTTCTGCTTGATGAATGCATGGCCGGACTTGCTCATCACGGGCACGCCGCCAAGGCGCTTCACCGTATCGATGGTGTTCCAGGTGAGCCGCGGGTCGTAGACGATGCGCGCGCCAGGTTGTTTGGCGAGGAAGCTCTCCGCCAGCAGCCCGACGATGTAGTAGCCCTCGATGAAGCTGCCCTTCGAGTCGTAGAAGAAGCAGCGGTCGTAATCGCCATCCCAGGCGATGCCCACATCCGCGCCGGACTTGCGCAGCGCCTCGAGCGTGGGGCCGCGATTTTCCTCGAGCATGGGGTTGGGCACGCCCTGCGGGAATTTGCCATCGGGTTCGTGGCGAACCTTGATGAACTCGAACGGCAGGTGCGGGGCGAGCTTGTCGACGGAAAGGCCCGCGCCGCCGTTGCCGGCGTCGACGACGACCTTGAGCTTGCGCAACGACTTCATGTTCACGTAGCCCAGCAGGTGCTTCACGTAGTCGGCGCTGGTGTCGAGCTTCTCGACTTTGCCCTTCGCGGCGGCGATCGCCGGAAAGCCACCCGACCGGATCATCGCGGCGATGTCCTTGAGCCCGCTGTCGGCGCCGATGGGCTTGCTCAGCTCGCGCA
This sequence comes from Steroidobacteraceae bacterium, assembly GCA_035525785.1. Classification (GTDB taxonomy): domain Bacteria; phylum Pseudomonadota; class Gammaproteobacteria; order Steroidobacterales; family Steroidobacteraceae; genus CADEED01. The sequence goes on along the minus strand of DATLDQ010000097.1, from coordinate 2,974 downwards.
CGAGCTTGAGACCGTTGTAGTCCGGCGGATTGTGGCTGGCGGTGATCATCACGCCGCCATCGAGCCCGTAGTGGAACGTCGCGAAGTACACGCCCTCGGTGCCGCACAACCCGATGTCGACCACGTCGACACCCGAGTCGGTAAGACCGCGGATCAGCGCCTGCGCGAATTCTTCGCTGGTCTGCCGGATGTCGCGCCCCACGGCGACTTTCTTCGGCTTGACGAACGCGGCGTAGGCGCGGCCGATCTGGTAGATGAGGTCGGCGTTGATTTCATCGGGGATGCGACCACGGACGTCGTAGGCCTTGAACGCAGACAGATTCACGGTCACTTCTGTTTTCCTCTGGACCCGTCCGAGGCGGGAACGGCATGCGCCATGTGTTCGGAACGGCCCGCAGCCTTGAGTCGCGCCACCAGCTTCTTCACATCCTGCACTTTGGATTTCGGCGCGACCAGCACGGCATCGGCGGTCTCCACGATCACGATGTCCTTCAGTCCCAACGCGGCGACGAGTCGGTGGTCGGCATGCACGTAGCAGCCCTGCGTGTCTTCGAGCAGCACGTCGCCGCGCATCACGTTGCCCTGCTGGTCGGCGGGCATCACATCGTGCAGCGCGGCCCAGGAACCGACGTCATTCCACCCGGCATCGAGCGGCGTCATGACGGCATCGCGGGTTTTTTCCATGACGGCATAGTCGACCGAATCGCTGCGGCAGGCTGCGAACGTGGCTTCGTCGACGCGCGTGAAATCCTTCTCGCGCACCGCGGTGGCGCTGGCGCGTTCACACACGCTGGCGATGTCCGGCGCGTGCACGGCGAGCTCGTCGAGGTAGCGGCGCGCGCCGAACAGGAACATGCCCGAGTTCCAGAAGTATTCGCCCGAGGCGACGAACTCCTGCGCGCGCTTGAGATCGGGCTTCTCGACGAATTGCGCGATGGGCACGACCCCGGTCGGGGCCGGACGGCCTTGCGATCTCAGGTATCCATAACCCGTCTCCGGCGTGCGTGCCACCGTGCCGAAGGCCACGAGCTTGCCTTCGGCGGCAGCCGGCAAAGCGCGCTGGATGGCCGCCTGAAAGGCCGGCAGGTCCGCCAGCACGTGATCCGCGGGTAATACGAGCATGAGCGCGCCTTCGCCGGCGACGGCCAGCGCCGCGTGCGCCGCGAGCGCGATCGCGGGGGCCGTGTTCCGGCCCGCGGGTTCTAACAAGATGGCCGAGGGGGGCAGGCCCAGTTCGCGCAGCTGCTCGGCGACCAGGAACCGGTGCGCTTCGTTGCACACCACCACCGGAGGCAGCGCGCCGGGAAAGCCCATGAGGCGCGCGGCGGTCTCCTGGATCATGGTGCGCTCACCCGTGAGCGCCAGTAGTTGTTTGGGGAGCAGCTCGCGCGAAAGCGGCCATAGCCGTGTGCCGGAGCCACCCGAAAGGATCACGGGGACGAGTTTCATTGCTGCAGATGGTACGCCGTTTACAGGTACCGAACAAAACACGAGATCGGGTCCCGTCGGCGTAATCCTTCAAGAAGGGTGAGCGACGGGCGGGAGCATGCCGGGTTCTGCACGGCATGCCGCCCGGCGGGAACGTACTCGCGGCCGGGCCCCGGCATCCGGGGCTGCCCGACCGCGACGGGCTAACTACTTCGGCACGGGCTCGCCGCGACCGATCGCGTAATACGTGAAGCCCTGCTTCTTCATGAACGCGGGGTCGTAGAGATTGCGGCCATCGAACACTACCGGAACCTTGAGCTGCTTCTTCAACGCGTCGAAGTCGGGACTGCGGAATTCCTTCCACTCGGTGACGATCACCAGTGCGTCGGCGCCCTCGAGCGTGTCCTTGGAACGCGCGCACAGCACGAGATCGGCACGGTCGCCCCAGATGCGCCTGGCTTCCTTGCCCGCGGCAGGGTCGTATGCACGCACCTTCGCGCCCGCCTTCCACAGCTGTTCGATGAGCACGCGGCTCGGCGCCTCGCGCATGTCGTCGGTGCCCGGCTTGAATGCCAGGCCCCAGACCGCGAAGGTCTTGCCGGCGAGATTGCCGCCGAAGTGCTTGCTGATCTTGTTGGGCAGCACTTCCTTCTGCCGCTTGTTCACCTCTTCCACCGAGTTGAGGAGCTGCGGTTCGTACTTCACGCCGCGCGCGGATCGCACCAGCGCCTGCACGTCCTTCGGGAAGCACGAGCCGCCGTAACCCAACCCGGGGTAGATGAAGTGATAGCCGATGCGCGCGTCCGAGCCGATGCCATTGCGCACGCGCTCGATGTCGGCGCCGAAGAGCTCCGCGAGATTCGCCAGCTCGTTCATGAAGCTGATCTTGGTGGCGAGCATGGCGTTGGCGGCGTACTTGGTGAGCTCCGCCGATTTCACGTCCATGATGATGATCTTGTCGCGGCTGCGCGTGAACGGCTCGTACAGCGCACGCAGCAGTTCCACGACGCGCGGATTGTCGGCGCCGACGACGACGCGATCCGGACGCATGAAGTCGTCGATGGCCGCGCCTTCCTTGAGGAATTCCGGGTTCGAGACCACGTCGAATTCGATCTCGGCGCCCCGCTTCCTGATGGATTCGGCCACGGCCGCGCCCACTTTCTCGCCGGTGCCCACGGGCACGGTCGACTTGGTGATGACCACCTTGTATTCGGTCATGTGCTCGCCGATGGAGCGCGCCACCGCCAGCACGTACTTGAGGTCGGCCGAGCCGTCCTCGTCGGGCGGCGTGCCCACCGCGATGAGCTGCAGGACACCATGCGCCACACCTTCGGCAGCCGACGTCGTGAAACGAAGGCGTTCGGCTTCGGCATTGCGCTGGATCAGGTCGTCGAGGCCGGGCTCGTGGATCGGAATTTCACCGCGCTTGAGCGCATCGATCTTCTTCTGGTCGACGTCCACGCAGAGGACATCGTTTCCCGCATCCGCCAGGCAGGCGCCTGTGACGAGCCCGACGTAGCCGGACCCAAATATGGTGACTCGCATT
>DATLDQ010000094.1:0-13873 GCA_035525785.1 Steroidobacteraceae bacterium | reverse complement strand
CGCGATCTCGCGCGATTCCGGCGTCAACGGCATCGACAAGGCGCTCGCGGATTTCGCTCTGGATGCGGTCATCGCGCCCACCGACAACCCGGCCTGGGCGACCGACCTTATCTACGGCGACGATTTCATCTTCGGCAGCTCGGGCCTCGCGGCCGGCGCCGGATATCCCATCGTCCAGGTGCCCGCGACCCTGGTGCACGGCCTGCCCATGGGCCTGAGTTTCATGGGGACGGCCTTCAGCGAGCCCATGTTGATCAAGCTGGCCTCCGGTTTCGAAGCCGTCACGCAGGTGCGCGCGAAGAATCCGCCGACCTTCGCGCTCTCGCTCCCCGAAGGTCTCGAGGATGGCGTGAACCCTCACAAGTCGCGCTTCACGTCGAAGAAGCATAAAGGCGCGCCGAAAGCGAAGCCTTGGCGGCCGGCGCGCATGTAGTCGCGGGCGCCGCGCGGGTATAACCTCGTGGCGTGAAAAGCCGCTGCGCGCAAACAAGCGCTCCGAGATCGGGAGCCAGGTTCTCCTGGCTCCTGCCAGTCCTCGTGCTCGCGGCGCCGGGCCTCGCGGCTCCCGGGCCGTCCACTCCTGATCGGCTGCTGCTCATCAACGGCACGGTGCACACCGCCGATCCGCGCATGCCGCGCGCGGAAGCCGTCCTCGCGGAAGCCGGGCGCATCGTATACGTGGGCACCCGTGAGGAAGCACGCAAACGCGCCGGACGCGATGCGCGCACGCTCGACCTCCGCGGTCTCACGGTCTTCCCGGGCTTCACGGATTCCCATGCGCATCTCCAGGGCATCGGCGAACGCGAGCTGAGCTTCGAGCTGGAAGGAACCACCAGCCTGGACGACCTCAAGCGCCGGCTACGCGAGCAGCATCGCAAGGCGCCGCCAGGCCAGTGGATCGTCGGGCGCGGCTGGATCGAATCACGATGGACGCCGCAGGCGTTTCCCACGAAGGCGGATCTCGACGAAGTGGTGGGCGACCGGCCGGTGGTGCTCGAGCGCGCCGACGGGCACGCCATAGTCGTGAGCAGTCGCGCACTGGCGCTGGCGCACATCGACGGCAGCACCTCCGACCCTCCCGGCGGCAAGATTCTCAAGGACGCCGGGGGCGGGCCCACCGGCATGCTGGTCGATGCGGCAATGGACGTCGTCTGGGGATTGGTGCCCGAACCCACCGAACAGGAACTGTTGCGGCAGCTCGAGACCGGTGCGGGCCGCAGCGTGCGCAGGGGCTGGACCCAGCTGCAGATCGCCGGCAACTCCTTCGCCGAGGTCGACCGTCTCTGCCGCCTGTACGCCGAGCGTCGTATCAAGCTGCGTTTGTACGACGCCATCGGCGGTCCGGGCGCGGATCTCGAACGCCTGTTCGCGGAAGGGCCGGTAGATAGATGTGGCGATCGCCTCACGGTGCGCGCCATCAAGCTCTACATCGACGGCGCGCTCGGTTCGCGCGGCGCGATGCTGCTGGCGCCTTACAGCGATGCGCCCGAGACCAGCGGCCTGTTCCGCAACGAACCCGAAAGCCTGCTGCCGATACTGATCGTCGCGCTGAAGCGCGGCCTGCAGGTCGAGACCCACGCCATCGGTGACCGCGGCAATCGCACGATGCTCGACCTGTACGAACAGGCGTTCGCCACGGTTCCGGCGGCGGAGCGCAAGGTGGCGCAGCCGCGTTGGCGCATCGAGCACGCGCAGGTGCTGACCGCCGCCGACATTCCGCGCTTCGCGAAGCTCGGCGTCATCGCGTCCATGCAGCCCAGCCACGCGATCAGCGATCTCTTCTTCGCCCCGAGCCGCCTCGGCCCCGAACGCATCCGCTACGCCTACGCGTGGCGCGCGTTGCTCGATTCCGGCGCCACCGTGGTCGCCGGCAGCGACGCACCGGTGGAGAAGGGCGACCCCATCGACGAGTTCTACGCGGCCGTGGTACGCAAGTCCCGCGACGGCTTCGCCGATGCGTCATGGCATCGCGAGCAGCGCGTCACGCGCGACGAAGCGCTGACCATGCTGACGCGCGCGCCCGCGTTCGCCGCCTTCCAGGAAAACGAGCGCGGCAGCATCGAGGCGGGCAAACAAGCCGATTTCACCATCCTCTCCGCGGACCTGATGTCCATCCCCGAAGACCAGATCCAGTCGACCCAAGTCGTCATGACCATCATCGCCGGCGAAGTGGTCTACAAACGCTAGGTTCTGGCACCTCTGGACGGCGGTCGTTCGCCAACGTCTACTGACTGACCAATCGCATCAACTGCCCACACAGCCACCCTCCATAGGTGCCCAGCGCGTACCCCAGCACCGCGAGCAGCACCCCCACTGGTGCAAGCGACGGATGAAACGCCGCCGCCACCACCGGCGCACTGGCGGCGCCGCCGATGCAGGCCTGGCTGCTCACCGCGAGGAAAAACGTCGGCGCGCGAATCAGTCGCGCCACCACCAGCATCACGACCGCGTGGAAGACTATCCACGTGAATCCGATGCCGAACAATGCGGGGCTGGTGAGCACCGAACTGATGTCCATCTGCATGCCCACCGTGGCGATGAGCACGTAAAGGAACACTGTGCCGAGGCGCGAGGCGCCCGCGCCTTCGAGCTGGCGTGCACGCGTGAACGACAGGATGAGTCCGAACGTGGTGGCCAGGATCACGATCCAGAAGAACTCGCTCGACAGCGACAGCCGCTCGGCCCATTCGAGCCCGGCAAATGCCGCCGCCAGAGGCGCAGCCAGCAAGTGTGAAAGGCCCGTGGCGCCGAAGGCCAGCGCCAGCATGATCATGAGATCGGCCAACGAAGGCGTGCGTTCGTGCGCCTGGCGCAGCCTTTCCATGCGCTCGCCCAGCGCGGCGATGGCGCTGTTGTCGGCGTGCAGCCGGCGGTCGATGCGCTCGTGACGCGCTGCCATCCACAGGAGCACCGCCATCCATAGATAGGAGAAGAGCACGTCCACCGCAACCATGACGCCGAATACGTTCGGCTGTATCTGGAACACTTCTTTCATGGCGGCCTGGTTCGCGGCGCCACCGATCCAGCTGCCGGCAATGGCCGTCATGCCGCGCCACAGCTCGGGGTCGACCGATTCCGGCGACAGCGTCTTCCAGAGGATCAACGCCAGGGGGCCGCCCAGCATCACGCCGATGGCGGCCGCGAAGAACATCGCCAGCGCCTTGGGCCCGAGGCGCAGCGTCGCGGGCAGGTCGATGGCGAGCGTCAAAAGCACGAGCGTGGCCGGCAGCAGGTAACGCGACGCGATGAAATACAGGTTCGACTTCGCGCCGTCGATGAGCCCGAACGAGTTGTACAGCGCGGGCAGGAAATAGCAGAGCACCAGTGCCGGCACATATTTATAGAGTGACTGCCAGAACCGGTGCGTGGACTTCGTGGTCCAGAACACGGCGCCCAGCGTGGCCATGAGCAGCCCGAGGATGACCGCTTCGTTGTGGATCACCGCCGCGCGGCTCCGGGAAGATAGAGCCGCGCGATGGCCAGGGCGGTGGCGTAAGGCTCCGGGTCGTTGCGGTTGGTGAGCACGATGACGGTGAGCCGGCGTTCCGGGTAGCGGATGATCACGTTGCGGAAGCCGCGCGTCTCGCCCGAGTGCCAGAGTGTCTCGCCGGTGATGCGCCAGCCGAAGCCATAGTCGATGCTCGGGTTGTCGGTGTGCGTGGTCGGCGCGAACGCCAGGTCGCGCGACGGCTTGCGCAGCAGGCGATCGTCGTACAACGCGGCGTCCCACCTGGCCAGATCTTCGATGGACGAGTAGACACCGCCATCGCCCAGCACGGCCGACGTGCTGCTCTGGTCGGCGCGCGTCCAGGCGCCGCGCTCCGCGCTGTAGCCGAAGGCGCGCTGCGTTACCGTCGAGATGCCATCCTCGAAGGCGAGGGTGTTGCGCATGCCGAGCTTCTCGAAGATGCGCTCACGCAGGAAGTCGGCGAACCGCCGCCCCGATGCCTTCGCGACGACGAGCGACAGCAACGAGTAGCCGCTGTTGCTGTACCGGTAGTTGGATCCGGCGGCGAAGTACACGCGGTTCTGCTTCGCGAGAAGCGCCAGCACGTCGGCGTCGTGCACCTGCGGCGCGTCGTCGGCGACGAAGTCCTCGTAATCGATGAGCCCACCGGTGTGCGAGAGCAGGTGGCGGATGGTCACGGGCTGAGTGGCTTCCGGCAGCTCCGGCAACCATTGGCGGATCGGGTCGTCCAGCCGCAGCCTGCCGTCTTCGGCCAGCAGCAGGATCGCGGTCGCGGTGAACTGCTTGGTCACGGACGCCAGGCGGTAGTTGGTCGTGGGCGTCGCGCGCGTGCGCTGCTCGAGATCGGCGAGCCCGTAGGCGCGCTCGAGCGCGGGCTTGCCCTCGCGCAGCACCAGCACGGAGGCGCCCGGCACGTCACCGGTGTAGGCGTGCATGAGCCGGTCGACGCGGGCGCTCGCTTCGGCATCGCTCAGCGGCGCCACCGACTTCGCCGCTGCGCAAGTGCCCACGCGCGTGAAGAGCAGATCCTCGTAGTCGGAGCTGAAATCGCCTTCGGGGTCCACCTTGGCGAGCGTGAGCGTGACCGGCCTGCCGACGGATGCGGGCGTGAACGTGAGCCAGGGCTCCATGTCTACGCTGACGTCGTCCCAATCCACGAGCAGGCGATCGCCCACTTGCATGAGGTCCCCGGTCATGAGCGGTGACTTCATCGCATCGAAGCGCACGTGCCCGTCACGTTCGCAAAGGGAGACCTCGCCGAACCAGGGGTCGCGGTACCGGCCCAGCCACGGCTTTACCGAAGACGCCGTCGCGAGCTTGCGCATGGGCAGCCGCATGTGCGGCAGCGTGGACGCGGCCGCCTGGTCCGCGGCATTCAGCTGATCGATGTACCAGCGCGCGGGCGCTGCACGACCTGGTGCCGTGAAGCGCTTGACCAGGGCTTCGTTGAGCACCGTGCGGGCGCGTGAACCTTCGCCGTTGATCATGAATACGAAGCCCGATCGCTTCTCCGGCAGCAGCGTGAGCGCGGAGTACATGCCCCCGAGCGTGCCCGTGTGCGACACCCGGCGCACGCCGTCGACGTCCGAGAGTCGCCAGCCGTACCCATACGCCGAGAAGCTGCCGTTGTTCCAGCGCTTCTGCCGCGGCGACATCGGCATGGGTGTCTGCGGCGTCCACAGCGCCTCGTGCTGCTCTCGGGTCAGCCACGGCGTGCTCCCGCCCGGCGGCACGAGGTCGGGGTCGAGCCACATGCGCATCCAGGTGAGCATATCGGTGAGGCTGCAGCGGATGCCGCCGGCCGCGGCGGAGGAAATCGCCGGGACTATCTTCTCGTCGCCGTTGAACGCGAGGTTGCGGTCGCCCTCCCACATGTGCGGTTGCGCGACGTTGCCCACGCGCTCGCGATCGAACTCGCCGACCTGGCAGCGCGTGAGGCCCACCGTGTCGAACACCTCGCGCCGCACCAGTTCTTCGTACGACGCACCACCCGCCGCCGCCGCGACTTCGCCGGCCACGATGTACATGAGGTTGTCGTAGTCGTAGTGCGAGCGGAAGCTGCCCACCGGTTTGAGGTGTTGCAACCCCGCGATGATGTCGGCCCGCGTGAAGTGGTTCGGCTCGGGCCAGAGCATGAGATCGCCCGCGCCTTCGCGCAGCCCGCTGTTGTGGATGAGCAGGTCGCGCACGCGCATCTCGCGCGTGATCCACGGCTCGCTCATGCGGAACTTCGGCAGGTATTTCACCACCGGGTCGTCCCATGCGAGTTTGCCGGCATCCACGAGGCGCGCGAGCAGTCCCGTGGTCATGGCCTTGGTGTTCGATGCGATCTTGAACAGCGAGTCGCCGTCGACCTTCTGGCCGCCGCCCGAGACCAGCTCGCCCGCGGTGCGCGTGTAGACCACCTGGCCGTCTTCCACCACGCCGAGCGCCATGCCGGGCAGGTGGTACTCGTTCATCACCGCATCGAAGATCGCATCGATGCTGCGTTGGTCGGCGATTTTTGCCGTTCTCGCGGACTGCTCCACGTCGCGCCACGTGCGCAGCAGGTTGCCGCTCCAGAGCTGCGCGATCTGCGCATCGGTGAAGCCGCGCCGGCGCAATCCGGCTGTAACGTTGCGGGTCTCGCCGGCGTCGGCCCAGCCGCGCAGCGCGCCGCCGCCATCGAAGTCGGAGGCGAGGCCGACGTGATCGATGCCGGCCACCTTTACCGCGTGCTCGAGGTGATCGAGATAGTCGTCGAGCGTGGCGAGCGGATACTGCTGGTCGATGGTCTTCAGCCCCTCCTGATAGGCGGCGAGGTACTCGTGCTTGGCGCTGTCGAAGGCCGGGTCGCCGGCATCGCGCGCGACTTTGGCCTCCAGCGCTTTCACGGCCGCATCGCGCGCGGGATCGAGCTTCAGGAAGCCCGAGTAAGCGACCACGTGGATGACGCCGCCCTTCGCGGCGATGGCGCGCAGCAGGTCGTCGTCGAGGTTGCGCGCATGCGGCGTGAGCGCGCGCACGGCAGAGTGCGAGGCGATGATGGGCGCAGAAGAGGCGCGCAGCACGTCGCGGACGCAGGCATCGGAGGAGTGCGAGACGTCCACGAGCATGCCGAGCCGGTTCGCGCGGCGGACCACGCCCTCGCCGAACGCGGACAGGCCATCGTTCTCGGGCGCTCGCGTGTCTCCGAACTCCTCGAGTACGCCCGAGCTCGTGCAGATGTCGTTGTGGCCGGTATGTGTGAGACCGATGTAGCGCGCACCACGCGCGTACAGCGCGTCGAGTCGCGCAAGATCTTTGCCGATGACGAAGCCGTTCTCGATGCCCATCATCGCGGAGAGCCTGCCCGCGGCGTGATTGTCGACGACGTCCTTCGGCGAAGTCGCGAGCCGGATGCGGTCCGGATACTTCGCGACCATGGCCTCGATGGCCGACACCTTGCGTTCGGCGGCCGCGTACGCGGCGGCATAGCCCTCGGGCGTGCGCGGACCCTGCTCGACGAAGATCACGAAGAACGCGGCGTCGAGGCCGCCGCGCGCCATCTTGCCCAGGTCCACCCTGAGCTCGGTGTCCGTGCCCGGGTCGAAGCGCGACTCGCGCATGTAGGTGCGCGGGATGTCGACATGCGTGTCGAGCGTGAGGAGGTGAGTGGTCGGGCGTCTGGCGCCAGCAGTGGCGCCCGGGAGTGATGTACAGGCCGCCGCGCTCAGTCCGAGCGCGGCGGCGATCGCTATTGCAAGTGGTTGCGCAACCAGCCTCAGAACTTCACCTGGAACGTGAGCTGGCCGTAGCGCGGAGCGGACCACGCCGTGGCCGTGCCGAAGGTGTTGTCCGGATCCGTCGGGTTCAGCGACTCATCCACTTCGAGCACGCGCTCCTCGTTGAGCAGGTTGTACACGGCGAGCTTGACCATCACGTCCGCGGCACCGAACTCGTGGCGCCAAGTCAGGTTGGCGCCCACATCATAGGTCCACGGCGTGCGTCCCTGCGAGCCGCGGCCGATGAGCTCGTACTCCGCAGTGGCCGAGTCGTCGCAGTTGGCGGTGCAGATGAAGAAGCTGTGGTAGTTGGTGCCGTCGAACGGGTTGGCTTCGCCGAAGGCGCTGATCGGGCGACCCGACTGCGCGTTCAATGTCATGCCCACGCGCCAGTCGCTGCCGAAACCGTAGGTGCCGCGCAGCTTGAGCTGGTGGCGACGGTCATTGGGCAGGTAGCCGTAGCCGCCGAAGTTCACCCATGGGTCGTCGAAGTTTTCGGTGCGGCCCGTGTCGCCGAAGTCCGTATCGGTGTTCACCGGGCCTTCGGCATTGCCCTTGTTGAAAGCCAGCGTGTACGTCGCGTTCAACGACCACTGGTTGTCCCAGGCGCGATCCAGCGCGAACTCCAGTGCCTTGTAGTCGCGGCGCGGCTCCTCGTACGCATGGTCGCCGAGATAGTTGCCGTCGGCGTCGAACATGGCCCAGCCGGTCCGCGAGGTGTCCACGTCGACGAACGCGTCATTTTCGCCGTCGCAGTCCGTGTCGGAGAAGATGGTCGCTACGCGGCCGGGGTTGCCCATGATGAAGCCGTTCGATACCGGCTCCCCGTCGCACATGATGCCCGTGGAGCTGATCTCCATGTCGTCGATGGCATTGTTCAGCTTGCGATACGTGCCACGCACGCCCCATGACCACTGCTCGTTGATCATGGTCTGGAAGCCCAGGATGAGCTCGTCCTGGTAGACGGGGTCCATGTCCTTGTCGACCTCGCTGCGCAGGTCGCCCACCGACCCGTCGCCCTGCGAGGTATCCACATCTCCGACCTGCGCGCCGAGGATCGGCCGCTGGCGCGTGATGCCGTTGTACTCGAAGTTCTCGAAGCCGTTGAACACGTACCACGTGCGTGCATCGAGGAAGCCGCCGGCCTGCTTGATGTTGATCACGTTGGCGACCGGCAGGAAGTAGCGGCCCGCATTGCCGAACAGCTTCGTGCGGCCATCGCCCTTCATGTCGAGCGAGAAGCCGAAGCGCGGCGCGATCATGTTGTCCATCTTGATGTAGCTGTCGCCGTCGGAATTGCGGTTGTCGAAGCCTTCGACGCGCACGCCGGCATTCAACAGCAGGCGGTCGGTGGCCGCCCAGTTGTCCTCGAGGTAGTAAGCCTGGTTGAGCGTCTCGAAACTGCCGGCCACTTCGTTCTGGCGCGTGCGCACGAAGTCGGTGACGCCGGCGGGGCGGGGCGCGCCATTCTCGAGCGTCGGCACGGTCACGCGGCGCACTTCATAGAGCAGGCGGTCCTGGCCCGGGTAGAACTGGTTGTGATCCGAGGTGTTCGACTCGTGGTCGAGGCCGAAACGCAGCTGGTGCTCGCCGAGCTGCCACTCGAAGTCGATGCGCGCCGCCTCGCGCGTGTCCTCGCGCTTGATGACGTTGGCGCTCGAGGTGCAGCCGATGTCGATGGTGGTCGCGCCGCGCAGGTCGCGGATGCGGTTGCAGTCGATGTCGTTCTGGCTCAGGCGCGAGAACTGGCGATGGTTCTCACCGTACAACACCTTCGCCGAGAGCGTGTCGGCGAGGTACGAGGTATAGGTCAGCGCCCAGTTCTTGCCGCCTTCGTCCTCGAAGCGCCGGTTTTCGAAGGCGCCTATCTCCTCGGTCGCGAGATCGAAACCGAAGCTGTCCGTGACGGTCTGGTTCTCGTCGGAGAAGGCGAGCAGCTCCATGAGGTTGCGGTCATTGATCTGCCAGTCGACCTTGACGCCCCAGAAGCCGTCGTCCTCTTTCGCGTCATCCCAGCGAATGCCGGAATTGTCCGTGTTCACCGGGTTGTAGTCGCGAATCTCGTACAGCGCGAAGAAGAACAGCTTGTCCTTGACGATGGGGCCGGAGGCGTAGACGTTGTAGTTCGAGCGGTTGTACTCGTCGAAGTGGCCGAGCACGCCGGGACGGTCGGTCTTCGCCGTCTGCAGGAAGTCCGGCTCCCAGACGATCTCGCTGCCGAACTCGAACTCATTGGTTCCCGAGCGGGTCACCGCGTTGATCACGCCGCCCGTGGTGCGGCCGAACTCCACCGAGTAGCCGCCGGTCTTGACCTGGAACTCCTTGTAGAACGCGAACGGCACCGACGAGAAGCCGATGCGGTTGTAGAAGTCGGTGACGTTGAGGCCGTTGATGTAGATGGTGTTCTCGGCGACCGAACTACCACCGAAGGAGAGCCCGGCGCCACCGCCGAAGTTGTGTCCCTTGACGATGCCCGGGGCGAGCTGCGCCACCGACAGCAGGTCGCGTTCCACCGGCAGGCGCTCGATGTCTTCGAACGACACGTTGGTCGCGCTCTCGGTGGAGGTGACGTCCACGGCGTTCACGACGCGCGAGCCCACGACGGTGACGACCGCCAGTGTCTCGCCGCCGAGGTCGAGGTCCGCCGTCGTGGTCGCGCCGAGATTCACGGTGATTTCTTCGAGCGAGCCCAGCGTCTTGCCATCCTTGATGGCTTCGAGCGTGTACTTGCCCACCGGCAGGAACGGAAAGCGGTATGCGCCCTCTCCGTCGGCCTTCACCTGCCGGCTGAACCCGGTGGCCGGGTTGCGCACGGTGATCTCCGCGCCGCTGACAATGCTCTTGTCGTTGGCATTGAGATGGCCCGCGATCGAGCCGTCACCGCTCGCGGCGCGGGCGAATTGCGCCGGACCCACCGCCAGCAGGGCGATGAAGAGTCCACGCGCGCACATATGAATGAATCGTTTGCTGATCATGCTGTCTCCCCTGAACCAGGACTCACTTCGCCGCGAGCACCTGTGCCTTGAATTCGTAATCCCACTGGTCGTAGTACAGATTGCCGCCGCGCCACTCGACCTCGCCGCGTTGCGAGTCCACGGTGTCGGAGCGGAAATGCTTTTTGGCCGGCACGAACGGCCGGCTGAAGTCGTCGTTGAAAGCGAGGCGGTAGGCGTCGAGGCCGCCGAGGTAGAACCCATCGAGCGCCGCGTCGCCGGATTTGAGGCCGCCGAAGGTCACGTCCATGGGCACCCAACCGTAGGGCGCGAGATAGATCTGCGCCCAGTCGTGCATGTTGTCGTAGTCGCCCTCTGAAAAGACCCAGCCCGACTGCCAGCGCGTCGGGATGCCGTTGAGCCGCAGCAGCGTCATCAGCAGCAGCGTCTGCTGGCCGCAGTCGCCATGACCGGCGTGCAGCGTGTAGTCGCTGAGGTTGGTGATGGTCGAATATTCACGCGCACCGGCCCAGGGGATGCGGTCCACCGCGTCGAACAGCTTCCGCGCGATGCGGTAGGTGTCGGTCTCGCTGCCGACGATGTCCCGCGAGAGCTTGCGGACGTCCGGGGTGAACACGATGTGCGGCCGCCGCTCGGCGATGAATTCCGACAGCTCGGGCGTGTGCGGCGCCGGCTTCACCTTGTCAGGGTCGATGGCATGGTATTGCCCGAACACCGTGAGCTCATAGGTGATCGAGAAGTCCGTGGTCTTGCCCGCATCGGCCGCGCGCTCGAGATAGACGGTGCGCTGCAGCGCCTCCTCGGGCGCGATTTCATGCTGCGCCGGCGTGCTTTGCACCAGGCGGATGTTTTCCTGCTGGCCCGCGATCGCACGCGGAAACGGCAGCCACGCGCGCACCGTCTCCCCCTTCGGCACCGCATCGGCGTCCACCGTCACGGAGTAGGTGACGCGCACGCGGCGCGGCGCGACGGAATGCTGGCCCGTCGCCAGTGCCTGGTCGCGGATCTCGCGGTGATGCGCATTGGCGATTTCCATCGGCCCGTCGGTCCAGGGCGGCGTCGCGACGCCGCGGCGTTTCAGGGCCGCATCGCTGAGTCGGAAGAGATTCGATGGCGCGCGGTTGAAATAGAGGGTCTGGCCGTCGATGGTCAGGCGCTCGATGAGCCCCGCCGCGTCCCAGGCGGCGAATTCCGCGGGCTTCAGGTCCGGTATCTGCTTGCGCAGGCGCGCCTGCGCTTCATCGGCCGTGAGCGTGAAGTCGAGCCGCATGCGGCGCATGCGTTCGCGCTCGTATTCCAGCGCCTGCTTCTCGGCGCTCGCGAGGGTGGGGCGCGCGAGCGCGCTCGTGATGCGCGCTTCCGCCGACTTGAACCGGCCGTGATCGATGAGTGACTGGATGCCGTCGAGCTCGCCGGACTTTCTGGCGCTGGCATCATCGACGCCAGTCTGGTCCGCGCCGGCCTTGTCGACGCCGGAATGGGCGCCGGCAGCCAGCATCAACAACAACACGGCGCAGCCGAGGCGGGTGGCGCTCAGATTCACCGACGGTCTTGAATATTGCGCGTCAGTCATTGCACACGCCGCCTTGATTTTTCGCTGTGTAACATGGCTCGGGAGCGAGCGTCAATAAATTATTCTTGATTTTGTATTAGCAGGAAGAGAGTATTCCTGGAGACAAGAGGGGCGATGAAATGAAACGCATGCACGGGAGGCGGCCGTTCGAGGCGTCGATCGATTCGATCGCAAGTCTCGCTGTCGTGTCGCTGCTCCTAGCGTCCTGCGTTTCCACATCGTCCGGGCCTGCGCCCACGACCGTCCCTCCTCCCGCGGTCGTGGGCGTTCAGGCGAAACAGCTGCAACCCGGCTATTGGATCGCGCGCGACTCGGGCGCGTCGAAGACCGTGCTCGATCGCAAAGACATCGCCGCGCAGAACGCACGGCTGGTGCAAGTCGACCCCACGGTGCACGACCTCGAGAAACTGCCCTCGACGCTGGCGGCGGACGAGGTCAGGTCGTGGATCGGCAAGATGTCCGAATACCCGGACGAGGAACTGTTCGATGCGGACGGCCGCAAGATCGAACGCTCCACGCTCGATGCTCTCGTGCACAACCTCGCGCTCGATACGCTGCCCGCGACGCAGGCGACGCGCCATGGCCTCATCGTCAAACGCGCCGACCTGCGCACGTTTCCCGGCGCGCAACGCGCCTACCGCGGCGACGATGGCCACATCGATGGCGACATCGACCGCTTCCAGGAAAGCGCACTGTTTCCCGGCACGCCGGTCGTGATCGCGCACGAAAGCCGTGACGGCGCGTGGTGCTTCGTCGTGAGCCCGCTGTATTCCGCCTGGGTGGAGAAGCGGTTCATCGCCGAGGGCCCCAGGGATCAGGTCTTCGCGTACGTACACAAGACGCCGTATCTCGTGGTGACCGGGGCGACCGCGAGGACGGTGTTCACGCCCTCGCGGCCGCAGGTCTCGGAGCTGCAGCTCGACATGGGCGTGCGCGTGCCGGTGCTGGCCGACTGGCCGCCAGGCGAGCCCGTGAACGGGCAGAGCCCGTACACCTCGCACGTCATCGAGCTGCCCGAGCGCGCGGACGACGGCTCGCTGCGGTTCACGCCGGCGCTGCTGCCGCGCACCGCGGACACGGCCGATGACTATCTACCCTTGAGCCGTGCGAACCTGCTGCGCCAGGGTTTCAAGTTCCTCGGTGAGCGCTATGGCTGGGGGCATTCCTACAACGCGCGCGACTGCAGCGGCTTCGTCTCCGAGGTGTATCGCAGCTTCGGCGTCCAGCTGCCGCGCAACACGCGGGACCAGGCGGTGACCACCGCCATCGATCGCATCACCTTCACGAAAGACGACGACCATGAGCGGCGGCTCGCCGTGTTGCGCAACCTCTCCGTGGGCGACCTCGTATACATTCCCGGCCACGTCATGATGGTGATCGGACACGACAAGGGCATGCCCTACATCATCCATGACGTGACGGGCGTGAGTTACCGCGATGGCAGTGGCGACGTGAAACGTGTGGTGCTCAACGGCGTGTCCGTCACGCCGCTCACGCCACTGTTGCTGAGCCGCGGCCCTCTGGTCGATCAAATAACAAGTATCCTGCGAGTGCGTCCATGAAAATAACGGATATCCGGTTCGGCATGCTGCGCGTCCCGCTGAAGACGCCCTTCAAGACGGCATTGCGCACCGTGGACACCATCGAAGACATCGTCATTTCGATCCACACCGACACAGGGCACGTGGGCTATGGCGAAGCGCCGGCCACCGCGGTCATCACCGGTGACACGCATGGCTCCATCGTCGAGGCCATCCGCAAAGTCATCGCGCCTCGGCTCATCGGTCAGGAGATCGCGAACCTGAATCGCATCACGCGCCTCATCCAGACCGCGCTCGAGAAGAATTCGAGCGCCAAGGCTGCGGTCGAGATCGCGGTATACGACCTGTTCGCGCAGCTGTATGGCGCGCCGCTTTACAAGATCCTCGGCGGCGGGGATCCGGTCATCACCACCGACATCACCATCAGCGTCGATTACATAGACAAGATGGTGGCGGACTCGCTGGCCGCGGTGAACCGCGGCTTCGAGTCGCTCAAGATCAAGGTGGGCAAGGACATCGAGCTGGACGTGGAGCGCATCAAGTCGGTCTACGCGGCCGTCGAAGACAAGGCGCTGATCCGCGTC
Source organism: Steroidobacteraceae bacterium (assembly GCA_035525785.1). GTDB lineage: Bacteria > Pseudomonadota > Gammaproteobacteria > Steroidobacterales > Steroidobacteraceae > CADEED01. Next base: position 9 of record DATLDQ010000094.1, on the reverse strand, counting down.
GACGCCAAC
>DATLDQ010000072.1:0-16844 GCA_035525785.1 Steroidobacteraceae bacterium | reverse complement strand
CAAGAAGGGTCAGATGCTCGAAGAGGGCATCAATGAGGCGGGCTCCACCTGCTCGTGGATCGCCGCCGGCACCGCTTACGCGAACCACGGCATCCACATGGTGCCGTTCTACATCTACTACTCGATGTTCGGTTTCCAGCGCGTCGGCGACTTCTACTGGGCGGCGGGCGACCTGCGCACGCGCGGCTTCCTGCTGGGCGCGACCGCCGGCCGCACGACGCTCGCGGGTGAAGGCCTGCAGCATCAGGACGGCCATTCGCTGCTGCACGCCGCGACGGTGCCGAACTGCGTGGCTTATGACCCGACCTATGCGTACGAGCTCGCCGTGATCATTCAAGACGGCATGAAGCGCATGTTCGCCAACGACGAGAGCGTCTTCTATTACATCGCGGTGATGAACGAGAACTACGTTCAGCCCGCGCTGCCGAAGGGCGTCGAGGAGGGCATCCTCAAGGGCATGTACCTGCTGCAGGCGGGCGGCGCCGGCAAAGTGCGCGCGACGTTGTTAGGCAGTGGCACGATCCTGCGCGAGGTTATCGCCGCGGCGGACATCCTCTCGAAGGAGTTCGGCATCCCGTCCGACATCTATTCCTGCCCGAGCTTCTCCGAGCTGCGCCGCGAGGCGCTGGAGATCGAGCGCTGGAACCGCCTGCATCCGGGCGATGCGCCGCGTACGCCGTATGTCACGCAGGCGCTGTCCAAGGCAACGGGCCCATTCGTCGCCGCCACCGACTACATGCGCGCGTGGCCGGACATGATCCGCCAGTGGGTGCCGGGCCGGTTCCACACGCTGGGTACCGATGGTTTCGGCAGGTCCGACGGCCGCACGGCGCTGCGTAAGCACTTCGAAGTCGACGCCCGCAACATCGCGTACGCCGCATTGAATGCGCTCGCCGAGGAAGGTGCCATCGACAAGGGCACGCTCAAGGGCGCGCTCGACAAACTCGGCCTGGACGCCAACAAGCTGGACCCGCAGAAAGCATGAGTACGGTTGAAGTACGCGTCCCCGACATGGGGAATTTCGAGTCGGTGACCGTCATCGACGTGTTGGTCAAGCCGGGTGACGCCATCGACGTCGACACGCCGCTCGCCACGCTCGAAACCGACAAAGCCACGATGGATGTGCCATCCACCGTCAAGGGCGTGGTGGAGAAGGTGCTGGTGACCAAGGGTGGCAAGCTGTCATCGGGCTCTGTGGTGGTCACGGTCAAGGTCGAAGGTCAGGCTGCCACTGCGGCTGCGGCTGCGGCTGCAGCTGCTCCGACGCCCACCGCCGCGAAAGCGGCGCCCGCGGCTCCCGCGCCTGCTCAAGCGCCCGTCGCGAGCGCCTCGCCGACGTCCATCGAAGTGCGCGTCCCAGACATGGGCAATTTCGATTCGGTCGCTGTGATCGACGTGCTCGTCAAAGTGGGCGACACCATCGACATCGAAACGCCGCTGGCGACGCTCGAAACCGACAAGGCCACCATGGATGTGCCGTCCACCGCCAAGGGCGTGGTAGAGAAGGTGCACATCGCCAAGGGCGGGAAGGTCGGTCCCGGCGCTGCCGTGGTGACCGTGAAAGGGTTCGCGGCCTCAACGGCACCGGCGATTCAGCCTCCGGTGCCCGCCGCTGCGGCTGCCAACAAGCCAGCGCCCGTGCCGGCGCGCCCCGCCGGGCCGCAAGGCGTCGCGCAGACACTGCCGTCACGCGGCAGCCTGCCGCCCATCGACGAGGCCAGTTTCAGCAGTGCGCATGCCTCGCCCTCCGTGCGCAAGTTCGCGCGCGAGCTCGGCGTGAGTCTCGGGTCGGTGCGCGGCAGCGGCGACAAGGGCCGCATCCTGCTCGACGACGTCAAGGCATTCGTGAAGCTCGTGATGTCCGGCGGCGTGGCGCTGGCCGCGCCGGCCCCGGCATTGCCCAAGGCGCACAACTACGACGCCTCCGCGTTCGGCGAAGTCGAGGTCAGGCCGCTCAACCGCGTGCAGAAGATCTCCGGCCCGCGCCTGCAGGCGGCGTGGGTCAACATTCCGCACGTCACGCAGTTCGACGAATCCGACATCACCGATCTCGAGGCGCTGCGCGGCACGCTCAAGGAAAAGGCCGCCGCCGCCGGCGTGAAGGTGACGCCGCTGGCGTTCATCATCCAGGCCGCGGTGCGCGCCATGCGCGAGTTCCCGGTGCTGAACAGCCAGCTCGATGAGGCCGGTCAGAACCTCGTGTTCAAGAAGTTCTTCAACGTGGGCTTCGCGGCGGATACGCCGAATGGGCTGCTGGTGCCGGTCATCAAGAGCGCCGACAAGCTCGACGTCTTCGCCGTGGCGAAAGCATTGGGCGACCTCAGCGGCAAGGCGCGCGAGGGCAAACTACCCGGCGCCGACATGCAGGGTGCAGGTTTCACCATCTCGAGCCTCGGCGGCGTGGGTGGCACCATGTTCACGCCCATCATCAACTCGCCCGAGGTCGCCATCCTCGGCGTCTCGAAGAGCTCGATGAAGCCGGTGTGGGATGGCAAGCAATTCGCGCCGAGGCTCATGCTGCCGCTGTCGTTCTCGTACGACCATCGCGTCATCGACGGCGCGCTGGGCGCGCGCATCGCCAAGTTCCTCGCGGACACGCTCGCGAAACCGAAGGATCTGCTCGGGGCGATGTCGTGAGCAAGATCGACCTGGTAGTCCCTGACCTCGGGAATTTCGATGAGGTCGCGATCGTCGATGTGCTGGTGAAACCGGGCGACACGATCGAAGTCGAGACGCCGCTGGTCACGCTGGAAACCGACAAGGCCACGATGGACGTGCCGTCCACCGCGGCGGGCACCGTCACCGAAGTGCTGGTGCAGAAGGGTGGCAAGATAGGCAAGGGTGGTCTGATCGCGCGGATCGAGGGTTCCGCTGCCGCTCCGGCGGCCACGGCCAAGCCGGCGGCCGCGCCGCCGGGCGCTCCGGCAAGACCCGTTGCATCCGCCGCGCCGGCGCCGTCTCCCGCTCCGACCGCGCCGGCCGCTCCGCGTCCCGCGGCCGCGCCAGCGGCGGCTCCAAAGCCTTCGCGTCCTCTCAAACCCGACGTTCCCCACGACCGCGAGACCCAACTACTGGTGCTCGGCGCCGGCCCGGGCGGCTACACCGCCGCGTTCCGCGCCGCGGATCTCGGCCTCAAGGTCACGCTGGTCGAGCGCTGGCCGATGCTGGGTGGCGTCTGCCTCAATGTGGGCTGCATTCCTTCCAAGGCGCTGCTGCATGCCGCCAAGGTCATCGACGAAGTCGGCGAGATGAGCCACCACGGCGTTGAATTCGGCGCGCCGAAGGTCGACCTGGGCAAGCTCCTCGCGTGGAAGAACAGCGTCGTCAAGAAGCTCGTCGGCGGTCTGTCGGTGCTCGCGAAGCAGCGCAAGGTCGAGGTCGTGCAGGGTGTGGGCAGATTCGCCAGCCCGCACGTCGTCGAGGTAACCGGCGCCGATGGCAAGGCGCAGAAGATCCGCTTCGAGCAGTGCATCATCGCCGCCGGTTCGGAGCCCATCAAACTACCGTTCATCCCCGACGACCCGCGCGTCATCGATTCCACGGGCGCGCTGGAATTGGGTGGCGTGCCCGAACGGCTGCTGGTCATCGGCGGCGGCATCATCGGCCTCGAGATGGCCACGGTGTACTCATCGCTGGGTGCCCGGCTCAGTGTGGTCGAGCTCACCGGACAGTTGATGCCCGGCGCCGATCCCGACCTGGTGCGTCCGCTCGAGAAGCGCCTCAAGGCGCGCTACGAGCAGATCCTGCTCAACACCAAGGTGGTGGGCTGCACGGCGAAGCCCGAAGGGCTCGAGATCACGTTCGAGGACGCGAGCGGCCAGCGCAAGGACACATTCGATCGCGTGCTGGTGGCCGTGGGGCGCAGCGCCAATGGCAAGCGTATCGGTCTCGAGCACGCGGACATCGATGTCAGCGACCGCGGAGTCATCCCCGTGGACAAGCAGATGCGCACCAATCTGCCGCACGTGTTCGCCATCGGCGATCTCGTACCGGGCCCGATGCTCGCGCACAAGGCGATGCACGAGGCAAAGGTCGCGGCCGAAGTCGCGGCGGGCCAGAAGAGCTATTTCGATGCGCGCGTGATTCCGTCGGTGGCTTACACGGATCCCGAGGTTGCCTGGGTGGGCCTCACCGAGACCGAGGCCAAGAAGAACAACGTGCCTTACAAGGTGGGCAAGTTTCCGTGGGCGGCCAGCGGCCGCTCGCTCGCGCTCGGCCGCGACGAGGGGTTCAGCAAACTACTGTTCGATCCGGCGACTCACCGCGTGCTGGGCGGCGGAATGGTCGGTCCGAACGCGGGTGAGCTCGTGGCGGAGGTTGCGCTGGCCATCGAGATGGGTGCCGATTCGCACGACATCGGCCTCACCATCCATCCGCACCCGACCTTGTCGGAGACGGTGGGTCTGTCGGCCGAGATGTTCGAAGGGACGATCACCGACCTGTACATACCGAAGAAGCCCTGAGGCTTCCGCGCCACTACAACGTGGTGGCGCCGGGCGTCGCGGCCGTGAGCTCGTTGGTGGGCTTGGGGCCGAACGCGTAGTCGACGATCACGCGCACGGCGAGCGTGTCTTCCACGCTCCAGTTCGACACGTCCAGGCACACCGAACGCTGGTCCGCGCTGACCGGGTATTCCACCGGTGCCTCGGCGATGTGCAGGCTGCCGAGGGTCGGTGCACCCGCGTCGCGTTCCTGCCAGGGTGATTCGCTTTTCGGCACGCGCGCCAGCACGCGAATATCGGTCGTCTGCGCGGTCGATGGCACCGTCGCACACAGCGCGATGGTCTGCGCCACGCGCTCCGTGCAGGTCACCGGGCCGACTTCATCGGCGTGCGCGTTGAGGCTGCAGGGCGGCAGGTGAGCCAGCGATTCGGCGCTGCCCGCGTCACCGTGGCGGGCCGGGATGGCGGATCCGTCGGGGTTGATGTTCGCATCCACGGCCGGCGTGGGCTGCGTCTGGCGCGCCGCGAGCGCGGCGAATTGCTCGGCGAATTCCGCTTTCATCGTCGTCTGCAATTCTTCCTTCGCGCTCACCGCGCGCAGGCTCGACCATGCATAGCCGCCGACGATGCAGCCGACCATCAGCGCGATGGTGGCCAACAGCGAACGCATGCGGTTCTTCTTCGGCTTCGATCCTTCCGGCGCGCGGTTACGCACCAGCTGGAAGATGGCCGTCAGCATCGTGGCGAGGGCCCCGATGATGGAGGCGATGATGGTTTCGGAAAGGCCCATTCCGGGTGACCTTTATGACAAGCGAGAAGCTGTCGCCGAGTGTATTCCGGGCCTTCCGCGCGGCAGCGCGGGCGCTGCGCCGAATGGGCAGTGGTTCACACTTCAGAAGCAGCGGTCGAGGAATACCCGGGCCGCATCGCTGAGGCCCACGATCTTGTCGGTGGCCTGGCGATAGAACTTGAAGTTGAGCTCGGTGGCGGGGCGCCCGTCTTTCCAGTCGGAAAATCGCTTGAGCTCGGCGCGGCCAAGCGGGCGTTTCGCGAGCGCGGTGCGTTTGACCGTGATGGACACGCGGGGCGTCTGGCGGGCGACACCGGGTTTGCGCGCCACGGATTGCGCCGAGGTCACGATTCCGCGCGCGACCAGGCCCATGCCACCTTCGTTCTCGCTCGCGAACAGGTAGATGCGATCGCCCTCGGCGATCTGCTTGCCGCCGTACATGGTCTTCTGCGCGGTGAACTCGAAAGCCCTGGCGCGCGGGTCGCGGATTTCGGCCTTGATGGCGAACGGCAAGGGCGACCTGCGGTCAGGAGAGGCCGCGCAGCCTGTCCAGATAGGCCAACTCGCTCGGCGGCTTGTTGTCGCGCTGCGCTTCCCAGAGCTGTTCGGCCAGCGCTTCGAGCATGCGGTGTTCCGCTTCGTGCGCATCGCCGAGTTGTTTGGCGAGCTTCGCATGCACGTCGGTGATGCCGTGCGGGCGATTGGTCGACACCTGTTCGCGGATGGCGAGGTGCAGCCCCATGTGCAGCCAGGGATTCAGCTGACCGGAACGCGGCGAGTAGTTGGCCAGGTCGTTGGCGGCGGATTCGATGATGACGTGGTATTCCGGATGCTCGGAGATCACCGCGACGATCTGCTTGTCGAGCGGCGTCAGCGTCTGTTGTTTGCGGAATTTGCGCCACGCGGCGCGGTACAGCTCGCGGAGTTCATCGCGCGACAGGTTGGCGAACATCATTTGGCTTTTTGTTCCATCTTCTGCGCGTGCTTGATCACTTTCTTGCGGTCCGGCCATTCGCACAGATCGAAGATGACGCAACGCCAGCATTCAGGCTTGAGCGCCTTGCAGACATAGCGGCCATGCAGGATGAGCCAGTGATGTGCATCTTTCGCGAATTCTCCGGGCGTGTGCCTGACCAGTGCATCCTCCACTGCCCGCGGTGTTTCCCCGACCGCGATCCGCGTCCGGTTGGCCACGCGGAAGATGTGCGTGTCGACCGCTATTGTCGGCTCTCCGAAGATGGTGTTTAGGACCACGTTCGCAGTTTTGCGTCCGACTCCCGGCAAAGCCTCAAGACCCTCGCGCGAGCGGGGCACTTCGCTGCCATGCTCGTCGGCGATCGCCGACGCCGTGGCGATCACGTTCTTCGCTTTCGCCTGCCACAGGCCTATGGTGCGTATATAGCCGGACAGCTTCGCCACGCCGAGATCCGCGATGGCGCGCGGGGTTCGGGCCACGGGGAACAACCTGCGGGTCACGGCGTTCACGCTCTTGTCCGTGGCCTGCGCGGAAAGGATCACGGCCACGAGCAGCTCGAACGGCGTCGTGTACTCGAGCTCCGTGGTGGGCGTGGGGTTGGCCGCCCGCAGGCGCTCGAAGATCTGGTGGCGTTTGTCCGCGTTCATCGCGTTCAGCTGCGCGCGCCGCGCTTCTTGTCGGCGAGCGTGGCCGCGCGCTCCGCGATGCGACGCGCAATGCGCGCATTGCGCGCTTCGAAGCGCGCGCGGCTCAGATCCTGGTCGGGGAGCGCGAGTGCGGGCAGCGGGCTCGCAAGCAAGGGGATCATCACGATGCAATCCACGGGGCAGGGCGCGACACAGAGCTCGCAGCCCGTGCAGACTTCCGCGACCACGGTGTGCATGCGCTGGCGCGCACCGACGATCGCGTCCACGGGGCAGGGCGGCAGGCACTTGGTGCAGCCGATGCAGCGCTGTTCGTCGATGTACGCGACCTTGGGCGCGGACTCGATCCCGTTGTCCTTGTTCAACGGCTCGGCGGCAAGGCCGGTGATCTCGGACAGTGCGAGGATGGTCTCGGTGCCGCCCGGCGGGCACTGGTTGATGCGCGCGAGGCCGCTCGCGATGGCGCCCGCATAATCACGGCAGCTCGGATAACCACAGCGCGTGCATTGAGTCTGCGGCAGCAGTGCGTCCAGGGCATCGACGCTAGCGGCTGGGTCCATCCAGGCTTCTCGCCTCAGGTGACCTTCATTCCAGGCTGCGCGCCGGCATCCGGCGACAGCAGGAACACTTCCGGGCCATCGTCACGGCTCGCGCACAACACCATGCCCTGCGACACGCCGAAGCGCATCTTGCGCGGCTCGAGGTTGGCGATCATGACCACCTGCCGGCCGATGAGCTTCGCGGGGTCGCCATAGGCGGACCGGATACCCGAGAACACGTTGCGCTGCTCGGTGCCGAGATCGAGCGTGAGCTGCAAGAGTTTGTCCGAGCCTTCGACGAAGGCGGCGTCGAGTACGGTGGCCACGCGCAGGTCGAGCCTGGCGAAGTCGTTGATGCCCACGTTGCCGGGCGTGGTTGCAGGGGCGGTCGCGTTCACGTCTTTGCCTTTCTTCTCGGATGTCGCGTTTTTCCTGGGCACGGGAGCGGCCGCGGCCGGCGTCACGGGGTCCACCAGCTGAGCCACCACCTTGGGGTCGAGCCGTGTGGCCAGCGGCTCGTACGCATTGATCGGGTGATCGAACAGCGGCGTATCGACGGAATTCCAGGCCGCGAACGAAATGTTCAGGAACTTGCCTGCCTTCTCGGCCATCTGCGGCAACACCGGCGCGAGATAGCTCATGAGCACCCGGAACAGATTGATGCCCTGCGTGCAGACCGCGAGAACCTCGGCGCCCTTGGCCGGATCCTTCGCGAGCGCCCAGGGCTTGTGGGTGTCCACGTACTGGTTCGCGCGGTCCGCCAGACCCATGATGCCGCGCAGCGCGGCCGAGTAGTCGCGCGCGTCGTAGAGCTCGCCGATGGTGCCGCGCAGCGCCGCGAATTCCTCGTACAGCTTCGGGTCGGGTAGTTGGGTCGCGAGTCGGCCACCGCCGCGGGCGACGAAACCCGCGCAGCGGCTGGCGATGTTCACGAGCTTGCCCACGATGTCCGAGTTCACGCGCGCCACGAAATCGTCGAGCGACAGATCGATGTCCTCGACCGCCGAGTTGAGCTTGGTGGCGAAGTAGAAGCGCAGCGGCTCGGCCGGCAGCAGAGACAGGTACTTGCTCGCCGTGATGAACGTGCCGCGCGTCTTCGACATCTTCACGCCGTTCACCGTGAGGAAGCCGTGCACGAACACCGCGGTGGGTTTGCGGCAACCCGAGCCATGCAGCACTGCCGGCCAGAACAGGTTGTGGAAGTAGCTGATGTCCTTGCCGATGAAGTGGTACAGCTCGGTCTTGCTGTCGGCACCTAGGTACTCGTCGTAATCCAGGCCGCGCTTGTCGCACAGCGCTTGAAAACTGCCGAGGTAGCCGATGGGCGCGTCGAACCAGACATAGAAATACTTGCCGGGTGCGCCGGGAATCTCGAAGCCGAAATACGGAGCGTCGCGTGAGATGTCCCAGTCCTGCAGGCCCGCATCGAACCACTCGGCGAGCTTGGCGCGCACTTCTGCCTGGCGTGCGCCGCCCTCGAGCCAGGTCCGCAGCACGTCGGTGAACTCACCTAGCTTGAAGAAGTAATGTTCCGACTCGCGCCACACTGGCGCGGTCTGCGAAATCGTCGACTGCGGGTTGATCAGCTTGTCGGGCGTGTAGGTAGAGCCGCAGTTCTCGCAGGAGTCGCCGTACTGGTCCGCCGTGTGGCACACCGGGCACTCGCCCTTGACGTAGCGGTCGGGCAGGAACATGCCGGCCTGCTCGTCGTAGGCCTGCCGGACGCTGCGCGTGGTGATGTGTCCCTTGGCCTTGAGCGCGAGGTACAGCTTTTCGGTGATCGCCTGGTTCTCGGGCGAATGCGTGGAATGAAAGTGGTCGTGCCCGATCAGGAAGCCCTGGTAGTCAGACACGTGCTCGGCCGCGACCTTCCTGATCAGCTCTTCCGGCGTCATGCCTTCGGCCTGCGCCTTGATCATCACTGGCGTGCCGTGGCAGTCCTCCGCGCAGACGTAGAGGCAGTCATGGCCCTGCATGCGCTGGAACCGCACCCAGATGTCGGTCTGGACGGCTTCGATGATGTGGCCGAGGTGCAGCGCGCCGTTTGCGTAGGGCAGGGCGCTCGTGACGAGGATCTTGCGGGGCATTGCGACTGGGGGCTTTTTGAGGGCCCGCAAGTATAGACGAGGGTGGGAGCTTCTCAGCCCTGGTCTTTGACCGCCTCGAATTTGCTCTTGCTGATGCCCTTCTTGTAGGCCTCTTTGCCCGTGATCTGGCGCGAGTTCAGCAACGCCTCGATGGCGCTGTCCATGGTGCGCATGCCGAACTGGCTGCCCGACTGCATCGTCGTCTCCAGCTGATCGAGCTTGCCCTGGCGGATCAGGTTGGAAACCGCGGGCGTGTTCACGAGGATTTCCAGAGCCGCGACGCGACCGCTCTTGTCGGCCTTCTGCAGCAGCTGCTGGGACACCACGCCGCGCAAGCTCGTCGAGAGCATGGTGCGCACGTGGCTTTGTTTGTCGGCGGGGAACACATTGACCATGCGGTCCACGGTTTGCGCGGCGCCGTTGGTGTGCAGGGTGCCCATCACGAGGATGCCCATTTCCGCCGCGGTGACCGCGATCGAGATGGTCTCGTAGTCGCGCAACTCGCCCACCAGCACCACGTCCGGGTCTTCGCGCAGCCCCGATTGCAGCGCGGCCGCGAAGCCCTTGGTATGCACGCCCACTTCGCGCTGGCTGATGAGGCAGTTCTTGCGCTGATGCACGAACTCGACCGGGTCCTCGATGGTGAGGATGTGGCCTTTCACGCGCGCGTTGATGTCGTCGATCATGGCCGCGAGCGTCGTCGACTTGCCCGAGCCGGTCTTGCCCGTCACGAGGATGAGCCCGTTATTGGCGCGGCACAGCTGGTGGATGGCCGACGGCAGGTTGAGCTGCTCGAGCGTCACGGGCTTCGAGGGGATGGCCCGCATCACCGCGCCCATGCCGTTGATCTGGCGCATCACGTTCACGCGGAAGCGCCCGAGCTCGCCCATGTTGTAGGCGAAGTCGGCGCCGTCATGCTCTTCGAACCGCTTCGTCGCGGTCTTGGGCATGATTTCGTACAGCGTCTGCTGCACGAAGTCCTTGTCGAGCTTCTCGGGCTGGAGCGGCTGCAGGTCGCCATACAGGCGGATGCGCGGCGGATCGCCCGCGAGGAAATGCAGGTCGGAGCCCTTCTTGGAGAGCACCATCTTCAGGTAATCGTCGATGACCGGCATCGGCTAGCTTCCCGTGGCCTGCGTCGGCGCCGTGACATCGAGCTTGGGCATCAACGTCGTGTCGGTCACGTAGCGCTGGAAAGGGGCGCGGTTGGCGGCGTAGGTGACCGCATCGTCGGGGTCGATTTCCTTGCGCGCCAGCGAATCGAGCAGCGCCTGGTCGAGGAGCTGCATGCCGAGATCCTTGCCGGTCTGGATCTGGTTCGGGACCTGGTGCGTCTGGTCGGTCTGGATGAGCTTGGCGATGGCGCGCGTCATCACCAGGGTTTCGCAGATCGCCTTGCGGCCACGCTGGTCGGCGGTCTTCACCAGGATCTGCGTGACCACCGCGAGCAGCGATTGCGACAGGAAGCTCTTGGTCTGTTCGCGCTCCTCGATGGGCAGTGCGTCGATGATGCGGTCGATGGTCTTCGACGCCGACGTGGTGTGCAGCGTGCCGAGCACCAGGTGGCCGGTTTCCGCGGCCGTCATGGCCATGGAAATGGTTTCTGCGTCGCGCAACTCGCCGACCAGGATCACATCGGGGTCTTCACGCATCGCCGCGCGCACGCCTTCAGCGAACGTCGGGATGTGCGTGCCGAGCTCGCGCTGGATGATCTGGCTCTGCTTGCTGCGGTGGACGAACTCGATCGGATCCTCGAGCGAGATGATGTTGAGCTTCCGCGAAGTGTTGAGGTGGTCGATCATCGCGGCGAGCGTGGTCGACTTGCCCGTGCCCGTGGCCCCGGTCACCAGCACCATGCCCTGGTGGTAGTCGCAGAGCTTCTTGACGATGGGCGGCAGGTGCAGCTTGTCGATGCTCGGGATGTCGCTCGGGATCGCGCGGAAGGTCGCGCCGATACCGGTTACCTTGCGATACACGTTCACGCGGAAGCGACCGCCATCGGCCGAGACGTACGAGAAATCGAGATCGTTGCCCTTGGAGAAATACTCCACCTGGTTCTTCGTGAAGATCTCGGTGAGGTAGCTCTCGAGCTCGGCGTCGCCCACGTCGCGGAACTTGATGGGCATGAGGTCGCCGTTCATGCGGAGCATGGGCGGCACGCCGACGGCCAGATGCACGTCGGAACAGCCCTGCTGCATGCCGAGCTTCAGGAAGGCGTCTATGCGAGCCACGCGAAACGAGTCCTCGATTAAGTCTTAATGTCTCACCCAAGCATGCGACGGTGAGAAGGGCGTCCAGTGTGACGCAGTGCGCGATTTCCGTGGGGACAATATGGGGACATTCCTCGTTTTCCGGGAAAACCAGGAATGTCGCGACTCCCTATCGGTATTTCTCGAGGGCGGCGCGCAGATCGTTCATGGTCTGGTAGCGCTTGTCCTTGTCGACCGACATGGCCTGCATGATCACTTCCGGAAGGCCGGGCGGCAGCCCTGGATTGATTTCGCGCGGCGCGCGCGCCTTGCCCTGCACGTGCTGGTACATCACGGACATGTGGTCGCCGCGCGCATAGGGCGGCACGCCGGTCATGATCTCGTAGAGGATCACGCCGAGCGCGTAAACGTCGGCGCGCTGGTCAACCTTCTTGCCGAGGATCTGTTCGGGGGCCATGTATTTCGGCGAACCGATGACGTAGCCGGTCTTCGTCAACTGCGTGTCGCCTTCGCGCTGCGCGGCGGCGACGCCGAAGTCCACGATCTTGAGCAGGCCTTCGTTGTTGATGAGCACGTTGGCGGGCTTGAGATCGCGATGGACGATGCCTACCTGGTGCGCCACGTCCATGCCGGTGCAGATGTCGATGCCGAACCCGAGCGCGCGAGCCAGCGGCATCGGCTTCTCGCCGACCACCTCACTACCCAACGTGTGCGAGGGGAAGTACTCCATCGAGATGGCGTAGTTGCCCTGGATGAACAGGAAGTCGTAGATGCGGATGACGTTCTTGTGCGTGATCTTGCGCGAGTAGCGCAGCTCGTGCACGAAGCGCTTCATGATCTCTTCGTCTTCCGAGACGTTCGGGTTCAGGAACTTGAGGATGAGCCGCTCGTCGACCACCGTGTCTTCCATGAGCAGCACGGTGCCGAACGCGCCCTTGCCGATGCGTTCCACGTACTTGTAGCGGCCCTCGATGATGTCGCCGGGCTTGAGCGTCTGGATGTCGAGCTTTTGCGGCCCGGCCATCTTCTCGGCTTCCTTGACCACGCGCTGCACTTCCTGCTCCGACATGAGCTGCGTGCGCTGGGCAGCTTGCGACGTCGGCGGGGGTGCGGGCGGTGGCGCCTGCGGGCGTGGCGGCGGCGCGGGCGAGGGCGCCGGCGCATGCGCATGCGTGCTCGACGCCTGCGTCGCGCCCTCGGGCCGCGCGGGCGGCGACGGCAGCGAGGTCGCAAGAGTGCGGTTCTGCGTGGACGACAGGCGCGTACCGCTGCCCGAGAAGCGGGCGTCGAGATCCGAGAGTGCGCGCAACGCCGCCTGCGCCACCGTCTGCTCGGGGTTCGCGGCCTGGTTCTGGATCTGCACGCGGATGTTTTCGAGCCGGCGTTCGTCGGCGAGCTTGGACAGCGACGAGATGGCCTCGAGGCGGATCTCCTTTTCCTCGCGACCCAGCATCGGCAGCACCGCGTCGATCACCTTGTGATCGCCGAGACGGCCGAGTGCGCGCACCACCACCGGCAGCGAGCGGGCGGGCGTGGTCTCGAGCATCTCCACGAGGCGCGGCACGGCGCGTTTGCTGCCGATCTCGGCCAGCGCGTCCACGGCGCGTTCGCTCACCCACCAATCCTTGTCCTTGGTAGCGTCGATCAGATGACCGACGGAACGGTCGTCCTTGGTCTGGTTGAGGATCTCGACCGCCGCGCGGCGGATGTCCTCGTCCTGGTCGCCGACCAGGTGCAGCACCGCGTCGATGACACGCGGGCCGCCAATCTTGCCCAGCGCGTCCGCGGCGCGGGAACGCACCCACCAGTCATCGTCGGCCACCGCTTCGAGGAGCTCCTTGACGCTGTTGGCGTTACCGATCTCGTTGAGCACTTCGACGGCGGCGCGGCGCGCGTACTCGTTCTCGTCCTTGAGCACCGGGATGAGGTATTTGATCGTCTCGGGATCGTTGGCGCGGATGACGACGTCGATGGCCTTGTTCTGCACGTCGAGCTCGGGGTCGCGCAGCAGCGCGCAGACCTGCTCGATCTCGATGGGGCCGTCCATCTTGGCCAGCGCCGAAAGCGTCGCCGCCCGGACCAGCTTGTTGGTGTCCCGGAGCTGCTGCTGCAGCGCGCGCTGGACCTCGGGTTTCGGGAAGCGCGACAGGATGTTGATGAGGTGCAGCCGGGCGATCGGGTCCTTGCCATTGAGGCGGCCGATGAGCTCCGGCAGGTCGTTGTCCGTGGAAAGCTCGCCCAGGATGCGGAACAGGGCGGCCTTCTCGTTGGCCTCCTGCTTGTAGGCGGCGGCCAGGATCTCGCGCACCGACAGGCGCGACCGGTGCGCGGTGATGACGTCGAGGAGGGCGGACTTGGCGATGCCCTCGGTGTTGAGCGCTTCCAGCAGCATGGTGGCCGGATAGCCGCGGCTGCTGGACAGGGCCCAGGCGACGCCGGCGATCACGCGCGGGCTGCCCTGGACCATCTGCTCGATGAACTTCGGGAAGGTCTTCTGGTTCACCAGGCCAGTGAGCACCTCGATGAACGCGACGGTGGCGATCTTGTCGGCATCGGCCAGGGCGGCGGTCACCGGCTCGATGGCGCCCGGACCCAGCTCACGCAGCTTGGCTATGGCCTTCTGGGTTGCCGGAGCGGCGACGTCTTTCGCCTCCTTGAGCTCCGTGATGAACCTGTCGGCCCTGATGTTGGTGAAAAAACTCATGGAACGGATGAACCGCGATGTGCATGCCGGGGTAACCGATATGCCCGCGCGGTGATAACCAAGCTCGCCGTCCTCTTGATCCGACCCTTTGTTACAAAAATTATGCCACATGTACTCGCCGCAACGGCCGGAATGACCCCGACCCGGCGATTTTCGCTAGAATCCCGGCCCCTCATGCCCCCCCTCTCACCCGCCGAATTTCGCGCACTGCTCGAAGAATATCCGGACCCATATCTCAGACAGACGCTTGGACAGGCCCAGGCCGTCGACGTTGCCGAGGTGAAGGGTGATCGGGCTCACGTTCGCGTGCGGCTCGGGTTCCCTGTGGGCGGCTATCACGACGAGTTCACGCGCGACCTGCTAGCTCATGTGTCGTCACGGGGTGGTCCCTCACAGCTCGAGATCGAACTCGTCTCGAACATCACGGCCCATGCGGTGCAGCGCTCACTTTCGCCCCTGCCCGGGGTCCGCAACGTCGTGGCCGTCGCGTCGGGCAAGGGTGGCGTGGGCAAGTCCACGGTCGCCGCCAACCTCGCGCTGGCGTGGGCGAAGCAGGGTGCACGCGTGGGTCTGCTGGACGCGGACATCTATGGTCCCAGCCAGCCCATCATGCTGGGTCTTGCCGGGCAGCATCCATCGTCCCCCGATGGCAAGACCATGACGCCGCTGTCGGCGCATGGCGTCGTGGCCAATTCCATTGGATTCCTCGTCGACCCGGAACAGCCCATGGTCTGGCGCGGGCCCATGGTGACCCAGGCACTGACCGATCTGCTGTCGCGCACGGCCTGGGGCGAGCTCGATTACCTCGTCATCGACATGCCGCCGGGCACAGGCGACATCCAGCTCACGCTCTCGCAGCGCGTGCCCGTGGCCGGCGCCGTCATCGTCACCACGCCGCAGGACATCGCGCTCGCCGACGCCCGCAAGGGCCTCAAGATGTTCGAGAAGGTGAACGTGCCGGTGCTGGGCGTGGTGGAGAACATGAGCGTGCACGTGTGCAGCAACTGCGGCCACGTCGAGCACCTGTTCGGCGCCGGTGGCGGCGCGCGCATG
This sequence comes from Steroidobacteraceae bacterium, assembly GCA_035525785.1. Lineage (GTDB taxonomy): Bacteria > Pseudomonadota > Gammaproteobacteria > Steroidobacterales > Steroidobacteraceae > CADEED01. The sequence continues at coordinate 1,399 of DATLDQ010000072.1, read as the reverse complement.
GCCGCGCAGTACGGTGTCGAGCTTCTCGGTGAATTGCCGCTCGATGCACGCGTGCGCGAGGAAGCGGACGGCGGCATGCCCACCGTGGTCGCCGCGCCCGACTCGCCGCGCGCGGCGCCTTACTTCGCCATGGCGCGCCGCACGGCCGCCGCGCTGGCGCGCCGGTCCAAGGACCGGTCGAAGCTGTTCCCGAAGATCGTCGTCGAAGAAAGTTAGCGACTGGTTAGAAAAACCTGGAAGAGAACAAGATGAGCATCAAGTCCGACCACTGGATCCGCCGCATGGCGGCCAAGGAAAAGATGATCGAGCCGTTCGCGCCCGAGCAGGTGCGCACCGCGGCTGACGGTCACAAGATCGTGTCGTATGGCACGTCTAGCTACGGCTACGACGTGCGGTGCTCGCGCGAATTCAAGATCTTCACGAACATCAACTCGACCATCGTCGACCCGAAGGCCTTCGACGAGAAGAGCTTCGTGGATTTCGCCGGCGACGTCTGCATCATCCCGCCCAACTCGTTCGCGCTCGCGAGCACGGTGGAGTACTTCCGCATCCCGCGCTCGACGCTCGTGGTCTGCCTCGGCAAGAGCACCTACGCGCGCTGCGGCATCATCGTGAACGTGACCCCTCTCGAGCCCGAATGGGAAGGCCACGTGACACTCGAATTCTCCAACACCACGCCGCTGCCCGCGAAGATCTACGCCAACGAAGGCGTCGCGCAGATGCTGTTCTTCGAATCCGATGAAATCTGCGGGACCTCCTACAAGGACAAGGGCGGCAAGTATCAGGGGCAGCGAGGGGTCACGCTTCCAAAGACCTGAGCGTGGTGGGGCTTGGCGAAGGAAAGCGCGCGGCCGGCGCATGCGCATGATCGAGTTCGCTTTTCGCCGGGCCATTCGGGTGATTGTGTAGACAAGGTTCGGGCCGCCGCCATGCGGTGCGCGGAAGACACCTGACCGGTGGTTCGCTGACGGGTGCCTAGGCTCCCATTGGTTCGGAGAGCGGCTTCGTGCCTTGCGGATTGGGTGCCCGGCTCGCTCACTCGATCATGCGCATGCACCGGCCGCGCGCGGCACCGGTCGTCGAGACCTCACTCGGTCACCGGTCTTCGGGTGCGTTCGGCTTGGGTAAGAACCGCTAGATGGGTGGGAAGAGGCGGAGGGCTTGCGGCTCCGCTCGGGCGCACGCTCTTCTCTTGATCCACGCCAGGACCGAGTGCCCTTGCCATCCAGTGGGTTCCGGAGCGAGAGGATCGGATCGCTCGCAACGCCCGGTGCGCGTACATGAATGAGCGAGCGGGCCGGGCACCCCATTCGCAAGGCACGAAGCCGCTCCCCGACCGAACCGGAGCCTAGGCTCCGGTTACCGAGCTACGGTTAAAGTGTCTTCCGCATCCTGATAG
>DATLDQ010000063.1:0-4391 GCA_035525785.1 Steroidobacteraceae bacterium | reverse complement strand
GTTGCGCACCTCGGTGGCCACCACGGCGAAGCCGCGGCCCTGCTCGCCCGCGCGCGCGGCTTCGACCGCGGCGTTGAGCGCCAGAAGATTGGTCTGGAAAGCGATCTCGTCGATGACGCCGATGATGTCGGCGATCTTCTTCGACGCATCGTTGATGCCACCCATGGCGGACACCGCCGAGCTCACCACCGCGCCACCTTTCTCGGCCTGCTGCCGGGCCGCCATGGCGAGCTGATTCGCCTGGCCCGCATTGTCGGCGGTCTGCTTGACCGTCGACGTCATCTCTTCCATCGAGGATGCGGTCTCTTCGAGATTCGACGCCTGCTGCTCGGTGCGCTGCGACAGGTCTGAGTTGCCGCGCGAGATCTCCTCGGCGCCGGTCTGCACCTGTCGCGCCATGTGTTTCACTTGCGACACGACGTTCGCCATGTTGCCGACCAGCGAGTTCACGCCCGAGCCGATCGACACGTACAGCCCCGGCTTGCCGTCGAGCGCCATGCTGCGCGTGAGGTCGCCGCCGTTGGCGCTCTGCACCAGGCTGCGCAGTTCCGCGACCACGTCGCTGACGGTGCCGACCAGGCCGTTGAGGCCACGGGCCAGCACTTCGAAGAAGCCGCTCTTGCCGTTCAGCGAGATGCGCTGGTCGAGCTTGCCTGCGGACACGGCATCGACGAGCGAGTTGACTTCCTGTTCGGCCGCCACTTCCTGCGTACGCTCCAGCCACTCGAGCACCGTGCCGATGCGGCGCCCGTCGGCATCCACGATCGGGCTCGAGATCACCTGGAAGGTGCGCGAACCGACGGCGACTTGCGAAATTGCCGACTGCCTGAGATTGGCCAGCGCGTCGCGCTGGCGCGCGCCATCGACGTAGAAGACCTCGATGTTGTTGCCGACCAGGCGCGCCGCATCGAAGCGCGGCTGCGACTGCCGGAAGTCCGCCTGTGCCGCCGACATGAGCTTCTGCGCGGCCGGGTTGATATAGATGACGTTGAACTGCTCGTCGGCCACGACCACGTTGACCGACGACGCGTCGAGCGCCTGCTTGATGCGCTCGCCGGCAACGGCGCGGACGCGATCCGCAACGGAAGCCTGACGGTCGGATTCCACGCGCGCGGCGAGCGCGCCCTGCATGTTTCGGAGCGCGACCAGCAGCGAACCGAGCTCATCGCCCGGCTGCTCGCCGATCTCGTTGTCGAACTTGCCTTCCTGCAGCTTCCCGAACACGCCGTTGGCGGTGTCGAGCTTGCTGCCGATGTAGCCGGTGACGCGGCGCTGGATCCAGAACGCCAGCACGATGAATGTGAGCACCAGGCCCGATTCGGCGGCCAGGACCCACTGGCTGTGCTTGGCGCGGGCCGTGAGCAGGCCCGACAGTTCGTCATTGACGTTGGCGCGCAGCGTCGTGAGGTCCTCCGTGAGCACCTCGACTTCGCCGGACATCTTGCGGGCTTCCTCACCGTCGACTCCGTCACGCGCGCCCGTCTTGACGGCTGCGAACGCCGCCGCCACGCGCTTCGACAGTTCCTGCGCCTGGGCGGGTATCTCCGACTGGATGGTCGCGGTCTGCGCATAGTTTTCCGCCAGCCAGTGCATCGCCGTGGTCAGGCGGATGCGCGCCTCCGCGGCCTCGGCCGCGAGCTCGGTGTGGTTGGTGACGCTGTCGTCACCGCTGCCGATGAGATCCATGGCGCGGCGCGCGCTCGCCAGCGCCTCGACACCCATGGGCAGGTCGAACAGCGCGCTCGACATGAGTGGATAGGTGTCGGCGCCCGGGTCGAGGATGAGCTCGGACTGCTCGCCCACCGAGAGCACGCCCGCGTGCAGGTCGGCGATGAGCGCCGGACCGGCGCGCAGGTGTTTCGCGTCGGCGCCATCGCCGTCAATGGCCTCACGCACGCGCGGGCCCAGGTCACCCCAGTTGGAGGCCTCGATGAATTCCTCGCTGCCGCCCTTGGCCAGCGCGTCGAGCCGGTCGGCAGCGGCCTTGATGTTGCCCTGGTGTTCCAGCATCTCGGGGCGCTCGTTGTCGGCGCCCCCGGCGACGGCGATCGAATGCTCGCGGTACTCGGAAAGATTGGCCGCGATGGCGATGAGCTCGGTGGCCCAGTCCAGGCCTTCGTCCTCATGACGCGCGACGCCGATCTTCTCGAGCTCGAGGCGCGCGGAGATGAAGGACAGGACGCTGATCGGGACCAGCATGGCGACGGCAATCAGCAGGAACTTGCCGCGCAGTGAAATTCTTGAAATGAAGTTCTTCATGGAGGTTACCCGCTCTCTCTTCGAGTTACTCATTCGTACGCGCGTAGGAGCCATCGGGCGGGGTCTCTCGTTTGGCACTCAGCTGCCACGAGTGGTCTCGTGTCAGCTCGAAGCGGAGGCCCGCGATCCAGGAATCGTCCATGAAAGGATCGGCACCCGGATCACGCACGAACTGCACGACCGGCAGCACGGCCAACCAGGGAGTGAGCTCTGCGCGATACACGAGCTCGAAGGTGGTCTCGGTCGCCGTCGCTGGCTGACCGTCGAAAAAGCGGAAGGCGCGGTACGGGTCACCGAGCCGCGCGCGCGCCACACCGAGACCCAGCGTATCGCCGGGCCGCGCGGGCACGAGGTGGGTGGCCGTGAAAGCCACGCCGACGTAACGTTTCACCGCGTTGAAGCGCGCGTCGGCGACGCCGGCGCGCAAGGCGCCGTCGATGTCGACGGAACCGAGCGATCCGAGCCGGGTGTCGAAGTGCGTGTAGAAGCCCTGGTTGCCGTCCTCGTCCGCCGACGAAGGGGCCAGCGGCGCGTCGATGCGTTCGAAGTCGGCGGTGTAGCTCCAGGCACCGAGCGCCAGCTTGTGCACGCGGCGTCCGGAATACTCGAGCTCCCCCACGAACAGCGCGCCATCGTCACTCGACACCCGCGTGCTCATGAAGTCGTCATCGTCAGTGCCCGGCGCGCCGTCATAGGCGCCGAACCGCCAATGCAGGCTGCTGCCAACATCGCCTGCGGCACGGAGGCCAAGGCCGGTCGTGGGCCAGCAGACCGGCCCGCGGGCGCCCGTCTGCGAGAACTCGGTGCCGATGCCGAAAGGAGATGCCGTGAAGATTCCCTGTGTCACCGGTGTGTCGAACTCGGCGTTGAGATCCAGCACACCGGCGCGCAACGTGTTGCTGCTCTCGCCGAAGGTGAACTCCACCCAGGATTCATAGAGCTTCCAGCCGTTGCCGGCTTCGAGATTGTTGATGCCCTGCAGGTCGCCGACACGCGCGCCGGTGACGTCGCCTCCGCCGAGGTACATCACCGACAGGCTCGTGGTCATGCGCGCGTTGGCAAACAACCCGTCGGCCACCCAGGTGACACCCAGATCGACGGCATCCGAATACTCGTCACCCGTGCGCAGGCCACCCGTGGTGTTGCGGCGCCAATCACCGGTGTATGCGGCGCCGAGCGACAGCGACGGCCCTGCCTCTTCCTGCGCCTTCGCCACGGTGGCGAACGTCGCCAGGAGTGACAGGCCCAGCAAGACAGACCATGCCGCGCGCGCGGCGAACCGCGAGTTCGCTTCATTCATGGTTGGCATGCGGGCTCCCGGATCCTCGGCGAGTTAGAACTCGCTCCACTCGGCGCCGTCGCCCGCGACCTTGCGGGTCACGCGCGGCGGCGCGGCGGCCGCGGGCTTGCGCCCGGGTGCCGGCTTGCTCGAGAGGATGCGGTCCGCCCGAGCCTCGGACGCCTTCGCGCCACTGCCGGCGGACGTCGACCCACCGACCTCGTAACGACCCACGAGGCCGCTCAGCGCCTGCGCCTGTTCCACGATGGCCTGGCTCGCGGCGGCTGCCTGTTCGACCAGCGCCGCGTTCTGCTGCGTGGTGCTGTCCATCTGCATGATGGCCTTGTTGACCTGCTCGATGCCGCTCGACTGCTCGCGCGAGGCCGCGGCGATCTCGGCGACGATGTCCGTCACCTTCTTCACCGAGTTCACGATCTCTTCGAGCGTCTTGCCGGATTCGTCGACGAGCTTGCTGCCCTCTTCGACCTTCGACACGCTGTCGACGATGAGCGCCTTGATCTCCTTCGCCGCAGTCGCGGAGCGGCCCGCGAGGTTGCGCACCTCGGTGGCCACCACGGCGAAGCCGCGGCCCTGCTCGCCCGCGCGCGCGGCTTCGACCGCGGCGTTGAGCGCGAGCAGATTGGTCTGGAAAGCGATCTCGTCGATGACGCCGATGATGTCGGCGATCTTCTTGCTAGAGTCGTTGATGCCGGCCATCGCGGCCACGGCGGAGCTGACCACCGAGCCGCCCTTTTCGGCCTGGACGCGTGCGGCCATGGCGAGCTGATTCGCTTGGCCCGCATTGTCGGCGGTCTGCTTGACCGTCGAGGTCATCTGTTCCATCGAAGAGGCG
>DATLDQ010000056.1:0-2575 GCA_035525785.1 Steroidobacteraceae bacterium | reverse complement strand
GCTCATTGCGCGGTCTTTGCAGCGTCACTGCCGCGCGCCAGCGGATGCCGAGCCACGCGAGGTCCGCTGCGGCTTCGACGCCGCGCACGCGCGCACGGTCCACGTTCATCACCGTAGCCGCCGTCGCGACGATGAGGTCGTCGAGCTGGTTGTCGAATGCCGTGATGCGCCACTGCAACGCGCCGGGCGCGGAGCTGCGCAGCGCCACCTCGCGGCTGCGGCTGCGCTCGGGCCGCAGGTCGGGATTCGGTGTGTAGAAGGGCTCGTACGCCGTGAGGTACAGGTCGTTGAAGGTGGGCGCGCGGAAGCCATGTGCGACGGTGATCGCGAGCCGGATGTCGCGCGTGAGCTGGCTGCCGGCGCTCACCGAGCCGGTGTTGCGCACGCCGAATTGCTCGTCGTCGTCGCGGCGGATGCTGGCCTCGAAGCGTTGCCCCTGCAGCGACTCGTTCACCGCGGCGAACACCGAGCGCGTCTCACGTTCCGAACGCGCGAAGGGCGGCGCGCCGGTCTCCGGCGAATCGGGCAGCACTTTCTGCCGCAGGATCTCGGCGCCGGCGAGCAGCGAGCCCGAGGACGTGCGGAAATCGTTGATCCAGGAGACCTGGTCCTGCCGCGTCTCGAACAGTGCCGGGAACGGCCCCAGCAGGCGCAGGCGGTCGCGGCCGTGCCCGAGCGTGAGGCGGCTTGCCCACCAGCTGGTGAAGTCGGTGTTCGACGAGATGCGTGCCCCGGACACCGCCTGGTCCGATCGATCGGCCGGATTGCCGCCGTCGAAAAGCGTCTTCGACCGCGAGCCGAAGGCCTCGAGTGCGAGCGTCTCTCCGGTCCACACCTTCTGCGAGATGCGCACGTTGGCGAAGCCGTTCTCGTGCGGATCGCGATCCGGGTCGTGCACGCCGAACGGCACGCGCTCGTTGGTCGCGCTGCGCGCTTCCACCTTGCGGGCGCCGAACGAGAGCGCCATTTTCGTGCCGCCCTCGGCGGTGGCGATGCCGGCCGATGCACGCCGGTCGTTGTCGGTGCCGTACGCGCCGGTGGCAAACAGGTGAGGTACGCCCTTGCCGCGCGTGAAGACCTGCACCACGCCGCCGATCGCCTCGGACCCATAGAGGCTCGACATCGGTCCCTTCACCACCTCGATGCGTTCGATCATCTCCAGCGGTATGGCTTCGACCGCGGTGGTCCCGGCGCTGGCGGAGCCCGCGCGCAAGCCATCGATGAGCACCAGCGTCTGCGCGGCACCGGCGCCGCGCAGGAAGATGCCGGTAGGCTGGCCGGGTCCGCCGGTGGCGCGGAATTCGGCGCCCGCGTGGCGCTGCAACACTTCGGCCAGCGTGAGCCCTGGCGATGCTTCGATCTCGTCGCGCGTGATCACGACTGCATCGCGCAGCGTCGACGGTGCTTCGTAGATGCCGCGCGTGGCCGTCACGACGACGGGCTCGAAATAGCGCGGCAGGGTGGAGGGAAACGACTGGGCATGCGCGCCCAATGCGGCGAGGCCGACGAGGCCCGCGAACGGTGCGATCTTCATGGAAGGAGTCCTTCGATCAAGCGGCGAGCGTCCCCGCAAGCCACAGGTTCTCGACCGGCGACCGGCGAAGGTCGCCCCCGGCGCGTTCGGACCGGTCTCCGGGCTCACGGCTTGGCAACATGCCCGCCTTCCCATGGCAGGAGCCACAGTGGCGCGTTGGGCAGTTGCATGCACGCTTACCGTTGCGGGGGCAGCGCCGGCATTCCACCGGCTTCCCGAGCATCCGGACGCTGGCCGCATGATACGCCAACGCCGCCGCAGTCGCTCGAAACAACTTTCAAAAGCGCATCTTATCCTTTGACGCGCCAAGGGTTTTCCGCTAGGGTTAGATATGGACTCGGAACTCTCCGCCCTCGAGGAAAGACTCGAGCAAGTGGTGCAGCGCCTGAAGGCGCTGCGCGAGGAGAACCGCGACCTGCGCCAGCAACTGGCGGCGCGAACCGACGAGAACGCGCGCCTGGGTGAAAAGCTCAACGCCGCGCGCTCGCGCATCGAGGCGCTCCTCAAGCAGATTCCGGAGACCGAGTCGTGACGCCTCCCGACGACAAGGCCGCGCGCGACAAGGGTGCCGTCACCATCAGCCTGCTGGGCCGCGAGTTCCGCGTGGGTTGCCCCGAAGGCGAAGAGAAGCAGCTGATGGCGTCGGTGGATTACCTCAACCGGAAGCTGAAGGAAGTGCGCGACACCGGCAAGGTCGTCGGCAACGAACGTATCGCGATCATGGCCGCGTTGAACATCGCGCACGAGTTCATGTCGAACAACGGCAAGGGAAACGCATCAGGTGCCGCGTCTTACGATGCGGCGGCATTGAAGCGTAGAATCCTTGTATTGCAGGAGACGCTCGACGCGGCGCTGGCCGCAGACCAGGAAAACCTGTTCTGAGCGTAGGAGGGTTTCCTGCGGTGTTCGTCCGGGCTTACATCCTTGACCGATAGTGGTAACTAGGTCGCCGGCCCAGGTCACTATTGTGCGAGTCCCACGTCGGACTTACCTGCGGTGACCGGTTGGAGACCGCCTTGAACCCCTGGTTCAAGGTGCAGC
>DATLDQ010000033.1:0-123920 GCA_035525785.1 Steroidobacteraceae bacterium | reverse complement strand
CCGAAGTCGATCTACGAAAACGTGGCCTACGGTCCGCGCATCCATGGCCTTGCCGGTGATCGCGTCGAGCTCGACGAAATCGTGCACGGCTCATTGCATCGCGCCGGATTGTGGGAGGAAGTGAAGGATCGGCTCCAGCATCCCGGCACTTCGCTGAGTGGCGGCCAGCAACAGCGGCTGTGCATCGCGCGCACGATTGCCGTGAATCCGGAAGTGATCCTCATGGACGAACCGTGCTCGGCTCTGGATCCGATTGCCACCGCGCGTATCGAGGACCTCATGGAAGAGCTGCGGCAGAGCTACGCCATCGTGATCGTCACGCACTCCATGCAGCAGGCCGCCCGCGTTTCGCAACGTACGGCGTACTTCCATCTCGGCGATCTCATCGAAGTGGGCGAGACGGATCGCATCTTCACCAATCCGCGCCACAAGCTCACCGAAGACTACATCACGGGCCGCTTCGGCTGATCCGCCGTTCCCATGGCACTGAGTCTCGAAGGCCACACTGCTCGCGCATTCGACGGCGACCTGTCGTCGCTGCACTTGCAGGCCGTGTCGATGGGCGCGCTGGTCATCGAGCAGGTGCAGCTCGCGGTGAGTGCGTATTCGGGCTGGGATCGCGCGCAGGCCACGCTGGTGCTGGAACGCGAGCGCAAGATCAATCTCTATGACGCCGAGATCGAAGAAGCTGCGTTGCAGCTCATTGCGCGTCGCCAGCCGGTCGCGCACGACCTGCGCGCGGTGTTCGCCATCGACAAGATCGTGACCGAGCTCGAACGGGCCGCCGATGAAGCGAAGAAACTCGCGCTGGCGGTGCTCGCGGAGTCCGAGACCAACGGCTTCCGCCCTGGCGCGGCGACTGCGCGCGAGGCCCGCCAGCTCGGCCGGCTGGCCGTACTCATGACCCGTTCCGCGCTCGAGGCCTTCGATTGTCTGGACATCACCGCCGCCGCCGAGGTGATCCGCCAGGACCTGGAGATGGATGCCGAATATGCCGCCGCGCTGCGTCGCATCCTGACGCGTGCCATGGAAGACGTGCGGCAAACGCAGGCCGCCATCGAGGCGGCGTTCATCATGCGCTCGCTGGAGCGCATCGGTGACCATGCGCGCAACATCGCACGACACGTGGGCTTCATCGGCGGCGGGTTCGACCCGAACGCGACGGGTGTCCTGCCGTCTTCGCTGTCGGTCAAGAACTGATTTCCACGCCGCGTACACCACGCAGCCGCCTCGCGCAACCACGACCCGCCGCCCCCGGCGGAAAACGTGAACCCCTGCCGAGAGTATTCCAGTTGGCGGCGTCCCGTCCCCGGTAATAACATCGGCTCGTCCGCATCCGGGTAGCTAGCCCAGACTGGCATGGACGCGGATCGCCACGCATGGCGATGCAGCAAGGTCCCGGGTGGAATGGCCAGCGCGATGGCGTGGCCGGACACGGCCGGCCGATGTGACAGGGAAGGGACGGGGTGTGCGCGGGAAGGCGCCCTGCTCAAGGTGATCCATGAAGTGGATAGAAGCGGCGCTCGCGTTCGCGCTCATCATGTTCGTGCTGGCGACCGTGGTCACCATCCTCATGGAGTCGGCCTACAAGCTGTTGCTGACCCGGGAGAAATCGTTCCGCCTCATGATGGCGCGCCTGTTCGACGAGGTGCTCCGGCCGAGAGTCGGACATTTGTTGCGCGGCGTCACGATCGCGCAGGCGCGCGAGGGCTTCCTGGAGACCGTGACGCGCAACCAGGCCTACGAAGAGAAAAACGACCTGGTGCGCCAGCGGGTGCAGCCCGAACAGCTGACGTCGATGACCATGATGCAGTTCGCCGATCGGCTGGCCGATACCGATGTCGGCAAGGCCATCGCGCGCGGTGGCGGGGAGTACGTCGAAACTGCCATCAATGACCTGGCGATGAAGTTCGAGCGCTTCGGCGCCGCCAGCAGCCAGCGTTTCCAGGACCACGCGAAGTTCTGGTGCGTGGTGCTGTCGATCGGGCTGGCGTTCGCCGCCAACGTCGACGCGGTCCGGCTGGTCCAGTCGCTGCTGCACGACCAGGATCTCACCACCAGAATCGTCGACAAGTACCAGGGCCTGGTCGAGGGAGGTGCGGCGCGTCCGCGCGATCCAATCGAGTCCCTGCGGCAGATTGCGGCTTTGAAGGAGCAGGGCGTCATCTCGCAGGACGAGATGGAGGCGCTCAAGCAATCACTCTTCGATGCGCGCCTGCAGATCGGCGAATTGCGCGAAACCGGTCTGCCGATCACCTTCGATGCGTGGCCCTTCTGCAGAGGCGGGCTCGCAGAGTCGGCGGGTTCATGGGACAGCAAGTGCGCCAATGAAGTCACCGGGAGCCTGCTCACATGGACGGGCATCGGCCAGGTGGCCGGTCGCCTGTGGTCGCCGACCGGGCTCGCCTGGTTCTTCTCCGTGCTGCTCGCGGGAGCACTGGTCGGATTGGGAGCGCCGTTCTGGTTCGATCTCGCGCGCGGGCTCGCCCGCAGTGCGCGCATGCTCGGTGCGTTGCGCAGGCAGGCGCCCATCGAAAAGGCAGCGGATCGCCTCGACGCGGCCGCGGCGGTGCCGCCCACCACCCCCGTCGAGGCGTTCAAGGTCGCCATCGCGGCACAGCGTCCGGCCAGTGCGCGCATTCTTCTATCTACCGCCGGACGCCCGGTGCGCGGAGCAACCGCATGAATCCGACCCTGATCGTCATGGCCGTACGCGCGGCGATACGCCTGCGCCGCACCGGGGAGCAGGCCTTTGGCCAATACGCTCGTGAACGCGCAATCATGCTGCCCATGCTCCAGAAGATCGAGTTGCCCAAGGCCGAGCTCATGCGGGCCTTCTTCCTCAACCACGATGAGCTGCTGAGCCCCGAGGCCCTGCCGGCCTGGAAATCGTTCCGGAACGAGCCCGGCGCGCCGCGCGTGGCCGGCGACTTCGACATGATCGCCGCCGAGTACGCGCGCGCGCAGGCGACTCTCGACCAGAACCTGAAGCCGCTCGCGGACGAATTCGCCGGGCAATGGATGATCGAGCAATGGGCCCGCGGCGACCGGCCGCCCGGGCCGCTGGCCAAGGTCGTGCTCACGATCGTGGACGTCGCGGCGGAGTTCGTCGCGCAGGATCCCCGGTTGTTTGGCGTCGGCGGCAACGCGGAAGTGGTGGTGCAGGCGCTGGCCGCCAACATCGCGACATTCATTCCCGACGACGCCGACGAGCTCGGGCCTCGCAACCTCCTCGGCGAGCGGCTCGCGGGCATGTTCATCAAAGGCGCGCTCGGCGCGCTCAGTGAGCATCCGGAGGCACTCATCGAGCAGGCGCACGTACAGAGCCTGGTGAAAGGAACGCTGGCGCCCCTGATCGCCGCATTCCCCGCGACGCTCGAAGAGCAAGTGAGATGGCGCAACGTCATGGACTCGCTGATCGGCCCGGTGGCGACGGAAGGAATGAAGGCCATCGCCCAGAATCCGCGCGCCTTCTTCGGCAGCCGGTTCGGTGCCGACGGCCTGCTGGGCCCGCTGACCAGCTCCTATCTTCTCAAGGCCACGGAGCTCGGTTTCGAGCGCACGTTCTCGCGGGCGGGCGCGGTCGAAATCTACCGGGCGACCCTGGCTTTCGCGGCGGCACGGCCCGATCTGTTCATCGGCAAGGTCGCCGATGTCAACGATCAGCTACTTGCGGCCGTGTTCAAGGACCTGGTGGCCGTCGCCGAAGCGCATTCCCCGCCGTTCGACGCCGATCTTCTGGCGCAGCTCGGCGCGGTCACGCTCGCAACCGTGGCCGCTGCCGCCGGTGCGAAGCTGGAACGCGGCGGGCCCTGGCAGAATGTGTTGTCGCGCATCCTCACGCCGGTGGTCGCCGCGACAGCGAAAGCACTGCGCACTGGTGACAAGGGCGCGCTGCGCCTGCTGTCCAGTCCGTCGAATCTCGAATCCTTCGTGCGAATCATCGTGACGCAGATCGCGAGCACGCCAGGCATGGTGACCTCGACCGACAATGCAGAAGTGAATGCGCTGGTCGGTTCCGTGGCCGCGGCGATGGCCGCGGACGAACACTTGCTGCTGTCGCGCGACGACTGGATGGCCATCGTCGCCGCGGCCGCGGCCGAAGTGGCCGCGAACCCCGGCCGACTGCTCGCGCCCGGTGGCGGGGTTGCGAATTCGCTGTTGACCACGTTGCTCCAGGACCTCGTCGCCGTGGCCAGCGCGCAGTGGAAACACGACGGGCGGGCCAGCGGTACGGTGCTGTTCGGCGCTACATTGCGTGAGGCACTCATCACTGCCATTCGCGCCTGCGCGAGCCAGGCTACCGCCTCGTTACTGAACTCCGCGAAGCTCAAGCGGCTGGCCGAACAGATCACCGCGCTGGTCTCCGGTAACGCAGGGCTGTACGGCAGCAAGGAGTGGCTCTGCCTGTATCGCGTGTTGATCACGCAGGTCATCGACACCGGGTCGTTGCCGGATCCCCTCGATGAACGGACCATCAACGCGGCGCTCGCCGCCGCCGCCGGAGTATCGACATGAAACGCATCGTCTCGTTGATGGCCACATTGAGCGTGGTGGCGCTCGCCGGTTGCCCATCGACACCCGTCAGGAATGCCCTCGACACTCTCGAGCTCGACAAGCAGCTCGACGAGCTCCTGAAAAAGGAACCGTCTTCCGGGGTCAGCGACCAGCTGGCGACACTCTCGAAGCAGGCTTCCGCACAAGGAGATGCCTCCACGGATGCCGCGGCGGCCGTGAGTTTCTACCGCATTTCCGCGACCGCTGCGTGGGGCGCGGGGCCGCCGCAGGACACGCGACTCCTGCCCGTGAGCGACAAGGGGACGGCCGCCTGCTCGAGGCTGCCCGATGGCGACGCCTCGCAACCGCGCGACTGCGCCATCTTGCGCATGGCGCCCACGCTCGCGGTGCTCGACAAGCAGCGCAGCGTCGTCGGCGAGATGATCCGGAGCGGCCGGATGATTCCGGGCAACGAGATCGCTCATGCCGTGCAATCTGCCATCGACAACTTTCACCACATTCATGACGCGCTGGACCAGCGCCGCTCCGCGGGCACGCTGCCGGAGTCGTTCGACGACTACTTGAAGCACCGCGTCAACGCGTACTTCTGCGCGGGACAGTGGCTGCAGGGGAAACTCGACGAGAGCGGGTCTTCACCCCAGCAGAACGCGCTCATCAAAGCCGCGAGCCTCGAAGCGGAACACGAGATGACCGCGTCCTCCGTGAACGTGGCCTGCGGTTAGGGGCGACGCATGGGCAGCAACCAGTTCGCCGTCAAACAAGAGTCCGCGTCATTCGGCAGAGGCCTGTGGAACTGGTCGATGCGAATCGAGCCCGTCGGGTCCGCGCCGCTGACCGACGTCCGATCCGTCATCTACGGCCTTCATCCGGCCTTTCCCAACCCGAATCGCGTCATCACCAGCCAGGGCTCGGGCTTCCGGCTCGACATGGACTGCAAGGTGAGCCAGAACCAGACCTGGGGACGGTTCGACGTGCGCGTCACCATCGCGATGAAGAACGGGCGGCGCGAAACACACGTCGTTCCGCTCGATCTCATGGAGAACGATTCGCCGGCCCGCGAGCTCTGGCCGATGAGCCCGAACGACGGGCTCGAGACCTGCAAGGAATACTTCGAGCTGCTCAAGAAGAAGGGCGCCAACGGCTATGCCCGTGAGGCGCTGCGTCGCGCCGAGGAATTGCTGAACGACCCTGCGCAGCGCGGACGTGATCCTGGAGCCGTGAGCGCCGAGAAGCTCTGGTTGTCCCAGCAGCTCGCGCTCTGTACGTACAAGGACTCGTCGCTGCCCGCCGATACGCGGTTGAGCGACGCGCTCAGGATCCTCGAAAAGGAATGCCGGCTCGATCTCGTCAGCTGCGACGACCCCGAGACGCTGGGTCTCGGCGGTGCCGTGCACAAGCGCATGTGGGACTCGGGGCGCGTGCGCAATCACCTGGAGCTCGCGCTGGCTTACTACCGGCGCGGTTATCGCGCAATGCTCGACAGCAGCGGTCGGCGCGATTTCGACGCCGGCGCCTTCAACGGAACCAACGTCGCGCACGTCTGCGAGCTGCTGGCCGTCGAGATTCCGCCGGAAGTCGCGGCCGACATCCGCGCGCGCTTGCTGAAGGAAGCGGACGAGGTGCGGCTGCAGCTCGCGACCGATCTGCCGGCGCTTTCCGCGGGCCGGACCTGGTGGGTCGAGTCGACCCTTTTGGCCACGTTCTTCAGCCTGGCCTGCAGCGACCCGAAATACGCGCCCGATCTCGAAAAACAGGCGTTGGTGGTGGCGAGGTTCGCGGTCAGCCCCTGGGAGCTCGAATCGACGGGTTCACAGCTCCTGCGTTCGGCGCGCCTGCGCCAGCGGCTGCAGCCCGAGCGAGCCGAGGAAATCGAGAGCCTGCTCGAAAAGACCATGGATGCGGCGTTCAAGGGTGAGGTCGCGGTTCACGACAATGGCGGGATGCACGGCAAGGTGGGTCTCGCGCTCTCGGGCGGCGGCTTTCGCGCCTCCCTGTTCCACATCGGCGTACTCGCGCGCATGGCCGAGCTCGACCAGTTGCGCCACGTCGAAGTGATCTCCTGCGTGTCCGGCGGCTCGATCGTCGGCGCGCATTACTATCTACTGCTGCGCAAGATGCTGCAGGAGAACGCGGACCAAGACATCACGCGCGAGCACTACGAGCAGATCGTCCGCGACCTGCTCGACCAGTTCCTTGCCGGCGTGCAAAAGAACGTGCGTATGCGCGTGGCCGCGGGTTTCTGGTCCAACCTGCGCATGATCTTCCAGCCCAGTCACTACTCGCGAACGCAGCGCCTGGGCGAACTGTACGAAAAATACCTGTATTCGCGCGTCGACGACGGCGAGGGCAAGTCACGCCGGTGGCTCAATGAGGCTTTCGTGGTGCCGAAGCGCAAGGGCAAGGATGCGGGCCAGGAAGATTCCTTTTCGCCCAGGGTCGACAACTGGCGCCGCGCCGCCAAGGTGCCGGTGCTGGTGCTGAACGCCACCACGCTGAACACCGGGCGCAACTGGCAGTTCACCGCCTCGTACATGGGCGAACCGCAATCGTATGGCACCACGGCCGACGCCACCGAGCGACTCGAAGCCGTGTACTACAACGAGGCGCCCGAGAAGTGGCGCCGGTTTCCGCTCGGTGAGGCAGTGGCCGCGTCCTCCTGCGTGCCGTCGCTGTTCACACCCATCGTCATTCCGGGCCTGTTCAAGGATCGCACCGTGCGCCTGGTCGATGGCGGGGTACACGACAACCAGGGCACACGCGCATTGCTCGACCAGGATTGCGAGCTGGTCATCGTCAGCGACGCCAGTGGCCAGATGGACTCGCAGCCAAACCCACCGCATGGCGAGCTCGGCGTGGCATTGCGCACGAACTCCATCCTGCAGGCGCGCGTCCGCATCGCCCAGCATCAGGAACTCCAGGCGCGTGTGCGGGCGGGGCAGCTGCGCGAGTGCGCCTTCCTGCATCTGCGCAAGGACCTGGAGCGCGACGTGCAGTCCGCATCGACACGCCCGGGCGCCGCTTCGGGTGGTGCTTCCTCGGCGCCCGGCGACGTCACGAGCTATGGCGTCGAGCGGCGCGTGCAAGCGGCGCTCGCCGACCTGCGCACGGATCTCGATTCGTTCACCGATCGCGAGGCGCTGAGCCTCATGTACAGCGGCTACCAGATGGCGCGGGCGAATCTCGGCAAGGCAGCCACGCCGGCGAGCAGCCATTGGCGCTTCCTCGACGTCGCCGATACCTGTGCGGGCGGGACGCGGGCGGACCCGTCCACCGAAGGCCTGCTGCGTCATCTCGAAGCCGGCTCGAGACTGGCTTTCAAGGTCTGGCATCTCAATGGCTGGCTGAATGCGTTGCGCCTGGTGGTGCTGGGCTGCGCGGTCATCGCCGCGCTCGCGGGGCTGGTCCATCTGTGGCGCGATCGGGTCCAACTACCTCTCGATGGGCGCAGCGTCGATCTCGGGAGCCTGGCAGGCAGCGTGCTGCTGCTACTCGTGCCCATCGTGCTGACGGTCGCATTCCCGGTGGCCAAGGCGTGGATCGCGCGTCTCAAGCCGGCATTGAACCCGGGCTCGGTCGTCAGCCGCATCGTCACGGGGCTGGTCATGGCGCTGGGCGGCTGGTTCCTGTGCCGGTTGCACCTGTGGACTTTCGATCGGATATTCCTGTGGATGGGTTCGGTGCAGAGGAAACGGCCATGAACGCTGCCGGGATACAGAAGACCTGTTTCGTCGTCATGGGTTTCGGGGAGAAAACCGACTTCCAGACGAAGAGGCTGCTCGACCTCGACAAGACCTATCGCGCCATCATCAAACCGGCGGTGCTCAAGGCCGGCCTCAAGTGCGTGCGCGCGGACGACGTCGTCCACTCGGGAGACATCGACAAGATCATGTACGAGTTGCTGCTGAACTCGGACGCGGTGATCGCGGACCTTTCCACCTGCAACGCGAACGCCATCTACGAGCTCGGCATCCGGCATGCGCTCCGGCCGCACACGACCATCATCATCGCGGAGTCGCAGTTCAAGTATCCGTTCGATCTCAGCCACATCGCCATCGAGCCCTACCAGCATCTCGGCAAGGGCATCGACTTCGAGGAGGCGGAGAAGGTCCGCGACCGTCTGGCAGTCAAGTTGCAAGAGCTCCTGAGCACGCCGAAGACCGATAGCCCGGTCTACACATTCCTGCAGCAGCTCAGTCCCCCGACACTGCGCGCCGCGCTCGAAGCCGCCAAGGCGGCGGCGGCCGCGACCGTTGCCAGCGTTCCCGGGATTGCCGCCGCGGCGGTGGCCAACGTCGCCGAGGAACTCGCGAACTCGGCGCTGCTCGATGCGGCGCTGAAGGCCCGCGCGGCGGAAGACTTCGTGATGGCAGCGGCGTATTTCGACCGTCTGAAGCAGCGTCGGCCGCACGACCCCTACGTCATCCAGCAGCTGGCGCTGGCCACGTACAAGAGCAAGCTGCCGAATGCGGAGGCCGCGCTCGCCAAGGCGCAGCTGATCCTTCGCGAGCTCGATCCGGAGCACAGCTCCGATCCGGAGACGCTCGGGCTGTGGGGCGCCATTCACAAGCGTCTCTGGGATCTCAAGCGGGATCGCGCGTTGCTCGACGTGTCACTCGGCGCGTACGAGCGTGGCTTTTACCTGCGCGACGACAGTTACACGGGCATCAACTATGCCTATCTGCTCAACGAGCGCGCCGGCGTCGCAGCCGCGGCGAGCCGCGCCGATGCCATCGCGGACTTCATCACGGCGCGGCGCGTACGCCAGCGTGTGATAGAGCGTTGCAAGGCCATGCTCGCGGCCGGCCTGCGCGACGACCAGGGCAAGTCCGACAAGGTCGCGCAGTTCTGGACTACGGCGACGCTCATCGAAGGCTACGTGGGCGTTGGCGACGATCAACGCGCAGGCGAGCTCGTTGCCGCGTTGCCCGCGCTCGAACCCGAACCATGGATGATGTCGACCCTGCAGGATCAGTTGAAGCGATTGCGCCAGTTGACCCAGGAGCAGGCGCCGCTCGCCAACGTCTGAAGACCCGCGCGCCCGTGCGAGAATGCGCCGCAGGAGACCCCCATGCTCAAACGACTGCGCTACCGCAAGAAGCCTGACCAGGCCGTCACCGCGATCAAGCTCGATCTCGACATCGAGGGCCTCGAGTACCGCAAATGGGGCGCACGACAGTTGGCCAAGCGCGGTGACTGGCTGGTCGACAATGACGGCGAGATCTACACCGTCGAAGCGCGCAGCTTCGCGCGCACCTATCGCAAGGTCGGGCCAGGTCGTTTCGTGAAGAAGACGCCCGTCTGGGCTGAGGTCGCCGCGGAAGCGGGCAGTGTCGGCACCAAGGAGGGCAAGACCCGTTATCGCCGCGGGGACTTCATCGTCTACAACGAACGCCGTGGCGGCGATGCCTACGCGATCAGCGCGGCGCGCTTCAAGGCGATGTACCAACGCGCCTGACTAGTTAGTCGTTGCCGGTTCGGGACGTCCCGCCACGGGGGCACTGGCTTCATGCGATTGCGCGGAAGTGGTCCTACCGCTGCGCCCGCCCGCTTCGCAGACTCTCCACCGCACAGAACGCGGACCCACAAAGGAGAGTCAGATGTTTCGCAAACCAGGGATGTGGAAGACACTGGGCGCCTGCGCCCTGATCGCCGCCACCACGCCGTCGCTGGCGCAGACCGCCGCGGCGGCCTTCGACGGCGGTTCGAGCCGCTGGGTGGCGACCTGGAGCGCGGCGCCGATCGCGCCCGGCCCCACCACCATCGACACGCTGTTCAAGAACCCGGACCGGAGCCGGTCGTTCGAGAACCAGACCATCCGGCACATCGTGCACACCAGCGTGGGTGGCCGCCGCGTACGGGTGCGACTGTCGAACGCTTTCGGCATCGAGCCACTGCGCGTGGGCGCGGCGCAGGTGGCGTTGAGCAACAATCTGGCCGCGGTGTATCCGGGGAGCCGCCGTCTCACGTTCGGTGGACAGGCGGGCATCGTCGTCCCGGCCGGCGCGGTCGCGCTCAGCGATGCGGTCGACTTCGACGTGCCGGGGGATGGCGACCTCGCGGTCAGCGTCTATCTACCGGGCGTCACGGAACCCGCGACCTACCACGAGCTCACCATGCAGACGTCGTTCGTCGCGACGGCAGGCTCGGGCAACCTGGTCGCGGCCGCCGACCTGCCGGGCGCGGCGGCGACGCCGTCGACGTTCTACCTCACGGTGGTCGAGGTGCAGGCCGCCGACTCCGTCGGAACGCTGGTCGCCTTCGGCGACTCCATCACCCAGGGAGCGGGGTCGTCGCAGGACTTGAACCGCACGTGGCCCGACAAACTGTCGGACCGCCTCAACCAGGGGCGTGCGCGCCTGTCGGTGATCAACCAGGGCGTGGGCTGCGGCCGACTGCTGTACGACTTCTGCGGTCCGGGTGGCGCTGCGCGCTTCGATCGCGACGTTCTCGCGGTCACGGGTGTGAAAGGGGTCATCGTGCACCTCGGGCTCAACGACATCATGATCCCGGCGTTGCTGCCGCTGTTCGGGCATCCCGAATTCGGGGCGGAGACGGTGAGCGCAAGCGACCTCATCACCGGCCTGCACCAGCTCACGCAGCGCGCTCACGCACGTGGCCTCAAGATCTATGGCGCGACGCTCACGCCATTCGGCTCCAGCACCATTCCGGGCCTCTTCACTCCCGAGAACGAAGCGAAGCGGCAGGCGGTCAACCGCTGGATCCGCACCAGCGGCGCCTTCGACGGCGTCGTCGATTTCGAAGCCGCCGTGCGCGATCCTGCGAACCCGTCCCGGACTCTGGCCGCCTACGATTTCGACGGCGTGCATCTCAACGACGCCGGCTACGCAGCGATGGCCAACGCGATCAATCTGGCCATGCTGTTCTGATACGCTCGCCGCAAATGGGGACATTCCTCATTTTCTAGAAAAAGGGGACGCGCCTCACCGGTGCGTCCCCGTTTCCGCGGCGAGGAATGGAATGCCGAGAACCGCGAGCCTGCCGATCTTCCTGGAGGCCGGCAGGGGGAACCTGCAGCAGCAGATCTATCGCAGCATCCGCCAGTGCATCGTCGACGGCCGCGTGAGTGGCGATCGGCGCCTGCCGTCCACGCGCTCGCTCGCGGCGGATCTCGGCGTGTCGCGCACCACCACGTTGCTCGCGCTCGAACAGTTGCGCGCCGAGGGATACATCACCTCGCGCCGTGGCGCCGGCAACTTCATCGCGTCGCGATTGCCCGGTGACCGCGCGCCGCAGGCCGCTGCGGTTGCAGAAACCATCGCGCGGCCCCCATTCTCGCGTCGCGGCCAGCAGCTCGCGAAACTCGCGGCTCCCGACCGGCGCATCAGCGGCACGCCGCCGCGCGCTTTCAGGCTCGGCACTCCGGCGCTCGATCTCTTTCCGAACCGCCTGTGGGCGCAGCTGACGCGCGAGTGTCTGCGGCGGACCACGCCCGGGCAACGAGACTACTCGCAGCTCGCGGGATTGACCGCGCTGCGCGAGGCCATCGCCGAGCAGGTGCAGGTGCGTGGCACGCGATGCAGCGCCGCCCAGGTGCAGGTGGTGATGGGTGCGCAGCGCGGCCTCGATCTGGTCGCCCGCATGCTGCTCGACCCCGGCGACGTGGCCTTGCTCGAGGACCCTGGCTACCCGGGTGCGCGCGGCGCCATGCTCGCTGCCAGCGCCGAGGTGCGGCCGGTCAGCGTCGACGCGCAGGGCATGGACATCCTCGGCGCGGAGAGTAGTGAGGCCGTCCCGCGCCTGGCCTACGTCACGCCGTCGTGCCAGTTCCCGCTGGGAATGCCCATGAGCATCGAGCGGCGGCGTGCGTTGCTCGACTGGGCGCGAAGAAGTCAGGCGTGGATCGTCGAGGATGACTACGACTGCGACATCCGGCACGACCGCGAGCCCTTGCCCTGCCTGCATGCGATGGATCCGGATGGGCGCGTCATCTACCTCGGCACGTTCAGCAAGACGCTTTTTCCCGCGCTGCGGCTGGGCTTTCTCATCGCCCCGCGAGACCTGCACGACGGCTTCGTCGCGGCACGGCTGGCCACGGACCTGCATCCGCCGGTGCTCGAACAACGTGTGCTCGCCGCGTTCATCCAGCGGGGACACTACGACCGCCACCTCCGTCGGATGCAGGCGGCTTACGCCGAACGCCTCGACGCGCTGCGCCGCGCGCTCGCGCGTTCCGGTGGACCGTTCAAGCTTCGACCGGTGCAGGCGGGCATGCATGCCGTCGTGGACGTGGAGGGCGTCAGTGCCGAGCGCGTGCACGAGGCCGCGCTGGCGAGCGGAATCGAGACCATGCCGCTGTCTGCGTATTATCGCGGCGAGGCGCCGCGACCCAACGCGTTGCTGCTGGGCTTCGGCGCGGTGACCCCCGCCGCCATCCGCGCGGGCGTCATGCGGCTGGTACGTGCGGCAGAGTCGGCGCCGGTCATGCGAACCTAGCTTCCGCCGGGCGCCAAAGAGTCGTTAGACCCCCGTCAGTTCGCCAGGCTCGCGCGGCGGCCGAGGAAATTGCCATACGCCCCCACTGTCTTGCGCAGCGCGACGCATTCTGCAGTCGAGAACTTCCTGGTTGGTTTGACCTCGACTTTCACGTCCTTGCTACCCAGGACGCGCTTCCAGCTTCCGGCCACCCGCCCATCCACGAGCACGGCCGGGCTCAAAAGGCTCATCTTCGACGCCGGTGCGCGCCCGTCCAGCAGCAGTGCGCGGTCGTGGTAAGCCACGGTGAACTCGTCGTAAGCCGGCAGCAATCGCACCTCCGCCGCGGCGGGCTTGGCCGTGCGAAGTTTGCCGTCGTCGTGCCACCAGTAGTCAATTCCCTCTATCGAAGCCTTGGTGAGCACGGCAGGCACTCCGCCAGCCGCGATGCGCGCCTCTCGCAGCGTGAGACCCGCCCACCACGCGAAATCCTTCAGCGTGGCCGGGCCATGACTGGTGAAATACCGCTGCGCGAGTTCCACCAGCGCTTCCTCGCCCGAGACGTCCCGCGATTTCGGCAACCATTCATCGAGCAGTGCGAACGTATGTTGTTTGCCATCGCGCCCGGCGAGACAGACGCGGCCCTGCATGGCGAGGCACAACAGCAGATGCAGTCCGCGCGAATTCCCCGTGCGTATCCGCCGTGACTCGAGCGCTTCGTACATGGCATCCCGCGAAAGGCGCTGGCCGCCCTCGAGCGCGCGCGCGACAACCTCGTCGGCTCGCGAGATCATCCGCGCGTCCATGCCGAACTCGCGTTGCCATCGGGCCGAATGTTTCGCGATGACGCGCGGCGCCAGCAGCCGCGTCATCCACCGCGCATCCTCGGCGGCGACGAAGTGCAGCGTGCCGCGCATGGGCCAGGTGCGCACGATGGCGCGGCGGCTCTCGGCCGCTTCCACCTGCGCTTCGGTGGCTGCGACGGTGCGCAGCCCGATCGCCCACAGCGAACCGAGATAGTCCTGCGCCTGCATCGCGCCGAACCATGAGACGACGCCTTCGGGCGTGGTGAAAGCGGGGCGCGCGAGGCCCTGGCGTGCGAGGCGCAACCGCAGTACGTCCGCCGCCTTCATGCGTGGTAGCTAGCCCGCCTCCGCGGTTCAGTCGGCCCGCAGGAGCTCGTTGATCGAAGTCTTGGCGCGCGTCTGCGCGTCGACGCGCTTGACGATGACCGCGCAATACAACGAATACTTGCCGTCGGCCGAGGGCAGGTTGCCCGAAACCACCACCGAGCCCGCGGGAATGCGCCCTTGCAGGATCTGCCCCGTGGAGCGGTCGTAGATGCGCGTGCTCTGGCCGATGTAGACGCCCATGCTGATCACCGAGCCTTCCTCGACGATCACGCCTTCGACGACTTCCGACCGGGCGCCGATGAAGCAGTTGTCTTCGATGATGGTGGGCGCCGCCTGCAGCGGCTCGAGCACGCCGCCGATGCCGACGCCACCGGAGAGATGCACGTTCTTGCCGATCTGCGCGCAGGATCCGACGGTCGCCCAGGTGTCGACCATCGTGCCGCTGTCGACGTAGGCGCCGATGTTCACGTAGCTCGGCATGAGCACGGTGTTGGGGCCGATGTACGAACCGCGGCGCGCCACCGCGGGCGGCACGACGCGCGCGCCGCCGCTGCGCAATGACGCGCCGTCGTCGGCCTGCGAGCGCGCGGCGTACTTCAGGGGCACCTTGTCGAAGAAGCGCGTGTAGCCCGCGTCCATCACTTCGTTGTCGTGCGTGCGGAAATAGAGCAGCACCGCCTTCTTCAGCCACTCGTTGACCGTCCAGCGGCCGTCCTTCTTCTCGGCCACCCGCGCCTTGCCGGTATCGAGCAACTCGATGCATTCCTCGATGGCGTGGCGCACGGCGGGCGGTGAGTTCTTCGCGTTGAGCTCAGCGCGGCGTTCGAAGGCTTCGTCGATGGTGGCGGCGAGCGTGGTCAGATCAGTCACTGCGGAGGCTCCGATATTTCATGGTTATTCGTGGGAAAGAAAGGCGCGGATGCGATGCGCGGCCTGCACGCATTCATCCACGGGCGCGACCAGCGAGATGCGCACGCGCTGCTTGCCGGGATTTCCGTGCGGCGTATCACGCGCGAGATAGCTGCCCGGCAAGATGGTGAGGTTCTGCGAGGCGAACAGCTCACGCGTGAAAGCTTCGTCGTCGCGGCCCACGTCCGGCCATAGATAGAACGCGCCATCGGGTTCGGCCACGTCGAGCACGGGGGCGAGGATGGGCAGCACGCGCGCATATTTGTCGCGATACAGCGCGCGGTTCGCGGCGGCGTGGGTGTCATCGTTCCAGGCCGCGATCGACGCGAGCTGCGTGGGCACCGGCATGGCGCAGCCATGGTAGGTGCGATAGAGAAGATAGGACTTCATGATGGCCGGGTCGCCGGCCGCAAACCCCGAGCGCAATCCGGGCACGCTCGAGCGCTTGGACAGCGAGTGGAACACCACGCAGCGTTCGTAGCCGGAGTGTCCGTTGGCGATGGCGGCCTGCAACAGCGATGGCGGCGGCGAGCGGTCGTCCCGGTACAGCTCCGCGTAGCACTCGTCGGAGGCGATGACGAAGTCGTATTTGTCGGCGAGCTGCAGCGCGTATCTCAGATAGTCGAGCGAGAGCACGCTGCCGGTCGGGTTGCCGGGGCTGCACAGGAACAATACCTGGCAGCGCTTCCATACCTCGGCCGGTACGGCATCGAGATCGGGCTGGAAACGGTTGGCGGCGATGGTATTGAGAAAGGCGGGCTCGGCACCAGCGAGCAGCGCCGCACCCTCGTAGATTTGATAGAACGGATTCGGCATCGCGACCACGGGCGCCACGCTCCCGGCCGCATCGATCACGGCCTGCACGAACGAGAACAGCGCTTCGCGCGTGCCGTTCACCGGCAGCACCATGGTTTCGGGCGTCACGCTCACCTGGAACCTTCGCCGCAGCCAGTCGGCGATCGCGGCGCGCGTTTCCGGCAGCCCCGCGGTCACGGGGTAGCTGTCGAGTCTGCCGAGATTCCTGCGCAGCTCCTCGACGACGAAGGCCGGTGGCGCATGTTTCGGCTCGCCGATGGACATGGCGATGTGCGGCAACGACGCCGGTGGTGCGCAGCCCGCTTTCAGCCGCGCCAGTCTTTCGAAGGGGTACGCGGCGAGTCTGGAGAGCCGCCCGTTCACGCGGCGGCGCGGCGGTCGAGCGTGCCCGACAAGCGCTGCTGCAGGCGCGCGGCGGCCTGCTCATCGAGGGGCTGGCCGGCGAGCGACGCGAGATAGAACACGTCCTCGGCGCGTTCGCCGACGGTCATGATCTTGGCGGCGAGCAGATCGACGCGCTCCTCCATGAGCACCTTGCCGATGTCGCACAGCAGGCCGGGGCGGTCGCCCGAAATCAGCTCGAGCACCGAACGGCGATTGCGTTCGTCCACGGTGACCGCGATCTGCGTGGCGGTGCGGAACATGCGCGCCTGGCGCGGCACGCGTCGCGTGACCGTGACCGGCGCTTCGTCGGGGTGCTGCAGCGCG
Organism: Steroidobacteraceae bacterium; assembly: GCA_035525785.1. Taxonomy (GTDB): domain Bacteria; phylum Pseudomonadota; class Gammaproteobacteria; order Steroidobacterales; family Steroidobacteraceae; genus CADEED01. Next base: position 107,403 of record DATLDQ010000033.1, on the reverse strand, counting down.
CGCCACAGCGCGCGTTCGATCTCGCCGATGCGCTCGTTGTCGGAAATCGGCGCGCCGTCTTCCTCGAGCACGTGGTAGAGGTCGAGACTGAAGCCGTCGCCCGTCGGCGTGATGCGTGCATCGACGATGTTGAGACCCAACTGATCGAGCACCGCCGTCGTGATGGCGAAGCTGTTGTAGCGATGCGGCGCGAACGCCAGTATCGCGGTGGTGCCACGCACACTCGACGCCTGAACGGCCACGAGCGGCTCTTCGCTGCCCGGTTCACGATCCGCGAGCAGCTGCGTGTGCCAGGCCACTTCCTCGGGCGTGTGCCGCAGGAAATAGGTGGCCGTGAGGCGTTCCCAGGCGCGGTTGATCTCGGGCGCGGTGATGCGGCCGGCGGCGGCCAGCAGTTTGCGTGCGCCTTCCTGCGTCTCGCGCATGAGCTCATCGGGGTCGATGGGGCTCTCGAGTCCGCGGCGCAGCGCGCGCTTCACGCGCTCGTAGAACTCCTGGAACAGCGAAGCCTTCCATGAATTCCACAATTTCGGATTGGTGCCGCGCACATCCGCGCTGGTGAGCACGTACAGGTAGTCGAGATGGTTCTCGTCGCCCACGCGACGGGCGAAGGCGTTGATCACTTCGGGATCGGAGATGTCCTGCTTCTGCGCGGTGACCGAGAGCTCGAGGTGATTGCCCACGAGCCAGCTCACCAGGCGCGCGTCGTAGCGCGACAGGCCCTGCTCGAGACAGAACGATTCCGCGTCGACGGCACCGAGCTGCGAATGATCGCCGCCGCGCCCCTTGGCGATGTCGTGGAACAGGGCGGCCAGATAGGCGACCTCGGGCTTCGGCAATTGCTGCATGATGGCCGAGAGGTTCGGCAGCTCATGATCGTATTTGGGCAGCGCGAGCCGGCGCAGGTTGCTGAGCACGAACAGCGTGTGCGCGTCCACCGTGTACGCGTGAAACAGGTCGTACTGCATGCGCCCGACGATGCGGCCGAAAGCCGGAATGTACCGGCCGAGCACGCCGTAGGTGTTCATGCGGCGCAGCTCGTGCGTTACACCTGCGGGCGCGCGCAGGATCTCGAGGAAGAGCCGGTGATTGCGCGGGTTCTGCCGGAATTCCTCGTCGATCAGCCAGAGATTCTTGTTGACCGCGCGGATGGTCGAGGCGCGCACACCCTTCACGTCCGGGTGCTGCTGCAGCACCACGAAGATCTCGAGCAACGTCGACGGCGTGCGCGCGAAGATATCGTCGTTGACCGCCTCGAGGTATTCGTTGCGGACCTGGAAGCGCGGCGACAGCGGCCGTGGCGGCGCGGTCTCGGTGAGGATGGCTTCGCGGAACGATTGCAGCAGCAGTTCGTTGAGCAGCGAGACGTCCAGCACGGTGCGGTAGTACCGCTGCATGAACTGCTCGACGGCCAGCGTGTACGAGCCGTCTTCATAGCCGAACAGCTGCGCGAGCTTTATCTGGTGATCGAACAGCAGGCGGTCTTCGCGGCGGCCGGTGAGCACGTGCAACCCGAAACGCACCTTCCACAGGAAGGACTGCGCCTGCTTGAGCTTGCGCAGCTCGGACGCAGAGAGGAAGCCGTGCGTGAGCAGCTCGTCGAGCGAGCTTGCATCGAAGTGGCGCTTGGCGACCCAGGCGATCGTCTGGATGTCGCGCAGACCGCCGGGGCCGGTCTTCACGTTGGGCTCGAGGTTGTACGCCGTGTCGTTGGCCTTGAGGTGGCGGTCCTGCTGCTCGGCCACCTTGCCCTCGAAGTAAGCCTTTACCGGCCAGATGCGGTCGGCGGACACCGCCTCGCGCATGTCGCCGAGCAGCCGCGCATTGCCGGCGAGGAGGCGAGCTTCGATGAGCGTGGTCATCACGCCCACGTCGGCGGCGCTTTCCTCGGCGCATTGCTCGACGGTGCGCACGCTGTGGCCCGTTTCCAGGTTGATGTCCCAGAGGAACGTGACCACGCGTTCGACCACCGCGCGCCCGGCTTCATCCGGCGTCGCGGGCACGAGGATCAGGATGTCGATGTCGGAGTGGGGATGCAGCTCTCCGCGGCCATAGCCGCCCACGGCCGCCAGCGTCCAGCGGTCGTATCCGGCGGGGATCTGCGAACGCCAGACCTCGCGCAGCACGGCGTCGATGAGCTCGGCGCGCGCATGCACCAGCGTTTCGACGGATTCATCGGCGCGGAAGCGCTCCACCAGCTCGGCGTTGGCTTCCTGTATTTCCTTGCGGAAAGCGTCGGGCGCGTAGTTAGCCGCCTTCAGGCGGTCGTCGATGTTCGCGAGCCTGAGCCAGGGTCGATCGGTCACCGTGGTTTCGGTGGCTTCGTAGTCCTCGTCGAGGGAAGTCATCTAACTATAGAACGCAGCGCGCCTGCTGCCCTCGCCCAGGGTCAGCACTTCGACGCCGGTGTCGGTGACCAGGCAGGTGTGCTCCCACTGGGCCGACAGCGAGTGATCCTTGGTGACCACGGTCCAGCCATCGCCCAACAAGCGCACGTGGCGCTTGCCCGCGTTCACCATCGGCTCGATCGTGAAAGTCATGCCGGGCTTGAGCAGGTCGCCCGTGCCCGGTTCGCCGTAATGCAGTACCTGTGGATCCTCGTGGTACACGCGACCGATGCCGTGGCCGCAGTACTCGCGCACCACCGAGAAATTCTGGTCCTCGACGAAGGTCTGGATGGCGTGCCCGATGTCGCCGAGCCGCGCGCCGGGCCGCACCTGCTCGATGCCTTTCCACATGGCCTCCCAGCAGGTCTCGGTGAGACGCTGCGCGGGGAGGGCGGGCTTGCCGACGTAGTACATGCGGCTCGTGTCTCCGTGGAAGCCGTCGCGAATGACGGTGACGTCGATGTTCACGATGTCGCCGGCCTTCAGCACCTTGTCGTTCGGGATGCCGTGGCAGACCACGTGGTTCACGGAAGCGCAGATTGTCTTGGGGAAACCGCGGTAGTTCACGTTCGCGGGAATCGCTTTCTGCACCTGGGTGATGTGTTCGAAGCAGAGGCGGTCGAGCTCTTCGGTGGTCACGCCGGGCTTCACGTGGTCGCCGATCATGTCCAGGACCTCGGCCGCCAGCCTTCCGGCCACGCGCATTTTTTCCTGCTCGGCCGGGGACTTAATGGTGATATGGCGACTCACGAGAGAGTCCATGGCGTGTACCTGCGTAAGGCATTGTTTTGACGGGGAAGGGATGGTATAAAGCGCGGCCTTTTTTGGCAACGAAACTCACTTAAACCACACGCGCAACCTGCCCGCAGGCTTTTCGACAGAGAAGCCGGTCCGTAAAAAAGACTTCCTCCCTCCAGAGGGGCCGGCATAACGAGTAGCAGGGTGTTCTGCGGGGCTTCTTCGGAAGCTTCAACGAATCGCTACCCGGGCGGCGCGGAGGCTTAACCCCACAAGGAGACTTTGATGGCCGGCGTGTCAATGCGACAGATGCTGGAAGCGGGCGTCCATTTCGGACATCAGACCCGTTTCTGGAACCCGAAGATGGCTCAGTACATCTTTGGCGAACGAAACAAGATCCACATCATCAACCTCGAGAAGACGCAGCCCATGTATGCGGAGGCTGCCAACTTCATCAAGGGCGTGGTGTCTGACGGCGGCAAGGTGCTGTTCGTCGGAACCAAGCGCTCGGCCCGCGAGGCCATCGAGAAGGAAGCCCGCCGCTGCGAGATGCCCTACGTGAACCAGCGCTGGCTGGGTGGCATGCTCACCAACTTCAAGACCATCCGCGGCTCCATCAAGCGCCTGGCGGATCTCACCGAGATGTCGGACAACGGCACCCTCGGCAAGCGTGGCAAGAAAGAAGCCACCATGATGCGTCGCGAGAAGGACAAGCTCGAGAGAAGTCTCGGCGGCATCAAGAACATGGAATCTCCGCCCGATGTCATCTTCCTGATCGACGTGGGCCACGAGGAGATCGCGATCCTCGAAGCGAAGAAGCTCGGCATCCCCGTGGTTGCCGTGGTGGACACCAACTGCGCGCCGGACGACGTGAACTTCGTGATCCCCGGCAACGATGACGCCATGCGCGCCATCCAGCTGTATGCCTCCGGTATCGCCGATGCCGTCATCGACGGCCGGGCGCAGGCGCCGGCCGTGGTCGTCGGTGAAGACGACTTCGTCGAGCTCGACGAGAACGGTAATCCGCGCAAGAAGAGCGCGCGCAGCGCGCCGCCGAAGGCTCCGCCGCCGGCCCGTGGCCGCCGCCCCGCCAATGCCAACAACCGCGGGCGTCGTCCCGCCGTTGCGAGCGTGGCCGCGGAGCCGGAAGACGGCATCGACGCCACGTCGTTCACCGACACCGGCGAAGCGGCTCCGCGCAGCGCCACGGCGAGCGCCGGCCGTTCGCGCACCGGCACGGGCAATCCCCCGAGCCGTGGCCGCGGCGGCGGCGGACCGCGTCGCGGCTGAGTCCCGTCGGCGGGCGCGGCAGCGCGCCCGCCGCTAACCCACCGCTAACTAGTTGTCGAGGAAGATTTCATGAACATTACTGCGGAAGCGGTCAAGCAGCTGCGCGAGCGCACCGGCGCCGGCATGATGGAATGCAAAAAGGCGTTGGTCGAAGCCAACGGCGACGCGGACATCGCCGCCGAGAACATGCGCAAGGCTGGTCTCGCGAAGGCCGACAAGAAGGCCTCGCGCGTGGCCGCCGAGGGCGTCGTCGTGGTCGAGAAGTCGGCCGACGGCAAGACCGGCGTGCTGGTCGAGGTCAACAGCGAGACGGACTTCGTCGCCCGTGGCGACGAGTTCCGCGGCTTCGCCAATGATGTCGCCAAGGCCGCGCTGGCCGCCAAGGCGGGCACCATCGATGCGCTCAACGCCACCAAGCTCGCGAGCGGCGAGACCGTGGACGAGAAGCGCCGCGCTCTCATCGCGAAGATCGGCGAGAACCTCACCGTCCGCCGCGTCACGCTGGTGACGGCGCCGACGCTGGTCGGTTCGTACGTGCACACCGACAGCAAGAAGGCCGCGCTGGTTGCCATCGAGGGCGGCGACGCCGAACTGGCACGCGACCTGGCCATGCAGGTGGTCGCTTCCAGCCCGCGCTACGTCACGCCGGCGGATGCGCCGGCCGACATGGTAGCCAAGGAACGCGAGATCGAGACCGAGAAGGCGAAGACCGAAGAGGCCAACGCCAGGAAGCCGCCGGACATCCTCGCCAAGATCGTCGAAGGTCGCCTGCGGAAGTCCATCAACGAGTTCGCGCTCACCGGCCAGGTGTTCGTGAAGGACGGCGATCTCACCATCGAGAAGCTGCTGCAGAAGAGCAAGGCCACGGTGAAGGCCTTCGAACGCTTCGAAGTCGGCGCCGGCATCGATAAGAAGCAGGACGACTTCGTGGGTGAAGTCATGGCGCAGGTCAAAGCGCAGACCAAGACGGACCCGCCGGCTACCAAGCACTGACACGGCACCGAAAACCCCGCTCTCAGCGGGGTTTTCTTTATGGCAAAGTGCGACGCGCCCGGAAGTGAAGTGAAGCCGGACGGAAGAGGAGAATCGATGACCGCAGCTCGATACAAACGCATCCTGGTGAAGCTCTCGGGCGAGGCGCTGCTCGGTTCGACGGAGTTCGGCATCGACCCGGCTGTGCTCAAGCGGATCGCGGGTGAGGTGCTCGAGATCCAGCGAAGCGGCGTGCAGGTGGCGTGCGTGATCGGCGGCGGCAACATCTTCCGTGGCTCCGGCCTCGCTAAGGCGGGCATCGATCGCGCCACTGCGGATCACATGGGCATGCTGGCGACGGTGATGAACGCACTGGCCATGCAGGATGCCATCGAAGGACTGGGCGGCAGCGCGCGCGTGCAGAGCGCCATCCGCATCAACCAGGTGTGCGAGGACTATATCCGCCGCCGTGCTATGCGCCACCTCGAGAAGGGCCGCATCGTCATCTTCGCGGCGGGCACCGGCAATCCGTACTTCACCACCGACAGTGCCGCGGCGCTGCGCGCGGTGGAGATCGAGGCCGAGGTGCTGCTCAAGGCCACCAAGGTCAACGGCATCTACGATTCGGATCCGATGAAGAACCCGGCGGCCAAGCGTTACGCGCGGCTCACCTACGACAAGGTGCTGCAGGACCGCCTCAATGTCATGGACGCCACGGCCATCGTGATGTGCCGCGACAACAGCATGCCGCTGCAGGTGTTCAATCTCAACAATGCCGGCGATCTGCCGCGCGTGGTGCGCGGCGAGGACATCGGCACCGTCGTCACCAACGAGTGAAGTAGACAGTCAGAGGGACGAATCAATGCTAGACGACATCAAGAAGGACGCGATGACCCGCATGGGCAAGTGCGTCGAGACATTCCAGGCCGACCTCAAGAAGCTGCGCACCGGTCGCGCGCATCCCTCGCTCATCGAGAATCTCAAGGTCGACTATTACGGCACGGACACTCCGCTCAAGCAGGTGGCCAACATCAGCGTCGAAGACGCGCGGACGTTGGTCGTGTCGCCGTGGGAGAAGTCGATGGTCCAGGCCATCGAAAAGGCCATCCACAAGTCCGAGCTCGGCCTCAACCCCATCAGCGCGGGCACCGTGATCCGGTTGCCGCTGCCGCCGCTCACCGAGGAGCGGCGCAAGGACATCATCAAGGTGGTGCGCGCGGATGCCGAGAACGCGCGCGTCGCGGTGCGCAACGTGCGCCGTGATGTCATCACCGACGTGAAGGAAGCGCTCAAGGAAAAGCTCATCACGCAGGACGATGAGAAGAAGGCGGAAGGCGACATCCAGAAGCTCACCGACAAGTACGTCGGTGACATCGACGCGCAGCTCGCCGCCAAGGAAAAAGAAATCCTGCAGGTGTGAGCGGCAACGCCGCACTTCAGCTCACCGTGGGTATTCCCAAACACATCGCCATCATCATGGACGGCAACGGACGCTGGGCCGAGAGCCGCGGCCTGCCGCGCCACGCCGGCCACAAGGAAGGCGTCCGGCCGGTACGCATGTGCATCGAGGAATGCGCGCGCCGCGGCGTCGCGGCGCTCACGCTGTTCGCATTCTCGAGCGAGAACTGGCAGCGGCCTTCGATCGAGGTCTCGAGCCTCATGCAGCTCTTCCTCGAAGCCATGGATCGCGAGGTCGACGATCTGCACAAGAACAAGGTGCGCATGCGCTTCATCGGCGACCGGCACTCGCTCAGCGTCAAGCTGCAGGCGCGCATGGCCGCGACCGAAGAGCTCACCGCCGCGAATCCCGGCCTGCAGCTGCTCGTGGCGGTGAGCTACGGCGGCCGCTGGGACATCGTGCAGGCCGCGCGGCGACTGGCCGCCGCGGTCGCGAGCGGCGCGCTGCCGCAGGACGCCATCACCGAAGACCGTTTCGCGCGCGAGCTCACGCTGGCTGGCGTGCCCGATCCCGACCTTTTCATCCGCACGGGCGGCGATCACCGCATCAGCAATTTCCTGCTGTGGAATCTCGCGTACACCGAGCTGCACTTCTGCGAGACGCTGTGGCCCGATTTCGACAAGCCGCATCTCGAGAACGCGCTGCGCGCTTTTGCTTCGCGCGAGCGTCGCTTCGGGCTCACACCCGAGCAGCTGCGCGACCGCCCGCCCGACACCGAGGCCACCCGCAGTGCTTAAGGAACGCGTGGTCACGGCGGTGGTGCTGGCGGTGGTGCTGCTGGGCGTGCTCCTCGGCCTGCCGCCCATGGCCACCGTGTGGCTGCTCACCATCCTGGTGCTGATCGGCGCGTGGGAGTGGGCCGGTTTCATCGGCAAGGGTGGGTTGCCGCTGCGCGTCGGGTTCACCGCGGTCGTCGCGCTGGCTCTCGTCGGCAGCCTCCACCTCTACACCACGTCGGCCACTTTCGTGCCCACGGTGATGGCGGTGGCCGTTGCCTGGTGGTTCATCGCATTCCTCTGGGTATGCCTCGCGCCGTCGCGCGTCAACGCGGTGAGCGCAGGTGCAGCCGGTTTGCTGTCGCTGGTGCCCTGCTGGCTGGCGCTGGTCTACGTGACGGTGAGCACGCAGAGCACGCATTGGGTGTTGTTCACGCTCGCGCTGGTCTGGGCCGCCGACACCGGCGCGTTCTTCGCGGGTCGGTGGCTGGGTCGCGTGCCGCTCGCGCCGCGCGTCTCGCCGAAAAAGACCTGGGAAGGCGTCATCGGTGGCGTGCTGCTCTCGGGTTTCGTGGCCTGGGTGGCGACTCACTGGCTGCCCGTGAAAGAAGTGTGGCCCTTCGTCACCACGTGCATTGCCGTCGCCGCGCTTTCGATCGTCGGCGATCTCACGGAGAGCCTGTTGAAGCGTGCCGCCGGCCTCAAGGACAGCGGCAGCCTGTTCCCCGGCCACGGCGGCATGCTCGATCGCATCGACAGCGTCACCGCCGCCGCGCCGGCACTGGTGTTCGCGCTGATCGGGCTCGAGGTGATCGCATGAGCGCGCCCACGCAGGGTGTCGCGATCCTCGGTTCCACCGGGTCGGTGGGCGAGAGCACGCTCGACGTGATCGCGCGGCACCCCGACCGGTTCCGCGTGGTAGCGCTCGGCGCGCATCGCAATGTCGAGAAGCTCGCCGAGCAATGCCGGCGATTCGCCGTGCCGTACGCGGCGCTCGCGGATGCTTCCGCGGCCGCGCGCCTCGAGTCGGAGCTGCGTGCGCGCAACGCACCCACGCAGGTCATCGCGGGCGCGGACGCCCTCGCCGAGATCGCCCGTCTGCCGGAGGTGCACAGCGTGATGGCCGCTATCGTTGGCGCCGCGGGGCTGGCGTCGACGCTCGCCGCGGCGCGCGCCGGCAAGAGATTGTTGTTAGCCAACAAGGAATCGCTGGTCATGGCGGGCCCGCTGCTCATGCGCACGGTGCGCGAGTCGAACGCCACGCTGCTGCCCATCGACAGCGAACACAATGCGGTGTTCCAGTGCCTGCCGCCGAACACGCGCCCGGGCGAAGCGCCGGCGGGCGTGCGGCGCATTCTGTTGACGGCCTCGGGTGGGCCCTTCATCGACACCGACAAGTCGCGGCTCGATCGCGTGACCCCGGCCGAGGCCTGCGCGCACCCGAACTGGGTGATGGGCCGCAAGATCTCGGTGGATTCGGCCACGCTCATGAACAAGGGGCTCGAGTTCATCGAAGCCTGCCTGCTGTTCGGCGTGGCGCCGCGACAGGTGGAAGTCTTGATCCACCGCGAGAGCATCGTGCATTCGCTGGTGGAATACGTGGACGGCTCGGTGCTCGCGCAGTTAGGCGCGCCCGACATGCGCACGCCCATCGCGCATGCGCTCGCCTGGCCGGAGCGCGTGACCTCCGGTGTACAATCCCTCGACCTCATCAAGGTGGGAACGCTGCGTTTCGAGGCCCCGGACCTGCTGCGATTCCCGGCACTGGCGCTGGCGCAGGAGGCCGCCCGGGCGGGTGGTTCGCGTCCCGCATCACTTAACGCCGCGAACGAGGTGGCCGTGTCGGCGTTTCTCGAGGGCGGATTGAACTTTGCGCGAATACCGTCGGTCATTGAATCGGTGATGGCGACCACATCGGGTGGCGAAATCCGCGATCTGGAAGACGTGCTGGCGGCCGATGCCGAAGCGCGGGCGCGGGCCACGGCTCTCATGAGGGTTTGATGCAAATCGGCTGGACAGTCCTCTGGGGCATCATCGCAATCAGCCTGCTCGTGACGATCCACGAGTTCGGCCACTACTGGGTGGCCCGCAAGCTGGGGTTCAAGGTCCTGCGGTTCTCGGTGGGCTTCGGCAAGCCGTTGCTCAAGCGCATAGGCCGTGCCCCGGATCACATCGAATACGTCATCGCCGCAATCCCGCTGGGCGGCTACGTACGCATGCTCGACGAGCGCGACGGCGAAGTGCCGGCCGCCGACCGGCCGCGCGCTTTCACCAGCCGTCCGCCCTGGCAGCGCATCCTGGTGCTCCTCGCGGGGCCCGCGGCCAACATCATCTTCGCCATCGTCGTGCTCGCCGCGATGATCTGGGCCAAGGGTATTTTCCTGATCGCGCCCGTCATCGGCGACGTCACGCTGGGCAAGCCCGCGGCCGAGGCCGGTCTGCATACGCGCGACGTCATCCTCAGCGTCAACGGCGATCCGGTCGGCGACCGGGGTGAGCTGCAGTTCAAGTTGTTAGACGCCGTGAGCAGCGACGGTCCCGTGACGCTGCGCGTCGCCGCCGACAATGGCGCAGAGCGCGACGTGATACTGCCGCTCGCCGACCCCGCGCAGCGTTTCGAGCTGACCAAGCCGTACAAGCTGCTGCCGGGCCTGGGCTTCGATTTCTGGCTGCCGGAAGTACCGGCCAAGATCTTCGAGGTCATCAAGGGTGGCCCCGCCGATCGCGCGGGCATCAAGGCCGGTGACGTCGTCCTCTCGATGGATGGCGTCGCCATCAAGAGCTGGGGTGCGCTCACCGACTACGTGCGCCAACGCCCCGATCGCGAGATCGCCGTGCGCGTGCGTCGCGGCGACGGCGAACACACGTACCGCGTCACCACCGAGTCGGCGAAAGACGAGGGCAAGGACGTGGGCAAGCTGCAGATCGGGTCGCCAACGGACCTGCTGCCGTACGTGCCCAAGAAGTACATCGTCGAGCGCAAGCCCGGCCCCATCGATTCGCTGAGCGAGGGTGCGGTCAAGGCCTGGGAGATGACCGCGGCGCAGGCCAAGTTCTTCTGGCGCATGATCACGCTGCGCATTTCGTCCGACAACCTCACCAGTCTCATCACCATCGCCGACGTGGCGGGCCAGTCGGCGAGCGCCGGCCCCGCGAGCTTCCTGATGCTGCTGGTGCTGCTGTCGCTGTCGCTCGGTTTCTTCAACCTGTTGCCCATACCCATCCTCGATGGCGGGCAGATCGTATTCCAGGCCGCGGAGTGGATCCGCGGCCGGCCGCTCTCGGAACGCGCCCAGATGCTCAGCCAGAATGCCGGGCTGCTCGCCATCGTGCTGCTCATGGGTGTGGCATTGTTCAATGACCTGAGCACGTACCTGTTCCCGGGCGCGGGCAAATAAAGAAACAAACCAGGGGATCAACTTGACGACGAGGTTCGCGACTCTTTTTGCCGCCGGCGGGATGGTGCTGGCCGGAACCCTGCATGCCCAGGAAGGCCCCTTCGTCGTCGGCGACATCCGCGTGGAAGGCCTCCAGCGCGTCACCGAGGGCACCGTCTACAACTATCTACCGATCAACATCGGCGATCAGCTTTCGCTGCAGCGCATCCGCGAGGCGGTGCGCGCGCTGTACGACACGGGCTTCTTCCGCGACGTGGAACTGCGCCGCGAGGGCAGCACGCTGATCGTGGTCGTCAACGAGCGCCCGACCATCGAGAGCTTCGAGATCAAGGGCAACAAAGAGATCAAGACCGAGGACCTCAACAAGTCGCTGAAGAACGTGGGCCTCGCCCAGGGCAAGACCTTCGACAGGTCGGTGCTGGAAGAGGTGACCTCGTTCCTCAAGGACCAGTACGGCTCGCGCGGCAAGTACGCCGCGAAGATCGACGCCAACGTCGAGGAAGTCGCCGGCAACCGCGTCAAGATCAAGATCGACATCGTCGAAGGCAAGCGCGCCAAGATCCGGCAGATCAACATCGTCGGCAACAAGACGTTCAAGGAAAAGGACATCCTCGAGACCTTCGAGCTCAAGACGCCGAACCTGCTGTCGTTCTACAAGCAGGACGACCGCTATTCTCGTGAGTCGCTTCAAGGTGACCTTGAGAAGCTGCGCTCGTTCTACATGGACCGCGGCTATGCGAATTTCGACGTCGAGTCCACGCAGGTGGCGATTGCGCCCGAGAAGGACGACATCTTCATCACGGTCAACGTGAACGAGGGCGAGGTCTTCAAGGTCAAGGAAGTGAAGCTGGCCGGCACCTTCGTCGTGCCCGAGCCGCTGCTGCGCCGCTATGTACTCGTGCAGCCCGGCGACACCTTCTCGCGCAAGGTGATCACCGCCACGCAGGAACTGCTGCAGAACCGCCTCGGCGAAGACGGCTTCGCCTTCGCGAAGGTCGACCCGGTGCCCACGACGCTCGGCGACCCCAAGAACAAGGAGCTGTCGCTCACATTCTTCGTCGACCCGGGCAACCGCGTCTACGTGCGCCACATCGCCTTCAACGGCGTCACCAAGATCAACGACGAGGTATTGCGCCGCGAAGTGCGCCAGCTCGAAGGCGGCTGGCTCTCGAGCACGGCGCTCGACCGCTCGAAGCAGCGTCTCGAGCGTCTGCCCTACATCAAGAAGGTGGAATCCGAGACCAAGCCGGTGTCGGGGTCCGCAGACCTGGTCGACGTGGAGTACGAGATCGAGGAGGGCCCATCGGCGCAGCTCGGCGGCGGCATCGGCTACTCCGAATCGCAGTCCTTCATCCTGTCCGGCAACTACGCCGACGCGAACTTCCTGGGCACGGGCCGGCGCGTTGCGATCGATCTGAATCGCGGCCGATACAGCAAGGTGTACGGGCTCTCGGTCACCGAGCCGTATTTCACGCCGGACGGTATCGGTCTCAGCACCAACCTGTCATATCGTGACCAGACGCAGTTCGTCTCCGCCTCTTCGGACTTCTCGTCCGAGACCATCGGCGCGGGCGTCGATTTCGGCATCCCGATCAGCGAAGACCAGGGTCTGCGCCTCGGCCTCTCGTTCCAGAAGTCGAGCCTGCTCACGACTTCCGGCGGCAGCGCCCGGCAGGCCATCGAGTGGGTGGCCTCGAATGGCAACCCCACCTTCAACTTCCTCGACTACAACAACAACGGCGCCTACAACCCGGGCATCGACCTCGGCCTGTTCGGCACCGAGTACAACTCCGTGGAGCTCAACGCCTCCTGGAATTACGACAGCCGCAACCGTTCGCTCTTCGCGGACCGCGGCCAACGCCATTCCCTGGGGTTCGCCTATACGGTGCCCGGCATCAGCGACGTCGAGTACTTCGTCGCCAACTACGAGTTCATCAAGTACGTGCCGCTGTTCGGCCGCTTCACCCTGCAGTTGGGCGCGGACGTCTCCTACGGTATGGACATCGGGGATACCACCGCGCTGCCGCCGTACCGGCAGTTCTATGTCGGCGGTCCGGAGAGTGTGCGCGGCTATCGCGAGAGCCGCCTGGGCCCCAAGGACGACTTCGGCCGGCCGTTCGGCGGCAACCTGAAGGTGACGGGCCGGGCGGAAGTGCTCATTCCGCTGCCCCAGAAGTTCGAAACCTCGGCGCGCCTGTCATGGTTCTACGACATGGGCAACGTGTTTTCGACCGGCAATCGTTACAACTTCGTAGGGCGGTCCGGTCAGCCGGTCGAGTACGGCTTCGAGTATGATAAATTGAAACACTCGACGGGCCTCGCGGTGCAGTGGCTCGCACCGTTGGGTGTCTTCCGATTCAGCTACGCCGTGCCGCTGAATGCATACAAGGGTGATATCAACACCTATCCCGACGAAGTGGAAAAATTCCAGTTCTCGGTCGGCCAGGCTTTCTAAGAGGTGATGTCAGTGCAGGTTTCGTTCCGCAAGATTCTCGTAGGTGTCGTCATCGCGGCCTCATTCGCCGCGCCCGCCATGGCCGAAGTGAAGATCGGCGTCGTCGACTACGCGCGACTGTTCGACGAGTCGCCGCAGGCCAAGGCCCTCAAGGAGGCGCTGAATGCCGAGTTCGGCCCGCGCGTGCAGAAGCTGGTAGCCGACGAGCAGGCGCTCAAGGCACGCGGCGACAAGTTCCAGAAGGACTCGGCCACGATGACGGCCGACCAGAAGGCCAAGTCGGAAAAAGATCTGCGCGACGGGTTGCGCGACCTCGAGCGCCGCAAGGGCGAGCTGCAGGACGACTCGAACGCCAAGCGCCAGGAAGAGATGAACAAGCTGCAGCGCACGCTCATCGGCGAAGTGCGCGAGTACGCCAAGGCGCAGAACTTCGACATCGTCATCGCCGACGGCGTCATCTATCACACGGCCACCGTGGACATCACGCCGGCGGTGCTCAACGCGCTGAATTCCCGCGCGCCGAAGCCCGCGGCTGCCCCGGCGGCGAACCCCGCGCCGGCGAAGCCGCCCGCGAAGCCCTGATCCGCGCCGCCCCGCGCGGCTCGCCATGACGGTCATTCAATGACGGTCTCGCCCTGATGGTCTCGTTGGGCGAACTGGCGGTCCGATTCGGGTGCGAGCTCCGTGGTGATCCGGCCGCGACGGTGGATTCCGTCGCGGCCCTTTCCCTGGCGGGTCCCCGGTCCGTCTCGTTCCTGGCCAATCCCAAGTACGTCGCGCAACTCGCCGAAACCCGCGCGGGCGCTGTGATCCTCGATGCCGCTTCCGCCGCATCGTCGCCCGTGCCTGCGCTCGTCGTGGGCAATCCGCACGCCACCTTCGCGCGCATCGCGAGCGTGTTGCATCCCGATCCGCCGCTGAATCCGGGCGCGCATGCGGCGGCCACCGTGGCACCCACTGCCAGGGTCGATCCTTCCAGCGAGATTGCCGCCGGCGCTGTCGTCGGGGATGAGGCGCGCATCGGCGCGCGCTGTTTCATCGGCCCGGGCTGCGTGGTCGAGCGTGGCGCGATCATCGGGGATGACAGTCGCCTGATCGCCCGGGTGTTCGTCGGGCATCACGTGGTCGTAGGGCGCCGTTGCATCGTGCAGCCGGGCGCCGTGGTCGGCGGGGATGGCTTCGGCTATGCGCCCGAGAAGGGCACCTGGGTCAAAGTGCCGCAACTCGGCGGCGTGAACATCGGCGATGACGTGGAGATAGGCGCGAACACCACGGTCGATCGCGGCGCCCTCGAAGACACCGTCATCGAAGAGGGCGTGAAACTCGACAACCTCATCATGATCGCCCACAACTGCCGCATCGGCGCGCACTCGGCGCTGGCGGCCTGCGTCGCAATCGCCGGCAGCTCCACGCTTGGCAAGCGTTGCATCCTCGGCGGCAGGGTGGGTCTCACCGGGCACATCACGCTCTGCGATGACGTGGTGGTGCTCGGCACCTCGTTCATATCGCATTCCATCGGCAAGCCGGGCGTGTATTCTTCGGCCCTGCCGAGCGAGGAGGCCAGTACGTGGCGCCGCATCGTCGGTCGCATCAAGCGGCTGGACTCCATGGCGCGGCGCTTGCGCGACGTCGAGAAGCATGTGGGCTTCACCCAGACTCGCTCAGACAACGGGGACAGTTCCGAGGACTAACTGAATGACCGAGCCGATTTCTCTCGACATCATGGGAGTGCGGCGCCTGCTGCCGCATCGCTACCCGTTCCTGCTCGTGGACCGCGTGCTGGAATGCGTCAAGGGCGAGCGCATCAAGGCCATCAAGAACGTCACGACCAACGAGGAATTCTTCTCCGGACATTTCCCGCACCGGCCCGTGATGCCGGGCGTGATCATCATCGAAGCCCTGGCGCAAGCCGCCGGCATCCTCGCCTTCGTCACCGCCGACGTGGTGCCCGACGAATCCACCCGGTTTTTCTTCGTGGGCATCGACAAGGCCCGCTTCCGCAAGCCGGTGGAGCCGGGTGACCAGCTCATCCTCACCGCGACGCTCGAGCGCGCATTCAAGGGCATCTGGAAGTTCAGCACGGCCGCCTACGTGGGCGACACCGAGGTCACGTCCGCGGAAATGATGGTCGCGCCCGAGACCAGCAAGAGCCCGCCCAAGGTACAGACGGCGTGAGCGCCATCGATTCACGCGCGATCATCTCGCCCAAGGCGGAGCTCGCCGAAGGCGTGACAGTCGGGCCATTTGCCGTCATCGAAGATGGGGTGACCATCGGCAAAGGCACCTGGGTGGGTCCGCACGCCGTGATCAAGGGCCAGACCACCATCGGCGCGGACAACAAGATCTTCCAGTTCTCATCCATCGGCGATGCGCCGCAGGACCTCAAGTACAAGGGGGAACCGACGCGCCTGCAGATCGGCGACCGCAACGTGTTCCGCGAGTTCACCACCATGAACCGCGGCACGGCGCAGGGCGGCGGCCTCACCGTCATCGGCAGCGACAACCTGTTCATGGCCTACACGCACGTGGCGCACGACTGTCGCGTGGGCAACAAGATCGTCATGGCCAATTACGCCACGCTCGCCGGGCACGTCGAGCTCGGCGACTGGGTCATCATGGGCGGCTACTCGGGCACTCACCAGTTCACCAAGGTGGGCGCGCATGCCTTCCTCGGCAACAACGCCGCGGTCACGCGTGACGTGCCGCCGTACGTCATGGCCGTGGGCACGCCCGCGGTGCCGCACTCGATCAATTCAGAGGGTCTGAAGCGCCGCGGCTTCACCCCCGAGCAGATTCGCGGTCTCAAGAACGCATACCGCGTGCTGTACCGGTCGGATCTCAAGCTCGAAGACGCCGTGGCGGAGCTGCGCAAGATGGCGGAGACCGAGCCCGTGATCCAGCCGATGCTGGACTTCATCTCCGCCTCCACGCGCAGCCTGGTGCGCTGACGGCGGGGCGTGCGGTGCGCATCGCACTGGTGGCTGGCGAAACCTCAGGAGACACGCTCGGCGCCGCCTTGATCGACGCCCTCAGGCGGCGCTTCCCGGCCGCCGAGTTCGCCGGCGTGGCGGGGCCGAAGATGCGCGCGGCCGGCTGCGTCGCGTGGCATGACATCGAGTCGCTGTCGGTCATGGGGCTCACCGAGGTGCTGGCCCACCTGCCACGCATCCTCAAGCTGCGCGGCTCGCTGCGCCGCCGGCTCCTCGCATGGCGGCCCGACGTGTTCATCGGCGTCGACTACAAGGAATTCAACTTGGGCCTCGCGCGCCAACTCAAGCGCGCCGGCCTCACCACCGTTCAGTACGTGAGCCCGCAGGTGTGGGCGTGGCGACAGGGGCGCGTGCGCACCATCGGCGAATCGGTGGACCTCATTCTCTGCCTGTTTCCATTCGAGCCCGATTTCTATCGCGAACACGGCGTGCGCGCGGCCTTCGTCGGTCATCCGCTCGCCGACCAGATTCCCCTGGAGATCGACCGCGCCGCGGCGCGCGCGCAACTCGGCATCGACGCCAGTGCCCGCGTGCTCGCCGTGTTGCCGGGCAGCCGTCGTGGCGAGGTCGAGAAGCTCGCCGCGCCGTTCGCGGGCGCGGCAGAACTGCTCGCGAAACGATTTCCGGGGCTCATCACCGTCGCGCCCATGGTGAATGCCGGGCTGCGCGAAGCCTTCGCCGCGACCTGCGCCGGGCTCGCGCCCTCGGCCGCCATCCGCCTGCTCGATGGCCAGGCGCGAGTCGCGCTGGCGGCAGCGGACGTAGTGCTCGTGGCGTCCGGCACGGCCACGCTCGAGACTGCGCTCAGCAAGCGCCCGATGGTGGTGGCATACCGGGTCGCAACCATCACGGCCTTCCTGTTGCGTACACTGAAGCTCGTGAAGACCCGGCACTTCTCCCAACCCAACCTGCTCGCCGGCAAGGAGCTGGTGCCGGAATTCTTTCAGGAAGCGGTCACTCCGGAGAATCTCTCCGCGGCGCTCGCGAGCTGGCTGGAACATCCAGGCGAGGTGGCTGAGGTGACGCGCGAGTTTGCCGCGCTGCACGCGCGGCTGCGTTGCGACGGCGCCGAGCGCGCCGCCAACGAAATCGCGGAGCTGGTCACCGCGCGGCTGGCGACGCCATGATGATCTCCACCGTGAGCATCGCCATCGCCATTGCCAATGCCGTGAAGGACCTGACGCCGTGATCGCGAAGGCTCCGCCGAAGATCCGGGTTCGCCTGCGCGTCGCCGGCGTGGACGAGGCCGGGCGCGGTCCGCTGGCCGGGCCCGTGGTCGCGGCTGCGGTGATCCTCAACCCCGCGCGACCGATCCGCGGCCTCGCGGATTCCAAGGCGCTGGAACACGAAGAGCGCGTGCGACTCGCGCGGCTCATCCGCGAACGCGCGCTCTGCTACGCGGTGGCCTGGGCGGACGCCGAGGAGATCGACAGCATCAACATCCTGCAGGCGACCATGCTCGCCATGCGGCGTGCCTTGTTAGGCCTGGCCGTGCATCCGCAGCAGGTTCTCGTGGATGGCAACCGCTGCCCCTGTCCGGACGGTCTCGGCTTCGATTGCCTGTACGAACCGGTGGTGAAGGGCGATGCGAAGGTGCCGTCCATCAGCGCCGCGAGCATCCTGGCCAAGACCACGCGCGACGCGCTGATGTGCGAGCTGGACGCTCGGTATCCCGGCTTCTCGCTGTCGGGGCACAAGGGTTATTGCACGCCCACTCACGTCGCGGCACTGAACTCGCTGGGGCCGAGTCCGCTGCACCGTCGCAGCTTCTCGCCGGTGCGCGTCGAAGTATTCGACGACGAGTACGAGTTCTAGGATCGCCGGCGAAACGTGCCGGTTGCCGCTGTCTCGGACCCGCGCGCATCGCCCCGGCTGCCGGGTACACCCTGGAAGTTCCCTTCGTTCGCGCGGATCCAGGCCGCCAGCAGATCAGGCGACAGCGGCTTGCTCATGAAGTAGCCCTGGGCATCATCGCAACCCAGCGAGCGCAGGATGTTCCACGCGGACTGGTCTTCCACGCCTTCGGCCACCACCTTGAGGCCCAGGTTGTGTCCCAGGTCGATGGTCGAGCGGACGATGGTCGAGATCTCCTCGTCGGTTGCCATGCGCGAGATGAACGAGCGGTCTATCTTCAGCTCCTGCACCGGCAGACGCATGATGTACGACAGCGACGAGTAGCCCGTGCCGTAGTCGTCGATGGATAGTTTGACGCCGAGATCGAACAGGCGGTCGAGCACTTTCTGCGCGTGCGCCGGGTCGTCCATGAAGCCGCTCTCGGTGATTTCCAGGCACAGCAGCGCCGCCGGTACTGCGTGCTCGACGAGCAGCGCGCTCACCTGGTCGGGCAGATCGCGGTTCATGAGATCGCGCGCCGAAAGATTCACCGATACCTGCAGGCGCAGGTCCTGGCGCAGCCACTCGCCACACTGGCGCACGGCTTCGCGCAATACCCAGCGCGTGAGCAGCTTGATGTAACCGGTGTGCTCGGCGAACGGGATGAAGTGGCAGGGCGGCACCAGTCCGCGCGTGGGATGTTCCCAGCGGATCAGCGCTTCAACGGCGCCGATGTGCGAGGTATGCAGCGAGACCTTGGGCTGGTAGTACAGTCGAAGCTCGTTGCGCTCGACCGCGCGGCGCAACTCGCCGAGCAGCGACAGGTGCTCCTGCTGACTGGTGTCGTAGTGCGCATCGTAGGTCGCGAAGCCGGTCTTGTTGCGCTTGGCGGCGTACATGGCGATGTCCGCGTTCCGCACCAGCGTCTGCGCATCGCGGCCGTGCTCCGGAAAATGCGCGATGCCGATGCTGGTCCCCACGTCGAGCGGCTGGCCTTCGTAGAGGATGGGCTCTTCGAGCGCGTTGATGATGGCACGCGCGGTGTCCGAGAAGTCCGTGCCGGAACCCGGGTGCAGCTGGTACTTGACCAGGATGGCGAATTCGTCGCCGCCCAGCCGCGCGATGCATTCGGCGTGCGTCACCGTGCGCTGCAGGCGCGAGCTCACCTCGCGGAGCACGTGGTCGCCGACCCCGTGACCCAGCGTGTCGTTCACGTACTTGAACCGGTCGAGATCCATCATGAGGATCGCGAGACCCACGCCGCCCTGGGCTGCATGTGCGATCGCGTGCTCGAGCTCGTCTGCGAAGCGCGAGCGGTTGGCGAGGTCGGTGAGCGGGTCCTCGTAGGCGAGTTTCAGGATGTGCTTCTCGCGGTCCGCGATACCGCCGCGCATGTGGTTGAGGCTCGACGCCAGCACGCCGATCTCGTCGGCGCGCTGCACGACCACGGGTGCCGAATAGTCGCCCTGCTCGATGCGCGACGCGGCGCTCGCCAGCGTCTCGAGCGGCCGCGTGATGTTGCGCGCCACTGCCACGCTGCCGATGATGGACATGGCGAGGCTGAGCAAAGCGAGGATGATCAGTGTGAAACGCAGCCGCTCGAACGCCGCGAGCGCGTCGCCCAGCGAGCGGTGCAGGACTGCGACGATGCGGGCGTTCTGATTGTCGTCGAGCGGAATCACCAGCGCCTGGTGTTCGACGTCGGCGATGCTCATGACCAGCCGCGATACCGCATCGGAGCGCGCCGGCATGCGCGTGAGCAGCTCGCCCTGGGATTCGCGGCTCAGCGTGGAGGCGAGTACGCGCCAGCGTCCCTGCGGCTGGCCGGGCGTCGCGGGTTGGTTGAGTGCGAAAGTGACTTCGAGCTCGGTAAGCTGTCGCAGGTCGCTGGCCACGGCGTCGTCGACGGCGAAACCCATGACCACCCAGCCGATGGGCAAAGGTGCAAGGACGGGAGTGGCTACGAGCTGGAATGCGCGGCCATCCAGGATCTCCATACTTGAGTTGGCCATACTCGAGTTGGCCATACTCGCGTTGGCCTGGTTCGCGTTCGCGGCGGGACGCGCCTCGCTGAGCAGTGCCGGGTATTCGAAGGCGCGCCGGGAGGATTGCGGCCGCAGCGTATCGGTCACCACGTTGCCATCGAGATCCACGAACAGCATCGCGTTGGCGCCGATGCGCGCGCCGTGATTGGCCAGCGCCGAAGCGATGGTGCCATCGTCGTGCGTCGCGATGGCTTCGCGGAAGGCGAAGTCGGCCGCGAGCACACGAGCCGACATCTTGAGCTTGTCCGCATTCTGTTCGAGCAGGCGCGCGAACACGCGCTGGCCGACGTTGAGTTCTTCCTCGACCTTGGCGCGCGCGTTCTTGGAATTCGCCGCGTTGACGAACACGAACGCGGCCAGCTGTACCAGCGCGAGCAGCGCCACGAAGAAGACGATGATGCGCGTCTGCAGACGCTGAATGCGCATCACGATGGCTCCGGCACGTTTACGGGTGCATTCATCGGCTCAGAGCTTGACCACGCCCCGCTGCACGGAGGCGAGGATCCCGAGCAGTTCGTTGCGCGCCGCGAGCGGTACTTCGTGCTTGCGCAGGGGAACGCGCAGCATTTCCACGAGTGCGAAGAACCGGGAATTGGCGAACCGGTGTTCGGCGCGCTGGGCGGGAACGGGTGGCGACTGAGCAAACGAGGCGTTGCTAAGGACTTCGCCGGCGGCTGCCAGAGCGATGCATCTCATGAACATGTTCAATTCCCCAACTTGGCGGAACCTGGCGTCGCCGAAGCGGAAATTATCGGCTTGCCCCCGCCGGAGGCAGTTGAAACGACTCACAACTTCACCGAATTCGCGGGGCTTTTGGCAGTGATTCGTGCGTGCTTTCCAGCCGCTGCGGCGCTGCGCTCCGCGAGTGTGACCAGCGTCCCATTTCGCCGGGTCTTGCCATCCATGACCGGGCTCTTCGCGCGTTGCCTGCGCGAAGCCTTGCCTGTTGATGCTGTAGGTCGGCGCGGTGCGAAATCGTCGGGGCGGACCCAGGTTCCCGAGCAAGCGTCTTTCCGATCCGGGATTGGCTGCCCGTGTTCTCGAAGCTCGCATCCCAAGTCGCTGAAATCTCTTTGCAACCGCATGCAGGCGCTTCGCTGATCTGAAGCAAGCCGGATGCAAGCAATATAACCCGCGCGTTCGTTGCTAAAATGCGTCCGATGTCGAACGCCGCCACCTTCGTCCACCTCCGGTTGCATACCGAGTATTCGCTGCAGGACAGCGTGGTGCGCATACCCGAGCTCACGGAGCGCGCGGCACAGTTGCGCATGCCTGCGCTCGCGGTCACCGACCAGAACAACCTGTTCGCGATGGTGAAGTTCTATCGCGCGGCGTTGAACGTGGGCGTCAAACCCATCATCGGTGTGGACATCCTGATTCGCGCCAAGGGTGAGCGCGCGCCGCCGAATCGATTGACGCTGCTCTGCAAGGACCCAGGCGGTTACCAGAACGTCACCGACCTCGTTACGCGTGCCTGGCTCGAAGGCCAGGACAGGGGCGTGCCGCTCATCGATCGCGCGTGGATGGATGCGAAAAGCACCGCGGGCCTGATCGCGCTCTCCGGCTTTGCCGAAGGCGACGTGGGCCGGGCGCTCCACAACGGCAAGGACGCCGATGCGCTGGCGCTGGCGCGCGACTGGCAGCAGCTCTTCGGCGATCGTTACTACCTCGAGCTGCAGCGGCTCGGCCGCGCCGACGACGAGACGCTGGTCGCCCGCACCGTGCAATTGAGCCACGACACCGGCATTCCGGTGGTCGCGACCAACGACGTCCGCTTCCTCGCGCCCAGCGACTTCGAAGCGCACGAGGCGCGCGTGTGCATCGCCGAGGGCGCGCAGCTCGCCGATCCGTCCCGTCCGCGCAGGTACACCGAGACGCAGTACTTGCGCTCACCCGAGGAGATGGCGCGGTTGTTCGCCGACATCCCCGAGGCCATCACCAACACCGTGGAGATCGCGCGCCGCTGCTCGCTTCCACTGAAGCTCGGCGAGTCGCGGCTGCCCATTTTCCCTCTGCCCGAAGGTGTGGCCGTCGAGGACCACATCCGCGAGGAAGCGCTGCGAGGTTTCGCCGCGCGCGAGAAGCAGCTCGATCCGCAGCGGCGCGAATTCATCGAGCAATACCGCCAGCGACTCGACACCGAGCTCGCGGTCATCATCAAGATGGGGTTCGCAAGCTACTTCCTCATCGTCGCGGACTTCATCAAGTGGGCGCGC
The DNA here is from genome assembly GCA_035525785.1 of Steroidobacteraceae bacterium. Taxonomy (GTDB): domain Bacteria; phylum Pseudomonadota; class Gammaproteobacteria; order Steroidobacterales; family Steroidobacteraceae; genus CADEED01. The sequence continues at coordinate 84,904 of DATLDQ010000033.1, read as the reverse complement.
GAGAACGGCGTGCCCGTGGGGCCGGGCCGCGGTTCGGGCGCAGGTTCGCTCGTGGCCTACAGTCTCGGCATCACCGACATCGACCCGCTCAAGTACGATCTGCTGTTCGAGAGGTTCCTCAACCCCGAACGCGTCTCCATGCCCGACTTCGACGTCGACTTCTGCATGGATGGCCGCGACCGCGTCATCGAATACGTGGCGCAGAAGTACGGCCGCGAGAAGGTCTCGCAGATCATCACCTACGGCACCATGGCCGCGAAGGCAGTGGTGCGCGACGTGGGCCGCGTGCTCGGCATGGGTTATGGCTACGTCGACAAGATCGCGAAGCTCATTCCCTTCGAGCTCGGCATCACGCTGGATGACGCGATCGAGAAGGAGCCCGAGCTCAAGCGTCTTTACAAGGAAGACGAGGAGATCAAGAACCTCATCGACCTCGCTCGCTCGCTCGAAGGTCTGACGCGCAACGCCGGCATGCACGCGGGTGGCGTGGTGATCGCGCCGTCGCGCCTCACCGAGTTCGCGCCGCTGTACGCCGACGAGGAAGGCGGCAGCGTGGTCACGCAGTTCGACAAGGACGACGTCGAAGCCGCGGGTCTCGTGAAGTTCGACTTCCTCGGCTTGCGGACGCTCACGGTCATCGACCGTGCGGTGAAAATCGTCAATGCGCGACGCCAGGCGTCCGGCGAGCCCCTGCTCGACATCAGCGCGTTGCCCATGGACGACGCGGCCACCTACAAGCTGATGCAGGAGGCGAAGACCACCGCGGTGTTCCAGTTGGAATCCCGCGGCATGAAGGACCTGATCCGGCGACTGAAGCCCGACACTTTCGAAGACATCATCGCGCTGGTGGCACTGTTCCGTCCGGGTCCGCTCGAATCGGGCATGGTCGGGGACTTCATCGAGCGCAAACACGGCCAGGGCCAATCCGCGCTCGACAATACGCTGGCACCGCCCATCGACTATCTACACCCGAGCCTGCAGCCGGTGCTCGCGCCCACCTACGGCGTGATCCTGTACCAGGAGCAGGTGATGCAGATCGCGCAGGTGCTCGCGGGCTACACGCTGGGTGGCGCCGACATGCTCCGCCGCGCCATGGGCAAGAAGAAGCCCGAGGAGATGGCCAAGCAGCGCAGCATCTTCCTGGCCGGCGCGGTGAAGAACAACGTGCCCGAGGCGCAGCCCGCACACATCTTCGATCTCATGGAGATGTTCGCGGGCTACGGCTTCAACAAGTCGCACTCGGCCGCTTACGCACTGCTCTCGTACCAGACCGGCTGGTTGAAGCAGCACGAGCCTGCGTCGTTCATGGCCGCCGTGCTCTCGGCCGACATGGATCACACCGACAAGGTGGTGGGCCTGCTGTACGACTGCCGCAAGGAAGTGGGCCTCACGGTGCTGCCGCCGCACGTGAACCTGTCTTCGTACGAATTCGCGGTGGTGGACGACAAGACCATCCGCTACGGTCTCGGCGCCATCAAGGGCGTGGGCGAGGGCGCCGTGGCGGCCATCGTCAACGAACGTCGCGCCAAGGGCGACTTCGCGAGCCTCGAGGATTTCTGCCGCCGGCTCGATCTGTCGAAGGTGAACCGGCGCGTGCTCGAAGCGCTGATCAAGTCCGGCAGCCTCGACGGTCTCGCGGCGAACCGCGCCACGCTGTTCAAGCGACTCGATGCGGCGCTCGCGCTCGGCGAGCAGAACAGCAAGGCCAACGAAACCGGCCAGCACGACATCTTCGGGTTGGCGGCAGCGCACGTCCCCGAAGCGCTGCGTGCCAGCGCGCCCGATCAGCCCGAGTGGACGGATTCGGTCCGGCTGCGCGGCGAACGCGAGACCCTCGGCCGCGCCATCTCCGGGCATCCCATCGACCGCTTCGTGAACGACCTGCCGCGCTTCATCACGGGCCGCATCGTCGACTATCTCGAGGCCGACAAGCCGGCCGCGAACCCCGAGGGTGGCCGCTCCTTCTTTGGTGGCAAGCCCGTGGCCATTGCCGGCGTGGTGGAAGAGCTGCGCAAGCGCGGACCCCGCACCGAGATCACGCTCGACGACGACACCGGCCGCATGCAGTGCAGCTTCTTCGACGAGCAGTACCAGCAGTTCCGCGAGCTCCTGGTGAAGGACGCGCTGCTGCTGGTCGAAGGCAAGGTGCGCTTCGATGAATTTGCGAACACCTGGGTGCTGCGCGCCGCGAAGGTCAGCGAGCTCGAGCGTCTGCGCGAGAAGGAAGCGCGGCGCATCGTGCTCAAGGTGAAGGGCACCGATGGGCTCTCGCTCGACCGCCTGCAGGCCGTGCTGACGCAATACAAGGGCGGCAACTGCCACGTCGCGCTGCAATTCATGGGGCAGGGCGCCCGCGGCACGTTCTCGTTCGCGGCGGAGTGGAACGTGCGTCCCACGCCTGCGCTCATCGAAGAGCTCGAGACCTTGCTCGGCCGCGGACGAATCGCCGTGCTCTACAGCCCTCCGCCATCCGCGAGCGCCTCGTCCTACGGCTAAGGCGGCTAAGGGGACAGATCTATTTATCGCCGATGGGCGGGCCGCCGCTCCGACGTTTCCGCTCGATAAATAGATCAGTCCCCTTTATCCTCCCTGCCTATGGCAGTGAATTTCCTCGATTTCGAGCAGCCGATCGCCGAACTGGAAGCCAAGATCGAGGAACTGAAACACGTTCCGTCGGGCTCCGCGGTCAATATCCAGGAAGAGATCACGCGGCTCCAGCAGAAGAGCGAGCAGCTGACCCAGACCATTTTCGCGAACCTGTCACCCTGGCAGATCACGCAGCTCGCGCGTCACCCGCAGCGTCCGTACACGCTCGACTACGCCGGCCTCATCTTCAAGGATTTTCACGAGCTGCACGGTGACCGCATGTATGGCGACGATCTCGCCATCGTCGGCGGTCCGGCGCGGCTCGATGACACGCCGGTGATGCTCATCGGCCACCAGAAAGGCCGTGATACCAAGGAGCGCGTGCGCCGCAACTACGGCATGCCCAAGCCCGAGGGCTATCGCAAGGCGCTGCGCCTCATGCGCCTGGCCGAACGATTCCGTCTTCCGCTCATCACCTTCATCGACACACCGGGCGCATTTCCCGGTGTGAGTTCCGAAGAGCGCAACCAGTCGGAAGCCATCGCGCGCAACCTCTTCGAGATGAGCGTGATGGGCATCCCCATCATCAGCTGCGTGATCGGCGAGGGTGGCTCGGGCGGTGCGCTCGCCATCGGTGTCTGCGACCGGTTGCTGATGCTGCAGTTTTCGACGTACTCGGTGATTTCACCCGAAGGCTGTGCCTCCATCCTGTGGAAGAGCGCGGACAAGAAAGAAGCGGCGGCCGACGCCATGAACCTCACCGCGGACCGCCTGAGCAAACTCAAACTCGTCGACGAAGTGCTGCCCGAGCCCGTGGGTGGCGCGCATCGCAATCCGCAAGCCACCGCCGACTCCATCAAGGCCGCGCTGGTGAAGCACCTCTCGGACCTCGAGAAGCTTGCCCCGGATAAACTGCGCGCGGCGCGCAACACGCGCATCGACGGCTTCGGCGTCTACAGCGAAGTCGCCAACTAATGGGGACATTCCTCATTTGCTAGCAAAAGGGGACAGGCCTCGATGGTGGTGTCCGCGCGCGGGAATTCATTTGATCCTGCAGCCGCGCTGATCGCGCTCACGGGCGCGAAGCCGCGCGTGGTCGTCGCGTTCAGTGGCGGCCTGGATTCGACTGTGCTGGCACACACTCTTGCGCGTTCCCGGCGAAAATTGGGCTCGCTGCGGCTCGTATACGTGGACCACGGGCTACAGCCCGCGAGCGCGGACTGGGCGGAGCACTGCGCGCGGCAGGCGCAAAAATGGCAGGTGCCGTTTCGCCGCCTGCGCGTGAAGGTCACCCGCTGCCGCGGCGAATCTCTCGAAGCCGCGGCACGCGAGGCGCGTTACGCGTCGTTCGCGGCCGAGCTCAAGCCGGGCGAAGTCCTGGTCACCGCGCACCATCGCGACGACCAGGTTGAAACCTTCTTCCTCCAGTTGTTCCGCGGTGCCGGCGTCACGGGGCTGGCCGCCATGTCCGCCATCCGCGGGTTCGCCGCCGGCTCCATCGCGAGGCCTCTGCTCGAAGTGAGCCGTGCCGATATCGCGGCCTACGCCAGGGCAAAGCGGCTGACGTGGGTGGAAGACCCGACGAACCAGCTCACGCGCTACGGCCGCAACTACCTGCGCCACGAGGTGCTGCCGCTGCTGCGCAAACGCTGGCTGGGCATCGAGTCCACGATCGCTCGCACGGCCAGTCACATGGCCGAAGCCGCGAAGCTGCTCGATGGACGAGCGGCCGCCGACGTTGTCGCGGTGATCGATGGCTCGGGCCTGAGCGCCGCGGCGCTGCGCCGACTGCCTGCGACGCGCCGCCGCAATGTGTTGCGCTGGTTCCTCGCGCGCGCGGGAGTCGAGCTCCCGTCCACGGCGAAAATGATGGAAATCGCCGGAGCCCTCCTGGCGGCGCGCGCAGACGCGCAGCCCGAAGTCTCGTGGCCGGGTGCCGTCCTGCGCCGGCGGGCGGGCCGACTCGAACTTGAAGTGAAATCTGAGAAGTCCGCCGGGCGGCCGCTCGAAACGTCCCCGAAATCATGGCGCTGGAACGACGAGCGCCAGTTTCTCCTGAATACGGGCGCCCGGGTCGAGCTCATCGACGACCCTGCGGGCGCCATCGATCTCGACCGCCTTCCCCCGACCCTCGAGCTGCGCGCGCGCAGCGGCGGTGAATCGCTCCGGCCGAGTCCCGATGCGCGGACGCAATCGCTCAAAAAGCTCATGCAGGCCGCGCGCCTGACCATAGAAGAACGCGCGCGTTTGCCATTGCTGTTCGGGGAAGGCCCCAAGGGTCGGTTGATCGCCGCGGGCGACCGCTGGGTGGACGCGTCCGTGCTCGCCACTGTCAAATCCCCGCGCCGGGCGCGGCTGATCTTGAGACGCGGCAAATAAATTTGTCGGTCGACGCCCGCAATGGTTTCGTCACACAGCCCACTTCGCTAGACTGCCGGCCCGTCGATTCGAACTTCTTCGAACACTCACGGCGGGAACCCCTCATGACACGTTTCGTATTCGTCACTGGTGGCGTCGTTTCCTCGTTGGGAAAAGGCATCGCCGCCGCATCGCTGGGCGCCATTCTCGAAGGTCGCGGCCTCAAGGTCGCGATGGTCAAGCTGGACCCGTACATCAACGTCGATCCGGGCACCATGAGCCCGTTCCAGCACGGTGAAGTGTTCGTCACCAACGATGGCACCGAGAGCGATCTCGACCTCGGGCACTACGAGCGTTTCGTGCGCACCACCACCGGTCGCCACAGCAACTTCACCACCGGCCGCATCTACGAACGCGTCATCGCCAAGGAGCGCCGCGGCGATTATCTCGGCGCGACGGTGCAGGTGATCCCGCACATCACCGACGAGATCAAGCGCTCCATCATGCTCGGCGCCGGCGATGCCGACGTGTGCATGGTCGAGATCGGCGGCACGGTCGGTGACATCGAATCGCTGCCTTTCCTCGAGGCCATCCGCCAGCTCGGCGTCGAGCTGGGCCGCAACAACTGCGTGTTCCTGCACCTCACGCTGGTGCCCGTGGTCGGCGGTTCGGGCGAGATCAAGACCAAGCCCACGCAGCACAGCGTGAAGGAACTGCGCGGCATCGGCATCCAGCCCGACGTGCTGCTGTGCCGCTGCAAGAACCCGTTGCCCGACGAACAGCGCCGCAAGATCGCGCTGTTCACCAATGTCGAGGAGCGCGCCGTCATCTCCGGCATCGATGCCGACGACATCTACAAGATCCCGATGCTGCTGCACGAGCAGAAGCTCGACGAGATCGTCGTCGACAAGCTGCGCCTCAACGTGCCGCCGGCCGATCTCGCCGATTGGAAGCAGGTCGTGGCGGCCAAGATGAACCCGGACGGCCAGGTGGACATCGCCATGGTCGGCAAGTACGTGCAGGTCAAGGACAGCTACATCTCGTTGAACGAAGCCCTGACCCACGCCGGCGTGAAGACCAGGACTCGCGTCAACGTGCACTACATCGAGTCCACGGACATCGAGAAGCACGGCACGCATGCGCTGCGCGGTATGGACGCCATCCTCGTGCCCGGCGGCTTCGGCGAGCGCGGCATCGAAGGCAAGATCGCCGCGGTGCGCTACGCGCGTGAGAACAAGATCCCGTACCTCGGCATCTGCCTCGGCATGCAGCTGGCCTGCATCGAGTTCGGCCGCCATGTGCTCGGGCTCGAGAATGCCAACAGCACGGAATTCAATCGCGCCTCGCCGCATCCGGTCATCGCGCTCATCACCGAGTGGCTGGATGCCGCGAAGGGCGACCAGAAGCGCGACGACGCCGCTGCCAAGGGCGGCACCATGCGTCTCGGCTCCCAGGAAGTGCTCACCGGCGCCAACACGCAGGCACGCGCCATCTACGGCAGCGAGAGCGTCAAGGAGCGGCATCGTCACCGCTACGAGTTCAACAACACGTATCGCGACCGCTACACGCAGGCCGGGTTCCGGTTCTCGGGGCTTTCGAAGGACGACCTGGTCGAGATCATCGAACTACCCGGGCATCCGTGGTTCGTGGCTACGCAGTTCCACCCGGAATTCACGTCGACGCCGCGTGACGGGCATCCGCTGTTCGCGGGCTTCGTGCGCGCAGCGCGCCAGCATCGCACCGCGCAGTTGCCGGAAGTGGCCAGCGCTTGATTCGCGCGCCCGCCGCCGCGCTGCGCATGGCTTCGGGCGGCTGAGGGTTCGTGGTCGGGGCGGTGAGCACGGACGTCCGGCGCGTCCAGTAGTGAGAGCACTCGCGATATCCGGCAGCCTGCGCGCGGCATCGATCAATTCGGCATTCTGCCGCGTGCTGGTGCAGCTCGCGCCCACGGGGCACGTTGCGGAGTTCAGCCCGGCGCCCGGCGAACTCCCCCTGTTCAATCCCGACCTCGACTCGACGCCACCGGTGTCGGTGGTGCGATTCCGCCATGCCGTGGCCGAAGCCGACGCGCTGGTGATCGCGAGCCCCGAGTATGCGCACGGCGTCACCGGCGTCATCAAGAACACGCTCGACTGGCTGGTGAGCTTCGAAGGCGCCGTGGGCAAGCCCGTCGCGCTGGTCAATACTTCTCCGCGCGCGCGGCACGCGCAGGAGTCGCTCGCGGAAATTCTCGTGACCATGTCCATGCGCGTCGTGCCGGCCGCGTCGATTTCGCTACCGCTCTTGGGCTATCTACGCACCGAAGGCGAAATGCGGGTTTCGACCGAGGTGCGGCAGGCCATCCGGCGCATATTCGAAGCATTGGCAGCCGACTCGGCGTAGCCTCTGCGCAGGGAGGAAGCATGCCAGGCAATCCGACCGTGTCGCCGACAAGGCAGGCGTGGCCGTTCACCTGTTCCGCAATTCGATCAACCCGCTCGTGTTGCTCCTGGTATTCGGTATCCATGTCTGTCTTCTTGCCCGCTGATTCATTCGCGGCCCGGGTGCGCGCATGAATTTCATCTTCGACTCGCTGCGCGACCGGGGCGAACTGCGATGAAAGCCCGGCTCCTGATCGCATTGGCGGTGGCTGGTGTGGTAGCACCGGCTGCGCAGGCTTGCTCCTGCCTGCAGCTCACGGGTACGCCCGAGGAGCAGGTTCGGCAGTCACTCGACGATGCCGATGCAGTATTCGTCGCCCGGCTCAAGCGATCGGCGCTCAGGCCCGAAACCCGCACTGACGGTCATCGCCGCGATGTCATCGAGGACGCGCAGTTCGAAATCATCGAGGTCTTCAAAGGTGCGCTTCAGGTGGGCCAGGTGATCCGCGTGTACCAGGTGTTGAGCGCCGGATCCTGCGGGCAGAGCAGCACCAATGATCCGCCGTGGATGTACGCCGCATCCAAACCCGGTGCGGAGCAGCTGCCGGTGAAGTTCTCGAAGGAATGGCTGATCTATTCGCATGGCACGCCAATCGAGCTCGGCCGCTGCACTCGCAGCTCACCGATCAACGTGGAAGGCGGCCAGGATGTGAAGATCCTGCGAGGGCTCAAACGGCAGAAGCACTGAGCGTCGGTACCGCGCGGCAGTCCCTTTTGGGCAGCCGCGGGACAGGTCGCGGGACAATGGCAAGGGCTGCGCCCGCCATCCCGGGCCGTGTATCCTCCGCCTTCCGCTTTCGAGGTACCCGTGAAGCTCGCCAATTTCCAGGTCGGCATCGACCGCCCGATGTTCCTGATTTCCGGACCCTGCGTCATCGAGGGTGACACCCTCACGCAGGAGATCGCCGGAAAGCTCAAGGAGATCACGGGGAAGCTGGGCGTGCCGTTCATCTTCAAGGCGTCCTACGACAAGGCGAACCGTTCGTCGGCGAAGAGTTTCCGCGGGCCGGGCATCGATGCCGGTCTCAAAGTGCTGCAGGGCGTGAAGGACAAGATCGGTGTCCCGGTGCTCACCGACGTGCACGAAGACACGCCGTTCGCGGAAGTCGCGAGCGTGGTCGACGTCATGCAGACGCCGGCGTTCCTCGTGCGCCAGACCAACTTCATCGTCAACGTCTGTTCGCAGGGCAAGCCGGTCAACATCAAGAAGGGCCAGTTCCTTTCGCCGTGGGAGATGCAGAACGTGGTCGACAAGGCGCGCTCCACGGGCAACGAGCAGATCATGGTCTGCGAGCGCGGCTTCTCGTTCGGCTACAACAATCTCGTCTCCGACATGCGCTCGCTCGCCATCATGCGCAACACGGGCGCGCCGGTGGTGTTCGACGCCACGCACTCGGTCCAACTACCGGGCGGGCAGGGCACGGCCTCGGGTGGCCAGCGTGAGCACATTCCCGTGCTGGCGCGCGCTGCCGTGGCCTCCGGGGTCGCCGGCGTGTTCATGGAAACGCATCCGGAACCTGACAAGGCGCTCAGCGACGGGCCCAATGCCTGGCCGCTGGGCCGCATGGAAAATCTTCTGTCGACGCTCAAGCAGCTCGACGACGCAGTCAAACAACAACCATTCGAGGAAAGTCTTCTATGAGTCGCATCGTTGATATCGTCGGGCGCGAGATTGTCGATTCGCGCGGTAACCCCACGGTCGAAGCCGACGTTTATCTCGATTCCGGGGTGATGGGCCGCGCGGCCGTGCCCTCGGGCGCCTCCACGGGTTCGCGTGAAGCCGTGGAACTGCGCGATGGCGACAAGAAGCGTTACCTCGGCAAGGGCGTGCTCAAGGCAGTGCGCAACGTCAACGGCGAACTCAAGAAAGCGCTGCTCGGCAAGGAAGCCTTCGACCAGGAGCAACTCGACCAGATCATGATCGATCTCGATGGCACCGAGAACAAGAGCCGTCTCGGTGCGAACTCGTTGCTGGCCGTGTCCCTGGCGAACGCCAAGGCGGCGGCCATCGACAGCAAACAATCGCTGTGGAAATACCTGGCGCGTGGCCGCGAGCCCGTGATGCCGGTGCCGATGATGAACGTCATCAACGGCGGCGCGCATGCCGACAACTCGCTCGACGTGCAGGAGTTCATGATCATCCCCGTGGGCGCGCCGACCTTCAGTGAGGCGGTGCGCTACGGCGCCGAGATATTCCACACGCTCAAGGGCATTCTCAAGAAGAAGAAGCTGACGACCGCCGTGGGCGATGAAGGCGGCTTCGCGCCGAACCTTTCGTCGAACGAGGCGGGCATCAAGGTCATCATCCAGGCGGTCGAACAGGCGGGCTACAAGCTCGGCAAGCAGATCTACCTCGGGATGGACGTGGCGGCGTCCGAGTTCTACAAGAAGAACAAGTACGACCTGCATGGCGAAGGCCGCAAGTTCTCATCGGATGAGTTCGTGAAGTACTTCGCCAAGCTCGCGGCCAAATACCCCATCGTCAGCATCGAAGACGGCATGGCCGAGCAGGATTGGGCGGGCTGGGCCACGCTCACCAACGCGCTCGGCAAGAAAGTGCAGCTCGTGGGCGACGATCTGTTCGTCACCAACACCAAGATCCTGCGCGAAGGCATCGACAAGAAGATCGCGAACTCGATCCTCATCAAGGTGAACCAGATCGGCACGCTCAGCGAAACGCTGGCGGCCATCAAGCTCGCCGACGATGCCGGATATTCGTCGATCGTGTCGCACCGCTCGGGTGAAACCGAGGACGCGACCATTGCCGACATCGCCGTCGCCACCAGCGCATCGCAGATAAAGACCGGCTCGATGTCGCGTTCGGATCGCATTGCGAAGTACAACCAGCTGCTGCGCATCGAGCAGGAGCTGGGCGGCAAGGTGAAGTACGCCGGCAAGGATGCGTTCCCGGTCAAGATCTAGTCACGTACGCGGGGTGGAGGCGACGCCTCCACCCCTCCGGACAGATGAGGAGACAGCAATGCGCAGCCACATGAAGTTTCTCGCACTGGCCCTGAGCCTCGCGGCGATGCACGTGCAGGCGCAGGGACTGCCGCCGTTTCCCCAGGAAGAAGTGCTGGTCATCGTCTGGAGCGGCTCGAACTATTGCAGCGTGCTCGACCGCAAGACCAACTGCTCGCGCGTCGCGAGCCTCATGACCAGCACGCTGCAGATCGGCCGCGACCGCAGCATCGTCGTGGCCACCAACAAGACCGACCAGGACGTGATGATCCGCGCCGCGCAGGTCATGAGCGACATCCGCGCCGCGGGTTTCCGCCGGGTGCGTCCCGCGGATCCGCCGCGCCTGTAGTCAGGCGATGCAGCTCGCCGCCAATGTCTTCGACGTCTGGGCGTTTCGCCGGACCGCGGAAGGCATCCGATTCCTCCTGCTGCACACGTCGGTCGAGAAAGCCGAGCGCTTCTTCAACGGCGGGCGGTTCTGGCAGATACCCAGCGACGTCGTGAAGGATGGCGAGCACATCACCGATGCCATCGCGCGCCACCTGCGCGCCTTCGGGCTCAAGGCGCAAAGCGTCTGGGCGGCCGAGCATACGTACACCATCTACAACCGGCGCTTCAACGAGATGCAGCTGATCGGCGTCTACGCCGCGGAAGTACTCGAGAGCGCGGTGCGGCTGAACGCCGGCGAGCACGCCGAGTACCAGTGGTTGTCGCTCGAAGAGTGCCTCGGGCGCGTCCACTTCCGCGGGCTCAAGGACGGTGTGCGTTCCGTGCACGAATACATCACCGGGGTGGATAGTCCCGCGCGCGAGCTCTGCCTGTATTCCGCGGATGCTCCATGAAGTCCATGTTTGCCTACGTCTGCCTCGGCTCCAACGACCTCGAGCGATCGGGCAGGTTCTACGACGCCACGCTCGGCGTGCTCGGCTACCGGCGCTGCGACGTCGCCGGTGAGAGCGAGACCAGCTGGACCGGGTGGATAGGCTGGGGCCTGTACGAAAAAGAAGGCGCCGTCCAGGATGCCCTGTGGATCTGCAAGCCGTTCAACGGCGGGCAGGCTACCGTGGGTAACGGGGGCATGGTCGCTTTGTGGGCCAAGGACTGGTGTTCCGTGAACCGCTTTCACGACACCGCGCTGACCCATGGCGGCACGTCGGAAGGCGCGCCCGGTCTGCGATTGCTCTACAACCCGGATTTCTACGCGACGTACGTCCGCGACCCGGACGGGAACAAGCTCGCGGTGGTTTGCCGGGGGTTCACATCCCCGGACGGTCAATGACGCGTCGCCCCAGCCTGACGCGGGCTCCCTTCATCGTTCTATCTGCACGCGTGCCCTGCTTGGCGCTAGCATTCAGTCACCCCGATATCCGCAAGGACCCACCATGAACCGGTGCTTCACCGCTGTCTTACTATCCGTGTTGTCCGCCGCCGCCGTGGCGGCCGCCGCTTCCAAGCCCGCGCCGCTCCCGGTCGCCGACATCCCGTACCAGAAGTTCGTGCTCGCAAACGGGCTCACGCTGCTCGTGCACGAGGATCACAAGGCGCCGGTGGTGGCAGTCAACGTCTGGTACCACGTAGGCAGCAAGGACGAGCGCCTGGGCCGCACGGGCTTCGCGCACCTGTTCGAGCACCTGATGTTCAACGGATCCGAGAACTACAAGGACGACTGGTTCAAGGTCATGGAATCGGCGGGCGCCACCAAACTCAACGGCACCACGTGGTTCGATCGCACCAACTATTTCCAGAACGTGCCCACATCCGCGCTCGACATGACGCTATGGATGGAGTCGGACCGCATGGGTCACCTGCTCGGCGCCATCGACCAGAAGGTGCTCGACGAGCAACGCGGCGTGGTGCAGAACGAGAAACGCGGACGCCAGAACCAGCCCTACGGCAAGGTGTCCGAGGTCATCGCGCAGAGCACCTGGCCCGCGGGCCACCCGTACTCCTGGGAAACCATCGGCTCGATGGAAGACCTGAATGCGGCCTCGGTCGAGGACGTGAAGGAATGGTTCCGCGGCTACTACGGCGCGGCCAATGCCGTCATCGTGCTGGCGGGCGACGTCACCGCGGCGGATGCCAAGGCCAAGGTCGAGAAGTATTTCGGCGACATCGCACCCGGTCCCACGGTGAACCATCAGCAGGCCTGGGTCGCCAAGATGTCGGGTGAGCGCCGCTCGGTCATGCAGGACCGGGTGCCGCAGGCGCGCATCTATAAGGTGTGGAACATCCCAGGCTACAAGACGCGGGATTTTTCGCTAATGGACGTGACCGCGGACCTGCTCGCCTCGGGCAAGAACAGCCGGCTGTACAAGCGCCTGGTCTACACCGACCGCACCGCCACGGCCGTGGGTGCCTACATCGGCCCGTTCGAGATCGCCTCGCAGATCCTGCTGTTCGCGACGGTGAAGCCGGGCGAAGACCCCGCCAAGGTCGAGAAGGCCATGGACGAAGAGGTGGCGGCGTTCCTGGCCAAGGGCCCGGCGCAACCCGAGCTCGACCGCATCAAGACCACTAACTACGCATCGTTCGCGCGTGGCATCGAGCGCATCGATGGTTTCGGCGGCAAGTCGTACATTCTCGCGGAGAGCATGGTCTACGGCGGTTCGCCGGATTTCTACAAGACGCGCCTCGGCTGGGTGGCCAATGCCACGACCGCCGACGTGCAGGCCGTCGCCAGGCGCTGGATGTCCGATGGCGTGTTCGTGCTCAACGTCGAGCCCGCGGGCGAGTACAAGACTTTGGCGTCCACGGTCGATCGCAGCAAGGTGCCGACGCCGGGCGAGCCTCCGTCGCTCAAACTACCCGGCATCGTGCGCGCCAAGCTGTCCAACGGTCTAGAAGTCGCCGTGGTCGAGCGCCACGCCGCGCCGGTCGTCGACTTCACGCTGATGGCCGATGCCGGTTTCGCGGCGGACGCCTCCGCCAAGCCTGGCACCGCGCGCCTGGCAATGCAGATGATCCAGGAAGGCACGAAGACGCGCAGCTCGCTCGAGATCGCGGATCGCGCCGAGTCGCTGGGCGCGACGATCGCCGTGGGTTCGTCGCTCGACCGTTCATACCTCAACATGAATGCGTTGAGCGCGCGCCTCGCGGAGTCCCTCGATCTGTACGCCGACGTGCTGCTCAACCCCACGTTTCCCGACAAGGAGCTCGATCGTCTTCGCGGCCAGACGCTCGCCACCATCCAGCAGGAGAAGGCCCAGCCGGCGGCGATGATCCAGCGAGTGATGCCGCGCCTCATCTATGGCGAGGGCCATGCGTATTCGAACCCGGCCTCGGGCACGGGCACGGAAGCGGCGGTGAACAGCCTCAAGGGCCCGGACCTCGCCGCGTTCTACAAGCGCTGGGTGCGGCCGGACAACTCCGTGCTGCTGGTCGTGGGTGACACGACGCTCGCGCAGATCCAGCCTTTGCTGGAACAGCGCTTCGGCGCCTGGCGTGCGCCAGCCGAAGCCAAGGCCACGAAGAATATCGGCAACGTGACGCTCGCCACGCAACCACGCGTGTTCCTCATCAACCGCACGGGCTCGGAGCAGTCGCAGATCGTCGCCACCACCGTTGGCCCGACGCGCGCCGATGCGAATCACATCCGCTTCGTCGTGCTGGATACGCTCATGGGCGGCAACTTCACCTCGCGCCTCAACATGAACCTGCGCGAGGACAAGCACTGGGCGTATGGCGCCGGCACACGTCTCACCGACTCGGTGGGCCCCGGCACCTGGCGCGCCGGAGGTGGCGTGCAGACCGACAAGACCGCCGAGGCCATGGCCGAGATCAGGAAGGAGCTCACGCAGGTGCTGGCAACGAACAAGCCCACCGACAAGGAGATCCAGTTTGCCAAGGACAGCATCGTGATCGCGCTGCCCGGACAGAACGAAACCGCGGACGAGATCGCCGGCGCCTACGGCGAGATACTGACCTTCGGGCTCAAGGACTCGTACTGGAACGACTTCGTCGGCGAGGTGAGCGCGGTGACCGTGGACGACGTCAACAAGTCCGCCGGCAAGCTCATTCACCCGGATGCGCTGACCTGGGTGGTGGTCGGCGACCTGTCGAAGATCGAGGCGAAGGTGCGCGCGTTGAACTTCGGCGAGGTGACCGTCATCGATGCCGATGGCAAGCCGGTCAAATAGACGGACCGGCGAGCTGCTCTAAAACACTCAGCTCGTGGAGGCGCCCGCGACCTCCACGAGCTCCGAGTAACTCTTCAGTGCCGCATTCGCGGTGAGCAACTTCAGTGGCTCGGCCATGGCCTGCGCCACGAGCAGGCGGTCGATGAAATCCGCCTCGGGCATTTTCTTCAATGAGCCCGCCGCGGCGGCGGCGCGCACCCGCACCGGCAATTCGAGAAACCCACTCGCGCGGATGCCGCGCGCGACTTCCTCGACGTCGCCCTCGAGCAGACCCGCGGCGATCTTCGCTTCGCACTCCACGATGGACGCGGCGCTGACGTAGACCTCGTCCGCCGCCTCGATGCGCTCGCGGGCGGCTTTGCCCAGGCGCCGCGAATCCGCCAGCCACCAGAGAAACACCTGCGTATCGAGCAATAGGCGCATTGCCAATTTCTCTGTTGGGGCGGGAGTAGGGGAGGGCGCCGGCTAGAGCGGGGTCAACGCCTCGAGCGAACGGTCGAAGTCCTCCGCTATGCGCAGCTTGCCCTTGAGCAGGCCGCACTTTCGCGGTGCGTCGTCGCGCCCCAATGGCACCAGCCTCGCCATCGCGCGACCGCCTTTCGCGATCAACACCTCGTTGCCATTGGCGACGTCTTCGACGAGCCGCGACAAGTGCGTCTTCGCCTCGTGGATATTTACCTTGCCGGACTTCACAGTGAACTTAGTTTAGTTTAGTCTACTCAACAAATGAAGTGGCTCGCTGGCGTATTGCTCTCGGTCGTATTGCTGCTGCAGTACCGGCTCTGGCTGTCCAACGACGGTGTGCGCGAGCTGTCCCGGCTCAGCGAGTCGGTGGACCACCAGAACGCGGAGAACGCGGAGCTCGAAGCGCGCAACGAACAACTGGTCGCTGAAGTCGCCGACCTGAAGGCGGGCATGGCGGCCATCGAAGAGCGCGCCCGGTCCGAGCTCGGCATGATTGGCCGCAACGAAACCTTCTTCCAGGTCGTTCCGGCGCGGCCGCGCACCGCGCTTCCCGCGCGGCCCGAAGTCCACACGCAGACGGCGTCCCGCTGAAGTCACGTTGTCGCGGGCTGTTAAGCTTCGCGGCCAATGCGCTATCACCTGATCATTCCGGCCGCGGGCAGCGGGCGTCGATTCGCCGCGTCGCTTCCCAAGCAATACGCGAAGCTCGGTAGTTCGACCGTCATCGAGCACGCCCTCGCGCCCTTCGAAGATGACGTGGATTGCGCCAGCATCACCGTCGCCATCGCAACGGACGATGATCGATGGGCCGCCATCGCGGCGCGGCATGCGCGAATCCATGCGGTGACCGGTGGCGAGCAGCGCGCGCACTCGGTGCGCAATGCCCTGCGTTCGCTGGCCGGGCAGGTCGGCGGCGAAGACTGGGTTTTCGTGCACGACGCGGCGCGCCCCTGCTTGACCGCCGACGATCTCGCGAAGCTCAAGTACGCGTTGCGCGATCATCCGGTCGGAGGGCTGCTCGCGGTGCCGCTGGCCGACACGTTGAAACGGGAAACGGGCGTGGGCGAGGCGAGCGTCGAGACCACGATCGACCGCGCGGGCCTGTGGCGCGCGGCGACACCGCAGGCATTCCGTATCGGCGTGCTGCTGCCGGCCCTCGACGCCGCGCTGGAAGCGCGGCAGGTCCCCACCGATGAATCCCAGGCCGTGGAGTGGGCAGGGCACCACCCGCGCCTGATCGCCGGCCGCGCCGACAACCTCAAGGTGACGACGCCGGAAGATCTGACGCTGGCTTCAGCCATACTCGCGGCCCGCGAGAATCTCCTCCGAGGTTGAATGATGCGCATCGGTTCAGGTTTCGACGTCCACGCCTTCGGCCCGGGTGATTCCGTGGTGCTCGGCGGCGTGCGCATCGCGCACACGCGCGGCGTCGTGGCGCACAGCGACGGCGACGTGGTCCTGCACGCGCTCTGCGACGCCATGCTGGGCGCAGCGGGGCTCGGCGACATCGGCATGCATTTCCCCGACACGGATCCGGTGTGGAAGGGTGCGAACAGCCGCCGCTTCGTCGAAGCGGTGCTCGAAATGCTGAGCGTGCGCAAACTGCGCGTTGGCAACGCCGACATCACCGTGCTCGCGCAGGCGCCGAAGATGTCGCCGCATCGGCTCGAGATCCGCCGATCCATCGCGCAGATGCTTGGCGTGACCGATAACCAGGTGAACATCAAGGCCACGACCACCGAGCACCTGGGCTTCATCGGCCGCAACGAGGGCCTCGCGGCGCAAGCCGTGGTGTTGTTAGAGCCCGCCGCCGACAAAGCCTGATGTTCCCGGATACCTGGCGCGAAGCCGCGCTGGCACCGCCGACGGCCTGGGGATCGCCGCTCGCGACGGGCGTCATGCGCGCGTCACCCGAAGACTTCACGGTGGACGAGATACTGGGCTTCGAGGCCGCGGGCGCAGGGCCACATGCGCTCTTGCGCGTGCGCAAACGCGGCGCCAACACGGAGTGGGTGGCGCGCGAGCTCGCGCGCGCCGCGGGCTGCAAGCCGTTCGAAGTCGGTTTCGCCGGTCTCAAGGATCGCCACGCGGTCACCACGCAACACTTCACGGTGCCGCGCGGAAAGCGCGCGGCGCAGGATTTCCTGGCATTGCGCGGCGAGGGCTACGAGGTCCTCTCGTCCGTCGAGCACCAGCGAAAGCTGCCGCGCGGCGCGCTCGAGGGCAACCGCTTCGAGATCACGGTGCGCAGTTTCCACTGCGAACCGGCCACGCTGGAGCGGCGCATCGCGGCGGTGCGCGCCGGCGGCGTGCCAAACTACTTCGGCGAGCAGCGGTTCGGCCGTGACGGCGGCAACCTCACCGCGGTCTGGCGCGAGGCGGAAAGGCTCGGCGCGCAGGCCGATGCGGCCGAGGCTGCCGACCCGCGTGCGCCGGGGGGCAGGGGAGCAGCGCGCGACTCCCGCTCGCGCGGACGCGGCAACGACGACCGCGGCTTCATGTTGTCGGCCGCACGCAGCCTGGTCTTCAACGCCATCCTGGCCGCGCGCGTTCGCGACGGCAGCTGGAACCAGCTGGCTCCGGGCGACGTTGCAAATCTCGATGGCCGGGGCTCGGTGTTCGCCGTGGATGGAGCGGACCCGACGCTCACGGTCCGCTGTGCATCGCTCGAAATTCACGCGACGGCGCCACTCCTGGGCGACGGGGAATCCCTGGCGCTAGGGACGGTGCTCGAGCTCGAGCAATCGGTGTCGCAGCGGTTCCCCGAGGCGCTGGCGGTGATTCGCGCCGCACGCATGAATTCGGAGCGGCGCGCGCTGCGCATACGCGTGCGGGACCTCGAACACCACTACGCCGGGGACACGCTGACCTTGCGCTTCGCGTTGTCCGCCGGCAGTTTCGCCACGACCGTGCTCCGCGAGATCATGGCCGGCGCATCGGGAGATTGAAATGCTCGACATCATCGAACACGACCAGGGCGACGCTGCGATCCGCGAGATCCGCCTGGCGCGGCCGCCAGTGAATGCGCTCAACGGCCAGGTGCTGTCCGCGTTCAGCGAAGCAGTCGCCGCTGGGCGCGCAGCGGCGGCCATCGTCATCACGGGCCAGCCAGGCGTGTTCTCGGCGGGGCTGGACGTGCCCGCGATCCTCGCCATGGATCGGGCCGGCATGACGCAGGTATTCGCGGCGCTCTGGCACGCGCAGCACGCGCTGGCGATGTCGCCGGTGCCAGTGGTATTCGGCATCACGGGTCATTGCCCGGCCGGCGGCACGGTGCTGGCCATCCACGCGGACTATCGCGTGATGTCGCAGGGCGAGTTCCGTCTCGGGCTCAACGAGGTGCAGGTCGGGCTCTTCCCCGGCCCGGTGATCCACGGTGCGTTCCGCCGCCTGGTCGGCGGACATGCCGCGCAGCTACTGACACGCGGCGCGCTCATCGACCCCGCGACGGCGCTGCGCGTCGGGCTCGTCGATGAGCTCTGCGAGGCTGCGCAATGCGCGGCGCGCGCCCTCGCCGTGGCCAGGGAGATCTGCGCATTGCCGCGCGAGCCGATGCTCCGCACACGGGCGCTCGCGCGCCAGGACCTGCACGCTCTGTTCGGCGCACCGGCCGATGCCGGACGACACGCCGCCGAGTTCGCGGAGATGGGCACCGAGATGTTCAGCGTGCCCGCGACGCGCGAGCGGCTGGCGAAGATGTTCGCCAAGAAAAAGTAGGTGGCAGGCGAGCACGGCGAGGAGAGTGCTCTCCCGTTTGCTGACCTGGCACATCGAGCCGGCCGCGTCCCCATTTGCTGCAAATGAGGAATGTCCCCATTAAATGACGCCGAGCAGGACGTTGATGGCGCCGGTGCCGCCGTCGACGCGTCGCGCCGAAGTGAACGCCAGCACGGGGCCGGTCTTGCGCAGGATCATGTTCACCGCGGTCTTGAGCACGGGCCCGCGATTCCCGGAGCCGTTTCCCTTGCCATGGATGATGCGCACGCACGTGAGTTGCCGCGCCAGCGCCTCGGCCAGGAACTCGCGCAGTGCCGCCTTGGCCTCGTCGACGCGCAATCCGTGCAGGTCGCAGACATCCTCGACTCGATACTCGCCACGTTTGAGCCGGCGCATCACGCGATCCTGGATGCCGTCGCGGCGGAACGAGATCTCGTCGCCCGAATCGAGTATTTCGCTCTCGCCGAAACCCTGCAGGCTTTCCACGAGCACCATCGCGCGGTCCGCGGCGGTGAAGCGCGCGCGCGCGGGCGGCTTGCGCGGTGCCGGTGGCACGCGCTTGCGCTGCGGCAGTGGCTTCACGTCACTCACCGCCTCGCGAAACACCTGGGCTTCGGCCTCGTCTGCCTCCGGGACGCGTTTGCCGCTCAAGCTACCTCCGCGTTGAGGCATTGAGTATATTGCGCGCCGGTGCGAATCCTCATATCCAACGACGATGGTTACCGCGCGCGCGGCATACATGCGCTGCGCGAAGCGCTCTCGGGTCTCGGCGATCTCACAGTGGTGGCGCCAGACCGCAACCGCAGTGGTGCCAGCAATTCCCTGACACTGGACATGCCCTTGCGTCTCGAGCAGGCGGATGCCGACATCTACTTCGTGCAGGGCGGCACGCCGACCGATTGTGTGCACCTGGCGATCTCGGGTGTGTTTCCGTTCGAGCCCGACATGGTCGTCTCCGGTGTGAACGACGGATCGAATCTCGGCGATGACGTGCTCTATTCGGGCACGGTGGCGGCGGCCACCGAGGGCCGCTTCCTCGGCAAGCCGGCAGTTGCGGTATCGCTGCACACGGATGGCCTCCCAGGCGATGCCACGCGCCACTTCGCCACCGGCGCGCACTTCGGCCGTGTCATCGCCGAGCGGCTGGTGACGACGCCGCTGGTGGTCGCCATGGGCCGCGCCACCATCCTCAACGTCAACGTGCCGAATCTTCCGCTGGCCGAGGTGAAGGGCATCAAGGTCACGCGCCTCGGCAATCGCCATCGTTCCGAAGCCGTGATCCGCGCCGAGGATCCGCGCGGCCGACCTGTCTACTGGGTAGGCCCGGCGGGTGCGAGCCAGGATGCGGGCCCGGGCACGGACTTCGATGCGGTCCTCAATGGCTACGTGTCGGTGACCCCGCTCACCGTCGATCTCACCGATCGCGACGCACTCGAGCCGGTACGCGCCTGGATTTCCTCGTGAGACGGGCGCGATGAACGGGCGTCACGCGGGCATCGGCATGACGTCCGCGCGCACGCGCGACCGCCTCATCCATCGCCTGCAGGAGCAGGGCATTCGCAATCTGGCGGTGCTCGATCGCATCCGTAACGTGCCGCGGCACATCTTCGTCGACGAAGCTCTGGCGTCGCGCGCCTACGAGGACACGGCGCTGCCCATCGGCCATTCGCAGACCATCTCGCAGCCGTACATCGTCGCGCGCATGACCGAGGCGCTGCTCGAAGGCGACCGCAAGATCGGCAAGGTCCTGGAAGTGGGCACGGGCTGCGGTTATCAGACCGCCGTGCTGGCGCCGTTGGTGAAGAAGATCTACTCGATCGAACGCATCGGCCCCTTGCACAAGCGAGCGAAGGCGACGCTCAAAGAACTCGATGTCAAGAACGTGATGCTGAAGCACGGCGACGGCTTCGCGGGCTGGAAGTCGCAGAAGCCCTTCGACGGCATCCTCGTGGCGGCGGCGCCGCTGTCGGTCCCCGACGCGCTGTTCGCGCAGTTGGCCAACAAGGGCAGGCTCATCGTGCCGGTCGGACCGGAAGGGGCACAGCAGCTCATCCGGTTCACGAGGATGGGTGACCACATCGATCGCGAAGTGCTGGGCTCGGTGGCATTCGTGCCGATGCTCGGCGGCGTCTCATAGCGACGCTGCGGCAACCTATTCGAGTAAATTCTCGAATACGGTTTGTCCCGTAACCCGTTGTTTTGGCTGGCAACGAAACCACCCATATTTCACCGAGTTGTCAGCGCCAATGGCGGAGGCTTGTCAGTCAGGATTTAACATGTTTTGATGTCGCCGCTCGCCGACATCGGCAACTCCCTTACCAGGGGTTCCGGATGAAGGCACAGGGGAGAACGGGGAAGTCGCGGAAACAAGAAGAACAAGCCGTCAAGAAGAAAAAGAAATTCGCCAGTCATTCGAGTCTGTCAGCTTCGAAACATTGGCCTCGCTAAACAAACTTTCTCCCCCTGTGCCTTCTTCCGGAACCCTTCGTCGGGCGTGAGGCAGCCCCAGAGTCGATTGCGCCAGAGTTAACCGGGCAAGAGCACCGCGGCCAACACCTTCCGGCCTTCGCTGACCAGCACGTTGTACGTGCGGCACGCCGCGCCGATTTCCATCACCTCGATTCCGATCTTCCTCGTCGCGAATTCCGCGCGCAGCGCCGCGCGCGGGAATTGCTGGCGCGCGCCCGTCGACAGCACCACCACTTCGGGGCTGAGCTCGAGCAACGGCGCAAGATGCACGACCTCGAGCGAGGGCACGTCACGTGGCGGCCAATCCCGGATGAGCGTGTCCGGGCCGACGATGCAGCTCGTGCGGATCTCTTCCCCGTTCACGGTCACGAAGTCCGCGCCGTAGCTGCGGATGACGTTCAAGCCTTCCGGGTTGTGCTGGGTGAACTGCATGGGTCCGATACGATAGCGGCATGCGCCGGCTCACGCTGATCCTTTCCGACCTCTATCTGCCCGCCGACGTCGTTCGGGAATCGTTTCCGACCACGCTCGAACTGCCGGCCCTGCAAGCACTGCTGCGATTCGCGGAGTCGCGGCGCATCGCCGACTGGCGTACGTGGCTGTCGCGCGAGCTGGGCGCGGGCGCCGTAGCCGACTGGCCGATCGCGCATGTGAGCGCGCTCGCCGCCAAGCTTCCCGTGGAGGGCACGTGGATGGCGACGCCGGTGGCGCTCGAAGCCCGCCTGGACCACGTTCGGCTGCGCAACCGCGGGCTGCTGCGCGTGCCATCCGATCAACAGGAGGCGCTGCAGCGGGAGTTCACCCGGTTGTTCGGCCAGGAGCTGGGGCTCGAGGTCGGCGGCGGAACTTCGCTGATGCTGCGCGGCGGGCCCGAAGCGGACATCACCACGGTCGATCCCGCACGCCTGCTCGATTCGGACATCGCGCTCGCACTTCCGGGCGGCGCCAAGGTGGCCGGCGAGCTGCGCCGGCTCGGCGCGGAAATCGAGATGTGGCTGCACTCATCGCCGCTGAACGCGTCGCGAGAGAAGGCGAGGCAGCCGCGGATTTCATCGCTCTGGGTCTGGGGTGGCGGCGTCAAACGCCCCGAGCTGCCGGGGCCGATCTTCGGCGGTGCGCGGTTTCAACTGCACGGCACTGACGCATACGTGAGCGCCCTGCAACAACTGATGGACACGGCAACGCCGACCCCCACGCCATTGAGCTTCCCGGCATGGGTACGCCAAGAATCCACGTTCATCGAATTCGCACCGATGTCCGGCGCCGCCGGCGAATCCCTGCTCGACCTCGAACAGAAATGGTTCGCGCCCGCGCGCGATGCACTGTCGAAGGGCGAGCTCGACCTCTTGCGCGTGGTCGCGAACGACAAGGTGTTCGAAGTGCGGCGGCGTTCCGCCTGGAAGTTCTGGCGCCGACGACGCAGCTGGCTCGAATCTCTCGCATAATCGCCGCCATGGAGCTGGTGATTTCGCGACGCAGTTGTTCGGTCGAGTTGGGAGACGTGAGTCTCCATCCGGTGCTGCGTCGCGCGTACGCGGCACGCGGGGTGCGCCACAGTCACGAGCTCTCGCTCACTCTCGACCGGCTCATGCCCGTGGGTACGCTCGACGGTGTCGACGCTGCCGTGCGATTGATCCTCGCGCATCGCGAGCGCCGCATCGTCGTGGTCGGCGACTTCGATGCCGATGGCGCCACCAGCACCGCGCTCATCGTTCGTTGCCTGCGCGCGTGGGGTTTCGCGTCCGTCGATTTCCTGGTGCCCAACCGCTTCGAGTTCGGTTACGGGCTCACACCCGAGATCGTCAGTCTCGCCGCGGAACGTGCGCCGACTCTGATCGTCACCGTCGACAATGGCATCTCGAGCAACGCCGGCGTCGCGGCGGCGCGCGAGCGCGGCATCCAGGTGCTGGTCACCGACCACCATCTGCCGGGAGCGGTGCTGCCCGCTGCCGACGTCATCGTGAACCCCAACGTGCCGGGCTGCAATTTCGGCAGCAAGGCGCTCGCGGGTGTCGGCGTCGCGTTTTACGTCATGGCGGCCGTGCGGCGCGCCTTGGACGTGCTCGGCACGGTGGCGATGCCACCGGTCACGGATTTTCTCGACCTGGTCGCGCTCGGCACCGTAGCCGACCTCGTGCCGCTCGACGTCAACAACCGCGTGCTGGTGTCGCAGGGCATTCGTCGCATCCGCGCGGGCCGCGCGGTGCCGGGTATCCGTGCGCTGCTGTCCATCGGTAACCGTTCGATGCCCACGGTCACGGCGGCGGACCTGGGCTTCACCATCGGGCCGCGCCTCAACGCCGCCGGGCGTCTCGACGACATGTCCATCGGCATCCGTTGCTTGCTGGCGGACACCGAGAGCGAAGCGCTGGCGCTTGCGATGCGTCTCGATCAACTGAACTCCGAGAGGCGCGAGATCGAAGCGCGCATGCAGGGCGCGGCACTCGCGGCCGTGAGTCACCTGCGGGACACGGCCACCGAAGGTCCGTCGCGGCAGGGCGTCTGCCTGTTCGACGCGGATTGGCACCAGGGCGTCGTGGGCCTGGTCGCGAGCCGCATCAAGGATCGCATCCGCCGCCCGGTGATCGCCTTCGCGCGCGCGGGTGACGGTCAACTCAGGGGCTCCGCCCGCTCGGTCGCGGGCATCCACATCCGCGACGTGCTCGACGCCATGGCGGCGCGGTATCCGGAGCTCATCAGCCGTTTCGGCGGGCACGCGATGGCCGCGGGGCTGACCATCGACGAGGTCAGTCTCGATTCCTTCGCGCGCGCCTTCGACGAGGAAGTGGCACGGTGGCGCGATCCGGCCGTCCCGGCCAACCGCATCGACACCGACGGCGAGCTCAGCAGCGAGGAGATCGCGCTCGAGACGGCGCAGGCGCTGCGCGAGGGCGGGCCCTGGGGCCAGGCGTTTCCCGAGCCCTGTTTCGACGGCGTGTTCGCCGTGAAGAACGCGCGCATGGTGGGCGAGAAGCATCTCAAGATGTGGGTGACCTCGGGTGACGGCGCCCGCAGCTTCGACGCCATCGCGTTCAATTTCAGGGGTGCCGACCAGGATCCGGCGCTGCCCGATGGCGACGTGCGGCTGGTCTACCGGCTCGACATCAACGAATACAAGGGCGAACGGCGGCTGCAGCTGCTGGTCGACCACGTGCTCCCATGACTAACTACACCATCCGTGCCGGCGACCCGCTGTCGCCCGAGGCGCGCGCACTGATCGCCGAGCTCGACGCGTTCAACACCGCCCTGTACCCGGCCGAGAGCAACCATTTCGATTCGCCCGAAACCCTGGCCACGGGCCGCGGAGTGTTCCTCGTGGTCGAACAGGACGGCGAGATCGTGGGATGCGGCGCGGCCAAGCACTGCGGTGGCTGGGCCGAGCTCAAGCGCATGTATCTCAAACCCGAGGCGCGCGGCGGTGGCATCGCACTCGCCATGCTCGTGAAACTGCTCGACTGGGCCCGTGCCGAAGGCCTGCCGCTGGCGCGCCTGGAAACCGGCAACGTCAGCGTAGGTGCGTTGCGGCTGTATCGCCGCGCCGGCTTCAAGGAAATACCGGCATTTCCGCCCTACAAACCCGACCCCTTGTCGATTTTCATGGAGCGCGCACTCAGGTAGGATGCGCGCCCTCGCGAGAACGAAACCCCATGGCATTAGAACTAGGTCAATTGAAGCGTCAGCTCAAAGACCTCGAGGAGCGCATGAGCTCCTTGAGGGGGTTTCTTTGAGTACGACATCAAGAAAGAGCGGCTCGAAGAAGTAAGCCGCGAGCTCGAAGATCCCAACGTCTGGCAAAAGCCCGAGAAGGCGCAGGAGCTCGGCAAGGAGCGCGCGCGCCTCGCAACCGAGCTCGTCGAGATGGACAAGGCCACCGGCGGTGTCAGCAGCGCTTCCGAACTACTCGAGCTCGCCGAGAGCGAGAACGACGAGGGGATGGCGCGCGAGATCGAGAACGATGCCGCCAAGCTCGAGGGCGACGTCCGCAAGCTCGAGTTCAAGCGCATGTTCCGCGGCGAGATGGACTCGCACAACGCCTTCCTCGACATCCAGGCGGGCGCGGGCGGCACGGAGGCCCAGGACTGGGCGCAGATGCTGCTGCGCATGTATCTCAAGTGGGCCGCGCAGCGCGGCTTCAATGCCGAGGTCATCGACTCCCAGGCCGGTGAAGTCGCGGGCATGAAGAGTGCCACCATCGAGATCATGGGCGAGTACGCGTATGGCTGGCTGCGCACCGAGACCGGCGTACACCGTCTCGTGCGCAAGTCGCCGTTCGATTCGGGCAATCGGCGCCACACCTCGTTCGCCTCGGTTTTCGTGTCGCCCGAAGTCGATGACGACATCAAGATCGACCTCAATCCCGCCGACATCAGCATGGACGTCTACCGCTCGAGCGGCGCCGGCGGCCAGCACGTGAACAAGACCGAATCGGCCGTGCGATTGACGCACGGTCCCACCGGTATCGTCGTTGCCTGCCAGAACGAGCGCAGTCAGCACAAGAATCGCGCCACCGCGATGAAGATGCTGAAGGCGAAGTTGTACGAGCTCGAAGTCAACAAGCGCAACGCCGCGTCCAAGGTGCTCGAAGACGCGAAGAGCGACGTGAGCTGGGGCAACCAGATCCGCTCCTACGTGCTCGACCAGTCGCGCATCAAGGATTTGCGCACCGACGTCGAGATCGGCGACACCAACAAGGTGCTCGACGGACACCTCGACCCCTTCATGGAAGCATCGCTCAAGGCGGGATTGTGAACCAAGGCCCTGTCGATTCCGGTCCTGACAAACAAGCCGGTGGTGACGAACAGCCACAGGACGAGAACAAGCTCATCGCCGAGCGCCGCGCCAAGCTCGCGGAACTGCGCCAGCAGGCCGCGGCCGCCGGGGTTCCCGTATTCCCCAACGATTTCCGTCGCGACGTGCTGGCCTCGCTCCTGCAAGCCGAATACGGCGCGAAGCCGCCCGAGTGGTTCGATGCCAACCCCGTGAAGGTGCACGTGGCCGGCCGCATGATGTCCAAACGCGTCATGGGCAAGGCCAGCTTCGCGAAACTCCAGGACCGCACCGGACAGATCCAGGTGTTTTTGCAACGTGATGCGCTTGGCGAGAGCTACGAGGCGTTCAAGAAGTACGACGTCGGCGACATCCTCGCGGCCGTGGGTACGCTGTTCAAGACGAAGACGGGCGAGCTGTCGGTGCGCGCGGAGACGCTGCGCATGCTCACCAAGTCGCTGCGCCCGTTGCCCGACAAGTGGCACGGCATGGCCGACGTCGACATGCGCTATCGGCAGCGTTACGTGGATCTCATCGTCAATGAGCAGAGCCGCAAGGTGTTCGCGATGCGCAACCAGGTGTTGCGCTATCTGCGCGACTTCCTCGATTCCATGGGCTTCATGGAAGTCGAGACGCCCATGCTGCAGGCGATCCCGGGCGGCGCGGCCGCGCGACCGTTCAAGACGCATCACAACGCGCTCGACATGGACATGTACCTGCGCATCGCGCCGGAGCTGTTCCTCAAGCGTCTCACCGTCGGCGGCTTCGAGCGCGTCTACGAGATCAACCGCAATTTCCGCAACGAGGGCGTGAGCACGCGCCACAACCCCGAGTTCACGATGCTGGAGCTGTACGTCGCCTATGCCGACTACAACGATCTCATCGTCATGATCGAGCGCGCCATGCAGGGTCTCGCCGACGTGGTGATCGGCTCGCGCAAGATCACCTACCAGGGCAAGGAATACGACCTCGGCAAGCCGTTCACGCGCATCAGCGTGATCGACGCCGTGGCCCGGCACGTGCCCGGCGGCATCGACCTGGCGCGCGCGCGTGACGTCGCCTATCTACGTGAGCTCTGCACGAAGCATGGCATCGCGTTCAAGCCGGGCGATGGGGCAGGCAAGCTGCAGATCGAGCTGTTCGAGAAGTTCGCCGAGGATTCATTCGACGAGCCGACATTCGCGTACGCGTATCCCGCGGAGGTGAGCCCGCTGTCGCGCGCGAATGACGCCGATCCCTTCCTCACCGACCGCTTCGAGTTCTTCATCGCGGGCCGCGAGATCGCCAACGGCTTCTCCGAGCTCAACGACGCCGAAGACCAGGCCGCGCGCTTCCGCGCGCAGGTGGAGCGCAAGGACGCGGGCGATGACGAGGCGATGTACTACGACGCGGATTACGTGCGCGCTCTCGAGTACGGCATGCCGCCGACCGCGGGGCTGGGCGTGGGCATCGACCGCCTGGTGATGTTCTTCACCGACGCGCCGTCGATCCGCGACGTCCTGCTCTTCCCGCACATGCGTCCGGAGTCGTGAGCGATGCCGCCGCGAACCGAAACGCTCGCGGCACCGCTCTGCGATTCACCGGTAGGAGTCTTCGACTCGGGCGTCGGTGGCCTCACGGTGCTGCGCGCGCTGCTCGCGGCGCTCCCGCGCGAGAATTTCCTCTACCTCGGTGACACGGCGCGTCTGCCGTACGGCACGAAGAGCCCGCAGACCGTGGCGCGCTACTCGGTGCGCGCCGCCGAGGCGCTGGTGGAGCGCGGCATCAAGGCTCTGGTGGTGGCCTGCAACACGGCATCCGCGGGTGCATTGCCGGCGCTGCGCGAACGGTTCCGGGACCTCCCCGTGATTGGCGTCATCGAGCCGGGCGCGCAGGCAGCCTGCGAGTCCAGCAGCAGCGGCCGCATCGCCGTGCTGGCCACGGAAGGCACCGTGAAGGGCGGAGCGTATCTCGAGGCCATTCTGGCGATTCGTCCGGACGCGCACGTCACCCAGGTCGCCGCGCAGATATTCGTCGCACTGGCCGAAGAGGGCTGGAGCGAGGGTGAGGCCGTGGACGCCGTCACCCGGCGATACCTCGCGCACCTGGATGCGCGCATCGATACCGTCGTGCTCGGATGCACGCACTTTCCGTTGCTCGCCGGCGCCATCGCGAAGCAGGTCGGCCCGAATCGTCGCGTGGTGGATTCGGCCGCCAGTGCCGCGCGTGCAACGGCAGCGACACTCGCGGCGCGTAATCTTGGTCGACGAACCGAGGGCGTGGCGGATCGACCCGGCGAGGTCAGGCTGCTCGCCACCGACAGCCCCGAGCGATTCGCCCGGGTAGGACAGCGCTTTCTCGGCGCCGCCATTGCCGAGCGAGCGGTAGAAACAATTGATCTGTAGCTGTTTTCCATAACTCGGTAGACTTGGTCTCCCGGCGGGTCCGGGCGACAAGAAGAAAGGGAAGCTGGATGAGAGAACGATCAGGAGTTGCACACGACCGCGCCGTCATGCCGATGCGTTACGGGTTCGCGGATACCCTGTCGGGCCAGTTGCATTTCCGTGCTTGTGGTGCCGGCCCGGACATCGTGTTGCTGCCCTGGTTGCCGGCGTCCGGTCGCATGTATGACCACATCATGGTCCACCTCGCGCGCGCCGGCTTTCGCGCCATCGCCTTCGATCTCGCCGGCAGCGGCCGGTCACACAAGAAGTGCAAGAACTGGACGGTGCAACAGTTCGCACAGGACGTGCTCGAAGCCTGCGGTTCGCTGCACACCGTACCCTACACGGTGGTGGGTGGCCGTTTCTCCGCCTCGGTGGCCGTTGAAATGTTGTTAGCCTCGCCCGCGCAAGTCACCGGCGCGGTGCTCGATGGCGTGCTGGGCCTCGCGCCCGAAGAAATCCGCAAGATGACTCCGCCCACCGGTGGCCTGAATCCCAAGCTGTCGGGCGATGGCTCCTGGCAGGTGTTTCCGTTCGAGACCATGCTGCGCACGCTCAAGGATTGGGATTCTTCGTTCGAGCTCACGCAGGAAACCCTGCCCCTGGTTTACGAGTACGTCCGCGACTACATGGATCTGGGGTACGACACCATCGTGGCTGGTGCCGAGGCCGACGCGAAGAAGGACAAGCCGGCCTACGACGTGCTCGCGCGGCTGGGTGAAGTCTCGCAGCGCGTACTCATCATGACCTCCGATACCGATTCGCTCGCCGCCGCTTACAACCGCGCGCTCGAGCGCGCCCGCAACTCCCGCGGCCACAAGTTCGCGGGTAACCACCCGGTGCTGACGCCGTCCCGTGCGGCGGAATATGCCCAGATCATCGTCTCCTTCGCGCGCCGATAGAAAATAGGCGATAGTTAGAATAACAGGGCGCGATGCACGCGCCCACTCGAGGGGAATGAGGATGGCATTCCTGTTCGCCCTGGCCGGGCTGCTGGTCGGTGCATGGTTGGCCGATGGCGGCGGAGCCCTCGGGGGCGCTGCATTGGGCTACGTGATCGGCGTGCACCTGGCGCTGAAAAGCAAGATCGAGGTGCTCGAGGCGGAGGTCGCTTTCCTCGCCCGCAGCCGCGCAGCCGAGCACCCCGTCGCGGATGACTCGCGCTCGAAGCCGCGCGAGCCGGCGCCCACACCCGCCCCACGGGGGTTCCCGGGTGCAACGGATGTCGGTGCGCACGCGCACGCCAGCGTTGCGGTGCCCGCGGCCGCACCGCCCCTGATGACCGCACCGCCGCTCGCAAGGGGCGCAACGGGCCCCGCCTCGGCGCCGGCCGCGACCGCGTCAACGCCAGCTCCAGCACCGGGTCTTGCGGGCTGGAAACCCGAGCGGGACGCTGTCGCGCGCGAGGTGACTGCGCCTCACGAGTTCCCATTGTTCACCTGGGTGCGCGAATACTTCACTGGCGGCAACCTCGTGGTGCGTTCCGGCATCATCGTCCTGTTCTTCGGCGTCGCTTTCCTGCTCAAGTTTGCCGCCGATCGCCACATGCTTCCGATCGAGCTGCGTCTCGCAGGTGTCGCGCTCGGCGGCGTGGCGTTGCTCGTCATCGGCTGGCGTCTGCGATTCAAGCAGCGCGCCTATGCGCTCGCGCTGCAGGGCGGTGGCGTCGGCCTGCTGTATCTCACCGTATTCGCGGCGCTGCGGCTCTATCAGTTGCTGCCGCCCACCTTGGCGTTTGCATTGCTGGTGATCGTGGCCGGGCTGTCGGCATTCCTGGCCATCGGTCAGAACTCCATGGCGCTGGCCGCGCTCGGCGCCACGGGCGGCTTCCTCGCGCCCGTGCTGGCATCGACGGGGCAGGGCAACCACGTCGTGCTGTTCTCCTTTTACGCACTGCTCGACGCCGGCATCGTCGCCATCGCGTGGTTCAAGGCCTGGCGGCCGCTCAACCTGCTGGCATTCGTCTTCACGTATGCGATCGGCAGTGCGTGGGGCGTGCTGCGGTACGCGCCGGAGAATTTCGCGACCACCGAACCTTTCGTGGTGCTGTTCTTCGCCATGTTCGTCACCGTTGCAGTCCTGTTCGCGCTGCGCCGCGCGCCGGATCTCAAGGACTACGTCGACGGCACGCTGGTCTTCGGCACGCCCGTCATGACGATGCTGCTGCAATCGGCGCTGGTGAAGGACCGGCCCTATGCCATGGCCTTCAGCGCGTTGACGCTGAGCGCGGTCTACCTGGGCCTCGCCGCCGGAGCGTGGCGCTGGCGCCGCGAACAGTTGCGCATGCTGGCAATGGCGTTCCTTGCGCTGGGAGTCGCTTTCCTGACGCTGGCCGTGCCGCTGGCCCTCGACGGCCACTGGACCGCCGCCACGTGGGCGCTCGAGGGCGCGGCCATCCTGTGGATAGGCCTCAGGCAGGAGCGCAGGCTCGCCATCGCCTCCGGCGTGCTGCTGCAACTCGGGGCGGCTATCTCGTACGTCGTGCGTTACGACGTCGGCCCGAGCCATCTGCCACTGGCTAACAGCGGCTTCCTCGGCGCATTGTTCATCGCCGTCGCCGGGCTCGCGACCGCGCGCGTCGTGCACGGGCAGCCTCTCGGCGACAATTGGCGCTGGGTGCGGACGCCACCTGTCTACTGGGCGCTGCTTTGGTGGTTCGTGGCTGGCGTGGGCGAGATCGATCGTTCGCTGACGCCCGACGCTTTCTGGCCCGCGCTGCTCGGTTTCTCGACGTTGACCGCGCTGGGTTGCGCCGCGCTGTCGCGCTGGAATGACTGGCGCGAGTTCCAGCTCCCCACATTGCTGCTGCTGCCGGCGATGGTGCTGTGCATGCCGGGCGCCCTGCAGGAAGGTCACCTGCTCCACGGCACGGGCTGGCTCGCCTGGCCCGCCGCGCTCCTGGCGTGGGTGTGGCTGTTGAGATTCCGCGAACGCGCCGGGCCCCTGGCCTTCGAGCCCGCCATCCACGTCACGACGTTGTGGCTGGTGGTGGGCCTCGCGAGCATCGAGCTCTACTGGCAGGTGAAATCCGTGCGTCTCGGTGCGGTGAGCTGGCGCTGCGTGATGACCGCGCTGCCGGCGGTGCTCGCGCTGTTCCTGGTCCACACGCGGCGCGAGGCCTGGCCGGTGCGGCGGTGGCCATTCGCGTATCTCGGCATCGGCGCGGCGGGTCTCGCCATGTATCTCTGGCTCTGGGTGCTGGTGATGAACGCGGATGACGCGTCGGCGTCCCCCTTGCCCTATCTACCGTTGATCAACCCGATCGAGCTGACGCAGGCGCTGGCGCTGGGCGCGATCGCGGGGTGGCTGCTGCATCTGCTGCGTACGGCGCCCGAGGCGTGGCGGCCGCCCGACGTCGAGCGATTCTCGGGCGGGATGCTCGCCTTGGGCACGTTCGTGTTGCTCACCACCATGCTGTTACGCGTAATCCACCATTACTTCGGCGTCGACTACCAGCTGACCGCATTGATGAAGTCGACGATGGTGCAGGCTTCGCTTTCGATCTTCTGGGGCGTGCTGGCCCTCGCGGCCATGGTGGTCGGCGCGCGGCGCGCGCAGCGTGTGGTCTGGTTCACGGGTGCGGTGCTGCTGGCCCTGGTGCTCGCCAAGATGTTCCTGGTGGACTTGTCGCGCACGGCAACCGTGGCGCGTATCGTCTCGTTCATCGGCGTGGGCGTCCTCATGCTGGTCATCGGCCGCTACTCGCCGGTGCCGCCCGCGCGCCGCATCGAGGAGGCTCAATGACGTCAGGCAGCTGGTGCAAGACAGGCGCGATCCTCGCGTTGTTCGCCGCGGGCGCGGCCGAAAGCCTCGCCGACGAGCCGGTGCGCGAGCAGTTCGCCTACGCGATTCCGCTCGACGTGCGCGCGGGCGCGCCAGTGGTCCGCATGGATCTGCCGCTCGACGTCTACCGCAACTCCGTGATGCCCGGCCTGCGCGACCTGCGCGTGCTGAATGGCGCGGGGGAAGTGGTGCCCCATGCATTGCAGCCCCCCGAGGCGGCGGTGCGCGGAATGCCGACGATGTTGGGACTGCCGCTGTTCGCGCTGCGCGGCGAGGCGTCGGTGTCGGGTGCACCGCTGCAACTGCGCATCGAGTCAGGCGAAACCTCGATCCAGGTCGAGGGCGCGCCACCCGCGCAAGCAAGCGCGCCGATCACGGGCTACCTCGTGAATGCCGCCGATCTCGAGAGCGCGATCAGCGCCTTCGAGTTCCGCTGGCCCGATGAAACCCCGGACTTCGCGATCGACGTGTCGATCGCCGCGAGCGATGACCTCGTCTACTGGCGCAACGTGGCGCCGCGCGCCCCGCTCGCGCGACTCAGGCAGGGCGGCGCAGTCTTCGAGCAGCGCAGTGTGCCGGTGCCGGCGGAACGCGCGAAGTACTGGCGCATGAGCTCGCAGTCGGGCGCACGGCTGCCCGAAATCGTGTCCGCGTTTGCCACGCTGGTCAGCGCCAGCGTGCCCGTCGAGCGGAAACAGCTCGAAATCGTGGGGCGGCCGGTCGCAGGCGAGCCGGGTGTCTACGATTTCGATGCCGGCGCCCAGTTGCCCGTCGACCGCGTGACGCTCGCGCTGCCGGACGTGAATACCGTCGCGCAGGTGGTGTACTTCTCGCGGAGCCGTGCGTCGGAGGGCTGGCGGCTGCGCAATTCGGCGTCGGTGTATCGCATGCAGAGCGCGAACGGCGAGCTGGTCTCGCAGCCGATTCCCGTGTCGGCCGACGCCGCGCGCTACTGGCGCGTGCAAGTCGACCAGCGGGGCGGCGGCATCGGCGGCGGAATGCCGAGCCTGCGCGCCGGCTGGCTGCCGGATCGACTGGTGTTCGTGACGCGCGGTGGCGGTCCCTTCGAGCTCGTGTATGGCAGCGCCTCGGCGACCGACGCCGCCGTACCCCTCGAACGCATCCTGCCCAGGGAGAAGGACGAGCTCCCGACGGCCTATCCCGGCCTGCCCGCCGAAGCCGGTGGACCCGAGCTGCTGTTGCCGGCGCCGCCGGCCAAGCCGTGGCGCGCGTGGGTGCTGTGGATCGCGCTCATCGCGGGTGTGGCTACGCTTGGCGCGCTGGCACTGAATCTCGCGCGCCAGATGCGCGCGGCAACATGAATGGCGCCAGATGCGCGCGGCAACATGAATCGCGCCAGATGCGCGCTGCTAGTTAGCCCGGCAACTCGTAGGGCAGCGGCAGCGGGCCGCTGACTTCGACGACTCCTGCCGATGGCGCAGGCTCTTGAGCGTCCGATGTGTCCACGGTAGCCGCGGCGAGGTAGTTGCCGACCGCCAGCAGCTCCTGCCCACCTTCGAACGCTGCGACACGTACCACGGTCAACGCCCGGCCGTCTCCGGCGCGCGCGCTGTCACCCGGCGCGAGCAGCGTGGCCCCCACGTGGCGCCAACGCTGCATGCGCCGTTTGACCTTGCCGCGGTAATGGGCGCGCGCGATCACTTCCTGGCCGGTGTAGCAGCCCTTGTCGAAGGCGATGGCCCCTAACAAGTCGAGATTGAGCATCTGTGCGACGAAGGCTTCGCTGGTCGCGGCATACACCTCCGGCTGGCCCGCGCGCACGGCTTCGAGCGGCCCGGCCAGCGTCAATGCCTGCGCGGCGGAGGGGGCGGCGTCTTCGATGCGTAACCTGGCGCGCAGCACGTACTTGCGCAGCCGCGCGGCCACCGGGTCGACGAGCTCGCGCGGCAAGGTCGCGACGAACTCCTCGTCGGAGTCGCGCGCGAGATTCAACAATGCGATGACGCGACCCTGCGGGTTGTGGAGCCCGGCGATCGTACTCGAGCCCGCGGCGAGCTTCTCGACGTCGGCAGACAGCTGACCCTGCAGGAATTTCGCGGCGTCCGGACCGCGAAAGGTGATCGCGCCATAGGCGCCGGGGTCGCCCGTCGTGACGTCGGCGAAGGTGCTCATCTTTGTTTTTGCTGGGGTTTCATGTGGTCGAAGCGTTGCGATTCTGGCAGAATTCTTCGCCGTGCCTACGCCCACGTCCGTCGAGAATGCTGCCGCCAAGTCCCCGATCGATGTGCGGGCTCCCGCGAAGGTTCCAACCCCCGCAGCGCAACCTGTCGAACGCGTCGAGATCGGGGGTCCCCAGGGACCGGAACCGACTCGATTCGGCGATTGGGAAAGAAATGGCCGCTGCGTCGATTTTTAGGAATTCCTGATGCCCCCGCGCCCGCTATCGCCGCACCTCGGCGTGTACAAATTCATGTACACGATGTCGCTGTCCATCCTGCATCGCATGACCGGGCTCACCGCGTCGGTCGGGTTCCTGCTGTTCGTCTGGTGGCTCATGGCGCTGGCGACCGGGCACGACGCATATGAGGGCGCGATGCAATTCCTCGCGAGCCCCGTGGGCAAACTACTGCTCGTGGGCTTCACGTTCGCGTTCGTCTATCACTTCTGCAACGGCATCCGCCACCTGGTGTGGGACACGGGCCATGGCCTCGAGCGCGCGGAGGCGCGCCGCAGTGGCGCCATCGTGATCGTCGCCGCGGTGCTGCTGACGGCGCTCGTGGTGTGGCTGGGTTGTAGGGCCTTCGGCCTCGACGCCGGGGTGGCGCCGATGGAGATCGGGCGATGAGCCTGCGCAGTCCTCTCGGCAAGGTGTTGGGTCGCGGCGCGGCCGGCGACGGTGTCGGCCACTGGTGGGTACAGCGGGTCACGGCCGTCGCGCTGCTGCCGCTCACCCTGTGGTTCGCGTGTTCGCTGCTCGGACTGCAGTTGCAGTCTTACGATGCCGTGCGCGGGTGGTTAGGCCAGCCGTGGGTCGCGGTGCTCGCCATACTGCTGGTGCTCACGCTCGCGTGGCATTCGAAGCTCGGTGTCCAGGTGGTCATCGAGGACTACGTGCACGCCAAGGTCGCCAAGACCACCATGCTCCTGCTCTCCACGTTCGTGCACGTGGCCGCCGCGGTGGCCGCGGTGTTCGCCATCCTGCTGCTGGCCCTTTCATGACCAAAGAGTACGAATTCATCGATCACACCTACGACGTCGTCGTCGTGGGCGCCGGTGGCGCGGGCTTGCGCGCCACGCTGGGTCTTGCCGAAGCGGGACTGTCGACCGCCTGCATCACCAAGGTCTTCCCCACGCGCAGCCACACGGTGGCGGCGCAGGGTGGCATCTCTGCCGCACTCGGCAACATGGGCGAGGACGACTGGCGTTTCCACTTTTACGACACCATCAAGGGCTCGGACTGGCTCGGCGACCAGGACGCCATCGAGTTCATGTGCAAGGAGGCGCCTGCCGCGGTCATCGAGCTCGAGCATTACGGCGTGCCGTTCTCGCGCACCGACGATGGTCGCATCTACCAGCGCCCGTTCGGCGGCATGACGACCAACTATGGCAAGGGCATCGCGCAGCGTACGTGCGCCGCCGCGGACCGCACCGGTCACGCCATGCTCCACACGCTGTACCAGCAGTCCATCAAGAACAGCGCCGAGTTCTACGTCGAGTACTTCGCGCTCGATCTCATCATGCAGGACGGCACTTGCCGGGGCGTCGTCGCGCTCGACATGGCTACGGGTCGCCTGCACCGCTACCGCGCTCACACCGTGATACTCGCCACGGGCGGATACGGTCGCGCATATTTTTCCTGCACCTCCGCGCACACCTGCACGGGTGACGGCGGCGGCATGGCGCTGCGCGCCGGGTTGCCGATGCAGGACATGGAGTTCGTGCAGTTCCATCCCACCGGCATCTACGGCTCGGGTTGCCTGATCACCGAGGGCTCGCGCGGCGAGGGCGGCTACCTCACCAATTCCGACGGCGAGCGCTTCATGGAGCGTTACGCGCCCAACGCCAAGGACCTCGCTTCGCGCGATGTCGTCTCGCGTTCGATGACCATGGAGATACGTGACGGCCGCGGCGTGGGCAAGGACAAGGACCACATCTTCCTGCATCTCGAGCACCTGGGGCCCGAGACCATCCACGCCAAACTACCGGGCATCGCCGAGACCGCGCGCATCTTCGCGGGCGTGGACGTGAACAAGGATCCGATTCCCGTGCTGCCCACCGTGCACTACAACATGGGTGGAATACCCTGCAACGTGCATGGTGAAGTCGTGACCATGAAGTCCGGCAACCCGGACACCGTGGTGCCGGGCCTGATGGCCGTCGGTGAAGCCGCGTGCGTGTCGGTGCATGGCGCAAACCGCCTGGGTTCGAACTCGTTGCTCGATCTCGTGGTGTTCGGCCGCGAGGCCGGCCGTCACGCCGCCAGCATCGTGAAGCCCGGCCAGAGGCAGGCGCCGCTGCCCGCGGATGCCGGCGACTTCGCCGTCGCGCGTCTCGACCGCATTCGCAACGCCAAAGGCTCGCGCGGCACCGCCGAAATCCGCCTGGAGATGCAAAAGACCATGCAGCGCGATGCAGCCGTGTTCCGTACCGGCTCGTCGCTCAAGGAAGGCGTCGAGGGGCTCGCGAAGACCCACGCTTCGTTCGCCGACGTTCGCGTGGCCGATCGCAGCCTCATCTGGAACACCGACCTCATCGAGACCATCGAGCTCGACAATCTCCTCGGCCAGGCCACCGCGACAATTGTCTCCGCCGAGAACAGAAAAGAGTCGCGCGGCGCGCACGCCCGCGAGGACTTCAAGGATCGCGACGACGTGAACTGGCAGAAGCACACGCTGTGCTGGGTCGACGAACAGGGCAAGACCCGCATCGAATACCGCCCCGTGCACATGAACACGCTGACCAGCGATGTGCAGCCCATCCCGCCCAAGGCGCGCACTTACTAAACAGCACTTATGGCCGAATTCACGCTACCCGCCAACTCGAAGATCGACAAGTCCGCCGGCAAGACCCACAAGGCTCCCGCCGGCGCGAAGAACGTCCGCAAGTTCGTCATCTATCGTTTCGATCCGGACTCCGGCGCCAACCCGCGCATGGACACCTTCGAGGTGGACATGGACGACTGCGGTCCGATGGTTCTCGACGCGCTCATCAAGATCAAGAACGAGATCGACCCGACGCTGGCGTTCCGCCGCTCTTGCCGCGAAGGCATCTGTGGAAGCTGCGCGATGAACATCGGTGGCACCAACAACCTGGCTTGCATCAAGGCCTGCGACGACGTGAAGGGCGACGTGAAGATCTATCCACTGCCGCACCTGCCGGTGGTCAAGGATCTCGTGCCCGATCTCACGCAGTTCTACGCGCAGTACGCCGCGGTGAAGCCCTGGCTGCAGTCGCGCACGCCGGCGCCGCCCGATCGCGAGCGTCCGCAATCGAGAGAAGACCAGGAAAGGATCGACCGGCCGTCAGCCTGCATCCTGTGCGCCTGCTGCAGCACGTCGTGTCCCAGCTACTGGTGGAACAGCGACCGCTACCTCGGGCCCGCCGCGCTGTTGGCGGCCTATCGCTGGATCGTCGATTCTCGCGACGAAGCGACGGGCGAGCGTCTCGACGATCTCGAGGATCCGTTCCGCCTCTATCGCTGCCACACCATCATGAATTGCACCGAGGCGTGCCCCAAAGATCTGAACCCGGCGAAGGCCATCGCCGAGATCAAAAAGATGATGGTGGAGCGCCAGCACTAGTCGTGGCCAAGGCCTCGTCAGACCCCACGGACGGCGCCGCATCTTCGACCAGTGGGGCGCCGTTTTCCGACGTGGCACGCGAACGCCTGGGGGTACTCGAGTGGCGCTGCCGCCGGGGCATGAAGGAGCTCGATCTTCTGCTGGTCCGATACCTGCGCAAGTGTCACGCCAGCGCATCCAGCGATGAACGCGACACGTTCGCCCAGTTTCTCGAATTGCCGGACCCGGAAATCGCCCGGTATCTCGTCTGGGGCGATGTCCCCCAAGATCCGAACCAGGCGGCGCTCTGCCGCCGCATCCTTCAGCCGGATTGATTTCATCCCATCCCGGATCGCCGCGGCGGCCTGGCTGGGCTGGCTGGTCATGGCCGGCGCGCTCGCGGCGCACACGCAACTTCCCTGGCAGCTCCGCCTCGCGATCGCAGCGCTGGTCATGGGAAGCGGTGGCCACACACTCTGGAGCTATGTACTCCTGCGCGGGCCGCGATCGTTGCGTGCTCTCGAGTGGTCTGGCAGCGAACCCGATACATATTACGTATGGGTCGGTCCAGCCGGCCGCCGCCTCGCAGCGCTTCCGGAGGGCTGCCGACGCTACGGCACAGCCCTCTGGCTGCTCCGGTTCCGGACGGCCGAGGGCCTGTTCGAGCTGCTCGTCGAAACCGGACGCCAGGACCAGCGCTCGCTGCGGCGCCTCGGCCATCGGCTTTTCGGTTCCGCGGAGTAGGGCGCGGGGCATTCCGGCCGCGTGGCGGCGTCTAGCTGATACCATCGCCGCCAAGGTTTGAAGTGCATCACGTGCCGTTGAAAATCATTCGATTAGCACCGTCCCCGGGGAGAACTTTCGGAGGCGTTCAGGGTCTATTCAGCTCGCAAGGAGCCGGGGTGCTCCTGTGACGACCGAAGAGAGTGACCTGGTTCTCGTCAAACGCGTGCAGCGCGGTGACAAGAGTGCGTTCGACCTGCTGGTTCGCAAGTACCAGCACAAGGTGGTGAAGCTGGTGTTGCGTTACGTGCGAAACCCGGCTGAAGCGGAAGACATCGCTCAAGAGGCCTTCATCAAAGCTTATCGCGCCCTGCCGCAGTTTCGTGGCGACAGCGCCTTCTATACCTGGATGTATCGCATCGCCATCAATACCGCCAAGAACTCTCTCGCGTCCCGGGACCGCAGCCCGATCCGCTATGACCTCGACCTCACCGACCCCGAGGAATCACACGGCGTGCAGACCAAGCTTCAGGATCCGGATACGCCCGAGGGCATGGCCCTCACGGAAGAAATTCGCGGCATCGTGAACTCCGCGATCGATGCACTGCCTGAAGAGCTCAAGACGGCCATCGTGCTGCGCGAGCTCGACGGGTTGAGTTACGAAGAGATCGCAGCGGCCATGGAATGTCCCGTCGGCACGGTGCGTTCGAGAATTTTCAGAGCGCGCGAGGCCATCGACAAACGTCTGCGCGAAGTTTTTGAAGGCGGCCTGGGCCGCACCGAGGAAATGGTATGACGGAAGAGCGCGACAGCCAGCTGTCTGCGATGTTCGACGGCGAGTTGCCCGCGGGCGAATGCGAATTGCTCGCAAGGCGGCTGGTCCGGGACGACGTACTGCGCGCACAGTGGTCACGCTTTTCCATGATCGGCGCCGCACTGCGAGCCGAGCGCGGTGTCGCGCTGCACGACCGCGT
The DNA here is from genome assembly GCA_035525785.1 of Steroidobacteraceae bacterium. Classification (GTDB taxonomy): domain Bacteria; phylum Pseudomonadota; class Gammaproteobacteria; order Steroidobacterales; family Steroidobacteraceae; genus CADEED01. The sequence goes on along the minus strand of DATLDQ010000033.1, from coordinate 45,381 downwards.
GGCCCTGCGGGCGCAGTCGGCGATCGCCAAGGAGGCCACCTATGGCCACGGCGCGGACGATGGCAATGCAACTGATGCCGCTCCCATCACCGCTGCGGCTGACAAGGCCGCTGGCCGGCGCTGGCTCCGCTTCGGATATCCGGTCGCGGGCGCCAGCATCGCCGCCGGTGTGGCCGCCGTCTCCATCTTCTGGCTGCGCGGTGTGCAGGACCCCGGCGCGGAAAATCTCCAGGCCAACACCACTGTTCCCACCACCATTATTCTTGCTCCGGAACCCGCCAGCACCACGGTCGCCGTGAATACGGCCGCGACGCAGCCCGCTGCGAGTGCCGAGCCGGGGTCGTACACCACGCCCGCTCCGAGCTCCACCACCAGTCTGGCGCCGTCGGCGCGGCTGGCGAACTACGTGGTGGCGCACAGCGAGTATTCCGGTCCGCTCACCCGCCGCATGGCCCTGCTGGGCATCGTTGGCGCGGAAGGCAGTGACGCCTCGGTCGGGCCGGACGCGGCGCCCGCGGAGGATGTCGATGCGCCTTGATTCGCGCCTGGCTCCGTCGAAGAGTGGCCATTCGCGTCACTCGCTCACGGTCATCGCGAGCCTGTCGATGCTCCTGCTGGCCGGCGTTGCGATGGGCGCCGAGCCCAAAGAATGGCTCGACCGCATGAACAAGGCGCTGACTACGCGCAATTACGTCGGTGTCTTCACCCACGTGCGCGGTACCCGGGCCGAGACCCTGCGCATCATCCATCGAGTGCGCGGTCGCGACGTCTCCGAGCGCTTGCTGTCGCTCGATGCCTCCGGGCGCGAATTCATCCGTGAGGGCGATGAGCTCACCTGCTACTTCCCCGACAAGCGCACCGTGCTGGTCGAGCGCCGCCAACCCGATGGTCCGCTGCTCGGCGCGCTGCCGTCACTCGCCGATGGTGGTGATTCGCAGGTCTACGAAATCCGCGGCGGTGAGCGTGAGCGCCTGCTCGGCCGCACCTCGCGCGTGGTTGCGCTGCATCCGCGCGACGAGTATCGCTATGGCTACCGGCTGTGGATCGACGAAGAAACCTACATGCCGCTGAAGACCCAGCTCTGCGACCAGACCGGGCAGGTCATCGAGCAGATACTGTTCTCCAGCATCGACATGTCCGACCGCATCCCTGATTCGATGTTCAAGCCGCAGGTGGACGCGTCCAACTATCGCTGGCTGCGCGCCGACCGCCGCGTGGCGAGCGCCGCCTCCCCGGCGCTGTGGGATGCCATGCGACTGCCGCCCGGTTTCCGCATGTCCTCGCGCGCCAACCAGGCGCTGCCGGGTTCGAGCGAGCCGGTCGCGCATCTCGTGTTCACGGACGGCGTTGCCTCGGTCTCCGTGTTCGTCGAAGCGCGCAGGCCCAACGCCCAGGCGGCCCAGGGTCCGTCACGCGTGGGTTCGTCGTCGGCTTTCACCACGGTGGTCGACGACCACCAGGTCACGGTCGTGGGCGAAGTTCCGCCCAATACCGTCAAGTTCATCGCCACTCAGGTGAAGTCGACGTCACCTCGTTCCACCACGCCCCCGGCATCGGCCACCGAAGGGCTCGGTATCGCGCCCCAAAGACGCAAGTAGGTGGCGCTGCCCGCCGGCCTCGTGGTGCTGAGCCGCGAGGGCTGCCATCTCTGCGAGCAGATGCTCGAAGACCTGGCCCGGCTGGAGCGTGACGGACGGATCCCGCCGGTCACCGTGCTCGATGTCGACTCGGATCCGCAGTTGGCGCGCCAATACGGCCTCAAGGTCCCGGTCCTGCTGCTGGATGGCAGCGCGATTTGCCATTACACCCTGAATTCCCAAGAACTTTTAAGGCTCGTGCCCGGGCCTCCGGCTATACTTCCGCGCTGATTTTTGCCGTCTCCGGGTGGGCCGTCGCTCCTCCGCCGCGGCAGGACGACCTGTAGGGCACCGGCCCTGAGCTCTTGATGGAACGCATCCGCAACTTCTCGATCATCGCCCACGTCGATCACGGCAAATCCACGCTCGCTGACCGATTCATCCAGATCTGTGGCGGCCTGGAAGCCCGCGAGATGCAGGACCAGGTCCTCGACTCGCTCGAGCTCGAACGCGAGCGCGGCATCACCATCAAGGCGCAGTCGGTCACGCTGTATTACACGTCGAAGAAAGACGGGCAGCGTTACCAGCTGAACCTCATCGACACGCCGGGGCACGTGGACTTCTCGTACGAGGTCTCGCGCTCCCTGGCCGCCTGCGATGGTGCACTGCTCGTGGTCGACGCCACGCAGGGTGTGGAAGCGCAGAGCGTCGCCAATTGCTACACGGCCACCGAGCTCGGCCTCGAGGTCGTGCCGGTCATCAACAAGATCGACCTTCCGTCCGCCGATCCAGAGCGTGTGGTCAAGGAAATCGAGGCCGTCATCGGGATCCATGCCGAGGACGCCCTCAAGGTCTCGGGCAAGACGGGCGAGGGCGTCGAAGATCTCATCGAACAGCTCATCGAACGCATTCCCGCGCCCAAGGGCGACCCGAACGCGCCGCTTCAGGCGCTGATCATCGACTCGTGGTTCGACAACTACGTCGGCGTGGTCACGCTGGTGCGAGTCGTCAACGGCACCATCAAGCCCGGCGAAAAAATGCGCGTCATGTCGACCGGCCGCTCGCATCTGGTCGACAAGGTCGGCCGCTTCACGCCCAAGTCAGTGCCCGCGACTTCGCTGGGCCCGGGCGATGTGGGGTTCGTCATCGGCGGCATCAAGGAGATCGATGGCGCGCCCGTGGGCGACACCATCACGCTTGAGCGGGCGCAGGCGGCCGCGCCGCTTCCCGGGTTCAAGCAGGTGCAGCCGCGCGTGTTCGCCGGCATGTTCCCCATCTCCACGGACGACTACGAAAAATTCCGCGACGCGCTCGCCAAGCTGCGACTCAATGATTCGGCGTTGCACTACGAGCCCGAAGTCTCTGGTGCGCTGGGTTTCGGATTCCGCGTGGGTTTCCTCGGTCTCCTGCACATGGAGATCGTGCAGGAGCGCCTCGAACGCGAATATGACATGGACCTCATCACCTCGGCGCCCACCGTGGTCTACGAGGTCACCACCACCGATGGCGAGGTGGTCAGCGTCGACAACCCGGCCAAACTACCGGCGGTGGACAAGATCGAGGAGCTGCGCGAGCCCATCATCCTGGCCAACATCCTCGTGCCGCCGGATCACGTGGGCGGCGTGCTGCAGCTGTGCGCCGACAAACGTGGCGTGCAGAAGAAGATGCTGTACCTCGGCACGCAGGTGTCGTTGCAATACCAACTGCCGCTCGCCGAGGTGGTGCTCGATTTCTTCGACCGTCTGAAGTCGACGAGTCGCGGCTACGCGTCGTTCGACTACGACTTCAGTCATTTCCAGCCCGCGCCGCTGGTGAAGCTCGACGTGCTCATCAACGGCGACAAGGTCGACGCGCTCGCCCTCATCGTCCACAAGGACAGCGCCTATGAGCGCGGCCGCCAATTGGTCGACAAGATGCAGGAGCTGATCCCCCGCCAGATGTTCGAGGTCGCCGTGCAGGCCGCCATCGGCAGCCACGTGATAGCGCGCGCCACGGTGAAGGCGCTGCGCAAGAACGTGCTGGCCAAGTGCTACGGCGGCGATATCTCGCGCAAGAAAAAGTTGCTCGAGAAGCAGAAGGAAGGCAAAAAGCGCATGAAGAACGTCGGCCAGGTGGAGATCCCGCAGGAGGCCTTCCTCGCCGTGCTCAAGGTCGGGAAATAACAACGCATGAATGTCGTCGAACTCATCAAGTACGTGGCGGTGCCGCTGAGCTGGATGGCGGTGCCGGTTGGTATCTGGTGTGCGGTGGATAGCTGGGTGTTGGCACCGCGACGCGCGCTGGCCGCGGGTACGGCAAACGCTCCCGACCCGGCGCCGGTGCGCATCGCCTACGCGGTGCTGCCGTACCTGGTCATCGCGGTCATCGTCCGTCTGATCACCGCCGAGGCGCTCGACTTCAGCCTGGTGCTGCTGCTGTTGTCCGCGGCCACGGGCCTGGTCTGGGCGCTGGATCACTTCGTGTTCCGCAAGTCGCGCGAGGCGGCCGCAGCCGCGGCGACGCCGCCCGTGACCCTGAGCGAGCCCGGCACCGTCGACTACGCGCGCAGCTTCTTCCCCGTCGCGTTCATCGTGCTGGTGGTTCGCGCATTCATCTTCGAACCTTTCCGCATCCCGTCCGATTCGATGATGCCGACGCTGCTAGACGGCGACTTCATCGTGGTCAACAAGTACGCGTACGGGCTTCGCTGGCCGGTGCTCAACGAGAAATTTCTCGACACCGGCGCGCCGCAGCGTGGTGACGTGGTCGTGTTCCGCTATCCGCCGAACCCCAGCGTCAACTACATAAAGCGCCTGGTGGGCCTGCCGGGCGACCGCGTCGAAGTGCATGACGATCACCTCGTCATCAACGGTGAAACACTGCAGCTGCAGAACGTGAGCAATTTCGTCGATAACTGCTACGTCGGCATGAACCTGGCCGACGAGACCATCGGCACGCATTCGCACCAGGTGCTCTCTTGCCGCTCGGAGTCGGGACTCTCCGGCACGCCCGGCGGCGAGCCCCTGCCAGCCTGCGATCGCAAGATGGTGCTGCGCAGGGGTGGTGGCTACGTCTGTCACCAGTCTCCGCCGGACGCGCGGGACGGCGGCAACTACCAGTTCGAAGTGGTGCCCCCTGGCTACTACCTCATGATCGGCGACAACCGCGACAACAGCGAAGACAGTCGTGTCTGGGGACTCGTGCCTGACCAGAATCTGGTCGGCAAGGCGACGCGAATCTGGTTCAATTTTGATCCGCAGCGATCGAGCTGGTTCAACTGGCGCCGTATCGGTGATGCCATTCCTTGAGATTCGTTCGGGAGGACGTATGCACAAACAACGTGGCGTGACGATGATTGGCTGGATAATCCTGCTGATTCCCATCGCGATCGTGCTGTACGCGGGTCTTCGCGTAGGCCCCGAGTACTTCAACTACTACAAGCTGCGCACCGCCATGGAGGAGACGGCCACGAAGCTGCGGTCGGACGAGACCCTGACGCCGAAGACCATCCGCTCCGCGCTCGACAGGCGGTTCAACACGGGCTACATCGACATGAAGAGCTCCGACCTCGAAGTGACCAAGGTGGACGGCGGTTGGCAGATGGCCGCGGACTACGAGTCCGAGGTCAAGCTGTTCGGCAACCTGTACCTGACGATGGCCTTCGACCACACGACGATCATCGCCAACAACTGATGTGGCGGATGGCATGGCTCTGACCTCACCCAGCCAGGCGGACACGCTCACCGTCCGGCTGGGCTACGAACCCCGCGACCGCGCGCTGTTCGTCCTCGCGCTCACTCATCGGAGCGCCGAAGGCCCCAACAACGAGCGGCTGGAATTCCTGGGGGACTCGGTCTTGAACCTGCTGCTGTCCGAGCGCCTGTATCGCGAATTTCCGGTGGCCAGCGAGGGCGACCTCTCGCGGCTGCGTGCGCGGCTGGTGAGCGAAGAACCCCTGGCGGAGATCGCGCATGACATGCAGCTCGGCGAGTTGCTGTTCCTCGGGTCCGGCGAGCTCAAGACCGGCGGCTTTCGCCGCCAGTCCATTCTCGCAGACGCCTTCGAAGCGTTGTGCGGCGCGCTGTATCTCGATGGTGGTCTCGACGTCGTGCGCGACAAGGCGATGCCATTGTTCGAATCCAGGATCGCGAATCTCCCCGAACCTTCGACACTCAAGGACGCCAAGACGCGGCTGCAGGAACATCTGCAGGCCCACGGCCGGCCGCTGCCGTTGTACAGCGTCAAGCGCACGAGCGGCGAGCCGCACGCGCAGACTTTTCTCGTGGGCTGTTCGGTGCCGCAGATGCAGATCGAAACCGAAGGCGAGGGTCCCAGCCGGCGTCGTGCCGAGCAGGTGGCCGCGCAGGCGGCGCTGGCCGCGCTGGGGGTGCAGGCATGAACGAGTCCACTGGCCGAACTGTTTTCCGTGCCGGGTTCGCGGCTATCGTTGGGCGGCCGAACGTCGGCAAATCCACGCTGCTCAACTCGCTCATGGGTGAGAAGCTGTCCATCGTCACTTCGCGTCCGCAGACCACGCGCCATCGCGTGCTCGGCGTGTTGAACCGGCCCGGCGTGCAGCTGGCGTTCGTCGATACGCCCGGCCTGCATCTCGGTGAACGCCGCGCGCTCAACCGCGCGATGAACCGTACTGCCGCCGCCGCACTGGCCGACGCGGATCTCGTGGTGTTCGTCGTCGAGGCGTTGCGCTACGGCGAGGAAGACGAAGCGGTGCTCAATCGCATCAAGGACAGTGGCCGCGACGCCATCCTGGTCATCAACAAGGTCGACAGGGTCCCGCAGAAGGAGAGGCTGTTGCCCTTCACGGCGGAACTCGCCGGCAAGCACGGCTTCCTGGACGTGGTGCCGGTGTCGGCGGAGAAGGGCGTGAACCTCGAGCGCCTGGTGGACGTGATCGCGGGACGCTTGCCCGAGTCGCCCGAGCTGTTTCCGCCCGACCAGCGCACCGATCGCGGCGACGATTTCCAGATCACCGAAACCATCCGCGAGAAGCTCACCATGGAGCTGGTCGAGGAAGTGCCTTATGGCATCGCCGTCGAGATCGAGAAGAAAGAGGAGATCGAAGGCAGGCTGGTCATCGACGCCGTCATCTGGGTCGATCGCGAAGGCCAGAAGCCCATCGTCATCGGCGCCAAGGGCTCGCGTCTCAAGCGCATCGGCCAGAAGGCGCGCGAAGAGCTCAACGAACGGCTGGGCAAACGCCTGCACCTCAATCTGTGGGTGAAGGTGCGCGAGGACTGGGCCGACGACGCGCGTGCGCTCGCGCAGCTCGGCATGGAGTAGCGAGACGATGGTTGCCCGCGAACGCGTCAGCCTCGAGCCCGCCTACGTGCTGCACCATCGCGAGTACCGCGACACCAGCCGGATCCTCGACGTGTTCAGCGCCCGCCACGGACGCATCACGCTGTTCGCGCGCGGCGCGCGCGGGCCGAAGTCCAGGCTCGCGTCGCTGCTCATGCCGTTCCGGCCGCTGCTCGTGTCGTGGACCGGGCGCGGTGAAGCCGCGCAACTCGCGGGAGCCGAGCCCGACGGCGAGGCGCTGCCGCTCGGCCCGAAACACCTGATGTCGGCCTTCTATCTCAACGAGCTCATCATCAATCTGACGACGCGGCATGATCCGCAGCCGCAGCTGTTCGACGACTACGCGCGCGCGCTGCGCCGCCTGTGTGTCGAGGTGCAGCCCGAGGTTGCGCTGCGCGTATTCGAGAAGCGGCTGCTCGAATGCATCGGCTACGGCCTCGAGCTCGACGTCGTATCCGGGTCTCACTACCAATATCGTCCGTCGGAAGGCCTCTACGAGGTGCGCGAGGATGCGCCGGGCGCATATGCCGGCCGCACGCTGCTCGCGCTGCGCGAGGAGGCCCTGGACGATCCCCAATCCCTGGACACCGCCCGCCGCGTGTTGCGCCAGGCGCTGGATCACTGTCTCGAAGGCCGCGAGCTTCGCACGCGCAACGTAGCGCGTTCCATGGCGCGGCGAGGTAACGCATGAGCTCTGCTGGTTCCATGGGCAAATTGGCCAACATCGATCTGGGCGTCAACATCGATCACGTGGCCACGGTGCGCCAGGCGCGCCGCGCACCTTATCCCGACCCTGTTCATGCGGCGCTGCTGGCCGAGCAGGCCGGCGCGGACAACATCACGCTGCATCTGCGCGAAGATCGCCGCCACATCCAGGACCGCGACGTGCGCCTGCTTCGTCCCATGCTCCTCAGCCGCATGAATCTCGAGATGGGCCTCACTGACGAGATGCTGGCAATCGCGCTCGATGTGCGGCCACATGATGTCTGCCTGGTCCCCGAGAACCGCAAGGAGATCACCACCGAGGGCGGTCTCGACGTTGCCGCCGACGTGAGCCGGGTGGCCGCCGGCGTCGAACAGCTCGCAGCCGCCGGCATCCGCGTGGCGCTGTTCATCGCGGCCGATCTCGCGCAGATCGATGCCGCCAAGCGCTCGGGAGCGCCGGTCATCGAGCTGCATACCGGCACCTACGCCGATGCCTCGGGCGGCGAGCGTGCGCGCGAGCTCGGGCGGTTGAACGCCGCCGCGAAGCGCGCCGCGAGCCTGGGGCTCGAAGTGCATGCCGGCCACGGTCTCACGTATCACAACGTACAGCCCGTGGCTGCGATCCCGGAGATCGTCGAGCTCAACATCGGCCATTGCATCATCGCGCGCGCCATTTTCAGCGGCCTCGAAGCCGCGGTGCGCGACATGAAGGCGCTGATGCTCGGAGCGAGGACGTGATCTATGGCATCGGCGTCGACGTGCTCGAGGCCGCGCGCGTGAAGAAGGTCTACGACCGGTTCGGCGAGCACTTCGTCGACCGGCTGCTGTTGCCCGGCGAACGCGCGCAGCTCGCGATGACCAAACGCACCGAGAGATTTCTCGCCATGCGTTTCGCGGCGAAGGAAGCCATCGTCAAGGCCATGGGCACGGGCTTCGCGCATGGCATCTGGATCCGTGACGTGGGCGTGGTGCAGAACCAGTGGGGCAAACCCGAAGTGGTGTATTCCGAACGTGGTGAGAAGATGCGCCGGCAACTCGGAATCGGCGATGGTCACGTGACGCTCACCGACGAGGCCGGTCTCATCGTCGCCGTGGCCGTGCTCGAGAAGGCCGCATGAACACTCTTGTCTTCGACATCGAGACCGTGCCCGACGTCGCCTTCGGCCGACGGCTGTTCGGGCTCGAAGGCCTGTCCGACGACGAAGTCGGCAAGGCCATGCAGGCCAAGGCACGCCAGGATTCCGGCAGCGATTTCCTGCCGCACGAGCAACACCGCATCGTCGCCATCTCCTGCGCGTTCCGTTCGCGCGATGGCTTCCGTGTGTGGAGCCTGGGCGAAGAGGGCGCCACGGAACGCGAACTGGTGCTGCGCTTCTACGACGGCATCGAGAAATTCACGCCCGAGATCGTGAGCTGGAATGGCGGCGGCTTCGACCTGCCGGTGCTGCACTACCGCGCGCTCCACCTCAACGTGCAGGCACCTCGCTACTGGGAAACCGGCGAAGAGGACCAGGCCTTCCGCTACAACAACTACCTGGGCCGCTTCCACTGGCGGCACATGGATCTCATGGACGTGCTCTCCGGCTACCAGTCGCGCGCGCGAGCCTCGCTTTCGGACACCGCCGTGCTGCTCGGCTACCCGGGCAAACTCGGCTTCGACGGCTCGCAGGTATGGGATGCCTACCAGCGCGGCGAGCTCACGCGCATCCGCCGCTACTGCGAGACTGACGTCATCAACACCTGGCTCGTCTATCTGCGCTTCCAGTTCATGCGTGGCAGGCTCACGGACCAGGGCCTCGAAGAGGAGCTGCGGCGTACGCGGCTGTGGCTCGCCGAGGCGAAGCAGCCGCATTTCGACGAATTCCTCGCGGCCTGGACCGTTTAAGACGATGGCAATCGGCAAGGCCGCAAGAGCCCACAACGCAGCGCTCGAGACCGGCGTGGTTGGCGATCTCACGCACGACGCCGAAGGCGTGGTGCGCGGAGTCGACATCGAGGAGGGCCCGTTCAAAGACAAACGGGAGGCGGGCAAGACGGTATTCATCGCCGGAGCCCTGCCCGGCGAGCGCGTGACCTTCCGTCGCCGCGGTTTCCACAAGAGCCACGATGAAGCCGAGCTCGTCGAAGTGCTCGAGCCCTCACCGCATCGCGTGACACCCCGCTGCGCGCATTTCGGCGTCTGCGGTGGCTGCGCGCTGCAGCATCTCGACCCGGCCGCGCAGCTCGCGGCCAAGCAGAAAGAGCTCGCCGAGAACCTGCAACGCATCGGCAATGTCACGCCCGGCACGTGGTTGCAGCCCTTGTTAGGCCCTCACTGGAACTACCGCAGACGCGCCCGACTGTCGTCGCGTTTCGTGATCAAGAAGGGCCGCAGTCTCGTGGGCTTCCGCGAGAAGCAGGGCAAGTACGTGGCCGACGTCGCGCGCTGCGAGGTGCTGGCCGAACCCGTGGGGCCGCTCATCAGTGCGCTGGCCGAGCTGCTCACCGGCATGCAGCGCCGCGAGAGCCTGCCGCAGATCGAAGTGGCACTGTCGGATGGGGAGCGCGTGCTGGTGTTCCGTGTACTCGACCCGCTGCCGGAGGCCGATCTCGACAGGCTGCGTGCCTTCGAACGTGAGCACGGGCTGCGCATCCTGTTGCAACCCGGCGGGCTCGACAGCGTGACGCCGCTCACGCAGGGTCCCATCGACCTCCATTATCGGCTGGATGCCTTCGACCTGAAGCTCGCCTTCGGCCCCACCGACTTCGTGCAGGTCAACGCCGCCATCAACCAGTCCATGGTGGCCCGTGCCATCGAACTACTGGAGGTGGGACCGCAGGACCGGGTGCTCGACCTCTACTGCGGCCTGGGCAATTTCACGCTCCCGCTGGCCCGCCGGGCCCGCGAGGTGGTCGGGGTGGAGGGTGAAGCCGGTCTCATCAACCGGGCCCGCGCGAACGCCGCTGCCAACGGCATCACCAATGCCCAGTTCCACGTGGGCGACCTGTCCGCGGCACCCGAAAAGACCATCCCGTGGATGCGGGGTGGCTTCGACAAGGTGCTGTTAGACCCGCCGCGCGTCGGGGCCCGTGAGGTTTTGAGTGCCGTCGCACACTTGGCGCCCCGCCGGGTGGTGTATATCTCGTGTCATACAGGTTCGCTGGCGCGCGATCTTGGCGTATTGACCCATGAATTGGGCTTCCGCTTAACGGCCGCCGGGGTCCTTGATATGTTCCCGCACACTACGCACGTGGAGTCCATGGCGGTCCTGGAAAGGCCGTAGGGCTCCAGCAAGGATGGATGGAGTGACCCTGGGCCCACTGATGGTCGACGTGGCCGGTCTCGAGCTGACGCCCGAGGACCGCGACGTGCTGCGCCATCCGCTCGTCGGCAGCGTCATCCTGTTCACGCGCAACTACCAGTCGGCCGAGCAGCTGACGAAGCTCGTGGCCGACATCCATGCCGTGCGGTCGCCTGCGCTCATCGTCGCCGTCGACCAGGAAGGCGGACGCGTGCAGCGGTTCCGTCCCGAGTTCTCGAAGCTGCCGCCGCCGCGACGCATCGGCCACGAGTTCGATCTCGACGCCAAACAGGGTCTGACTCTCGCGCGTTCCATGGGCTGGCTCATGGCCGCCGAACTGCGTGCGCACGGCATCGATCTGTCATTCGCTCCGTGCGTCGATCTCGACTACGGCGTCAGCGAGGTCATCGGCGACCGCGCGTTCCATGAGAAGCCCGAAGCAGTCGCGCAGCTGGCGCACGCATACGTGCAGGGCATGAAGGACGCCGGCATGGCGGCCACCGCGAAACATTTTCCGGGACACGGCGCCGTGGTCGCGGACTCGCACCACTCGCTGCCGGTAGACAGGCGCGCCTGGAACGAGCTCGGCAACGACCTGCTGCCATTCCGCCGGCTCATCGACAACGGCATCCCCGGTGTGATGGTCGCGCACATCCTCTATCCGGCCATCGCGCCCGAGCCCGCGAGCCTCTCGCGCCGCTGGATCCAGAACGCGCTGCGTGAAGAGCTGCGCTTCGAAGGCGCGATCTTCACCGACGATCTTTCCATGGGCGGCGCCAAGGAATTCGGCGATATCGTGCAGCGCGCGACGGCGGCGCTCGACGCGGGCTGCGACGTGCTGCCGGTGTGCAACGACCGCGCGTCCGTGACCACGCTGCTCGACAGGCTCGAGTGGGAAATACAGCCCAGCGCGCACCTGCGACTCGTGCGCATGCGTGGCAAGAGCGCGCCCGAGCGGGGCGAGCTGCTGGCCGGCAGCGCCTGGCGCGCCAGCCAGGAAATGCTCGCGCGCACTTCGGCCGCGCCCAAGCTCAGCCTCACGGCGGGCAACGCATGAACGGCTCTTCATCGAACGGATTCCGCGGTGAATTCCTGCGCGGTGCGCTCGACGTGGCGCCCGAGGGCATCATGATCTGCGAGGCCGGCGGCGAACGTGCCGCGGTCTACGTGAACCCCGCGTTCTGCCGGCTCACCGGCTACGAGCTCGGCGAGCTGCTCGGCAAGAATCCGCGTTTCATGCAGGGCGAGGACCGTGACCAGCCCGAGCTCGAGGCGGTGCGCGAGGCGCTGCGCCATGGCGAGGCCGTGCGCGCGCTGCTGCGTAACACCCGCAAGGACGGCACGGTGTTCGTCAACGACATGCAGATCTATCCACTCAAGGATGGTGAAGGCAAGGTCACACATTTCATCGGCTATCACCGCGAAGGCGGCACGCGCAGCAAGGTGGCGGGCGAGAGCGGCATCCGCGGCATCCCCACGTGGGTGCGCGAAGACCGGCTCACCGGGCTCGCGTCGCGCTACTACTTCGAGGACGTGCTGCGGCGAGACTTCGCGCTCGCGCAGCGCGACAAGACCGACATCGCGCTGCTGCTGTTCGACATCGACCAGCTCGGGCCGTACAACGAGATCTTCGACCGCGCCGGCGGCGACGCCGTGGTCAAGCGCGTGGCGCGCGCGATTTCCGGTTCATTCCGGCGCGGCACGGACATGGTCGGTCGCTGGGAAGGGGCCAGCGTCATCGTGCTCATGCACGGTACGCCGCCCGATCACGTGATCCAGCACGCCACCACCGTGGCGCATCGCGTGCGCGAGCAGCAGATCCACCACCCGCGCTCGACGCAGAAATACGTGACCGTGAGCGGCGGCGTGGCGATTCACACACCGGGCCCCGACGACACGGCCGAGAATTTTCTGAGAGCCGTGGAAGTGGCAGTGACGCGCGCCAAGGACCAGGGGCGCAATCGCGTGATCGTCGCGGAAAATTCCGACTTCCGCTGAGGTCGGCGCGGGCGGACGCTGACGGTGGTGCCTCGGCGAGCGTGCATGTGCTTCGATGACGAGCGGGCCGGGTACCCAATTCGCAAGGCACGAAGCCGCTCTCCGAACCAATCGGAGCTTAGGTCAGCTCCCCGTTGGCTACAGTTAAGGTGTCTTCCGCGCACCGCATGGCGGCGGCCCCAGTCTCGCGCAAACAAACCCCCGAATGGCCCGGCGAAAAGCGAGTCATCGAAGCACATGCGCGATCGCCGAGCACGCTACCTTCCGCCAGTTCCCTGGTTCGCCGGCGTAACGAGAGCGATCACCCCGAACGCCGGGTGGTCGAAGTAGTTGCGCTCGTACTGCTTCACGCGCCGCGACTCCGACATCATGAACATCGTGCCCGGCGCGGCGCCGAGACCCGCGGGCGGATTCGCGCTCTGGTAGTTGAGCGTCATGCCGAGGTGCAGATAGGTGCCGGCCTCGAGAAAGATGATCCCGTTGAGTCCGGGCACGTTGCCGCCGAGCTTGGCCACGGTGAAGCCCGCGCCCGAGCCCCACGAGCTCGCGGTCTGCTGCCAGGCGAAATGCGCGATGGGCTGGTAGTTAGTGCTGTTCTTCAGGCGCGCCTCGACGTCGTTCAACTGGAACTGCGACGGCGAGAGTGACGCCACGAACCGCCCGGTCACCGGAGAGTCCGGCTGGTCGGGACGGCGGGCCACGGGTTTGACGCTCCAGTCCTCGGCACCACCCTGGCCACTCATGTTCCGGAACACGATGAGCTCGACGGTGTAGACGCGGGTCGACGGCGTCTGTGCGCGCACCTGCGAGGCGGGGATGAGCCCGGTGACGAGTACCAGGAGGGCGAGGGCGAAGAGCGTGGTGAATCGCGAACGGTTCGGCGTCATGGCCCGGAGTATAACGGCTAGCGCTTTCGGGCCGGCGGAGGCGGCGGCCATGGCTTCATTGACGTTGATGGCGGCTTGGGAGGTGTTGGCGGTTTGGTCGAGCGATTGCCCCCGTCCTTGGCCTGATCTTTGCTCGACTCCTTTCTCTGGTCCTTGCCTTGAGGCTTGGCCGGTGCATCGCCCCGCAACTCGCCGAGGAACCGCTCCGCGAACTCGAATCGCTCGGCATCCGTCTCGTTCTCCACGGAAATGCGCAGCTTGAGCGCGCCATCCAGCTTGTAGTCGCGGTCGGGGAGCTGCACCAGCCGGATGACCGCTCGGGGGTCCACCTTGTTGGTCTCCTCGAACAGGGCGTAGCCACCCTGCGGCCCCAGGTCGAGTCGGCGGATTCCGATCTGCCGTGCCGCCAGTTTGAGCCGGGTGACGCGCAACAGATGGGTCGCGGGCGGTGGCAATGGCCCGAAGCGGTCGACGATCTCCTCGGTGAGCTCGTCCACGGCTGCGTTGTCGGGCGCGGCGGCAAGCCGCTTGTACAGCGCGAGCCGCACGGGCACGTCGGCGACATAGCTCTCGGGCAGCAGGGCGGGCAGGCGCAACTCGACCTCGGCGGTGGCGGCAAGCGGACGGTCCAGCGCAGGTTCCTTGCCTTCCTTGAGCGCCTTGACGGCCTGTCCGAGCATGTCGAGGTACATGGTGAGGCCGATCTCGGTGAGCTCGCCGCTCTGCGACTCGCCTAACAACTCGCCGGCGCCGCGGATCTCGAGATCGTGAGTGGCGAGCACGAAGCCGGCTCCCAGGTCTTCCAGCGACTCGATGGCCTCGAGGCGCTTGACCGCGTCCAGCGACAGCGCCTTGCGGTTCGGCGTGAGCAGATAGGCGTAGGCGCGGTGGTGGGAGCGGCCGACGCGGCCGCGCAGCTGGTGCAATTGCGCGAGGCCGAGGCGATCGGCGCGGTCGATCATGATCGTATTGGCCGTCGGCACGTCTATGCCGCTCTCGATAATGGTGGTGCAGACCAGCAGGTTGAACCTGCGGTGGTAGAAATCGACCATCAGCTGCTCGAGATCGCGCTCGCGCATCTGGCCGTGGCCGATGCGCACCTGTGCCTCGGGAATGAGCTTGGTCAACTCGGCGGCGGTCTTCTCGATGGTCTCGACCACGTTGTGGACGAAGTACACCTGGCCGCCGCGCCGGAACTCGCGCAGGGCCGCTTCGCGCAAGGTCGGCGCGTGCCATTCCGTCACGAAGGTCTTGATGGCCAGGCGCTCGGCCGGGGGCGTGGTGATCAGGGACAGATCGCGCAAGCCGCCGAGCGCCATGTTCAAAGTGCGCGGGATGGGCGTGGCCGTGAGCGTGAGCACGTGCACTTCCGCGCGCAGCGTCTTCAGCTTTTCCTTGTCGCGCACTCCGAAGCGGTGTTCCTCGTCGACGATGATGAGGCCGAGATCCTTGAACCGCACGTTGGCGTGCAGCAGCTTCTGCGTGGCAATGACGATGTCGACGGTGCCTTTCTCGATTCCTTCGAGAACCGTGTTGGTTTCCTTGCCGCTGCGGAACCTCGACAGCGACTCGATGCGGACCGGCCAGTCGGCGAACCGGTCGCGGAAGTTGTTGGTGTGCTGCTCGGCCAGCAGAGTGGTCGGCACCAGCACGACCACCTGTTTGCCCGACTGCGCGGCGACGAATGCGGCGCGCATGGCCACCTCGG
This sequence comes from Steroidobacteraceae bacterium, assembly GCA_035525785.1. Lineage (GTDB taxonomy): Bacteria > Pseudomonadota > Gammaproteobacteria > Steroidobacterales > Steroidobacteraceae > CADEED01. The sequence goes on along the minus strand of DATLDQ010000033.1, from coordinate 29,927 downwards.
TCTTGCCGAAGCCCACGTCGCCGCAGACCACGCGGTCCATGGGCTTCTCGCTCGCGAGATCGACCAGCACCTGGCGGATGGCTTCGGCCTGATCCGCGGTTTCCTCGAACGGGAAGCTGTTCGCGAAGGCCTGATAGTCGAGCTCCTTGGTGGACATGGCAGGGCCTTTCTTGGCCTGCCGCTGTGCATAGAGATCGAGCAGCTCGGCGGCGACGTCGCGGATCTTGTCCGCGGCGCGCTTGCGGGCGCGCGCCCATTGGTCCGTACCCAGCTTGTGCAGCGGCGCGCTCTCGGGTGCGGCGCCGGAGTAGCGTGACACCAGGTGCAGCTGCTGCACGGGCACATAGAGCTTGTCGCCGTCGGCATATTCGAGAACGACGAACTCGCCATCCTGTCCGGCCACTTGCATGACCTGCAGGCCGATATATCGGCCCACGCCATAGTCCTCATGCACCACCGGCGAGCCGGGCCCGAGCGCCGTGAGGTCGCGAAGGATGGCCTGCGGATCCGATTGCGCGCGGCGGCGTCGTCGTTCCTGTCGCGCGCGCTGGCCGAACAGCTGCGCTTCGCCGAGTACGGCGATCGGTGGCGAAGTGACCTGCAGGCCCGCCATCTCGGGCGCGATCGAAATCGCGAACCGCGCATCGCCGTCGACGAACTCGTGCCAGCCGCCGATCACCTTGGGCTTGAGCCCATGGGCGCGCAGCATTTCGAGCAGCACTTCGCGGCGGCCGGCGGAATCCGCTGCCAGCAACACGCGGCCGGGGAAGCTGTCGAGGAAATCCTCGAGCGGCGACAGTGGCCGTTCGGCGCGCAGATCCACGCGCCATTCGCGTGGCGCGGTGGTCGGAAAGTTGTGGCCACCGGACTGCGAGTCGAGCTCCTCGTCGATCTTGAACGAGTCGACGTCGATGCGCGTGAAGGCCGCGAGGCGCGACTGCAGCTCGTCGGGAGAGAGGAAGAGCTCCTCGGGCGAGAGGATCGGCCGCTCCACGTCGTGCCGGCGTTCTTCGTAGCGCTCGGCCACGTCGCGGGCCGCGCGATCCACGGTCGCGGCAAGGTCGGCCCCACCGCACACCACGGTGTCGGCCGGTAGATAGTCCAGCAGGGTGTCGGTGGTGTCGAAGAACAGCGGCAGGTAGAACTCGATGCCCGGCGGCGCGAGCCCGTCGCTCACGCCGCGGTAGATGACGCTCTTGGTCGGGTCGCCCTCGAAGCGCTTGCGATAGCGCAGGCGGAACGCCTTGACCGATTCCGCATCCAGCGGCAGCTCGCGGCCCGGCAGCAGGCGCACCCGCTGCAACGCATCGCCCGAGCGCTGCGTCTCGGCATCGAACTCGCGGATCGCCTCCACCTCGTCGTCGAACAGGTCGACGCGCAGTGGCGTGCGGGTGCCCATGGGGAAGACGTCGAACAGCGAGCCACGCAGCGCGAACTCGCCCGGCGCGGTCACCTGCGAGACCGAGGCGTAGCCGCTCTCGACGAGGCGCGCGCGCAGCGGCTCGATCTGCAGCCGGTCGCCCACCGCGAAGTTGAACGTGCGGCCTTCGACGTAGCCGCGCGGCGCGAGTCGCTGGCCCAGCGTGTCCGCGGCCGCGAGGATCACCGCCGACTTCAACCGGGGCATTTCCGCCAGCGCCAGCAGGCGCTCGGAGATGATGTCGGGATGTGGCGAGAACACGTCATACGGCAGCACTTCCCAGTCCGGGAGCGCATGGATGGGCCTCGCCTTGTCGCCGGTCTGCCCGAGGAAGAACCCGAGCTCCGCACGCAGCTGATCGAGCTCACGCGCATCGCGCGCGATCACCAGGTAGGGGCGGTCATCCGTTTGGATGGCTTCGGCCAGCGCGAGGCTGCGCGCGGCGCCATAGAGCTGGTGCCAGCGCTGGCGCGCCTGCGGCCGGGGGAGCGGAGGGTTGAGGAGTGCGGGCATTTCGGAGCGCGGCAGCTTACCTGTGGAATTGGCGGCCGCAAGCTGCCGAAAGAGTGAGGCCGCATAGGATGCGGCCGCGAGAAACCGGGATCAGCGACGGGCTGTCAGCCCGAAGTCGCTACCGCGTGCAGCACCTTGTCGTTCTCGAACACCACCACGAAGTTCGGATAGAACCACTTGGTGATGGGCGGGGTGCCCACGGGCCCGGACTTGTTCGAGGGCTCGCCGAACTTGGCCTGCACGGCGTCCATGGAAATACCGCGTTGCGGAGTTTCGACTCCGGCGGGCTTGATCGTGACCTGCCCATCGATGGCGAGAGTCTCCGCCAGTACCGGCGCGGCGGCGCAAACGGCCAGTGCGGCCACGGAAATCTTCAACGTGCGAGCAAGCATGGCGTTCTCCTCCTACGGCCGGCGACTCGACCGTGGCGGCAATATACCCCCCGCTATGGCAAAGTCAGCCGCTGTCGCCAGCCACCGACTCTAATAACAGCCCTTTTTGTGAAGCCCGTCCTGTTTTTGCGCAACAATCGCGCCCGATGCTGAATTCGCTGCCCCTGTTCGTCGGCCTGCGCTACGTACGGGCCCGGTCCCATAAATTCTTCGTCTCTTTCATCACGTGGGTCTCGCTGCTCTGCGTGTGCCTGGGCGTGGCCGCGCTCATCGTGATCCTGTCGACGATGAACGGGCTGGAGGGCACGTTGCGCGAAGGGCTGCTGTCGTTGTCCTCGCATGCACGAGTGATCGTGCAGCCCCACGGTCAGGCGCCGGACTGGGCAGCGCTGTCGTCGAAGATCCGCGCCACCGCCGACGTCGTGAGCACTGCGCCGGCCATCGAGATGGAAGCGCTGGCCGTGCGCAAGCCGGACATGCTGCCCGTGCGTCTGCGCGGAGTAGACCCGACGAACGCGTCTGAGAAGAAAAAGCTCGGTGGCGCACTCGTCGAAGGCTCTTTGGACACGCTCGTGCCCGGCCAGGAGCATGCGCTGATCGGGCGCAACACGGCCATCACGCTGGGACTGGCGGTGGGCGATGTCATCACCGTGCTCGTACCGACCACCGATGCCAGCGGCATCCCCGAGCCGCGTCTGCGCGAGTTCACGGTGAGCGGCGTGTTCGACGCGAACGTCACCGAGTTCGACTCGCTGCTGATCGTCGCACTCGACGACTTGCGGGCGCTGCTGCCGGACGCGGATTCGCGCATGACATTGCAGATCAACTTCAGCAACGCGCTGCTGGCGCCGGAGCGCGTGCGAGCGATCGCGTCGACGTTGCCGGCCGGCCTCGAGATACGTGACTGGGCCGAAGACCATGCCAGCTACTTCCGCGCCATTCGCATCGAGAAGACCATGGTGGCCATCATCCTCATGCTCATCGTGGCGGTAGCGGCTTTCTATCTCGTGGCCATGCTGGCGATGGTCGTCACCGACAAGCGCACCGACATCGCGATTCTCCGCACCCTGGGCACGTCGCCAGGGCAGATCATGAAGGTGTTCCTCATCCAGGGCAGCGTCATCGCCTGGTTCGGCGTGGCACTGGGGGTGTTGCTGGGCTGCGCGGTCGGATACAACGCGGGCGCGATCGCGGCCTTCTTCGAGCGGCTGTTCCGTTTCGAGATCTTCGATTCCTCCGTGTACGTCACCACGAAGATCCCGTCCGAGCTGCATGCCGGACAGATCGTATGGATCGCCGGCATCGCCATGCTCATCACGCTGCTCGCCACCATCTACCCGGCCTGGCGCGCCTCGCGCGTGCCTCCGGCCGACGCGCTGAGATACGAGTAGCCCGATGGCCTACGAATGGACCATCGGCACACGCTACTTGCGGTCCGCGCATCGCAGTGGCCTCGTGTCCTTCGTCGCATTCATGTCCGTGGCCGGGCTCGCGCTCGGCGTGGCGGTGCTCATCGTCGTGATGTCCGTGCTCAATGGCTTCGAGACGGAGCTGCGCGCACGCATGCTGGCCGTGACCTCGCATGCCACCATCACTGGCGTCGAGGGCGAGATCGGGAACTGGCGCAAGGCGCAGGCCGACGCCGCGCGCATGGCCAACGTGGCGGCCGTCGCGCCCTTCATCGAGACGCGTGGACTGCTCGCCAATGGGCGCCGTGTGGCCGGCACGTCGATGCGTGGCGTCCTCCCGGAAGAAGAAGTGCGCGCAGTGGGCCTGGGTTCACGCATATCCGGGGGCAAGCTCTCCGATCTCGCGCCCGGCAGTTTCCGCGTGATCCTCGGCAGCGCGCTCGCCAAGGAGCTCGACGTGAAGGTGGGCGACAAGGTGGTGCTGATGACTCCCGAGGCGACGGCGACGCCGGTCGGACTGATGCCGCGTACCAAGCGCCTTACCGTGAGCGGCATCTTCGACTCGGGGATGTACGACTACGACCGCGGTCTCGCGCTGCTGCACATGCAGGACGCCGCGCGGCTCTATCGGCTGGGCGACAACGTGACCGGCCTGCGGCTCGCGCTCGACGATCTGTTCCTGGCGCCGCAGACCGTGCGCCAGGTGGCCATGCAGATCGACTACGACGGCAGCGGGTTTTTCGTCAGCGACTGGACGCGTGACCACGGCGTGTTGTTCCGTTCCATCGAGCTCACGAAGTCGATGATGTTCTTCATCCAGCTCATCATCGTGATAGTCGCGGCCATCAACCTGGTCGCGACCCTGGTGATGATCGTGAAGGAAAAGCAGACCGACATCTCGATCCTCAGGACCATGGGTGCCGCGCCGAAAAACGTGCTGCGCATGTTCATGGTGCAGGGCGCGCTGATCGGCCTCGGGGGCACGGTCACGGGGGCGCTGCTGGGCTGGGTGTTGTCGCTGAACGCCACGCGCGTGATCCATGCCATCGAGAGCGCGCTCGGCATCAAGTTCCTCGACCCCAGCGTTTACATGATGAGCGAGCTTCCGGCGGAGGTGCGTCTCGGCGACGTGCTGACGGTGTCCTCGATCACGCTGGCCCTGGCCGCGCTGGCAACTATCTACCCGGCGTGGCGCGCCGCACGCATGCAGCCGGCGGAGGCGCTCAGACATGAATGACGGACAGGAACGAGGGACACGAGTGACGCGCATGAGCAATCGACATGACTGACCTGGTGCTCGAAGCCACCGACGTGCGGCGCTCGTTCAAACAGGGCCCGATCGATCTGCAGGTGCTGCAGGGCCTGCACTTCGCGGTCAAGCCCGGGGAGCGCATCGCGATCATTGGCGCCTCCGGGTCCGGCAAGACCACGCTGCTGCAGATCCTGGGCGGTCTCGACAAGCCCAGCGCCGGCACCGTCAAGATTGCCGGCAGCGACATCCATGCGTTGAGCGAGGCCGCGCGCGGCGAGCTGCGCAACCGCACGCTGGGGTTCGTGTACCAGTTCCATCACCTGCTGCCCGAGTTCTCGGCTCTCGAGAACGTGGCCATGCCGCTGCTGATCCGCCGCATGGCGAAGCACGACGCCGAGCAGCAGGCGCGCGGCATCCTGCAACGCGTGGGGCTGGGCGAGCGGCTGGTACATCGCCCGCACGAGCTCTCGGGCGGCGAGCGACAGCGCGCCGCGGTTGCCCGCGCGCTGGTCACCGGCCCGCGCATCGTGCTGGCCGACGAACCGACGGGCAATCTCGATGGCAGCAATGCCGAGGCCGTGTTCGCGCTCATGCTCGAACTCAACCGCGAGCTCGCCACCAGCCTCATCGTCGTCACGCACGACCGCAAGCTCGCGGCACGCATGGACCGCGTGCTCGAGCTGGAACGCGGAAATCTGGTCGAAAGAACCTGATTACTTGCTGGTGGCGCCGGCGCGCTCGCGATATCTCTTGCGCACGTTGTAACGCCACGCCACGTCCAGCAGGCCGTAGCCGACCAGGCCGAACAGCGAGCCCGTCACCGCACAGCCCGTGAGAAATGGTTTCCACATCGGCCCCAGGCCTTTTTGCAGCCAGTCCCACGTGAGCTCGAAGTGGAACTGGTGCGGCGGCACGTCGGTGATGAGCACGCCGACCTTGTAAGCCAGCAGGTAGGCCGGCACCACGGTGAAAGGATTCACCAGGATCAGCGTCACCATGATGGTGGGTATGTGGATGCGGCAGAAGATCGCCACCAGCGCCGCGAGCGGTATGTGGATGGGCAGCGGGACGAAGCAGATCGCGAGGCCCGCGCCGAATGCCGGCGCTACCGTGCGCCGCTGCAGCGACCACAGGCGCGGGTCACCGAAGAACCGGCTGAAGGGTTTGAGGGCCCAGTGGTTGCGCAAGGTCTCGCGTCGCGGCGTGATCTTGCGGAAAAAGATCCGTGGCATTCGTCGCCACTTTAACACCCGGGCCGCGCCTCCGTGACCGTCGCGCTCGCGCTCCTGGCCGGCGTGCTGCTCGGCCTGTTGTCGGCCGGCATTCCAGGCATCCTCTGGCAGGCAGCCGCGGGCGGGCTCCTGATTGCCTGGGCCTTGTCATCATGGCGTCACCACCGTTGGTTCGGCGCCTGCGCGCTGTTCATGGCCGGGCAGTTGCTGGCGTTCGCGCACGCCGAGCACTGGCGCGTGCGCAGCCTGCCCGCCGGGGAGACGGACGGTGCGCGTCTGCTCGCCGTCGGCGTGGTCGAGGACGTGCCGGCGCGTGACGGCTCCACCTTGCGGTTCGGTCTGCGCACCGAGTCCCTCGCGGGGGCAGTGTCCCCGGATACCCCGAGGCTGCTACGCATCCGATGGCGCGATCCGCATGCCACTCCGCGTGTCGGCGAACGCTGGCGGCTCCTGTTACGCGTCACTGCGCTGGAGGAGACCTGCAACTTCGATGGGCCGGACATGGTGCGGCAGGCCTTCCGCGCTGGAATCCATGGCTCGGGGAGGGTGCTGCCGTCGGCCATGAACGGGTTGCTCGCGCTGGCGCCCGCTTCGCTGGATACGCTTCGTGCGCGCATCGCGCTGCGCGTGGGCGATCGCATCGCCGACCCCGATGCGGCGGCGCTGGTCACCGCGCTCGCCGTGGGTCTCACCGCCGGCATGAGCCGCGACCAGTGGCGCGTGTTCAACGCAACCGGCACCACGCACCTGGTCGCCATCTCCGGACTGCACGTCACGCTGTTCGCCTGGCTGGTGTTCCGCGGCGCGCGGTTGATGTGGCGCCGGCTGCCCGGCGCGCAGGTCGTCGCGCGCGAGCCTTTCGCCTTGTTGTTAGGACTGGCGGCGGCCGGCGCATACTCGCTGCTCGCCGGGCTATCCGTGCCCACACAGCGCACCTGGCTCATGCTCGCGCTGTATGTCTGCGCGCGTCTCGCCGCGCGCCGCGTGGATGCGGGCCGACTCTGGGCCATGGCCATGGTGGGGGTGCTCGTGACCGACGCCCGCGCGCCGCTGGCCGCAGGCTTCTGGCTGTCTTTCATCGCCGTCGGCGTCCTGCTCGCCTTCGCGGGCGAAGAGTGGGGTGTCGGAGGTACGCAGCGGCGATCCGGCCCCGTCGCACATGGGTGGTCCGTTGTCCGTGTGCAGCTCACCATCATGCTCGCGCTGCTGCCGGTCACGCTCGCCATCTTCGGCGGCGTCTCGCTGACCGGTCTTGCGGTGAATCTCGTCGCGATCCCGGTGATCTCGCTGGTGTTCGTGCCGGTGGTGCTCGCGGGTGCGCTCACGGCGTGGTGGATACCCGCGTGGGACGCGCCGTTCTTCGCGCTCGCCGCCCATCTCTACGACCTGCTCTGGCCGATGCTGGCGTGGTGCGCCGAGCCCGCCGACCACGCGGGGCTGCTGCGGGTCGCGCCATCCGGATGGTGGTTCCTGATGGCGTTGCCGGCCTCGCTGGCTTGGCTGTTCCGGTGGCCCTGGCCGCTGCGACTCACCGCCTCCTGCGCGCTGCTGCCGCTCGCATTCGCGCCAACACAGGGCCCGGATCCGGCGGACGCTCGTGTCCGCGTGCTCGATGCCGGGCGCGGCACCGTCGTTCTGGTGACGACGCGTACACACGCCCTGTTGTTCGACACGGGTGATGCCTGGAACACGCACGGCACGCGGCTCGCGGAGATCGTGCTGCCGGCGATCGAGGCGTCCCGCATCCGAAGAGTGGACGTGCTGGTGCTGCCCACGCTCGACGCAGACCGGGCGCGCGCGGCGGCGTTGTTAGCAGTGGAGCGAGAGCTCGGTGGTGTAATCGTGGGCGGCGGTTGGCCCGCGAGCGGGCTTCCGGCGAGCGCCTGCCGGGATTCCCGGTGGCAGTGGGATGGCGTCCAGTTCCTTACCTACGCCGTGGGCGGCCGATGCGTTCTGAAGGTTGCCACGGGAACGACCTCCGTACTGGTGCCCGGCGATCTCGACACCGCAGGCGAGCGCGCGTTGGTGGCGCGCGTCGGCGGCGCGGATTTGGCCAGCGACGTGGTGATCATCGGCCGGCAGGCCAGCGAGCTCGCTTCGTCACGCCAGTGGATAGAAACAACCGCGCCGGGATTGGCGATCGCCACCGGCGGTATCGAAGGCGCTCAATCCCGGCGGCGCGTGGCCGATCGCTGGCGACGAAGGTCCGTGGTGCTCGACACGCGTACCGACGGCGCCATCGACCTGCAACTCGGCCCGCGGGGATGGGAGGTTCGCGCGAGCGCGCGAGCCTCGCGTTTTCCCTTCCATTGGCGCCGTCCGGTATAGTTCAGGCATGTGGGAAATAGTGAAAAGCGGTGGCATCTTCATGGTGCCGATCGTCATCAGCTCCATCGTTCTGGTCGGCATCGTCTTCGAGAGGCTCTGGACCCTGCAGCGCAAACGCGTGCTGCCCCAGGAGCTCATCAAGAAGGTCTCGCAGCTCGCGGAAGCGAACCAGGTCAACGCCAAGGTCATCGAGGCGCTGGAGAAGAACTCGCCGCTGGGCCGCGTGCTGGCCGCGGCGCTCGCCAACCGCGACCGCGGGCGCGCCATCATGATGGAGCGCGTCGAGGACACGGGCCGTCACGTGGTGCACGAGCTCGAGCGCTTCGTCAACTCGGTGGGTACCATCGCGAGCATCGCGCCCTTGTTAGGCCTGCTCGGCACGGTCACCGGCATCATCAATGCGTTCAAGGCCGTCATGCTCGGCGGCATGGGTGACCCGCGCATGCTGGCGCAAGGCATCTCCGAGGCGCTGGTCTGCACCGCCGGCGGCCTCACGGTCGCCATTCCGGCATATATCGCGCACCGCTACCTGCGCGGCAAGGTCGAGCGCATCGTGGTCGAGATGGAAAAAGTGGCGGTGAACTTCGCCGATTCCCTCGGCGCCTCCCAGCAGGGCGGCGAGAGCGACGGCGGCATCGCGCGCACGGCGTGAGCCCGCGGTACCAGAGACGGCTCGGCGCATGAGACTAGGCTCCCGCAAGAACAAGGAAGATCCCGAGATCAACCTGATCCCGCTGATCGACATCGCGCTGCTGCTGGTCATCTTCTTCATGCTGTCGTCCACCTTCATGCAGGAAGGCCGCATGAAGATCGAGTTGCCGCAGGCGAGCGCCGTGCCGACGGGGCGGCAGAAGACCGATCCGCTGGTCATCGCGGTGACCCAGACGGGCACGTATCGCGTGAACGACAAAGAGCTCATCAACGCCAGCACCGACACGCTGCGCGCGGCCATCGTCGAGACGGCCGGCGCCAAGCGTGACATGGAAGTGACCATCCGCGCGGATGCCCGCGCCACGCACCAGGCGGTGATCAGCGCGCTCGACGTGCTGAGCAAGCTCGGTTTCCAGCGCATCCGGTTCGCGACTACCGAAGACGCCAAAGCCGCGAAATGAACGCAGCACCCGCGCCGGAGATGAAGCCGGGAGCTGTCTACCGTCGTCTGCTTTCTTATGCGCGGCCGCACCTGGGCATGTGGCTCATCGGCTTGTGCGGCATGGTGTTGTTCGCGGCCACCGATACGTCCTTCGCGTGGTTCGTCAAGCAGTTCATGGAGCTGACCCGGTTCGAGGGCGACCGGCAGGACGTGCTGCTGATCTCGCTGGGCGCGCCGCTGCTGTTCCTGCTGCGCGGCGTGGGCGACTACATGTCGAACTACTTCCCCGGCTACGTCGGGCGGCAGGTCATCAAGGCGATCAGGGCGGACCTCTTCCGCCACTACCTCGATCTGCCAGCGAGCTATTACGACAAGGCGCAGGGCGGCACCATGCTGTCCAAGCTCACGTACAACGTCGAGCAGGTGGCGGAAGCGGTCACCAAGTCCATCACGTCGCTCATCCGTGACACGCTGACCATCGTCGGCCTGATCGGCTACATGTTCTGGCTCAATTGGCACCTGGCGCTGTTCGTCTTCGCCATCGCTCCGCCGATGTCGTGGCTGATCCGAAAAGTGGCGAGCTCGTTCCGACGCTACAGCGCGCGAATCCAGGCTTCGATGGGCGACGTCACGCGCGTCACCAAGGAGGCGCTCGACGGCCAGCGCGTCATCAAGGTGTTCAACGCGCAGGAGCAGGAGTCGAAGGATTTCGAGGCGGTGAACGAGCACAACCGCCGCAGCAACATGAAACTGATCGCGGCGCGCGCCACGAGCAACCCGACGGTGCAGTTCATCGCGTCGCTCGCGCTCGGCGGCATCCTGTGGGTGGCGCTCAACCAGATCATCGAGGGCCGCATCACGATGGCGGACTTCATGTCCTTCCTCGCGGCGATGCTCATGACCACCGCGCCGCTCAAGCGGCTCATGGATTCGTTCGTGCCCATGCAACAGGGCCTGGCGGCAGGCGCGAGCATCTTCGAAATGCTCGACACTCCCGGAGAGGACTACGTCACGGGCCGCAAGCTCGGCCGCATCGCAGGTGGCATCGACTTCCGCGACGTGAGCTTCGAGTACGCCGCCGAGAAGGGCAAGGTGCTGCACGGCGTCAACCTGAGCGTTCCGGCCGGGAAGAACATCGCGATCGTCGGCCGTTCGGGCAGCGGCAAGTCCACCCTGGTCGGGCTCGTCGCGCGTTTCTATGACGCGACGATGGGGCAGGTGCTGGTCGATGGCCTGGACGTGCGGGAGTGCAACTTGCGCGACCTGCGCAACAACGTCGCGCTGGTGAGCCAGGATGTGGTGCTGTTCAACGATTCCATTCGCAACAACATCGCTTTCGGCGTCGAGAATCCGGATCCCGCGGCCGTGGAGAAGGCGGCGCAGATCGCCTACGTGGACGAGTTCGCGGCCGAGTTGCCGCAGGGCCTGGACACGCCGGTGGGTGATCGCGGCGCGCTGCTCTCGGGCGGGCAGCGGCAGCGCATCGCCATCGCACGCGCGCTGCTCAAGAACGCGCCCATCCTCATCTTCGACGAAGCCACGTCCGCGCTCGACAATGAGTCCGAGCGCCGCATCCAGCAGGCGTTGCTCGAGCTCATGAAAGACCGCACGACGCTCGTCATCGCGCATCGCCTGGCAACCATCGAGCACGCCGACGAGATCCTCGTCATGGAGGATGGCCGTATCGTCGAACGGGGTACGCACGCCGAGCTCGTAGCAGGCGAGGGTGCCTATGCGAGCCTCAAGCGCGCCGAGTTCCGCAGCTGATGTTGCCCCGATGACACGCCTGGCCGCCAAGCTCGAAACGATGTGGTACAGCGGCGCGCGCCCCCTCTGGCTCGCGCCGCTGTCGTTTCTGTACGGCGCCGTCATGGCATTACGGAGCTTGCTGTACCGCATCGGCCTGCGCGATCGCGCACGCATGCCCGTGCCGGTCGTGGTCATCGGCAACCTCACCGTCGGTGGCACCGGCAAGACACCGCTCGTAGCCTGGCTGTCGACGCATCTGGCGGCCTGCGGACTGCGTGTCGGCATCATTTCGCGTGGGTATGGCGGTCGCGCGTCGGGCGTCACGCGCGTGACCATTCACAGCCGTCCGTCGGAGGTGGGCGACGAGCCGCTGCTGCTGGCGCGGCGCGCGCAGGCCACGGTGTTCGTCGGCAAGGATCGTGTCGCGGCCGCACGCGAGGCGGTGGCCGAGGGCGCCGACATCCTGCTGGCCGATGACGGTCTGCAGCACCTGCGGTTGAGGCGCGATTGCGAGATCGTCGTGATCGACGGCCAGCGCGGCTTCGGCAACCAGTGCCTGCTGCCCCGCGGCCCGCTGCGCGAACATCCGCGGCGTCTGCGCCGCGTGAATGCCGTGGTGGTCAATGGCACCGTGACGGCGCCGGGATTCCAGATACCGAAGTTCGTTTCGCACACGCTGTTCAACATGCGCATGCGGCCGGGTGACGCGCGGCCGGTCGGCGGCGGCGGCGCGTTGCGGGCGCTGTCGAGTTTCCGCGGCAGCGGCGTGCACGGCGTCGCAGCCATCGGCAATCCGCACCGCTTCTTCGATACCCTGCGCGAGGCGGGGCTCACCGTGTACGAGCATGCATTTGCGGATCATCATCCCTTCAGGTCCGGCGATCTCAATTTTGGCGACAGCCTGCCGGTGCTCATGACGGAGAAGGATGCCGTAAAATGTTCGGCCTTCGCCGACGAGCGGTGCTGGTACGTGCCCGTCACGGCGGATTTCGAGGAGAGCCAGGCGCGCGCGCTCGTGGATCTCGTGATCGCGCGCGTCAACGCGTTCAACGCATCGGCGCAGGCCCAACGGACGAAGCCGCCAGGAAAGAAAGCAAATGGATGACAGGCTGCTGGACATTCTCGCGTGCCCGATCTGCAAGGGTCCGCTGAAATTCCACAAGAACGCGCAGGTGCTGGTGTGCCGCGCGGAGCGGCTGGCGTTTCCGCTGCGAGACGGAATGCCGATGATGCACGAGGAGGACGCGCGTCAGCTGCCCTCCGATGACCCGCTGATGTCGCGGGATTGACAGCATGGAGTCGAACGCATGATGTTCCGCGTCGTCATCCCCGCCCGCTATGACTCATCTCGCCTGCCCGGCAAGGCGCTGCTGCCACTGGCCGGCAAGCCGATGCTCCAATGGGTGCACGAGCGCGCGCGCGCGTGCGGCGCGGCCGAGGTATGCATCGCGACCGACGACGAGCGCATCGCCACGGCGGCGCGCGGTTTTGGCGCCGACGTGGCGATGACCGCGCGCACGCACGTCTCCGGCACCGATCGCATCGCTGAAGTCGCGGTCACGCGGCGCTGGTCTGACGAAGACATCGTGGTGAACGTGCAGGGCGATGAGCCGCTGATCCCGCCCGTGGTCATCGACCAGGTGGCGAAGTTGCTGGCCACGCATCCGCGGGCCGACATCGGCACGCTGGCCGTGAAGATGGACGCGCTCGCGGACCTCAACGACCCCAACGTCGTCAAGGCGGCATGCAGCGCCGAGGGTCGTGCGCTGTATTTCTCGCGCGCGCCCATCCCGTTCAACCGCGATGCACCGAGCACGCTCACGCCATACACGCTGCGTCACGTGGGCATCTATGCGTATCGCGTGTCCGCGCTCAAGCGCCTGTCGAAGCTCGCACCCACGCGGCTCGAGCAGACGGAGAAGCTCGAGCAGCTGCGCGCGCTCGAGAACGGCATGGAAATCCGCGTCGCGCTCGCCGCCGAGCGTCCGCTCGCGGACGTGAACACCGCCGCTGACCTGGAGCGTGCGGAACGCGCGCTCCAGCTTCAAATATGATGCGTGCGGAACGCGCGCTCCAGCTTCAATTATGATGCCTGCCGAACGCGCGTTGCTCTTGCAGTCATGAAAGCCCGCATCACCGATCTCAACGTCTACCCGGTGAAGTCCTGCCGCGGCATGCCCGTGGCCGCGGCCGAGGTGACGCGCACCGGGCTGCTCGATGACCGGCACTGGATGCTGGTGCGTCCCAACGGCCGCTTCGTCACGCAGCGCGAGTTGCCCCGCATGGCGCTGATCGGCACGTGTGTCGGCAGCGATGGCCTCACGCTGACCGCGCCCGGCATGCCGGCGCTTTCCGTGCCTCGCGGCGCAGCCGGCGCTGCCCGCCCGGTGACGGTGTGGAAGTTCGACGGCCGTGGCATCGACGCGGGTGCCGAGGCCTCCGCATGGGCCACGAAGTATCTCGAGACCGAGCTTTCACTCGTGGCTTTCGACGCCGACACCCCGCGCACGTGCAGCCCCGAGTGGACGCAAGGGCTGCACTCGGTCACCGAGTTCGCGGACGGCTATCCCATCCTCGTGATCTCGCGCGCGTCGCTCGCGGACCTGAATGGCCGACTCGACAAGCCGCTGCCGATGGAGCGCTTCCGTCCCAACATCGTCATCGACGGCGTCGGCGCGTACGACGAGGACCGCGTCCATGAGCTCAACGTCGAAGGGATCACCCTGCGGCTGGTGAAGCCCTGCACGCGCTGCTCGATCACCACCACCGACCAGCATCTGGGCGCCGTGGATGGCGTAGAGCCGCTGCGGACCCTCAAGGCCTACCGCTATGACCCCGAATTGAAGGGCGTGCTGTTCGGCCAGAACGCCATCATCGTGCGGGGTGCAGGCGAGCGACTGCGCGTGGGCGACGACTTCTCGGTGACGTGGAAGTAGTTCGACTTCCGGGCCCTGTCCCCCGAAGTTGAACCAGGATCGCCGAAGACCTGGTGTGAGCCGTTGATGCCGCAGGGCGGCGTCCCCCGCTATTGCCGCTGGCGCGCGGCGGAGGTGGTGGCGAGAGTGCCGTGCCGGGTGGGATTGAAAATCTCGACGCGATCGCGGCCTTGGGTCTTGGCGACATAGAGCGCGATGTCGGCGCGTCGCGCGATCTGATCGAACAGCACGTCGCCGGCTTCATATCCCGCGAGTCCGAGGCTCAAGGTCACCATGACCTCATGGTCATCGATGCGCAGGTGCTGATCGCGCAGGGCCGTTCGCAGGCGATCGGCGGAGGCGCGCGCCTGCTCGAGCGTGAAGTCGGGGAACAGCACCAGGAATTCCTCGCCGCCATACCGGCCGAAGACTTCGCGTGTGTGCAGGCTGGTGCGCAAGGTCGCGGCGAACCGCTGCAGCAGCTGGTCGCCGACGGCGTGGCCGAACCGGTCGTTGATGGACTTGAAGTGGTCGAGGTCGACGAGGCCGATGATCAGCGAGCCCTTGGACTCGCGCGCCCGCGTCAGCAGGTCGACGGCCTTGCGCACGATGGCGCGGCGATTCAGCAGGCCGGTGAGCTCGTCGCGCTCGGCGAGTCGAATCAACTCGGCCCGATGCCGGCGGTGAGAGAGCAGGGCGTAGCCGAGGAAAAAAGCGGTGACGAGGCCCGTGAGGCCGGCGATCGCGACCAGCTGCATCGTGCGCGTCTGGCTGTTGATCTTCTCCTCGGAGAGCTTCTTGTCCTTCTCGAGCAGCGCGATCTTCTGCTTCTCCTGGTCGTTCTCGAACTGCACGCGCAGTTGCGCCACTTCGCGGATGCGATCGAGTGTCCCCTGTTCGCGCATGCGGCGCAGGTACTCGCCCTGGTCGGTGAACGCGGCCGGGTAGTTGCCGATGGCGGCATGCGCGCGCGAACGGAGCTCGTAGAGCTCGGCAATATCGTCGGCCGGTTGCGCGCCGCCGGGAGCAATGGCGCGATCGAACTGCGCCACGGCTTCCTTGGAGCGGCCGAGCGCGAGGAACAGCCGGCCACGCAGCGCGGCGAGCGTGCGGTAATCGTTGTCGTCCATCCCGCTGGTCTGGCTCAGCGTGAGCTCGGCGCGGTCGCACCAGTTCGCGGCCTGGTTCAGTGCGTTGCGGTCGATCTGCACGCCGCACATGCGCATCTGCGACAGGCCGGTGCCCACGCGGTCACCGATGGCTTCGTGGATCTTGAGCGCTTCGGTCGCGGCGATCAGCGCCTCGTCGAGGCGCCCCGCGGCCTTGAGGATCGCGGCGCGGCGGTCGAGCGCAGTCGCGAGCCGGATCTGCGCCTTCTGCGCGCGGAAGAACCCGATGGTCTCGTCGACCAGCGCCAGTGCCTGCGGATAGTCGCGCACCGAGAACTGCGCCATCGAAAGGCGCCCCGCGGCGACCATGGCTTCTTCACGCGACGCATGACGGCGCAGCAGTGCGTACGCGCGCAGCAGATCGTCGAGCGCCTGGTCCGGGTTGCCATCGCGGAAGTTGAGCCAGCCGCGGTCGCGCAGCACGCAGCCAAGCGCGAGCGGACGATCACGCACCGCGTCGATGACGCGCGTGAGCTCGACGGTGGCGGCGTCGATGCCGCCGACGTTGGTGGACACGAGTGCGCGCACCGTGCGCATGCGAACGGCGAGGTCGGACATGTCACCGGCTGGCAACAGCGCGAGTCCGGCATCCGCATGCGTGATGCTCTCGCGGCTGAACCCGAGTTGACGCGCGGCATCGGCGGCGATGGCGTGCAAGGCCGCGCGGCGCGGAGGCGGCATGTCGCTGGTGGTGGAAATGGTGTTAGCGAGCTGCGGTAACGCGGTCGCCGGATCGCGAAAGGCCTGTTCTTCGATGGCCAAGAGATCACCGGTCTGCTGACCGACGCAGGCCGCATGAACCGCGGGGCACGCGCAGACGACAAGCGCCAGCAGGCCGCTGGCGCGCAGTCGGACCTTCCTGGTGTTCGCGCTGATCACGGCGCGTAGTCTACGCGCCCTCGCTGCGTCGCGGTCAGCGCTGTTTGACCGAATCCTGTTTCCGGGACGTCGCCCCGGCGTCGAGCGGGATGCTGTAGAAGCCGAATCCCGTGCCTTCAGGCGTGTCCATGGTGACCAGCACGCGCAATTCACCGGGTGCCGCAGCCTGGCGTGTCACGGAAAAATGCTGCCGATAAGCGCCGTTCGCACTCGCTTTCTGCACGTTCAGCACCCCGGCCGCGGCCACCTGGATGCCTTGAACCGTTTTGATGCTGACGCCGAGGTTGGAGCCGGCCACGCGCGGCACCGCGGCGAGGTGCAGCGTCACGGGCTGATGCGCGGCCGGGTCGCCATCGAAGCTGTAACGCAGATCCACGGGCACGCCGGCCTTGGCGGGCGGCCGCGCGGACTTCATGGATTCGAGCGCCGGCTCATTGGCCGCGGTGGGCTTGGGCACGGGCGATGGATCGGCGGGCGGCGGCGGGTTCTCGGCGGGCTGCGCGGGCGCGGCGGGAGCCTGGTCAGGCGGTGGCACGTCGCCCGGAGCAGGCGAGGATTCTGCGGGCGTCTCTCGGGTCGGAGCTTCGCTCGTGGGCGCGGGATCGCAGGCCGCGAGCAGCAAGGTGAGCGAGGCGGCCAGGGCGGCGACGCGAATCTTCTCAGGCAAGGTTTGGTGAATCATGAGTCGCCTCAGTTGATGTTCACGGTGAGGTTGTAGTCACCCGGCGTGCCCTGGTCCGTGTCACAACCATTGGCGCAATCGTAGACGTCGATGATGTAGGTCCGGCCGCTCGTGATGCTCACCTGCTCGGACTCGGGATTCTCGCTCGAGGGGTCTTCGCCCGAAACCTCGACTTCTCCGGCGCGATACACGCGGAAGTCGACATCCGGCGTATTGGTATTGGAGGAGGTCGCGGTGATCGTCACACTGCGCGTGGACGTTGCGGTCAGCCGCAGGAAGCGGTGATTGCCGAGCTTGTTGTAATGTCCGGCGTCATCCACATTGCGCAGCACGTACGGCCCGCCGCCGACCGTTGCCGTGGTGTACACCGGCAGCGCCGCTGCCTGTGGGACGGTCGTTGGAAAGTGAGTTTCGGTGGTCGCGAATGCATCGATGGTGCTCGCGTTGATGTTCTGGGCGGCGACCAGCGTGTTGATCGCCCCCGCGCTCGCGGCTTGGTCGGCCTTGAGAGCCGTGATGAAGCTGAAGATCGTCGTGAACGCGGGCGTGTTCTTCTGCGCGGTCGTCAGCACGTCCCAGATGGGCTGCAAACCCAGAGCCACGGTGTCGTTGGCGTCCGCGGCACTGTCGTAGAGATCGTACAGGATCGAATAAACCGAAGACTCGCTGCACCAGCAACCGTTGCTGCCCGTGGGATTGGTCTCGATGTTGAAGCCGCCCGACGCATGCACGGGGTTGTCGACGCCGTCGCTCGGCGTGATGTCGCCGAAAAAGCTGTCTCGCGCGTCCGGGTCGTTGAGGATCATCGCCGCGAATGCGTAACCGAACCCTTCACCGAAGGCCACGCGCGGATCGATCTTGTCACCGATGGCGTGCGAACCGCCGATGTTGTCGGCGCGCGAAAAGTTGTGCTCGATGTAGTGACCGAACTCATGCGCGATCACGTGCTGGTCGAACTCGTCCGTGTCCTCGGTGAGATCGGAGAGCAGTGCGATGTGCTGCACGGGTCCGCTCGAGAAGAAGGTGCCGTCGGCCTGCGAGCCCCAGTCGACGATCAGCGCCGGGAATGTCGTGTTGGGCGCCACGCTGCGCACGCCCTGGATCGCCGTGTAGATGGTGTCGAGAATGGCGAAGGGTCCCGAGGCGCGCGCGGCGAGGTTGGGAGCGGTGCCGGACGAGGTGATGCCGAGCGGAATGTTGATGGTCTGCGGGCTGCCGACGCTCGAGCTGAAAGGCGCGGGCGGTTTGTAGGTGAAAGGCGAGTTGCCCGTGGTGCCGTCCTGCACACGCACGTCCCAGGACGGGCTGCCGGTGCGCTGCATGCGAGCCACCACCTGGATGTCGATGCTGGTGTTCGCGGGCAGGGACAGGGCGAAGGTGCCGTCGTCGGCGGTTACCGTGTTGGCCCGCTCGGTCTGGGTGCCCGCGTTGAGCGCGCGCACGAGCACGCCGCGCGCGGGACGATTCACGGGGCTCGCGTAGTTCAATGGCCGCGGAAACGACGCAGTGAAATTCGCGCGTGCGAACTGCACGACGCCGGTGAAGGTGACGTTGCCGCCGATCACCGGGTTCACCGTGATGTCCACGGTCGACGCGGTGCTCGGAGCTCCACGGTTGTCCGTGACGACGAGTGAAAACGTGAAAATCGTGACGGCGCTCACCGCGGGCGCGGTGAACGAGGGCTGCGCGTTCGAGTTGCTGGTCAACGCCACCGTGGTGCCGGCGGTCTGCGTCCACGAGTACGAGGCGATGCTGCCGTCGGAGTCGGAGCTGGCGGCGCCATTCAGCGTGACGGCGATGCCGGCGTTCACTGTCTGCGCGGGTCCGGCGTTTGCCGTGGGAGGTGTGTTGGCCGCGCCGCCGCTGCTCGAGCTCGAGCTGCTGGAGCTGCCGGAGCCGCCACCACCGCACGCGGCGAGCAGAGCGGCGACGATCGTCAGTGCCAAACCGGCTTTGAAATGGCGCATGGTCTGCTTATACCCGCCCTGGTTCGACCGCATTGTGCGGATTGTCACGTATGGTAGTCGGGAAAGCCCGGGGTTCCCTGAGTCCGGTGTTCCCGGTCCTATCTGTCTGCTATCAGAGACCGCATGAGAATCTTGTTTGTCTGTCTCGGAAATATCTGTCGCTCACCCACGGCGGAAGGCGTATTGCGAAGCCTTGCGGAACGTGAATACCCCGCGCTCGATCTGCAGATCGACTCGGCCGGGACCGCTGACTACCACGTGGGCGAGCCCCCCGATCGGCGGACCGTCGCCGCGGCGCGCCGGCGTGGCTATGACCTCGCGGGCCTGCGCGCGCGCCTGGTGCAGACCGAGGACTTCCGCAGCTTCGACTACATCCTCGCGATGGACAGGAGCAACCTGTCCGAGCTCACGAGCCGGCGCACCGCGGACGCGACGGCCGAGCTGGCGCTGTTCATGAGCTTCGCCGATGGCAGCGAATACGAAGAGGTTCCCGACCCGTACTACGGCGGCGTCGAGGATTTCGAGCGTGTACTCGACCTGTGCGAGGCTGCATCGCGCGGCCTGCTGCGCAAACTCCAGGGCTGAAAACGAACGGGCCCGCGGATTCGCATCCGCGGGCCCGTCGTCGCCTTGTCGAGCGCTAACTACTCGTCGCGGTGGTCGGACGTGCCGTCGGGGTTCGACGACCAGACCACGAAGGGCTTGGCGGCAGGCGGCGGCGGCAGGTCGAGCGGCGATTGCGAACTTTCGCTGCGTTGTTCCCGCGGCTCGCGCGGCTCACGAGCTTCGCGTGGCTCGCGCGTCTCACGAGGCTCACGAGGCTCACGAGCTTCGCGTGGCTCACGAGGCTCGCGCTGTTCGCGCTGTTCACGAGGCTCGCGCGGCTCGGACTGGCTTTCGACGGCTCGCGGGCCTTCCTCGCGCGGGGCGCGCGGAGTTTCGTCGCGCGGCTCGCTGCGATCGCCATTGCCTTCCGGTGAACCACCGGACGAATGTTGAGCCGCGTGGAATGCGCGCTCATCATCCGACGCTTCGCGCGCGAACTCGCTACCCGGTGCGCTTTCGCCGCCCATCGCGGACTGCTGACCGCCTTCTCGATTGCGACCACCACGGCGGCCTCGGCGACGGCCACGACGGCTGCGGCCTTCGCGTTCACCGCCGGGGCCATTGCCCGGTTCACCAGCAGCCTCGTCGGTCACCACGGGGGCGCCGCCTTCGGGCGTCGCGGTCCCGGCGGCTGCCGCCGCAGCCTGCTGATCGCGGCGTTCCTGGTCACGCTGACGCTGACGCTCGCGGTTCTTTTCACGTTCCGCCTCACGCTGAGCGTCGCGCTGCGGATCACGCTCACGGTTCTGTTCGCGCGCTCCCTCGCGATTGGGCTCGCGATTCAGTTCGCGATTCGAGTCACGCGGGGCGTGCTGGTCGCGGTCGCGGCCATGCTCGCGCTGCGCATCCTTGCCACCGTGACGTCCGGCCTCCTTGTCGCGGCGGCTGTCACGATCGCGATTGCCCTCCTTGTCTCGATGGCCGTCCTTGTCGCGATGGCGGCCATGCGCGCTGCGCGCGTCGCGGCCACCATTGCGGTCATGGCGATGATCGCGGTCGCGATTGCGGTCACGTCCACCGCGCTCACGGTCACGCTCGCGATGACCTTCGCGGCGGGCCTCACGCGCTGCGGGAGCGGCGGCCTGGGTGCCCGCCGGCGGCGTGCCGGTGAACAGGAAGGCCAGGCGCTGCCAGAACGACAACCCGGCGGGCACGGTCGGCGCGGCGACGGCGGCCGGTGCCGGCGTGGGCACATGCACGATCACGGGAGCAGGGGTCGCGGGGGCGGTCGGCACCACCGCGGCCGGTTCGTGCTGGGGCTTCTCGGGCTTGGTGCCGGCCGGATCCGCCACGATCGGTGCCACCGGCATCTTGTAGCTCAGCACCTTGTTCTCGGGCAGCTCGGCCTCGTCCGTGCGCACGCGCTTGAGGGAGTACTCGGGCGTCTGGATGTGCGGGTTCGGCACGATCAGCAGCTCGACTTCGCTCTTGTCCTCCAGCGTGCGCAGCCACTCGCGCTTTTCATTGATGAGATAGGTGGCGACTTCCACGGGTACCTGCGCGACCACTTGAGCGGTCTTGTCCTTGCGGGCTTCCTCGCCAATGAGGCGCAGGATGGCGAGCGCCATGCTCTCCACGCCGCGAATGCTGCCGATGCCGGTGCAGCGCGGGCAGACCAGGTGGCTGGAGTCGCTCAAGCTCGGGCGCAGACGCTGGCGCGACATTTCGAGCAGGCCGAACCGCGACAGCCGGCCGATCTGGATGCGCGCGCGATCCATCTTGACCGCGTCGCGCAGGCGATCTTCGACGTCACGCTGGTTCTTCGACGACTCCATGTCGATGAAGTCGATGACGATGAGTCCACCGATGTCGCGGATGCGCAGCTGGCGCGCGATCTCCTCGGCGGCCTCGAGGTTGGTGTTGGTCGCCGTGGTCTCGATGTCGGAGCCGCGCGTGGCGCGCGCCGAGTTGATGTCGATCGCGACCAGCGCCTCGGTGTAGTTGACGACGATGGATCCGCCCGAGGGCAACTCCACCTTCTGCGCATACGCCGACTCGATCTGGCTCTCGATCTGGAAGCGCGTGAACAGCGGGATGTCGTCGGTGTAACGCTTGAGCTTCTTCTGGGCTTCCGGCGGCATGAACCGGGTCATGTATTCCAGCGCGATCGCAAAGGTCGCGTCGTCGTCGACCAGCACTTCGCCCACGTCATCCGCCAGGTAGTCGCGCAGCGCACGAGTCACGGCGTCGCTCTCGCGATACACGAGGTACGGGGCGGGGCGGTCCTTGGTGGCGGCGTCGATCTGGTCCCATTGGCTGCGCAGATTGTCGAGGTCCCACTGCAGCTCTTCGGCGGCGCGGCCCACACCCGCGGTGCGCACGATGGCGCCCATGCCGTCGGGGATCTTCAGATCGTCCATGACCTGGCGCATCTGATCGCGGTCTTCGCCTTCGATGCGGCGCGACACGCCACCCGCGCGCGGATTATTGGGCATCAACACGAGGAAGCGGCCGGCGAGAGAGATGAACGTGGTGAGGGCGGCGCCCTTGTTGCCTCGCTCTTCCTTCTCGACCTGGACGATGACTTCCTGGCCTTCGGAAAGCAGGTCGCGCATGTTGCCGCGGCCGCTGTCCCCACCCTTGCGGAAGTAGTCCTTGGAGATTTCTTTCAGCGGCAGGAAGCCATGACGCTCCGCACCGTAGTCGACGAAGCAGGCCTCGAGCGAGGGCTCGATGCGCGAGATTCGTCCTTTGTAGATGTTGGCTTTCTTTTGTTCTTTGGAAGGTATCTCGATGGAAAGATCGAACAGCTTCTGACCATCAACCAGCGCGACGCGCAACTCCTCTTGCTGAGTTGCATTGACGAGCATTCTCTTCATTTGAATGGGACCCTAGGTGTCTCTCTAGGGACGACTCGAATCGAACGGCGGATATCCTCACGGACGGCATGGCTCACAACCGCGCGACGCGGAGGTGCATGCCGTGAGGCCAAAGACTGTTGGGGGTAGACGTGTAATCTTCACGTTGTATGTCCGACCCTTCTGATGGGGCGGAGCGCCAAAACCCTTTGGGCTACTTCACCGACGTCGCGCGCGCTGCGTCTTTCTGGACCGGCAGCGGCCGCACGAGATTCAAAGTCGGCCTTCGAGCGATGGCCTCGTTGCCGAGGACCAACTAACATGCTGCGCGTTCGAATCGTCTTATGGTTGCGCTCGTGCGCGCCGCGGCATTGCGCCGTCACACACATGCATAGCTGGGGACGACGACGGCGCGGATCATAGCCCGAGACCTTGAGTGAAAACAAGACGTTACGAATCTCCTGTCGCGCGCACGCGTCAAACACGCCCCAACGTGCCCGCCGCTGCCGCCGAAATGGCTCCGCAGCCGCCGCCCAAGGTCCAGCAAGTCGAGGTCGGTGAGCGCGGCGAAGGCCAGAGACTCGACAATTTCCTCGGCAAAATCCTCAAGGATGTGCCGCGGACGCATCTTTTCCGGGTGATCCGCAAGGGCGAAGTGCGGGTTAACGGCAAGCGCGCCAAGGCGGATACGCGGTTGCAGGCGAGCGACATCGTGCGCATTCCGCCGGTCCGGGTGGGTGCCGCAGCCCCTCCACGCAAGGCTCCGTCGGCCATGGTCCAGTCCATTCTGGATGCCATCATCTTCGAGGACCCGCGTCTCCTCGTCGTGAACAAGCCGGCCGGCGTGGCCGTGCACGGTGGCAGCGGCATCAGCTTCGGCGTCATCGAGGCGCTGCGAGCCGCGCGACCCCATGAAGAGCTCGAGCTCGTGCACCGCATCGACCGGGAGACCAGCGGCATCCTGATGGTGGCCCGCAAGGCGGCGACGCTGCGCACGCTGCATGCCCTGCTGCGCGAAGGCCACGTCGAGAAGCGCTATCTGGCGCTGGTGAAAGGCAAGTGGGAGCTGGGCAGGAAGCGCGTCGACGCGCCGCTGCGCACCGACATCCGGGTGAGCGGCGAGCGAACGGTGAAGGTGCACGAGACCGGTAAGGAAGCCGCAAGCGTGTTCAAACCCGTGCAGTTCTTCGGCAGAAAGGCATCGCTGGTGGAGGTGGAGCTCGAGACGGGCCGCACGCACCAGATCCGCGTGCATGCCGCGCATGCGGGCTATCCGCTCGCGGGCGACGAGAAATACGGCGATGAGGCCTTCAACGCGACCATGAAGGCGCTGGGCCTGACGCGCATGTTCCTGCACGCGCACCAGGTGAGCTTCACCTGGCCGGAAACAGGCGTGGAGTTCTCGGTGAATGCGCCGCTGCCGCCCGAGCTCGCCGCGGTCGTCGACACGCTCGCCGAGAAGAAGCGTAGTTAGTCAGGGAACCGCGAAGCCGACGGCGCGCAGTGCCCCGGCCAGCCAGATGAGCGGCATCCCGACGATTGCGGTCGGGTCCTCGGTGTCGATTCGCTCGAACAGCACGATGCCCAACGCCTCGGCCTTGAAGCCGCCCGCGCAATCGAAGGGCTGCTCGCGCTCGATGTAACGGTCGATCTCGGCATCGGACAGCGGGCGAAGCTTCACGGCCGTGGTGTCGACGTGCGACAACTTCACCCCGGTCTCCACGCAGCGCACGGTGCACGCCGTGTAGAACTCGGCGGTCGAGCCCGACAGCAGTTTCAACTGCTCCCGGCAATTGGTGGCATTACCGGGCTTGTTGAGGATGGTGGTGCTGGTGGCCGGCACCTGGTCGCCGCCGATCACGATGGCATGGGGAAACTGGGCCGCCACGGCCTCGGCCTTGGCCTCCGAAAGTCGGAATGCCCGCCCCCGCGGGGATTCACCCGCCCGTTCGGCCTCGTCCACGGCCGGGTTGCGGGCCTCGAAGGCCAGGCCGAAGCGGTCCAGGAGGCCGGCGCGATAACGGGAGGTCGATGCCAGGATCAAAGGCCGGGTGGCCGAATTGGAGCTCATAAAAACAAAGGCTTAGGGTTATTTTGGTTTTGACTTGAGGGGAGTCGGTCCCTATCATACGCGCCCCATGTCACTGGGCTGGTCCCGACGCGCTCTCGTCGACACCTTGGTGGGCACCGAATCGGCAATCGACTTCAAGATTCCGCTCGCTGACCTTCCCCGGGTGTCCCATGAGTTGTCGGCGACGGATGGCGAGGCGATCGGCAACGTTCGCTTCTCGCGGCAGCTAGGGCAGGCGGTCGCCGACCTCGCGGTCAGCGCGCAGCCCGAAGTAGTTTGCCAGCGATGCATGCAACCCATGCGCTGGCCGGTGAACGTGAAATCGCGCATTGCGCTGGTCAGCGATTATTCCGCGGCCGACCGCGTGCCCGAGGAGTTCGAGGTTTTTCTGGTCGAGGGCGACAGCGTGAGCGTTCGCGACCTCGTCGATGAAGAAGTCATGCTGGCGCTGCCACAGGTCGCGCGGCATGAAGAAGGTAGCGAGTGTGCGGACCGCGCGATGCAGCAGTCCGAGCTCGAAGCGAGTGCCGATGAGGCGCCCGCGGATGTTCAAAAACCGTTTGCACAGTTGGGCGAACTGTTGAAACGCAAGTAAGTCGTCGCCCCGCAGAGCCGCACAAGAGGATTGGTCCATGCCCGTTCAGAAAAGTCGTAAAACGCCGTCGAAGCGCGGCATGCATCGTTCGCACGATCGTCTGTCGACGCCCGCGCTGTCGGTTGATCCGCAGTCGGGTGAGACCCACCTGCGTCATCGCATCACGCCGGATGGCTTCTATCGCGGCAAGCGCGTCATCGAGAAGCCTGCCGAAGTCGAGACCGAAGAATAGTTTCCGGCGAGCGGGCCCCGTTCCATGCGAACGAGGCCCGCCACTCCGCTCGTAATCCATGGCGTCCATCGCCGTTGATGTGATGAGTGGCGACAGCGGTGCCCCGGAGCTCATACCCGGCGCGCTGCACGCCCTCAGCCACGACCCTGACCTCGAGCTCATCCTGGTCGGGCAACCTGCCGTCATCGAGCCCGCCCTGGCGCATGCGCCGGCCGCGGTGCGTTCGCGCGTGTCCGTGCATCCGGCGCCGAGCGTCGTCGGCATGTCGGAGCATCCGCGCGAGGCGATCCGCAAGCGCAAGGATTCCTCCATGCGCGTCGCCATCGATCTCGTGAAAGACGGTCGCGCGAACGCCATGGTCAGCGCGGGCAACACGGGTGCGCTCACGGCCATGGCGCACTTCGTCCTCAAGACCGTGGGCCCGGTGGAACGTGCGCCCATCATGTCGTCTGTGCCGGCGCGCAATGGCGGCCATACGCACATGCTCGACCTCGGCGCCAACACCAAGGCGTCCGCGATCCAGCTCGCGCAATTCGCCACCATGGGTTCGATCGTCGCGCGCGACGTGTTCGGCATCGACAAGCCTCGCATCGGCCTGCTCAACATCGGCGAGGAAGAGACCAAGGGTCACGAGGTCGTGCAGGAAGCGCACGAGCTGATCCGCTCTTCGGGTGTGAACTACCTGGGATTCGTCGAAGGCAACAACATCTTCGACGGCAGCGTCGACGTGGTGGTCACCGATGGCTTCACGGGCAACGTGGCGCTGAAGTCCATGGAAGGCCTGGCCAAGCTCATCGTCGAACAGCTGCGCGCGGAATTCACGCGCGATCTCGCCAGCAAGCTCTCCGCCTTGCTAGCCCGGCCCGTGCTTCGCCGCGTGGGCGAGAAGCTCGACCCACGGCGCTACAACGGCGCGTGCATGGTCGGTCTCACGGCAGTCGTGGTAAAAAGCCACGGCAGCGCTGACCGCGTCGCATTCGCCCAGGCCGTGGCAACGGCCGCCACCGCGATGCGTCGCGGGCTGCCTGCGGCCATAGCGAAAGCGCTGTCGTAAAAAACCGCGGCGCGGCGGCGTCGTAAAACCGCAGCGAAGCGGTGTCTTTAGAAAAAGGGCTTAAATGTATTCACGCATCGCGGGCACGGGCTCCTACCTGCCGGACCAGGTCGTCACGAACTTCGACCTCGAGAAGCGCATGGACACCACCGACGAGTGGATCCGTTCGCGCACCGGCATCGAACGCCGGCACCTGGCCGCCGAAGGTCAAACTACCGTGGACATGGCCGAGCACGCCGCGCGCCGTGCCATCGAGGCCGCTGGCGTGACGCCCGCGGAAGTCGACCTCATCGTGTTCGGCACCACCACGCCCGATCTGGTGTTCCCGAATTGCGGCACCTTGCTGCAGGCGCGCCTCGGCGCGCGCGGGTGCCCGGCGTTCTCCGTGGAGACGGCTTGCAGCGGCTTCATCTATGCACTGTCCATCGCCGACAAGTTCGTGAAGCTCGGCGAGGCCAAGTGCGCGCTGGTGGTGGGCGCCGAGACTCTCTCGCGCATCACCGACTGGAGCGACCGCAACACCGCAGTGCTGTTCGGCGACGGCGCCGGCGCGGTGGTGCTCAAGCCTTCGGCCGAGCCCGGCCTCATGAGCACCCATTTGCATTCCGACGGCGCATACAAGGATTTGCTGTACATCGGCAGCGGCATTTCGCGCGGCTTCGCCATCGACCCGGCCACCAACAAAGTGGACATCGGCATCAAGATGGACGGCAAGGAAGTCTTCAAGGTCGCGGTCACCAAGCTCGGCACGGCCGTGGACGAGGCGCTCGCGGCGAACGGACTCGAGAAGAGCGCGGTCGACTGGCTCATCCCGCACCAGGCCAACATCCGCATCATCGGCGCGATGGCCAAGCGGCTCGACCTGCCGATGGAGAAGGTGATCCTCACCGTGCAGGATCACGGCAATACGTCGGCCGCCTCGGTGCCGCTCGCGCTCGATACCGGTGTGCGTGACGGCCGCGTGAAACGCGGTGACCTGCTGCTGCTGGAAGCCTTCGGCGGCGGCTTCACCTGGGGATCCGCGCTCGTCCGGTTCTGACGTCGCCGCGACCTAGCGGCTCGCGATCTTCGACATCTCCCGTTCGAGATCGTCCAGCAGCGACTGGACGTCCTCGTTCTCGCCCGGCTCGTCCATCTCCATGACGATCGCGCCGTCCTCGTCGGTCTCGATCTGCGTGATCCCCGGGTTCGCCCGCTCGAGCTCCTCGAGCAGGTTCTGGGTCTTCAGGTGTTCCTGCAGCAGGCGGCGGCTCTGCGCCACGAGCTTCTTGTGCTGCAGACCCTGCTGGATCGTGAGCTGCAGCTCCTTGGGATGGCAGGGCTTCAGCAGGAAGCGGTACACCTCGCCTTCGTTGATCGCGCGCACCGCGGCTTCGAGATCCGCCTGGCCGGAAAGGATCATGCGGATGGTGTTCGGCCAGCGCTTGCGCACCTCCGAGAGGAACTGGCTGCCGGTCATGCCCGGCATGCGCTCGTCCGAGACCACCACGTCGATGTCGTGACCCGCGAGGATCATCAGGCCCTGCTGCGCGGAATCCGCCGTGAAGATCTCGAACTGCGAGCGGTCGAGGCTGCGGACCAGCGCCGAGGTCAGGTTGGGCTCGTCGTCCACGAGCAGTAGTTTGGCTTTGTCGTTCTTCATGTCGGTGACCCTTGCGCCGGCGTGACCGCGTCGCGCCAGGCGCTCCAGCGGTCGATGCGTCCGTGTTTCTCGAAATAGGCGACGTTCAGCCCGAGCTCGGGCGAGCGCGGGTCGGTGATGTCGGGGCGATACACGAGGCGATCGGCCGCGTGCACGATGGCGGGCAGGCCGAAGGAGGGCGTGCGCGACTGCGACGGATCCTCATGGTATGCGACCGCCTCGGCGATGGTGTTGGGCAGACCCCAGAGGCCGACGAGATAGGCGCCGACGTCGGTGTGCGAGGCGCGCAGCTCGAGCATTTCGATCTGCTGCAGCTCGCCGGGGCGGCCCGTGGTCGCCTGCTTCAGGACCTTGGCGTACTGGTCGGGCAGGCCCATGGCCAGCACCAGCTTGCCGATGTCGTGCAGCATGCCGGCGAGGAAGGCCGCCGTGACCACGTCCTTCTCCATGTTCTCGGCCACGGCGATGCGATGCGCGGCGGCCGCGGTGCTCACGCTGTGCTGCCACAGCGCTTCCATGCTGAAGCCCTCGACCTTGGGCGCTTCGCAGTCGGAGAAGATGCCCTGGCCGAGCACCAGCGCCATGATGCGATCGAGCCCGAGCAATGCGCCGGCGCGCGCCACGTCCGCCACTGGCTTCTGCAAGCCGAAGTACGCCGAGTTGACGAGCTTGAGCAGGCGGGCCGTCATCGCCGGGTCGGTCGAGATCACTTCGGCCACGTCCTCGATGCTCGAGTTGGGCGACTTCAGCACCTCGACGAGCTTCTGGTAGCTCGACGGCAGCGTGGGTAGTTTGTTGATGCGCGCCACCAGGCCCTTGACCTGTTCGCTGCCGGCGAGGTTGCGCAGCGCGAAGGCACGCGAGATCGTGCTCTGCAGCACCTCCGCGTCGCAGGGCTTGGAGAGGAACTGGTGCGAGACGCCCAGCGCCTTCATCACGGATTCGGTTTCGGCCTGTCCCGAGAGGATCAGGCGAATGGTGTCCGGATAGTCACGCTGCACGACCTCGAGCAGCTCGGCGCCGTTCATGCCGGGCATGCGCATGTCGGTGACCACCACTTCACAGGGTTCCTTCTTGAGCGTCGTCAGCGCCTCCGCGGCGGAGCCGACGAAAGTCATCTGCCATTCGTTGCGCTTGGGGCGAAGCATGCGCTTCAGGCCCTCGAGCACACGCGGCTCGTCGTCGACGAAAAGTACCCGGATCGCGCTCACGCCGCGGCTCCCGTGGACGCTTCCGTCTCGGCCTTGGCGCCGCCGATCGGCAGGCGGATGTGGAACGTCGTGCCCGACCCCGGGGAACTGGTGACCTTGATGCTGCCCGCGTGCTTGTCGACGATGACGTTGTGCGCGATGGCCAGCCCCTGGCCCGTGCCCTTGCCGACTTCCTTGGTGGTGAAGAACGGCTCGAAGATGCGCTGCTGCACGTGCGCGGGCATGCCCGAGCCCGTGTCGCTGATCTCGATCACGGCCCAGTCGCCATCGGCGCGGGTCTTCACCGTGATCTTGCCCTTGCCCTTGCCGCCGTCACCGACCACGTCCGTGATGGCATGCGCGGCATTGACGATCATGTTGAGCACCACCTGGTTGAACTCCGCCGGCGAGCAATGCACCGAGGGAAGGTTGGCGTCGAGATCCATGTCGAGCTCGGCGACGTATTTCCACTCGTTGCTGGCCACGGTAATGGTGCTCTGGATCGCGCGGTTGAGATCGGTCGCGGTCTTCTCGCGCGCCGGGTGCGAGAATTCCTTCATCGCGCGCACGATCTTGGCCACGCGGTCCACGCCTTCGAGCGACTGGTTGAGCGCGCGCGGGATCTCTTCTTTCAGGTATTCGAAGTCGGCGTCGTCGAGCGCCTTGCGCGCCTGTCCGCCACCGGCTTCCACGAGATGTTCGATCACCGAGTCGAGCTCGCCGAACGACTCCTTGAGGA
>DATLDQ010000025.1:0-2630 GCA_035525785.1 Steroidobacteraceae bacterium | reverse complement strand
TCAGCTCGGTGAACGAGGTTCGATAGGCGTAGAGGTTGAGGATTTCCGTGGCGGAGCCGGGGCCGCCGCCGGTGGCGGCGAAGATGGCCGCGAAGGCGGAGAGCGCCGTCATCATCCGCATGATCACTACCATCATGATGGCGGGCCGCACCAGCGGCAGCGTGATGTGGCGGAAGTGCTGCCATGCGCCGGCGCGATCGAGGCGCGCAGCTTCATAAACATCCGGCGGAAGCGTCGCGAGCGTCGCCAGCAGCACCAGGAACGCGAACGGCGTCCATTGCCAGGTGTGGATCGCGATCACGGAGATGAGCGCGAGCTGCGGGTCGCCCAGCCAGTTGTGGCTGCCCATGCCGAGCGCGCGCGTGACCAGGTCGACGAGGCCGAACTCCGGGGAGAGCACCAGCGTTCGCCAGAAAAGGCCCACCACCACCGGCGCGAGCACGATGGGCAGGATCGCCGCCACGCGCAACACGCCCTGTCCTTTCGGGATCTGCAGGACCAGCAGCGCCAGCGACAGCCCCAGCACCACCTGCAGCACCACCGTGGACGCGGTGTAGACGAAAGTGAGCCAGAGGGAATTCCAGAAGCGCGGGTCGGCGCCCATCTTGGAGTAGTTGTCGACGCCCACGAAGCCGGAGAGCCACGGCATGCCCAGGTCGATTCGGTTGAGGCTGGTCCATGCCAGGTAGAACAGCGGCGCCGTCGTGGTGAGCAGCAGGACAAGAAGCGCCGGCGCGAGCAGGGCGAGCGCGAAGCGCCGCTCCTGCCGCGCGGGGTCGACCGTCATGCCGCCCGTCAGCCCTTCAGGATCTGCTGGATGCGCGCCTGCGCTTCATCGAGCGCTTCCTTGGGCTTCTTCTGTCCGACCAGGGCCGACTGGATCGCGGTCGCCATGGTCTCGCCGATGGCAGGCCACTGCGGCACGCGCGGGCGCCACTCGACGTCGGTGTCCTGCTCGAGGGATTCCAGCGCCGCCGGGATGAAGTTGACGCCCGCGCCGCCCATGGCCGCGGCGAACTCGGGCGAGCGCCACGACGACAGGCGATTGAGTCCCGAGCGCTTCGCGGGCCCCGCGAACTTCCACGAGGTGCGCGCCTGGGTTTCGGCGGACGTGGCCCACGTGATGAAGAGCCAGGTCGCCTTCTTCTGCTTCTCGGTGAGCGCCGCGTTGATGGGGAAGCCCCAGTTCCAGATCGAGGTCACGCGCTTGCCGTTGGGTCCCTTGGGCCAGCGCGCAAACCCGATCTTGCCGATCACCTTCGATTTCTCGGGGTTGTTGAGCACCGCCGCCGACGAGTGCGCGTCGATGTAGGTCGCGATGGTGCCCTGAGAAAACGCGTCGGCGATGTCCGGCCAGTTCCAGTTGCGCACTGCCGGTGGCGCGTAATTGGTGAGCGCGTCGACGTACCACTGCAACGCGCGCACCGCTTCCGGTGAATTGACCACGACGTCCTTGCCCTGGAACCAGTTGCCGCCGTGGCTGCGGAAGATCGACGGGTAGATGTACATGTTCTGGCCGGCACCGGAGAAGCCCCGCAGCGCGAGGCCATGGACACGGTTGTCGGGATCGTGCAGCGCCTTGGCATTCGACAGCAGCTGCTCGTAGGTGTCGGCGGGCTTGAGCCCCTTCGCGTCGTAGAGGTCCTTCCGATAGACCTGCACCGTCACTTCGCCGTCGTAGGGAATGCCGTACGGCTTGCCGTCGACGGAGTCGGCATCGCGCCACGCCTTGATGATGTCGTCGTAGTTGAACCAGGCGCGGTCGGTGAGGCTCGCGTCGTTCAGGTACTTGTCGAGGGGCTCGACCCACTTGTTGGCCACGTAGAGCGGGTAGTACATCGGATCGGCCGCGTGGGTCGAATAGGTGCCGGTCTTCGAGGACAGGTCGAGCATCGCCTTCTGGCGGATCTGGCCGGGGGGCACTTTCTCGATGCGGACCCTGATGCCGGTGAGCGCCTCGAACTGCGGCAACAGCGTGCCCAGGTTGTCGAAGTAGCTGGCCGGGATCACCGCGACCGAGATCGACTCGCCCTCGGCCTGCTTCCAGTTGATCTTCGCCGCGCGGTACGGCGCGAGGTCGTCAGCCTGCGCGTAGGCGCTCGCGATGAGGCGCGGCAGCCCCGCGGCGAGCATGCCGAGCGAAGCGGCCTGCTTCAGCACGCGGCGGCGCGCAAGCTGGTTCGGGGTGCGGGTGCGATCCTTCATGGGCCGGCTCCTCTCGTTAGCGTGGAGGGGATTCTAGCAACCCGCGACGCACTTCCCCTTGCCATCGAACTCCATCGTCTTGCCGCTCACCGCCGGATGGACCGGCCGGCCTCTCACGAGCTCGATGAATTTCGCGGAGCGCGTGCCCGCACGTACCTTGCCGCCTTCGGTGGCGGCCTCGTTCACGTGCGAGAGGATCACCGCGACCGGCTGTACCAGCGTATTGACGACGTACGCGGCGCCCTCGGGCGAAAGCGCGCTCGAGCCGTAGTTGAGCTCCATCACGTGCGCCTTGTAGAAGTCGCGCGCCAGTGTCTGCATCTCGGCGTGGATGCCGCTGTCGCCGGTGAGATAGACGACGAGGCCGTTGGTGAAGCGGATCACGTAGCCGCTCGGCGGCCCGGGCGCGAGGCTCATGCCGTCGG
>DATLDQ010000020.1:0-33184 GCA_035525785.1 Steroidobacteraceae bacterium | reverse complement strand
CGGAACCAGGAATGACTGCCCTCGCTCGATTCCGGCTCGATGCGGTCGAAGCGGGCCGGGCCATCCTCGAGCGTCACGCCCTGGCGGAGCCTGCCCAGCACCTCGGCGGACGGCATCCCGCGGAGGCGAACCCGGTACTCGCGTTCGATCTCGCTCGAAGGGTGCATGAGGCGGTGCGCGAGCTCGCCATCATTGGTGAACAGCAGGAGCCCGGAGGTGTTCACGTCCAACCGGCCGACCACGATCCACCGGCCACTGCCCGGCGGTGGCAGGTGATCGAACACGGTGGGGCGCCCCTGCGGATCGGCCCGCGTCGTCACCTCGCCCATGGGTTTGTTGTAGAGCATCACCTCGACCGTCTGGCGTTGTCCGCCAAGATCGAGCTGCTTTCCGTCGAGGCACACACGGTCCGCGGGACTGGCGCGATCGCCGAGCACGGCGACCTTGTCGTTGATGGTCACGCGCCCGTCGCGAATCCACTCTTCGATGCCGCGGCGTGAGCCATGACCCGCACCGGCCAGCAACTTCTGGAGACGTTCACTCATGTAATGGGCCAGAGCATAACCAACCGTTATAAAGGTATGCCAAGCCCAGGCTCGGAAAAGCCCACTCACCCACCTAGAGTCCCAGCACCATGATCTACGAAAACATTCTCGGCACCATTGGCCGTACTCCCATCGTACGCATCAATCGCCTGGCTCCAGCCGGCACGACGATGTACGTGAAGTGCGAGTTCTTCAATCCCGCGGCTTCGGTGAAGGATCGTCTCGCGATCGCGATCATCGAAGACGCCGAGCGCTCTGGCGCACTCAAGCCCGGCCAGACCGTGGTGGAAGCCACCTCCGGCAATACCGGCATCGCGCTCGCGATGGTGTGCGCCGCCAAGGGCTATCCGTTCGTCGCGACCATGGCCGAGACTTTCTCCATCGAGCGCCGCAAGATCATGCGCATGTTCGGCGCGCGCGTCATCCTCACGCCCGCCGCCGAGCGCGGCCAGGGCATGGTGCGCAAGGCCGCCGAGCTCGCGAAGAAGCACGGCTGGTTCCTCGCGAGCCAGTTCGAAAATCCCGCGAATCCCGCCTTTCATCGCAGCACCACGGGCCCGGAAATCCTCCAGGACTTCGTCGGCAAGCGCCTCGATCATTTCGTGTCGGGCTGGGGCACCGGCGGCACGCTCACCGGCGCCGGCGAAGTCATCAAGCTCGCGCGTCCGGACGTGAAGATCATCGCGACTGAACCCGAGGCCGCGCAGCTCCTCGGCGGCAAGCCGTTCGCGCCTCACAAGATTCAAGGCTGGACTCCGGACTTCGTGCCCGGCGTTCTCAACAAGAACGTGCCGGATCGCATCGTGCCGGTGACGGACGTGGAGGCCATCGAAGCTTCGCGTGCGCTCGCCAGAAGCGAAGGCATATTCGTCGGCATCTCGAGCGGCGGCACGTTCGCCGCGGCGCTCAAGGTGGCGCGTGAAGCGGGCCCGGGCTCGGTCACTCTCGCCATGCTGCCGGATACCGGCGAGCGCTATCTCTCCACTCCGTTGTTCGAAGGCATTTCGGACGGCGGCGACCAAGAGCCGTGAGCGGATCGCCGCGCGAACAGTTTGGGAATGCCTCTTCCAAGGCAACCAGTCGCGCGGTCGCTTCCGAGCTTTCCGACGTGAGCCTGGGACCGGCGACCAGGTTCGCGGCGCTTCCCGATCCGTTTCATTTCTGGCGAGGCGGCGCGCTGTCCGAAGGGCGCGTCGCCTATGAAACCTGGGGCACGCTGAACGAGGCTCGCGACAACGCCATCCTGTTGTTCACCGGCCTGTCGCCCTCGGCGCATGCGGCCTCGTCTCCCGCTGATCCAACGCCCGGGTGGTGGGAGAAGATGCTGGGGCCTGGCAAGGCCATCGATACCAACCACTACTTCGTCATCTGCGTGAATTCGCTGGGCAGCTGCTTCGGGTCATCGGGGCCGGCGTCCATCGATCCCGCGACCGGTCTCGCGTACCGGCTCGAGTTCCCGGATCTTTCGATCGAGGACATCGCGCGCGGCGGCTACGAGACTATCCGTTCGCTTGGCATCGAGAAGCTGTCGGCCGTGGTCGGCGCATCGCTCGGCGGCATGGCCGTGCTCGCGTTCGCGACGCAGTTCTCGGGCGTCGCCCGGCGCGTGATCAGCATCTCGGGCAGCCCCGCCGCCATGCCGTTCGCGATCGCGCTGCGCTCCACGCAGCGCGACGCCATCCTCACCGACCCCGACTGGCAGGACGGTCAGTACACCGGTGACGTGCGGCCGCTCACGGGCATGCGCCTCGCGCGCAAGCTCGGCACGCTCACCTATCGCTCCGCTGCCGAGTGGAAACATCGCTTTGGCCGCCGGCCCGCGTCCGATCGCCGCTATGAAGCGCTGCCGCCCGGCCGTGCGCACTTCCCGGCTGAATTCGCGGTGCAGGACTACCTGAACACGCAGGCCGACAAGTTCGTCTCGGTGTTCGACCCGAACTGCTACCTCTATCTATCGCGCGCCATCGACCGCTTCGATCTCGCGGCCCACGGCGGCTCGCCGACGCAGGCGCTCAAGCGCGCGGCCGTCGAACGTGCGCTGGTCATCGGTGTCGAGTCCGACATCCTGTTCACCATCAAGGAACAGGAAGCGGTCGCGCATGCGTTCGAAGTGGCGGGCGCCGCCACGGAGTTCGTCCCGCTGGCGTCGCTCGAGGGTCACGACGCGTTCCTGGTGGACATCGAGCCGTTCGCCGCGGCCATCGGCCGGTTCCTCGACTAGCCGCTCTCTGCGCGACGCGCCCAGCGTGCGAGCTGCGCGCGGAAAGTTCCTTTCGCGATCATCGGTGTAACCACACCTTCTCGGGTTCTTAATTGGCTCGCAAGAGCCGCTGCGTATCGTCGTCTCCGAAACATGAAACAAGGAGAACGACATGAAGTCATTCAATCTGGCCGAGCGGCCCGAGGAGCTGGAAGCCGGGATGCAGTCGCTGCAGATGAGCAGCGAGCCCGTCACGCGGCGAATCGCCGCGCCGGAAGTTGCTGAAAAGACCGCAGCGAACCCAACGCTCGAACAGCCGGCGCGTCCACGCGCGCTGCGCCGCGGTTTGCGCGCGCGCACCATCGAGACGCGCGACCAGGGCCTGCGTCCGTTTCGCGTCTTCTAACCAGCCGCCGGCCCGGCCGCGAGAATGGGCGGCAACGGGCAATGCAAGGTTGCACACACCGTGCGCAGGAGCTCGCCTTCGGCAACCGAAAGCCGGCGATCGTGCGCCACGGTGCGCACCAGCCCTTCGATGAGCAGTCTCTTCTCCGTTGGACGCAGAGTGGCGAGCTCGCGAATCGACCGGCGCAGCACATCCGGCCATTCTGCAACGGGAGCGAACGGCCTGACACGTTGCAGGGCATGGTTCACGCCGGCCTCGTAAGCGCGGCGAGCCATCTCGATGTCATCGATACCGTGTTCGGCGAGCACGGCGAACAACGAGCACACGGCATCGGCGGATTGCGACAATGAGCGCGAGCCATGCTCGTCGTTACCCTCGAGGTCATCGCGCAGAGCTGCTTCCAGCAGCAGCGTGAGGCAGCACTCGAACACGTCGATGCGCTGGTCGGCTTCCGCCATCTGCTGTGCCACCGTGCGCAGCTCCTGGCGCTCGGCGGCCGTCATGCGCCGCACGGCCGGAAACAGCTGCTGCACGGCGGGCAGACGCAGCGCGGGTGCGAGACTGCGCGCGACCGGCAGCGACGCGTGCACGCGCTCGAGCAGCGGCGCGCCGTACGCGCGCAAGATCACCTCGTCCTGTCGCGCCGCCACCTGATCGTCCGCACCGCGCAGCAACGCGAACAGCAGCACGCGGGCCGCGTCGGGCGAATCCGCGAACGCGTGCAACGATTCCGGAATGGCGCGGCGCGCCTCGCGCGCGTAACGCTGCTGCGCCTCGTCGAAAGTGCCGGCGAGCGCCGCCACGCGCGCACCGGCTGCCGTGTCCGCGGGCGCGGGCGCGAAGCCGGCCGCAACGGCCGCGTCCGGAAAGTCGGGCGCCAGCCGCAGCCGCTCGGCGTCACGCGCGGCCTCCCCGGCCAGCACCGGGAGGTCCTGCTTCTTGAACGAAGGATCGAGCTCGTGGATGCGCTCGCTGATCGGCGGATGTGTCGCAAAAAGCCGGGCCATACCGGGCGCGAACAGCATGTGCGCCACCTCTTCCTTGTCGGGAGTCAGCAGCGCCGAGCCCGCCTCCACGCCGGCGATCTTGAGGAGCGCGCCCTTCAAGCCGCCCGGATTGCGCGTGAACTGCACCGCGGACGCGTCGGCGAGCCGCTCGCGGTGGCGCGACACCGCGGCCTGCAGGATGCGCCCGACGAATACGCCGATGTAGCCGATGGCCATGACCGCCAGGGCCACGAGCACGAGACCACCACCCTTGTTGTCACGCCGGCTCGATCGCCCCGCACCGCTCTGCAGGAAGATGCGCGCGGCGATGGCGACGATGAGCAATCCGAACACCCAGCCCAGCAAGCGGCTGTTGAGGCGCATGTCCCCGTTCAACACGTGGCTGAACTCGTGCGCGATCACTCCCTGGAGCTCTTCGCGTTTCAGGCGCGTGATGGCGCCGCGCGTCACCGCGATGGCGGCATCCGCGGGCGTATTGCCGGCAGCGAAAGCGTTGATGCCGTCCTCGTTTTCGAGCACGTACACCTCGGGCATGGAAATGCCCGAGGCGATGGCCATTTCCTCGACCACGTTGTGCAGACGCTTCAAGGCCAGGTCGTTGGCGCCGCGCTCGACGCGCGTGCCGCCGAGCGAGTGGGCAACCACTGCGCCACCCGCGCGCAACGACAACGACTTGAACAGGCTCGCGCCGCCGATGACCAGCAGCGCGACCACCGCGGCCATCACCGCCGACGCCGTGGCTTCCCCGGGACGCCCGGAAGCGTTGGCAACGAAGAACACGACCACGGCAATCGCCACGGCCACCAGCACGACGCTGATGAGGAAGGCGAGCAGCAGCCAGCGCGTCGTACGACGCGCTGCCTCCTGGCGGGCGAAGAAATCCACCGCTGCCGGCTAGGTGAAGCTGACCTTCGGCGCCTCGCGCGCCTCGGGCTTGGAGATCTCGAGCAACTGCGCCGCGGTGAAATTGAACATGCCGGCGATGATGCTGCCGGGGAACATCTCGCGCTGGTTGTTGTAGCTCATCACCGAGTCGTTGTACGCCTGGCGCGCGAACGCCACCTTGTTCTCGGTGGAGGTGAGCTCTTCGGAGAGCTGCATCATGTTCTGGTTGGCCTTGAGATCCGGATACGCCTCGGCCAGCGCGAACATGCGTCCCAGGGTGGCCCCCAGCGCGCCTTCGGCGCCCGACAGGGTGTTCATCGCGGCGACATCACCCGGATTCGCGGCGGCCGCCTTCACGGCGGTCACGGCCTGGTTGCGCGCCGTGATCACGGCCTCGAGCGTCTCGCGCTCGTGCTTCATGTATCCCTTGGCGGTCTCCACGAGGTTGGGGATGAGGTCGTAGCGACGGGTGAGCTGCACGTCGATCTGCGCGAATGCGTTCTTGTAGCCGTTACGAGAGCCCACCAGCTTGTTGTAGAGGCCGATGACCCAGAAGACGAGGACGACGACTATGCCGAGAAGAATCCAACCCATGACGGGCCTCCTGATACGCGCTGGTGACAGCGCAATTTCTGATCTGCACTCCAGGGCCGATTATGTACTGCCTTGCGCAAGATTTCAGACTTCAGGTGCCAGCGCGCGCCGTGATGTGCTCGCTGCATGTTTGTTCGCGGCGTCACGCTACTCGAGATCCTGGTCGTGCTCCTGGTGGTCGGCATCATCGCCGCGCTGGCGATGCCCTCCTACCGGCAGCACATGGTGCGCGTGAACCGTACCGAGGCCACGAGCACGCTCTACGAGATAGCCTCCGCCGAAGAGCGGCACTACCTTCATCGAGGCAGCTACACCAGTGATGTCACGGGTGCGCCGCCCGAGGGCCTCGGGCTCGCGCGCGACGGTGCCCATCGCTACGAGTACACGGTGTCGATCGCCGGGGACGGCCAGAGCTTCATCGCCCGCGCCACTCCCGTGCGCGACGGCGGGCAGGATTCGGATGCCGAGTGTCTCGGGTTCTCGCTCGACCACCGCGGGCGCCGCGCAGTGAGCGGCTCGCGCGACACGAGTTCCTGCTGGCGGTAAGCGCGGCGTGCCATAGTTGCGCGCATGAAATCGCGCGCGCTGTCCTCGCTCACGCTGTTGTTCGCCACCGGTGTCGTTCACGCGTTGGCCAACGCGCCGTCCCAGCTGAAGATCGCCACGTGGAATCTCGAGTGGTTCATGACGCCCGAGACTTTGCGTGCGCTCACGCCCGCCTGCCTCCCCGCCGACTCGCCGCGCGACGGAGCGCGCCGCGCGGTGCCCTGCGACGTGGCGCACGAGCTCGCACGCAGCAACGAGGACATCGCGGCGTTGCGCCGACATGCGCGGCATCTGGACGCGGACGTCGTGTCGCTGCAGGAAGTGGACGGCATCGAAGCCGCGCGGCTGGTCTTCCCCGGATATGAATTCTGTTTTTCGAGCCGCGTGGCCGTGCAGAACAACGGCTTCGCCATCCGGCACGGCTTGCCGTTCCACTGCGGGCCCGACGTACAGGACCTCTCGCTGCATGACGACGTCAGGCGGGGCGTCGAGCTCCGGCTCTTCCCGGGCACGCCGCGTGAGTTGCGACTGCTGTCGGTACACCTGAAATCGGGTTGCTCGCGGGACGCGCTCGACTCCACGCGACCCAACTGCGTCCAGCTCAGGGCCCAGGTGCCCTTCCTCGAACACTGGATCGACGCGCAAGCCGCGGCGCGCGTCCCTTTCGCAGTGCTGGGCGACTTCAACCGGGATTTGCGGCGCGAACCGGCGGGGCTTTCGCTTTGGGCCGATATCGACGATTCAGACCCGCAGGATGCGGATTTGGTCAATACCGCCGAAGGCCAGGCATTCCAGAACTGCAGCCCTGGGCAGACTTTCAGCGGCTACATCGACTACATCATCCTCGGGCGGCAAATGGCGCGGGGATTGGTGAAGGATTCGTTCGGGCGCGAGCTTTTCCGGCCCAAGGACGCCCTGCGGCGAAAGTTGTCAGATCACTGCCCGGTATTTATTCGCATTCGGGTGGCAGACGCCGCCGCGGACTTGTCGTAAATCGGAGAAAGTGGGATTTTTGGCGCAACCCATTAAGTTGAGTTCGGTTCAATCGCCAATCTCGCAAGGCAATAATCCTTGAGAGGAGAGCTTGATGAGCAAAACAACTACAGCAGGGGTTCAGTCGGTGGAGCGCAGGTTGCACACGCGGCATCGCGCGCGTACGACCGTGTACATCACCACGCCGACCGGTCGCAAGAAACTCTGCCGTGCCATCAACCTCTCAGCCACCGGGGTGTTCGTCGAAACCACCAACCTCGGTTTGCGCAAAGGCCAGCAGGTGGAGCTCGCCTTCGCGATCAACCTCGGCGCCGTCACTAAGCTTCATCGGCGCACCGCCGTAGTCGCGCATGTGTCACGTGGCGGAACCGGGTTGATGATGGATGCATACACCGCGCGGTGAGTGCGCGTGGATGGATAAGAGGCGCAAGCGTCCCACGCGCATGATCGAGATCGCTTTTCGCCGGGGCCATTCGGGTGGGTGGCAGCGCGAGATTCAGGCCGCCGCCATGCGGTGCGCGGAAAACACCTGACCAGTGGCTCGCGGCTAACTTCCCTAGGCTCCAATTGGTTCGGAGAGCGGCTTCGTGCCTTGCGACTTGGGTGCCCCGGCCCGCGCTCTCGATCATGCGCGTGGGCCGCTTGCGCCAAGACCCGCATCAAGGCGTGCTCGTTGCCAAAGCGGTGCCTGCCCCATGGGCTTGGAAAAGAGCCGCCCGGCAAGGTAGTTAGAGAGGCCCGGCCACGCGACACACCTACGGCCGCGGCTCCCATCCTACGCAGAGCGTGCTGTCGGCTCCCTGCACTCGTGGCGCTTGGTCAGAGACGAGCGAGCCGGGGCACCCAAGTCGAAGGCACGAAGCCGATCCCCGGCCCAATGGGAGCCTAGGCTCCGGTCACCCAACCACAGTCAAGATGTCTTCCGCATCCTGATTGTCGGCGGGGTGGTTCTCGCGATGCCGCACCCCGAATGACCCCGGCGAAAAGCGAGCTCGTTCATGCACGCGCGACGGGCGTTACCGCGCGTCGCACTCCTCACCCCGGAAGCAACGAATCCAGCGCCACCGGCGGCGCAGTGTCGAAGCTCTGCACGAAATCAACGCCCAGCGCCGTCAACCAGTTGCTGTGATCCCCGGACTGCACGCGCTTTGCCACCGTCTGCAGGCCCATGACTTTGGCAGCCTGTACCAGCCCGACGACGCGCGCCTGCGTGAGGCGGTGCTGTAGCGCGTTGGTCGTGAGCTCCGCGTCGAGCTTGAGCAACCGCACGGCGGAGTGATCGAGGATGGGCATGCCGGCGCCCACGACGTTGAAGTCGTCGATTGCAACGGGGACGCCGATGCGCGCGAACACGTCCAGTGCCGGCATCACCTCGTTGGGATGCGACAGACAGACGCGCTCCGAGAACTCCACGCCGATGAGGCCCGGCGGCAGGCCGGCCTTCTGCAGGCAGCTCTCCACGAAGCTGATGAAGTGCGGCTCGGTGACCGCGGAATCCGAAAGGTTGACCGAGAAAGCCGGCGGATCTTTCTTCCAAACGACGGTATTCCGGTGCAGCCAGCCGATGAGCTCGGCGATCACGCGACGATCGATCATCGACGCCAGGCCATGATTCGCGGCCGTCTGCATCACGCGCTCGGGTGACTGTTCCTCGCCGTCGACCATGTGCCGCAACAGCACTTCGAAGCGGCGGATGCCTTCCGCCTTGCGCAGGCGGATGAGCTGTTGCACGCGCAGGACCACCTGCTGTTCGCGGATCTGCGCATACACGGCCTCGAGCGGCAGCGGCACCGCGGGCTTGGGCTTCTGCGGCTTCTGGGCGGGGATCGCATGGAGCGTCTGGGCGATCTCGGAGGCGACGTCCGCGAGAATGGTCTGCACGGCGGGCGTGAGAAAGCGTGCGGCGGGATCTTCCTCTTCGGCCGGCGTGTCTTCGACCACCAGCAGGCAGACCCCCTGCAGCGCCGCGTGCAGGTCACGCAGCGCCAGCATGACCGCCGTGCGCGTGCCATCGCCGCGCAGGAAGCGCGACTCGCGGGCAGCGCCCAGCACGAAAGCGTCCAGCGCATCGTTCAATGCCTGGCGGAATTCGATGCCGAAATCCGTGGAAGTACAGTGCAGGACTTCGCCGCGCGCGTCGTACAGCGCGATGGCCCGATAACGGGCGTGCGGCAACGCGCCCTCCAGGGCGGCTACCCAGCCTGGCGCGACTTCGATGACCTGTTCGTTGAGCACAGACGCACGGATGGTGGTCTGGCCCGTTTCGATCGAAGCGGAGGCCAATGTGGACTGACGTGGGTCCATTTCCAAAGAGAGTCTCGACGGTGTCCCGACGCGCAGGGTTACAGAATCCATTGCGGGTAGACGTGACGCGGCTCCCAGGTCGCGTCCAAGTGTTAAACGTCGGGCAGTCACGGTTGACATATCCGCACCTCGTCCGTGCCAGCCGGATAACGGACCTGGTGGGAAACAGCGTCTGATATTTGGCAAATCCGATCAACATCGGGCATTCTCGATCACACAAGACGCGCGACATCGAGGGGATAACGATGAGCAAGCAGATCACGCGGCGGACTTTCATCTCCGCCAGCGCCGCAGCCCCCGTGGCCGTCGCCTTTACCAACGACTCCACGAATTCGCGGTCGGTCGACGCGAACCCGGGAACCGGTGCCTGGGTCCGGTGGCTGGATGGCACCGCCTCCCCTGTCGCCCAGGGAGTCACATGGGGCACACCGTGGCCACGCGGCAAGCACAAAGGCGCCGCCAACTACTTCGTACTGCGCGGGCCGGATCAGAAGCTTCATTCGCTGCACAGTTGGCCCCTCGCCTACTGGCCCGATGGCTCACTGAAGTTCAGCGCACACGCACTGCCACCGACAGCTCTGGTGGGCGACGGCCCGTTCGAAGTGGTTGCGCCGCGCGGATCTCCCAAGGAGGTCGCGGCACTGAGCGTGCTGGAGAGCGACGGCCACGTCGATGTCGACACGGGTGTGTTCAGCTGCCGGTTCGCGCGCTCGGGCACGAATGTCATCGAGTCCATCACTCGTGAGGGCCACGAACTCGTGCGTGACGGCAAACTGGTGTTGCTGCGCCAGAACGCCGCGGGAGGCAGCGACTCCGGTGCGTTTTCGCAAGAGCTGTTCGAGAGCCGCATCCTCAAGGTCACCGTCGAGCAAAGGGGACCGGTGCGCGCGGTCATCAAGGTGGAAGGCAATCACGCGCGCGACGGCCGCGCGTGGCTGCCATTCACGTTGCGGTTCTATTTCTATCTCGGCAGCGATTCGCTGCGCGTCATGCACACCATCGTGTTCGACGGCGACGAGAACCAGGACTTCATACGCGGCCTCGGCCTGCGTTTCACGGCGCCGCAGAAGGCCGAGCTGTACGACCGCCATGTTCGGTTCGCGGGCGACGGCGCAGGGTTGTTAGGTGAAGCGGTGCGTGGGCTCACCGGCCTGCGGCGCGACCCTGGCCAGGCCGTGCGCGACGCGCAGGTGGCCGGCACCGCCGTGCCCGAGATCGCGCCGGTGGTGAAAAACCTGCTTCAATACGTACCGGCCTTCGGCGACTGGA
Organism: Steroidobacteraceae bacterium; assembly: GCA_035525785.1. Classification (GTDB taxonomy): domain Bacteria; phylum Pseudomonadota; class Gammaproteobacteria; order Steroidobacterales; family Steroidobacteraceae; genus CADEED01. The sequence continues at coordinate 22,435 of DATLDQ010000020.1, read as the reverse complement.
CGCTGTTCCAGCCAAACGCCGACGGCTTCACCATCCGCAAACGCACGGCCAGCGGACATGCGTGGCTCGATTGCGGCCTCGGCAAACGCGCCGGCGGACTTGGCTACCTGGGCGGGCCCGCGGGCGGCGTCGCCTTCGGCATCCGCAATTTCTGGCAGAGCCACCCCGCGCAGCTCGACATCCGTGGCGCGAATGAAAACGCCGCGACCGTCACGCTGTGGGTCTGGGCACCGGAAGCGCAGCCCATGGACCTGCGTTTCTATCACGATGGTCTCGGACAGGACACGTACGAGAAGCAGTACCAGGGCGGCCTCGAGATCACGTACGAGGATTACGAGCCGGGCTTCGGCACGCCCGTGGGTGTGGCGCGCACCAGCGAGATGATGTTGTGGATCCTGCCGGCCACGCCTTCGCGCGAACGATTCACGCAGCTCGCGCAGGCGCTGCGTGAGCCGGCCGTCATGGCCGCGACCCCGCAGACCATCGTCGAAAGCGGCGTGTTCGGCCACGCGTTGTCACTGCCCTCGCAAACTTCCGACGCGCATGCCGGTCTCGAGAAGCAGCTCGACTGGATGTTCGATTTCTACCGGGGCCAGCAGGATCAGCGCGGCTGGTACGGGTACTGGAATTACGGCGACGTCATGCACACGTACGACTTCGACCGCCACACCTGGCGCTACGACGTCGGCGGCTTCGCGTGGGACAACTCCGAGCTGGCCACCGACGTGTGGCTGTGGATGTACTTTCTGCGCACCGGCCGCGCCGACGCGTTCCGCTTCGCCGAGGCCATGACCCGCCACACGGGCGAAGTGGACGTGCACCACCTTGGCAAGTTCGCGCCGCTCGGTTCGCGCCACAACGTTCAGCATTGGGGCTGCAGCGCCAAACAACTGCGCATCAGCACGGCGCTGAACCGCCGCTTCTATTACTACCTCACGGCCGACGAGCGCGTCGGCGATCTGCTTCGCGAGCAGAACGAGGCCGCGCGCACGCTGCGCACCGTGCCGCCCGGTCGCAAGCTTGCCAACGCCGCCGACCGGCATCTCGAAGATCCGGAGGGCGACTACGCCTACGTGGGCTTCGGTACGGATTGGGGCGCGCTGGCCAGCGCCTGGTTCACCGAGTGGGAGCGCACGCGCGATCCGAAATTCCGCGACCGGCTGCTCGCCAGCATGAAGACCATCGGCGCGCAGCCGCGCGGGTTCTTCACGGGCAGCGAGCGCTTCAATCTCGTCACCGGCGCGTTCGACAAGGCCAAGGACGATCGCGTCAGCGTGTCGCACCTCTCGGCGGCCTTCGGTCTGCCGGAGATCTGCGCCGAGCTCATCGAGTCCTTCGAGGTACCCGAGTTCGAGCGGGCCTGGTTGCAGTACTGCGAGCTGTACAACGCGCCCGCGGAAGACCAGAAGGCGGCGTTGGGACAGGAGCTCAAGGGTACGAACCTGCAGCAGGGTCACGCGCGCCTCACGGCTTTCGCGGCGTATCGCAAGAAGGACGCAAAGCTCGCGGCCCGCGCCTGGAGGGAGTTCACCGATGGCCGTGCGGGCTACGGCATGCGCCAGGCATTCGTCGCAAACCGCATCGAGGCGCCCGCGGTGCTGAACCCGGTCGACGAAGGGCCGGGCATCTCCACCAACTCCAGCGCGCAATGGGGGTTGGCGGGCATCGTTTGCCTGGCGTACACGCGTTCGCTCACGTGAGCGTGAAACGAATCGGCGCGCTGTTCGCCGCCTTTGTGTGCTGTCTCGCGCCCACGTGGTCGAGGGCCGCGCCCACCGAAGTGCTGCCGCTCTCGGGCATGGGTGAAACGGGCGAATCGCCCGTCTACTGGGATTTCAAGCTCGACGCCGGCCGTGGCAGTGGCGAGTGGCGGAAGATAGCCGTGCCCTCGCAGTGGGAGCAGCAGGGCTTCGGTGCCTACTACTACGGCACGCAGGGCCGCGGAAAACCCGACGATGATCCGATCATCCCGAAGGAGACCGGGACGTACCGGCGCACCTTCGAGGCTCCTGCCGATTGGAAAGACCGCGACGTCTTCATCGTGTTCGAAGCGGCCATGACCGACACCGCGGTTTTAATCAATGGCAAACCCGCCGGCGCGACCCACCAGGGCGGCTTTTACCGGTTCAGTTACGACATCACGCGGTTGCTGAAACCGGGCACGAACCAGGTCGAGGTAACCGTCGCGAAGGAATCGTCGAATACGAGCGTGAATCGCGCGGAGCGTCGCGGTGACTACTGGACCTTCGGCGGCATCTATCGGCCCGTGTGGTTGGAAGCGCGGCCCGCGCATCACATCGCGTGGACGGCCATCGACGCGCGCGCCGATGGCGCATTCAGCGCGACAGTGCATTTCGACGGCCCCGTGCCGCGCAACACCGTTCTCGTGGCGCAGGTCATCGATGCAAGCGGAAAAGCCTTCGGCCCGCCGCTGCGCGAGCCTGCCAGTCGCAAGGCTCAAATGCAGATCTCGGGTAGATTCACGGCACCCGCGCTCTGGACCGCCGAGACGCCCCGCCTCTACTCGGTGAAGTTCGAGCTGCTCCAGGGCGACAAGTCGCTGCACGAGCTCACGCAACGCTTCGGCTTCCGCACCGTGGAAGTGCGCGCCAACGACGGCGTCTATCTCAATGGCCACAAGGTCGTGCTCAAGGGCGTCAACCGCCATTCGTTCCGGCCCGCCACGGGCCGCACGCTCTCGCGCGAGGACAACTACGCCGATGCGCGGCTCATCAAGGCCGCGAACATGAACGCCGTGCGCATGTCGCACTATCCACCCGACCCGTCCTTCCTCGAAGCCGCCGATGAGCTCGGCCTGTACGTGCTCGACGAGCTCGCGGGCTGGCAGGGTTCATACGACACGCCGACGGGCGCGCGCCTCATCGGCCAAATGATCCGTCGCGACGTCAACCACCCCAGCATCCTGTTCTGGGACAACGGCAACGAAGGCGGCTGGAATACGGACAACGACGCCGAGTTCGCGCGGTGGGACCCGCAGGGGCGGAAAGTGCTGCATCCCTGGGCTATTCACGATGACATCAACACGGATCACTACGAGAAGTACGCGAGCACCGTGAAACTCTCGGCGGGACCGCAGATCTTCATGCCCACCGAGTTCCTGCACGGGCTGTACGACGGCGGCATCGGCGCGGGTTTCGAGGATTACTGGCAGGTCATGGGCTCGAGCCCGACGGTTGCCGGCGGATTTTTCTGGGCCTTCGCGGATGAATGCCCGCAGCGCACCGACCAGGACGGCCACCTCGATTGCGTGGGCAATTCGGCGCCCGATGGCCTCGTCGGCCCCCATCACGAGCCCGAAGGCAGCTTCTACACGGTGAAGCAGATCTGGTCGCCCGTGCAGGTGAGCGACCTCGCATACCGCGATGGGGCGTTGCGCATGAAGCTGCGCAACGATTACGACTTCACCTCGCTTTCGAACGTGCGGTTCGCGTGGACGCTGCGCGCGCTACCCGCCGCGGGCTCGCACGAGGCTTCGCGAGTGCTGGAGGAAGGCGCCGCTCCGGGGCCGGATCTCGCGCCGCGCCAGGAACGCGTGTGGTCGCTGCCCGTGTCCGGCGCGCCGGGCGCGGGCAGCGTCCTCGAGCTCGCCGCCTTCGACCCTCGGGGCGAAGAAATCTGGACGTGGACAGTGCCGGTCACGGTACCCACGCACGCTTCGGCGCCCGGCCGCCTCGCTCGGAAGAAGGACGGGCGGCGCGTCACGGCCGGCGACTTCGCGCTGCAATTCAACGCCGACGGCTCCCTCGCATCACTTCGCCAGGGCGATCGGGAAATCGCCCTCGCCGGTCCCAAAGCCTTCGCGTGGATTCGCGACCAGCGCGGTTTCCGCGCCCTATCCGTGCCCGGCAAGTTGCGCAAGCTCGAGCTCGCGCCTCGCGACGATGTGAGTGTGCTGGCGCGCGCCTGGTACGCGGGCGGCACGCTGAGGTCCGTCTCCTGGCGCATCGCGGCCGACAAGCTCTTGATGAGCTACGAGCTCGAGGGCAACACCACGGCGGACATCTACGGCATCCGCTTCGAGGGCGCGAAGGACGTGCAGGCCAAGCGCTGGGTCGGCGCCGGGCCCTACCGCGTGTGGAAGAACCGCATTGCCGGGCCGACCTTCGGATTGCACGAGGTGGCATACAACGATCCGGTACCCGGCGAGTCGTTCACCTATCCCGAGTTCCCGGGCTTCTTCACGGACTGGCACTGGCTCGAGATGCGCACGAAGGACGCATCCGTCTGGTTCGAGAACGGGAGCGGCATTCCGTTCTTCGGTTTGCATCGTCCGCAGCCCGGCCAACAACCTGTCATCGATCTTCCGGATCTTGGCTGGTCGTTCCTGCACGCCATTCCGCCCATCGGGTCCAAGTTCGACCTCGCGGAAGCCCTGGGGCCGCAGTCCCAGGTGACGCGCATCGATGGCATAGTGCGGGGAGATATCGTGATCTCCCTGACTTCGCCGCAATGAACCGCACATTCTCCGATCGCGGTGACCCTGCGCGGGGCGGCAATGCGGCGACCTCGCCAGCACGCCAAAGCAAAACGCCCGGCATCCTTGGGTGCCGGGCGTTTTATCAGGACTCGATCAACGCGGGTTCATGACCGAACCGGCGCGAGCTCCGGCGGATCGTACTTCGGTGGCGCCGCCACCACGTTCTCGTTGCGATACACCTTCGGCGCCGTGCCGCGCTTGCGCTGCCAGGGCTGCGGCCGCGGCTTGAAGCCATCCGGAATCTCGAAGCCGCGCAGTCGCGCGGCCTTCTCCACCGGGTGTTCCTGCGGCGAGAACATGTCGAAGCACCACAAGGTACAGCGGTAGAAGAACCGCAGGAACGTGAGGGTCAGCACGAACTCCACGAGCGTCAGCCAGAACGCACCGAACGGGGTGTACAGCACGCCACGCGCCTTGAACTTGAGCTTGGCGCGCTCGGTGTTGATCTCGATGCTGTCGTAGAAGCTCGGCACCACCAGCAACGTGAGCAACGTCGAGACGATCACGCCGCCGATGATGGCGACGGCCATGGGTGAGTAGAACTCGCCTCCCTCCCCGACCCCAATCGCCACCGGCATCATGCCGGCCACCAGCGCGAACGTCGTCATGAGGATGGGGCGCAGGCGCACACGGCCCGCGTGCATCAGGGCGTCCTCGCGATCGATGCCGCGCCGTTCTTCCTCGCGCGCGCAGTCGAGCAGCAGGATGGCGTTCTTCGCCACGAGCCCCATGAGCATGATGACGCCGATGAGGCTCATGAGGTTCAGCGTGCCGCCGGAGATCGTGAGCGCCAGCACCACGCCGATCAGCGACAGCGGCAATGACAGCATGATCGCGATGGGCGCGGTAAATGAGCCGAACTGCATAACCAGCACCAGGTACATGACACCGATACCCATGAACAGCGCGGCTATCATCTCGCCGAAGAGCTCGTTCTGGTCACGCGAAGAGCCACCCAGACCGACGCCGAAGCCCTGTGGGAATTCCAGTGCATCCGCAATTTCCTTAGCCTTCTTGCTGACGGTCCCCGCGTCCACGCCCTGCACGTTGGCCGACACGGTCACCGTGCGCTTGCCGTTGTAGTGCTGGATGCGCGCCGGACCCTTGTCCATGTAGATGGTCGCGATCTGCTCCAAAGGCACCATCATGTTGCTGCCCGCCACGGAGATGGGCAGATGCTCTATGTTGGTCGCGTTGACGCGATCCTCGGGTGACAGGCGGACGGCCACGTCACGCGACTCGCCGGTGGGATCCACCCAGTCGCCGACCTCCACGCCGGCGAACGCCACGCGCAGCGTCTGGGCCGCGTCGTTCACCGAGATGCCCAGCTGATTGGCGAGGCCCCGATCGAGTTCGATGCGCAACTCGTCCTTGGGATCCTGCTCCGAGAGTCCCACGTCGACCGCGCCGGGGATTTCGCGCACCTTCTCCATGAACTGGTTGGTGAGGTCCATGAGCTTGCGCGAATCCGTGCCGTAGAACTGGATCTGCACCGGCTTGCGTGCGCCATTGTTGAGGTCGTCGAGCACCACGTACTCGGCGCCCACCAGCGACTTCAGCTTGTCACGCAACTCCGCGGCCAGCGCGCTGAGTCCACGGTCACGCTCGGTCTTCTTGCCCACATCCACCCACACGCGTCCGCCCGTCGAATTGACGCGCGAGTCGGTGTTCTTCACCTCGGGGATGCTGCGCGCGATCTCGGCAGCTCGCTCCACCTTGCCGCGGGCGTATTCGAGGCTGGTGCTCGAAGGCGTGCGCACTTCCACGGCCAGCGTGCCGTAATCCGACTTTGGGAGGAATTCGCTGCCGCCGAACATGCCCTGGAAGATGAGCGCGATGGCCAGCATGAACACTGAACCCCACGCCATCCACTTCCGATGATGCAGGGCCCATTCGATCACGCCGCCGTAACGGTCGGCCTGGTGGTCGAACCAGGTGTTGAACCGGCCGAGCAGCCTGGAGAGGCCTTTCTTCTCGGCGTGCAGCTGCCCCGGCGGATCGCCCCAGTAGGCCGAGAGCATCGGGTCGAGCGTGAAGGAGATGAACAGCGAAACCAGCACCGAGGACACCACGGTCACCGCGAAGGGCCGGAACCATTCGCCGGCGCCGCCACCCATGAACGCCACGGGCACGAACACCGCGACGATGGAGAACGTGGTGGCGGTCACGGCCAGACCGATCTCGGCCGTGCCGTTGCGCGCAGCGGTGACGCGGTCTTCGCCGCGTTCCATGTGGCGCACTATGTTCTCTCGCACCACGATGGCATCGTCGATGAGCACACCGATGGCCAGTGACAGGCCGAGCAGTGTCATGAAGTTCAGCGTGAACCCGCACAGCCACACCGCGATGAATGCGGCAACGGCGGACGTGGGCAGTGATAGCGCCGTGATCATGGTCGAGCGCCAGGAATTCAGGAAGGCGTACACCACGAAGATGGTGAGGCCCGCGCCGAAGATCAGCGCGTGAATCACGTTGTCGAGGTTGTCCTCCGCCTCTTCACCGCCATCGCGCGTGACTTCGAGCTTGGTGCCCTCGGGCAGGGTCTTGTTGATTTCCTCGACTTTCTTGCGCACGTGGTCCGCAACGGTGACCGTGCTGGCCTCGCGCGAGCGGATCACCGACAGGCCAACATTGGGCTTGCCACTGCGCAGGCTGTAGCTGCTCGGCTCGGCAAAGCCGTCTTCCACCGTCGCCACCTGGCCCAGGCGCACCACTTGGTCGCCGAGCCGCTTGACCACGATGTCGTTGAAGTCGGCCGGGCGCTCGATGCGGCCGACGAGCCGGATGTTCTGCTCGTCGAGCTCGCCCTTCACGCGGCCGACGGGCGCATTGGTGTTCTGCGCGCGCAAGGCGTTCACGACCTCACCCGCCGACACGTTGTATTCGCGCAGCTTCTGCGCATGCAGCAGCACGGACAGCTCGCGATGCAAGGCGCCGTCGACGTCTACCTGCGAGACGCCATCGACACTGCGCAGCTCGTCTGCGAGCACGTCTTCGGCGAGACGCGAGATTTCTGCATGCGTCTGCTTGGTTGCGGACAGACCGAGATTGACGATGGGGTCCGCCGATGGATCGCGCCGCCACAGCACCGGCTCGCGCATCTCTATGGGCAGCTTGTAGCGCACCGACGCGATGGCATTGCGGATTTCGTCCGCGGCGGCAGACATGTCCTTTTTGAAGTCGAAGATGATGGTGAACTGCGCGTTGCTCTCCGACGCGTTCGACCACATCTCATAGACCTGCGGAATGCTCTGCAGGGGCTTCTCGACGCGATTGATGATCTCGCGCTCGACCGTCTCGGGTGATGCGCCCGGATACGGGAAGCTCACCGAGATCACCGGGTTCTCGACGTCAGGAATCTGGTTGACGCGCAGGTTCTTGAGCGCCAGCAAACCCAGACACATGAGCACGATGACGATGGCGACCGTGGTAACCGGCTGCTTGATACTGAAATTGGAAAGGAACATGGCCCGCTCCCTGAAATTCTGGTGACCTGGTCTCGCTTACTTCTCGGCGACCACGGCAGCCTTGCTGCCGGCGTCGAAGGTCACCGCCTGGTTTTCCTTGAGGCTCACGTTCGGGAAGCGCAGCACCTGGTCGCCCTCGTTGAGACCCGACACGATGGCGTAGGCGCCGCTGCGCGGATCGCGATCGCCTAACTTGAGCGGAGCCTTGTGCAACTTGCCTTCCTTCACGACCCACGCGTAAGAGCTGTCCCCTTCGCGGACCACCGTGGCGGTACCGAGCGCGAGCGTGTTGGTGCTGCGCGTTTCCACGCGGCCTTCCGCATACAACCCTGCCACGTTCGGTTGCTGTTTGGCGTCGTCGAAGCTCACCAGGACTTCCACCTGGCGCGTCGTGATGTTCGCCGCCGGGTTCACGCGCGTGACCGTGCCGGTGAAATCGCGCTCGCCGAACCCATGGATGCGGAACCACACTGCCTGTCCCACTTTGAGCTCGCCGATGGCATCGGCCGAGACCAGGCCTTCGAAGCGCAGGCTGCCCGGGTCGATGACCTTCAGCAGCTCCTTGCCCACCTGCGTGGTGTCGCCCGCCGAGACCTTGCGGTCGCTGACGATGCCATCGAAGGGCGCGCGCACTTCCGTGCGTTGCAGCTGCTGGCGCGCCGTGACGGCACGCGAACGCGCGGCTTCGCGATCGCTCATCGCGGTGTTGCGGCGGATTTCGACGTCCTCGAGCTGCTGCGCGGACACGACGCCCGTGTCACGCAACGTTTTCATGCGCTGGAACTGGCGCTCGGCCTGCTCGTACGCCTGCGACGCGGCCGTCATGGACGACTGCGCGGAGGACAGGCTGTCGCGGATGGAGGTCTGATCGAGGCGCACCAGCAGGTCGCCGCGCTTCACCGGGTCGCCGTTCTCCTTGAGCACGGCGATGACCACGGCCGGCACTTCGGCGCGCAGGTCGGCACGACGCTCCGGCTCGATGGAACCCGTGATCGACGGGCCCGAGTTCAAGGCGTTGTTGCGCAGGGTGATGACGTCTTCCTGCGTGATGAGCAGCGGTGGCCCCGCGTCCTTCGCGGCGTCCTTGGCGTCCCCCGGGCCCTTCTTGCAGCCGACCAGTACGGCAGCGAGGCTCAGCAAGGTGACGAGGCAGGCGTTTCGCATGTTGTTGGTTCTCGGGGTCACGACAGCTTCCTTTGAGGAGTCGACATACGACGTTTGAACCGCCCCTTGGGTTGCACGCCGCACAATCTAAATGTGTGTATTGACTGAAATTTTGCCGCGGGGACAGAGGGGAGACGTCCGCGAGCCGGGTTTCCGATGCAATGGCCGCCGGGTGCTCCACTGCAAGGGCGCGCAGTGTAGTAAGCGCCTGATTCATTTGGAAGTGACAGAGGTCATGCGCACGCCGAAGCGTGCGCCGCCCGCGGGCAACTGCCGGGGAAACCCCGCCAGCCACCGCGTCGCACCATATATATGTATAGCCGCCGGCAGCTAGGCGCTGAACCGGCCCTCTGTGAGGTCGGAGAGGAATTCCTCGAGCGCCGCCCGGAAGCCGTCGAGGTAGCTTGCCCGGTCCACATCCTTCGCGGGGAGGATCCGGAGCTCCGCTCCCGGGATCAGCCCGGCGACTTCGGTGGCCATCGCGATCGTATGCACGTAGTCACGTTCGTTCGCGATGACCAGCGTCGGCAGCGAAAGGCGGGTCATCTGTTCAGGGCTCACTCCGGAACCTTGCATCGGAATCCGGCTGAGGAGCGCGACCGTGGACTCCGGTCGGGCGCGGTGGAAAAGGCCGCGCATCGAGGCCGCATTGTCCGGCGACTGGCTCGACACCTGCCGGTATCGCTCGCTCGCCTCGAGGCGCCGAAGACCGTCCTCGCTGCCGTATCGCGCCAGTAGTTCGGCGACATCCCGGTAGATCCGCATGCGCTCGGGCGTTGATTCGCCGAGCCATGCGGGCCTCGCGATGATCAATGCGCCGACGCGCTGCGGATGATGCACGGCCAGATGCAGCGCGATCGCGGCGCCCAATGAAATGCCACCCACCGCCGCGCGTTCCACTTGCAGGTGGTCCATGAGCGCGAGTGCGTCGTCCGCGAACTGCCCGATCGACAGTGCATCGGGCGCGCCTATTTCCGACCCCGCGTGGCCCCGGCATTCCAGCGTGATGCGCCGAAACCCCGAAGATGCCGGGAATACCTCGGCTGCCTGCGATTGCGTGGCGCCCAGGCCATGCTGCCACAGCACCGGCAGGCCGGCGCCTTCGTCCACGTAGTGGAGGCGACAACCGTCAGCCGTCGTGAAGCTCGACTGCGTCATGAATCGAGATCATCGAGCACGCGCGTCAGGAAGCTGACGACATGTGGCGCGTCGCTGGCCGGAAAATTGTGGCTCACCAGCGGGCCGCGATATCCCGTCGACAGGACGGCCTCCAGGAAGACGCTGAAATCCACCACGCCTTTTCCCGCGGCGACGGGCTCGCCGGCCGGCCCGACGTCTTTCGTGTGGACCAGCGCGAGGTCTGCACCGAGCAGGACTGCCGCCTCCGCGACGACCTCGCGCTGCCGGGACTGCTTTTCCGGCGGCAGCAGGTTGGCGGAGTCCAGGACTATCTTGAGGCGAGGCGACGCCACTTCGTCCAGCAGCCGGCGCGCGACCACGGCATCGGCGACGATGTTGGCAGGCTCCGGCTCGACCCCGAGCGTGAGTCCGTGACACTCGGCGAGCTCGAGCGCGAAATCGAGCTCCCGACGCATCGCGGCCCAGGCTCCGGCGGACGCGTTGTCGGCATGACCCGCCCACATGTTCGCGGCATCACGCGTCCCGGTGCAGAGCGTTACCAGGGGCACTTTCATGATTTGCGCGGCTCGCACCACGTTCGCGAAGCCGGCGCGGTCCGCCTGTCGCCTGACGGCATCGGGGTGCGCCATGTTGTACGTTCCGGACATCGCGCAAATAGATAGTCCGTGCCGTTTCGCGGTGTCGAGCACTGCGTCGATGATCGACCCTGGACAACTCTCCGGCATGGAAGCCAGGCCCGCGGTCGAAAAATTGAACTGGATCGCCCGGAAGCCATCCTGCACGGCCTGGGCGAAAACCTGCGCGGTGCCCGCGAGCTGATAGGTGCGGGAGAAGACGCCCAGCTCCATCACAGCGCACCCGTCGCGCTTGCGACCTCCACGCTTTTGCCGGACGCGACGGATCGGGCGATGGCGACCATCGTGCGAATGGAAGCGACACCGTCCGCGATGTCGGCGCCGCCCATCGGCGCGCCCGCAAGGATGCTGTCCGCGAAACCCTCGATCTGCCGGCGGTAGAAATGCGCGTCGGCTCCGAGCACACGGGTCGTCGTGGCGCTGTCTTCGTGGAAGATCTCGACGTCGCTCGACTTGTAGAACCAGGGATTGTGGATTTTCGCCGAGACGCTGCCCCGCTCCCCGTAGATCTGGAACCCTTCGTGCCAGTCCATGCGCACGGCGATGGTGAGATCGAGATGGCCGAGTGCGCCGCTCGTGAAATCGACGTCGACGAACCAGCAGTGCGCGCCGAAGCGCTGGTTCAGCCGCGCGTGCACGGCGCGGATCGGCCCGCCGAGATGGCGGGCGAGGTCCACGAGGTGGCTGCCGTGAGCCAGCATGTAATAGCGTTGTTTGTTCGTCTTCGGGTCACGGCCGGGGCGCAGCACGTTGCTGCCCTTGCGCGGCAGCGGCTGGACCGCGTCCGTCATCGCATAGCGATGCGTGCTGTCGCAATACCAGGCCTTCAGCGCAAGCATCTCTCCCATCTGGTCGTCGATGAAGCGCCTGGCCGATTGGATGCCCGGGTCGAAGCGGAGCATGTGGCCGATCTGCAGGATTTTCCCGCTGGCTCCCACCGCGGCTTCGAGCTCGAGCACTTCCTCCACTGCCACGCCGATGGGCTTCTCGCAGAGTACGTGCTTCCCCGCGGCCAGTGCTTGCAATGCCGCGGATACGTGAAAGTCGTCGGCGACACCGATGATGACCGCTTGCACGTGTTCATCGGCCAGCATCTGGTCGTAGTCGAGGTAGATGTTCTTCGCGTCGTAGAACCGGCCAAAATGATCGGCGAGCCCTTCGTCCTGGTCGCAGACCGCCTGAAGAAAACCGTTGCGCGACTTCTGCACCGACTCGAAGTGCGCGAATTGCGAGATGGGGCCACAGCCGAGAACCCCGATCCCCAGCTTCTCCCCGGGCACGGGCTCAGTACCCCATCACTCGAAGGCCGAGCGGGCTCAAGTCGGCGCGCGTGAAGCGACCCGTGAAATCGATCTCGAAGTCGTCAGGCGCGAAATCCGGCGCCGACGAGCCGGCTTCGAACGCCGCCCGCTGGAGTTCCGCGTACCGGCGATTCTTCGCGCACTCGGGCGCCGGAGCGATGTACATGACGCTCGAATACCCGTTGCCACGGTGCGCATCCTCGACACCGTGGAGCACATCGGGATGCCAGAAGATCGCGTCTCCAGGCTGCATGAGCGGGATCGAGCCATAACCTTCCAGCAACAGCCCGTGATATTCCTTCACGATCATCATCGCGCGGCAGGCCGCCGCGCCACAGAGCTCGTCCTCAGGCACGTCATCCTGTAGCGCGCGCAGCAGCATCCACGGCATCGCATTGGCGATCGGCAGCAGCTGGAGTGTGCCGTCATTGGGGCCCTGACGGGTCAGCGCCGTCCAGCCCTGGAAAGTGCGGAACATGCGGCACACGGCCGGCGACGGAATTTCCTGGATCTCGGTGCGGCCCCAGGCTTCGAAGGGGTCGTACTTTTCGAGGTCGCCGCCGAATACGTGGCGATAGACGGTGCCGTGATATGCCGGGTCTATCCACCGATCGATCGAACCTGCGTCGACATGGGCGGACAGCCCCAGCGAAGCATCGCCAGGCTGACGGAACCGCACGCGATCCGCGTAGATGAGATTGTGGTCCGGATCGAAGACGGCGCCCTGCGGCGATTGAAAACGCCAGAGCCGGTTCAGAAAGGTCTGGGCCTTGGCCATCGCAGGATCGGTACGCGCCTCCATCTGGGGACGCGACCAGAACACGCCATAGATCTGCGGCCTGGCGCTCGACAGGGTGCTGAAGTAGTCGTCGACGGCACCGCCTTTCTTCAATTTCTCGAGGTAGTCATTGCGCTCGAGATATTCGGAGAGCGCCGAGGTCCAGGCATCGACGCGGGCATCGTCGAAGACATTGCGGATGACGAGACACCCTCGCTCGCGAATGTGATCCTTCTGCGCGTCGGTGATGGCATCGAGCTGGCTGAACTCGAGCTGCGGCACCGGCGTCACGCCCTGTGCGCGCTCGCGCACGATCCGCGCGATCTGTGCCTCGACGCGAGCCGTCATCGTCGCGAATCGCTGCGGCAGGTCGTGGATCTGCGCGCGAAGCTTGCGCTTGGTCGCCACGATGCGTTGCCGAAAGGGCGCGTTGGCTTCGTTCGCCTTGCGAGTCTGTTCGAGCATGAGACCCCCTTGCGCTCGCGGCTCAGGCAGCCGCGCGGCAATTGTTCACGATGAATTCCCGGTGATCGGGCATCCGGCTGGCTTCCGCGCGCAGCGTGTCGCGCATCTTCTCCAGCCACAGCGTGCTGTCCGCCACGTGCGCTTGCGCGGGCAGCTCGCAGGCTTCGGGCAGATTGAGCTGGCCCACGTGCACTGCCAGCCACGAAGCCCTGACGAACAACTCGTGTTCGCGCTGCACGAGACGACCATGGCGACGGAAGTGTTCGATGCTCTCGCTCAGCGAGTCGGGTATCGACATGTTCGCGCAGTGCCGCCAGAGCTCGCCTTCGGTCCGGCGATTCAGGTGGTAGTGAAGGATCAGGAAGTCGCGGACGCGCGCTAGCTCGGCGTTCGCGATACGGTTGAATTCATCGCGCACAGACGGGTCGAAATCGCGGTCAGGGAGCATGGCGATCAGCCGCTGGATGCTCGACTGGATGAGATGCAGGCTCGTCGATTCCAGCGGCTCGAGGAATCCGCTCGACAGCCCGATTGCCACCACGTTGCGATTCCAGGTCAGTCGACGGCGCCCGGTCACGAATCGCAGCGTGCGCGGCTCGGCCAGCGCCTTGCCATCGAGATGAGCGAGCAGCGTCGCCGCCGCGCCGGCATCGTCGAGGTAGTTCGACGAATAGACGTATCCATTTCCGATGCGGTGCTGCAGCGGAATGCGCCATTGCCAGCCGGCGGTCCGCGCCGTCGATCGGGTGTACGGGAGAAGATCTCCGGCGCTCTCGCAAGGCACGGCGACGGCGCGATCGCAGGGCAACCAGTGCGTCCAGTCCTCGTAGCCGGTGTGCAGGGCATCTTCGATGAGCAACCCGCGGAACCCCGAGCAGTCGATGAACAACTCGCCCGACACCTCCCGGCCATCCTGGAGCTTGAGCGCCTCGACGTGCCCGGTCTCGCCGTCGAGCCGTGTCGCGACGATGCGGCCTTCCACTCGCACTACACCACGCCGCTGCGAGTACTCGCGCAGGAATGCGGCGTACAGCGACGCGTCGAAATGGTAGGCGTAGTCGTAGGTAGATAGGACGCTGCGCGGATCGCTCGACGGTGGCGCGAAACGCTGCTGGTCCGCCATCACCCAGGCCATGCAATAGTCGTCCAGGCTCGAGGAAACCTTGCCCTGCTGCCGCGCCTGGTTCCAGAAATGGAGAAGGTGGCCGAAGTCGAAGGCGCGCCCGTAGGTGCCGAAAGGGTGGAAGTAACGCCGGCCGGGCTGCGCCCAATCCACGAACTGGATGCCGAGCTTGTACGAGCCCTGGGTGCGGCGGAGAAATTCGAATTCGTCGAGCCCAAGGGAGCGATTGAACTGCTTGATCGGTGGAATCGTCGCTTCACCGACGCCGACGATGCCGATCTCTTCGGACTCGATCAGCGTGATTCGGCAACCCTGCGGCAGCGCGTTTGCGAGAGCCGCCGCGGTCATCCAGCCGGCCGAGCCGCCACCCGCGACGACGATGCTGGTGAGTCTGCGGCTTTCGGCTTGCATGGTCGCGACCGTGCTACTCGCCGTACCGGGCGATCATCGCGAGCTGCCGTGCGCGGCGATGGCGACGGGGACGGGCGTCCGCGGAATGGGGCAATAGCGGTCGATGAAAGCCTGGTGATCGGGTAGCTGCGCCAGATTGGCGGCGACCTTCGCGCGCATCTGGCCCAGCGTTTCCTCGAGGCCCGCGGTGCCCGGAATGCGGGTCGCGCGATGGTGGCGCTCCGGGAATACGCCCTGCCCCATCAACACCTGCAACCAGGAGTCGACGCGGAACAGGTTGACCTTGTCCGGCCAGACGTAACCGTTCTTCCTGAAGATCTCGATGCGGTGCGTGACATTGCGCGGCACTTCCATCTCGCGATAGAAATTCCAGAAGGCGGTGTCGTCCCTGCGGGTCAGCTTGTAGTGCAGGATGATGAAGTCGCGCGCTTCCTCCCACTCGAACCGGCTCTCGGTATTGAAGCGCTCGGCCTGCTGTTCGCATTCGCCGCCGAACGGGAAGAGCCGCATCAGCCGCACCAGCGCGGTGGTGATCAGGTGGATGCTCGTCGATTCGAGCGGCTCGAGGAAGCCGGCCGCCAACCCCAGCGCGATGCAGTTGCGGTGCCAGGGTTGCTGCCGCCGCCCGGTACGGAACTTGAGCTGCCGTGGTTCGGTGATGGTCGGCCCTGCGAGGTTCCCCAGCAGCTGCGCACGCGCCTCGTCGTCGGAGCAGAAGCGGCTGCTATAGACGATGCCGTTACCGGTGCGATGCTGCAGTGGAATGCGCCACTGCCAGCCGATGGGTTGCGCCATCGCCCTCGTGAAAGGCGGCGGTGCCTGCGTGCTCTCGGTCTGCACGGCCCAGGCGCTGTCCGCGGCGAGCCAATGGCCCCAGTCCTCGTAGCCAACGCCCAACACTTCGCCGATCAACAGCGCCCGGAAACCCGTGCAGTCGATGAAGACCTCGCCCGGGACGTTCACGCCGCTCTCGAGATCCAGCGACTCGATGTTGCCGGCGTTGCCGCCTTGGGCGGACAAGTTGACCTTCGCAATCTTGCCTTCCACGCGGCGCGCGCCGAGAGCCTCGCTCTTGCCGCGCAGGAACTGCGCATACGCGGTGGCGTTCAGATGGTAGGCGTAGTTCAGATTCATCTTGCCCACCTGCGTCGCGAACTTGCCTTGTTGCGCCGCCTTCCATTCGAGGCAGTAATCCTCGAGATTGCCGCCGAGTCCCTGGGCCTGAAGCTCGAGCCAGTATTCGTGGAACTCCGCCATCCACGATCCCTGGCCGATGACGCCGAACGAGTGGATGTACTTGTCGCCGATGCCGCCCCAGTCGTCGAACCAGATGCCGAGTTTGAACGTGGCCTGCGTGGCCACCATGAACTCGCGCTCGTCGATCTCCATGAGGCTGTGGAAGCTCTTCATCGTCGGGATCGTGGCTTCACCCACACCGACGGTGCCGATGAGGTCGGATTCGACCAGCGTGATGTCGAGCTGGGTTCCGAGCCGCTTGGCGAGGCTGAAAGCGGTCAGCCAGCCCGCCGTGCCGCCGCCGGCGATGACCACACGAGTTTTGCCGGGGTTCACGGGTGGGGCGTCCTAACGATTGAGGCTGTGGTGGACGGCGGCCCGGATGCGGCGCGCGTTCTCTTCATTCATGTCGGCGAGCGCGCCCTGGGCCTGCTCGGGTAGATGGGCGCGCGGCAACGAGTTGTCGCCGAAGATGTAGTAGTCGAACAGCGCACGAAAACCCTGGCGATCCACGAGCGGCCGGTCGCGCAGGCCGAGCATCGCGTGCATCAGCACGTCCATCGGGTCGCCCATGTAGGTGGGCGAGTCGACCCACCACCAGTTCATCATGACGTTGAAGCGATCGAGCGCTGCGGCTTCGTGCCACCAGAGGCTCGGGTAGTACAACGCGTCGCCCGGTTCCATGTCCGCGATCCATGCCTCGTCGAGCGCCGCGCGCAAGCGCGGAAAGCGATCGAAGTCGGGCTGCCTGAGATTCGCCATCGTCACGACCTGGCCGCCAGGCGTCGGATGCAGCGGCCCCGGGTACAGGTTCACGATCTGTTCCGGGCGGAACAGCGTGAACCGCCGGCGCCCGAGCACGCAGCAGGCGATGTTGCGTGGCACGTCGTAGTGGGCGGCGGCGACCGATTCGGTGCCGATCCAGATCTTGCCCACGCGCGGGTAGCGCTCGAAGACCGGGTGATCGAATACCAGCGAGTTCTGTGCGGCTACCTCCGGAAAGCTCTCGTTCGCGACGAGCGAATTCATGTAGTAGTAAGAGTGGCTCTCGCTGCCACGCTCCGCGCGGATGAGATCGAGCACTTCCCTGAAATCGCGGCGTTCGGCGCGGTAGTTGAAGCCCGTGACCGACTCGTTGTAGCTGAAGCGGCCGCCGATCTCGGGGCCACCCACGTACACGATGACCGGCTTCTTGTTGTAGCTCGCGGCGAGTTGATCCATCACCGCGTCCGGCGAACGATGCGCGGCTTTCACGAGCGGCCAGTCGGCGGTCAGCCCGCGCATCAGCACCGGTTCGTTGCCCGCGAACAGCTCGTCGAACGGGATGCGGTCGAATCTCAACCCCTCGATGACGCGTACCTGGTGGCTCATGTGTCAGGCCGACTGGAGCCGGGCGATCTTCAGGTTGACCAGTTTCTGGAAGTTGCCGAGCGAGGACATCAGGAAGTACACCAGCCCGAGCAGGCCCTGCCGGTGCAGCCTGAGCAACTGCTCGGCGCTCAGCGCGGCGAACTTCTGCTGATCGATGCTGTAGCAGTCGCTGAAGTCATAGCGCAGCTCGGCGAACACGGAGATTTCGATCTTGACCTCCTCGAGCAGGTCCATCGCGACCAACTCGCGGTACAGCAAGTGATCCGCGCGCAGACCCGCATCCACGGTCTGCAGGATGCGCTTGATGCCCTGCAGATACGGCGTCTCGCCACCCAGCGGCAGGAACACCGGCTGACCCTCGGCACGCAAGCGTGGATGCTGGTCGTCGATCATCACTTTCACTTCGGCAGGCGCATCGCCACTATCGCCGCGCACATAACCCAGCGAGAACGGCCCACGCGCGAGCGTCGCCGGGATGTGAGCCGCGGTCCAGCGGTCGCCGTCGACGAAGAGGTTCTCGTCCTTTTCGAAACCGAGGATGGCATGCGCGATGAAGCCCGGCGCTGCCTCTGTCTTGCGCAGCAGCAACGGGAACTCGCGGTGCAGCTCGTTGAATTCGGCGCTCAGCGCGATGGCGCGGTTCACCATGTCGCCGTATTCCGGCCGCGCGCGCGTGTCGACGGTGATCGAACGGTGCTGGTCGCTGGTCAGGATGCTGATAGCCATGGAGCCGTTCGCCCGGGGATTTCCACTGTAAAAAAAGGGGCCCCAGGTGCAAGCCCGGGGACCCCATTATCCTTGAAACAAAAATGCTTGAAACGTTCATCCTCGAAAGAGGATTCCCGCCGCCGCGGCGGGAATCCGATTCGACTGCGTCATCAGTTGAAGTTGTAGCGCGCGGTCAGCATGTAGCGCGGGTCTCCTTCTCCGTTCCACCACTGCATCCGCTTCGTGCGGCTGTAGATGAGCTGGCCTTCACCCGTGACGTTGATGCCGTCCAGCCCCACCGACAGGTTGTCGTTGAAGTTATAGGTGATGTTGAAGTCGACCTGCTCGTGCGTGTCCACGAAACCCGGCAGACCTTGCTGCCCACCCCACGCCGTCGTCGCCAGGAACGCATCGCGCCAGTTGTACGCCACACGCGCCGAGAGGCCGTATTTCTCGTACATCAGCACCGCATTCGCCGAATCGGACAGACCTTCCAGCGCGAACTGCGACACCGTCGGCGCCGCCCGCAGGTTGTAGCCCACGTCTCCATTGACGACCGTGGCATTGACCAGGAAGCCGAAGCCGGTCTCACCGAAGAAATGCTGCCACGCGAATTCCTCGCCATCGATGTTCGCGGTCTGGTTGTTCACGGGCTGCGAGAAGTCGAACGTGAACAACGGGTCGTTGGCTCCCGGGATGATGTCGTACTTGGCGATGATGGCCAGCGCCTGGTCCGAACCACCCGTCTCCGACGGATCGAGGTAGTCGTTTGCGCCGCCCGGGAAGTCACCCGGATTGTTGAGGATGGCTGCCATGGTGAACATGTTCTGTTCGTTCACCGACCAGCCTTGCGCCCGCAATGCCGCCGCTGCCTGCCCCGTCAACGTGCCGGCTGCACCTGATGTCGGATCCTGCAGATCGAACAGGTTGACCTGCGTGATCCCGGTTCCGACGAAGTTGTTGACCGCCTTCTTGAAGAAGCCGATCGACGCGTAGCTGCTCTCGCCGTAATACCACTCGAACGAGAGGTCGAGGTTGGTCGACTCGAGCGGCGCCAGTGAAGCGTTGCCGCGCGACGCCCGCGGGATGCCGCCCAGTAACGTCAGCGTGCCCGGCGAATTCACCGCCGTCGTCTGGAACAGGTTGTTGTACACCGGACGCGCGATCGTCTGGCTGACCGAAGCCCGCAGCTTCATGTGGTCGTTCAGGTCGACCGCGAAGTCGATGTTCGGCAACCAGTTGTGGTAGTCGGAATCGTCGTCGAGCGCCACGAGGTCAGTGCCGAAGACCGCGTTGAAGTCGTTGTCGGACGTCCATACGAAGTGATCGACGACGTTCTGCAAGGCATGCGCCTTGACCTTGGTCTGCTCATAGCGCAGGCCAACGACCGTCTGCGTGTGCAGTCCGCCAATCTCGCCGTCGAACTTCGCCTGCGCATAGGCCGAGTAGACGTCTTCCTTGACCGTATTGTTGTCGTAGGAATTCGGGCTCAGATTGTCCGCATCCCAGTTCGGGTACAGCGGGTTGCCTTCCATCGCATGCGCGAAGCTCCACGGATCGACGCGGAAGGATTCCTGGCCGAGCGTGGTCATGTAGTAGCCGCTCGCCGGGAACATGTTGCTGTCCGGATAGCCGACGAAGCTCAGGTCGTTGAAGTTGTTCAGCACGTTTACCTGGGTCAGCAGGCTCGGATCGGGGATGTCGGACTGCCCCGTCGGGTTGGAGCCAACGCCCCAGCCGCCGAGGAAATCCTGGGTCTCCGAATGCTTCGCGTGCATCTCGGTGGACATAGCGCCCACGCCGAACTTCACGCCGATCTCCTCGCCCTTGTTCCACGCCGCCGACAAGTTGAACTGGTCGGTGTCGGTTTCCTGGGAAGACTTGATCGTGCGGAACGTCTGCGTGGAGATGTCCGGGACATCGAGTACACCGTTGCCGTTGCCGTGCGCATTGGCGACGTTGTCGAGCACGCCGATCGTTGCCGTCGGGACACCGCTGCCCCAGTACGCGGCCTGCCAGCCGGAGCCGGCCGCGGCGACGTTCATGCGGATGCTGTTGTTGCCATCCGGGCCATCACCACCCGACTTCGAGGTGGAAGTCGCGGCGTCGAAGCCCAATGACCAGGCATCGTTCAACTTGTGGTTGATGTTGAGGCCGATGGTGGTGCTGTCGTCCTTGGTGTTGTCATCGTAGTTCGCATAGAACAAGTCCTTGCCGCGGCCACCAACCACCGCAATGGGCTCGATCAACTTGAGCGGCGTGGCGACGATGTCGCTGCCATCGAACTGGATGTAGCTGTACTGGCGCGAGAACCACATGCCAGGCACCAGGCTGTCCTGGTTCTGCTTGTTCGAGGTGTACATCGCGTCGGCGGTGATCGTGGTGTTCTCGCTGGGCGCGAACTGCACCGTGACCATGCCATTGATGCGCTTGCGCTCGATCTGCGCGTCGCTGATGCCGATGTTCGACGGCAATGCGATGAGTGCACCATTGGCCGGGGCATCGACGATCTGCGCACCGGCGTTGAAGTTGCCCAGCGTGGGGCTGTAGTTGAGGAACTGGTACTGCTCGACGCTGATACCGCGCGCGCCCGACTTGCGGTCCTGGTAGGACGCGAATGCCGACACGCCAAACGTCTCCGCATCGTTCGCCCAGCTCACGAGGCCACTCAGTTCCGGCGTTACTTCGCTGTCACTGCCCTGGTCCATGACGGCCTTGGCACCGACCGACGCCTTGTTGCCGCTTTCGAGCGGCTTGATCGTCTTGATGTTGATGGTCGCGCCAATGCCGCCCGACGGCACCACCGCGGTACCGGTCTTGTAGACCTCGAGTCCGCTCACGCCTTCCGAAGCGAGTGTCGAGAAGTCGAACGAACGTGAAGTGCCTTGCGCGCCGACGTTGTTCGGATTGCCGGTGATGGAGCCCACGTGCGCCGCCGGCAGCTGCCGGCCGTTGAGCGTGACGAGGTTGAAGTTGGGGCCGAAGCCGCGAACCGTGACGTTGCTGCCCTCGCCGTTCACGCGGTCGATGGACACACCGGTGATGCGCTGCAGGGACTCGGCGAGGTTCGTGTCGGGGAACTTGCCGATGTCCTCCGCGGAGATCGCGTCGACGACGCCGGAAGCGTCACGCTTGAGATCCATGGAAGCCTTCAAGCTGCCACGCAAGCCGGTGACCACCACCTCCTCGAGCTCGTTCTCCGATTGATCCTGCGCGAACGCGGGATTGATGAGCACTGCGCCACCAACGATGGTGAACAGCGCCCGCGATGTTAAAGGCCAGGCCTTTGGGTTGAACTTCATAGTTAGATTTCTCCTCCGTTCTCATCCATATATTTGTTTCGGCGAT
Source organism: Steroidobacteraceae bacterium (assembly GCA_035525785.1). GTDB lineage: Bacteria > Pseudomonadota > Gammaproteobacteria > Steroidobacterales > Steroidobacteraceae > CADEED01. The sequence goes on along the minus strand of DATLDQ010000020.1, from coordinate 790 downwards.
AGGACGATCAGTCATCAAACTGGAATCTGGCGCTGTCCGCGGACACGCGGATCAGTTCGACGCGAGAGGCGGCGCCGGAGTAGCTAGGTGGAGCCGCGTGCAGCGCGATCCGCCTGGAACCCGCGGCGAGAATAGGCAGGCTGTGGATGGATGTCCACACTCGCTCCAAGCGCCGCACGGGACATGCGGGCGGACACGGACTCCTGACTACTTGCGATTTATCAAAGGCTTCCGCGTGGCCATCGGACAATTGCTGCGAAAGAGTGCACGCGATAGTTAGCGCTACCGGCGCATTGGCAACAGATCGTGCGGTGCGGCAGGAGCACTTGAGGGACGGATGATTCGCGCGCCCATGCACGCGGTAGCTAGAGTGTGCGCCGCCGCATTTCGCGCGCGGGCCTGACGCTGACGGTGATTTCATCGCAACCTGCTCCCTCGGGAGTTGCAGCGCGGGCGATTCGCGACGCGGCAGACCTCCCTCCCCTCTCTCGCTGACGACGCTTGCAACCGCGGCGGGTCTGCCCGAAGCAATGGGGGGACCATATGTTTTCGACGGGCAGGCCGCGCCGCGTGCAAAGTCGTCATCAGTGGCTCGTGCCGTAGAGCGCGCGAGCCTCAACCCCTTCTATCCCTCAGCGCGTGAGTCGTTGCGTTCCACCGACAATCGACTCGCACACTGCGGCGCCGAGACTACGCAAAAAGACAACGTTGTCAAATTGTCTAATTCGCGGTACGCCTACGGTAGCGCTAACTACGCTATTTCTCCCGCATGACACCGATGGTCTTTTTC
>DATLDQ010000018.1:0-19201 GCA_035525785.1 Steroidobacteraceae bacterium | reverse complement strand
AAACTCTCGGGCTGGTTCATCGCGAGATCCGCAAGCATCTTGCGGTCGATCTCGATGCCGGCCTTCTTGATGCCGTTGATCAGACGGCTGTAGCTCAGCTCGAACTCACGCGCAGCCGCGTTGATTCGTTGAATCCACAGCGCGCGGAAGTCGCGCTTCTTGAGCCTTCGACCGCGATACGCGTATTGGCCCGCCTTGATGACGGCCTGCTTCGCGGCGCGGAATACCTTGCGACGGGCGTTGTAGTAACCCTTCGCCTTCTTGAGAATTTTCTTGTGGCGTGCACCAGCAGTGACGCCGCGTTTGACTCGTGCCATGGAGGTTAACCTCTAATAACTAGCAAGACAGTGATGTGCGGTACCGGAACGAAGGGTCACTTCGTATTCGGCATCAGCTGATCGATACGTCCCGTATCGCTCTTGTGCACGAGCGACGAACCGCCCGAGCGCAGCTGGCGCTTGGTCTTGCGAGGCTTGTGGCCGAGATTGTGGCGGCGGCCGGCGGAATAGGATTTCCATCCCTTCGCTGTCTTGCGAAAACGCTTGGCCGCTGCCCGGTTGGTTTTCAACTTAGGCATTACATCGACTCCGGGGTCTCATGGACCCATTTGTAGCCCCGATCACAGGCCAGCCCCTCCAACAAGGAGGCGCGCCGACCGCTACGGGCGAATCCGCAAATCGTCTCTAACTAAAGAGGATTTGCGGGTTACTTCTTTTTCTGCGCAAACATCATGACCATCTGCCGGCCTTCCATGAGCGGGTTCTGCTCGATCGCCGCGTGATCGCGTAGATCGGCCACCAACCTCTCCAGCAGCTTCCGGCCAATTTCCGTATGCGCCATCTCGCGGCCGCGGAAACGTAACGTCACCTTGGCCTTATCACCCTCGGTCAGGAAGCGAATGATGTTACGCAGCTTGATCTGGTAATCGTTCTCATCCGTACCGGGACGAAATTTGATCTCTTTGATCTGTATGTTCTTTTGCTTGCGCTTGGCGGCGTGCGACTTCTTGTTCTGTTCGAACAGGAACTTGCCGAAGTCCATTACGCGAACCACGGGCGGATCGGCCTGCGGCGACACTTCGACGAGATCGAGTTCCGAAGACTTCGCGAGGTCGAGCGCTTCGAACCGGGTCAGCACTCCTACCTGGCCGCCGTCGGCGCCGATGACTCTCACTTTCGGTGAGGTGATCTCTTCGTTGCGCCTGACGCGCTTGGTTGCAATCGCTATAAATCAACCCTCCAGCAACGTGCGCCCGTGGCTCCCGACTTCCACGCGGAGGCGACTAACAAAGTCTTCCGGGGACATCGTGCCGAGATCCTTGCCACTCAAGGTCCGCACTGAAACTTGGTTCGCTGCCACTTCCTTGTCGCCTGCCACCAAAAGGTATGGCACGCGCTGCAGCGTGTGGGCGCGAATCTTAAAGCCCACTTTTTCGTTCCGCAAGTCGACTTCCGTGCGAACCCCCTGATTTCTAAGAGTTTCCGCAACCTTCTTGGCGTACTCGTCCTGGCGGTCGGTAATTGTCATCACCACGGCCTGGGTCGGCGACAGCCAGGCAGGCAATTTCCCGGCGTGATGTTCGAGCAAAATGCCGAAAAACCGCTCCAGGGAGCCGAAAATGGCCCGGTGGAGCATCACCGGGACCTGTTTCTGGCTGTGCTCGTCTATGTAATGGGCCCCCAGGCGCCCGGGCAGGTTCAGATCGACCTGCAGCGTTCCGCACTGCCACGTGCGGCCGATGGCATCCCGCAGATGGAATTCGAGCTTGGGCCCATAAAAAGCGCCCTCGCCCGGGTTGTAGTCGCATTGGATGCCGGCGGCTTCGGCTGCCGCCTTGAGGGCCTTCTCGGACTTGTCCCAGATCTCGTCGGAACCCACGCGCTTGGGGGGACGGTCGGCGAACTTCACCGCCACGTCCTCGAACCCGAAGTCCTTATATATGGAGAGCAGCAACTTGATGATGAGCACCGATTCGTCGGTGATCTGCTCTTCGGTGATGAAGATGTGCGCGTCGTCCTGGTTGAATGCGCGCACGCGCATCAGGCCATGCAGCGCCCCGGAAGGCTCGTACCGATGCACCTTGCCGAACTCCGCGAAGCGGATCGGCAGGTCGTTATGCGAGCGGATGCCCTGGTTGAATATCTGGATGTGTCCCGGGCAATTCATCGGCTTGATGGCGAACACGCGCTCGTCGGGCGTTTTCGTCAGGAACATGTTCTCGCCGAACTTCTCCAGGTGCCCCGACTTCTGCCAGAGCGTCGACTCCATGATCTCGGGCGCGTTGACCTCACCGTAGCCGGCTTCGTCCTGGCGCTTGCGCATGTACCCGATGAGCTGCTGGAAAATGCGCCAGCCGCGCGGATGCCAGAACACCGCGCCAGGAGCTTCCTCCTGGAAGTGGAACAGATCGAGCTCCTTGCCGATGCGCCGATGATCGCGCTTCTCGGCTTCTTCGAGCCGGTGCAGGTAGTCCTTGAGGTCTTTCTCGTTGAGCCACGCCGTGCCGTAGATGCGCTGGAGCATCTCGTTGCGTGAGTCGCCCCGCCAGTAGGCGCCGGCCACTTTCATGAGCTTGAACGCTTTGAGCTTGCCCGTGCTCGGCACGTGCGGTCCGCGGCACAGGTCGAACCACTCGCCCTGGCCATAGAGGCCGATGGGCTCGTTCGAGGGGATGCTCGCGATGATCTGCGCCTTGTACTTCTCGCCCATGCCTTCGAACATCTTCACCGCGGCGTCGCGCTCCATGACCTTGCGCGTCACCTTGAGATCCTGCGCGACGATCTCCTTCATCTTGGCCTCGAATTTCGCGAGATCCTCGGGCGTGAAGGGCCGCTCGAACGCGAAGTCGTAGTAGAAGCCGTCCTCGATGACGGGGCCGATGGTCACCTGCGCGTTCGGGTAGATAGCCTGCACGGCCATGGCCAGCAGGTGCGCGGCGGAGTGGCGGATCACGTCGAGCGCGGCCGGATCCTTCTCCGTGACGATCGCGACGCGCGCGTCGTCCTGGATGACGAATGACGTGTCGACGACCTTGTCATTGACGCGGCCCGCGATGGCCGCCTTGGCAAGCCCCGCACCAATGCTCGACGCGACCTCGGCCACGCTCACTTCTTTGTCGAAACTACGGGTGCTGCCGTCGGGCAGCGTGATGACTGGCATAAAGGTTTTCGAAACAGGATCAAGCGGTTGGGGGGTCGCGCATGGTCTCAAAGCACGACGGCAGAATCAATGCGCGGCGATTTGGTAGCTTTGCGCAAGGGAGAGGCTCAAATCATGAACTATCGTATCGAGTCCGTCGCGTGCGCGGCGGCGTGTTCCTTGCTCGTGCTCCTGACCGGCTGCGGCGGTGGCGGCGGCGGTGGCGGAACCGCGCCTCCACCCGCGCCACCGGCGAACCGCGCGCCGACGCTGCCTGCCTCGACCGTGACGACCGACGAGGACACCCAGGCCACCGCGCAACTCGCGGCGACCGACCCCGACGGCAACCCGCTCACGTTTTCTCTGAGCACCAATGCCCAGCATGGCACCGCCACCGTCACGGCCGCGGGCGCCCTGACCTACCTGCCGTCGCCGAACTACTCCGGCGCGGATTCCATCGGTGTGACGGTCAGCGACAACGTCGGCGGCCAGGCGACCGCCACCGTCAGCGTCACCGTGAACCCGGTCAACGACCTGCCGGCGCTTTCGACCACCCAGGTCGCGGTCGACGAGGATGGCGTCTTGAACGGCCAGCTCGCCGGCAGCGATATGGAAGGCACCGCGTTCACCTACGTCTACATACCCGCCGTGCAGCACGGCACGCTCACGCTGAGCGCTTCCGGTTCGTTCACCTATACGCCGGCGCCAAACTACTCGGGCGCCGACCAGATGGTCGTGCGCCTGGTCGAGAGCGGCGGCGCGTTTTCCCAGCACACGGTCAACATCGCCGTGAGCGCGGTGAACGATGTCCCCGTCGCGTCCTCAGACTCGCTGATCGTGCCCGCCGCGAACGGACAGCCCGTGGCGCTCGCCGTGCTCGCCAACGACAGCGATGTCGATGGCGACGTGCTGACGCCCGAAGTCATGGCCCAGCCGCGCGGCGGCGCCGTGGTGGTGGATACGACCACGCGCGAGATGCGCTTCGTTCCGGCGAATGGCTATGTGGGTCCTATCGATTTCACGTACCGCGTGAGCGATGGCCATGCCCGATCGGGTGCCGCCGCCGTGCACGCGTACGTTGGCGAGCCGGAGAGCGTCGTCTTCCTCTCCGACTACACCACGCCGGGTGTACTCGAACTGCACCTTTTCGACGGCCTGGAGGTTCGCCGCGTCAGCGACGACTTGCCCGCGGGCCGCACGATCTCGACCTTCGGGGTTTCGGGCGATGGGCAGACGCTGGCCTACGTGCTCGACGGAAGCGGCGATGAACGCGTGTACGTGAAGCCGCTCGACGGCTCCGCGCCGGCCGCGTTGCGTTTCACGTCGACGGCGAAGTCGGTACCCGCTGAACGGCGCGTGTCGGTCCTGGTCAATGACGATGGCAGCTACCTGCTGGTTCGCGACGGCTGGGTAGGCACGCTGAAGCAGTACTACTCGGTCAACGCAGCGACCGGCTTTTCGCGGCGCGTCGCCGAAGCGATGCCGGCTGTGGTCGACGTGCGCTTTGCGTTTTTCCACCCCTATGTCCCCCGGATGATCCTGTTGCAGGGACAGACTTCCGGCTCGGGGCCGAACGACTTCGTCAACCGCGCATCGTCCGCTTTTACGGCGGACCCGGCCGACCCGCGCACACTCACGCAGATCGGGCGAACCTACGCGGCCGGTCAATGCGGTTCGGGAGAAGGCATCTACGTGGGCAACGACACGCGCTACATCTATCACGGCGAATTCCTGTGTGCGGCCAACGTCATCAACCTCATCGCGTACGATCGCCAGAACCAGAGCGAAACCTACGTCGTCCGCCAGGCCGCCGCGCCCGACCGGGGTGTCAATGGCGTGGCCGGCCCCACGCTCGCGAACGAGCGACTGTGTTTCGCCTTCTATCTACCCAGCACCACCTCGAGCTCTGGTCCGACGCGCTACTACGCGATGGACACGGCCAACCCCGCCTCCGCCCTGGCCGTCACCGCGGCATTCGACAACACCACGCAATGCACGATGGCCGCGGACGACCGATTCATGATTTTCCGGCGGACCCCGGTGGGCTCCGTATCCCAGTTCGCGTACACGGTGGACAGCGTGACTCCTGGTGCCCCGATCCTGCTGGCACCTGCGGCGGAAGCCGCTTCCGAACAACACGCGTGGCAGGTGGCATTCGGGGCACCCCGCGTGGCCATCGTTTACTTCGACAACGACGGCGTGGCAGGCCTCGCTGCCGGACAGGTTGGCCGCTACTACACCATGTCGGCGAACGGAGCCCCCGACCACTTTTTGTTCTCGGACACCTTCGTCCAGCCGTCACTGGGCAGTTCGATCACCGGATCGAGCGAGGATGGCGCGTTCATTCTCTATGCGCGCCCGCGCGGCGCCATCGCGGCGCTGGAGCTCATGAGTACGCATGGGCTCAATCTGTCGATCCCGTTGTCCCGCAATAGCGAGACGCTCGGAGTGCAGGCCATGCGCTGGATTCACCGCAGCGCCCGGATCAACTAGCGGGCTGATCGAATCTGACACCTCCGCGGCGGCTTGGCTGATAGAGGCAGGGGCGATGGCCCCTTCTACTAGGCACGATGAAATCTCGTGCCAGGACAACGCGGCCCGTCCGTTTCGCCGTCGTCGGGCTGGGCCACATCGCCCAGGCGGCGGTGCTCCCGGCCTTCCGCCATGCCCGCGGGTTCGCAGAACTCACCGCGCTGGTCTCGGACACGCCCGCCAAACTCCGGCAACTCGGCCAGCGCTATCGCGTGAAGCACCGCGCTTCGTATGCCGAGGCGCGCGACCTGTTCAGCAGTGGCGAGATCGACGCCGTATACATCGCGCTGCCGAACAGTCTGCACGCCGCATGGACCATCCGCGCGGCCGAGGCCGGGCTGCACGTGCTCTGCGAGAAGCCGCTGGCCGTGAGCGTGCACGACTGCGAACGCATGATCGCCGCCTGCGAGCGCAACCACGTCCAGCTCATGACTGCCTACCGGCTGCATTTCGAACGATGCAATCTCGAGGTCGCGGATCTCGTGCGCAAGAAGCGCATCGGCGATGCGCGCTTCTTCGACTCGCAATTCTCAATGCAGGTCAAAGCGGGCAACATCCGCGTGGATCGCGAGCTCGGCGGCGGCCCTGAGTACGATATCGGCATCTACTGCCTGAATGCGGCGCGCTATGTATTTGCGGCCGAACCCACGCAGATATTCGCCACCGCCACGAACAGCGGCGACAAGCGCTTCCGCGAAGTGCCGGAGACGGTTCACGTATTGATGAAATTCCCCGGCGAGCGCCTGGCGAACTTCATCTGCAGCTTCGGCGCCGCCGACCGTTCACGCTATGAAGTCGTCGGCACGAAGGGCTCGGTGGTGGTCGAGCCCGCCTACGAATACGCCGAAGGCCTGAGCTACGAGTTGACGGTGGGTGAGAAAAAGCAGCGCAAGAAATTCGCGAAGAGCGACCAGTTTGCACCCGAGCTGATCCACTTCGCGAAATGCCTGCGGGCCAATCGCCGGCCCGAGCCTTCCGGCAAGGAAGGACTCATCGACGTCGCGATCATCGAGGCCATCCACCGTTCCATCCAGAGCGGTAGATGGGAGTCGGTGTCGGTGCCCCAAGTGAAGGTGCATCGCCCCACGCTGGACCAGGAAATCCGGCGCCCCGCGGTTCCGCGCGAACCGCCATTGGTACGAACGGAGAGCGGCCATTCCTAGGAAAACGAAAAAATCGGCAAACGGTGCGGGCGACGGCGAAGCAGACAGCGGCAAGCGGCGCGGCAGCCGCGGCCTCTGGAACGGCGCCATCAGCTTCAGCCTGATCCACATCCCCGTGTCGCTGCACACCGCGGCACGGACCCACGACCTCGACCTGAACCTGCTCGACAAGCGCGACTTCGCCCCCGTCGGCTACCAGCGCTACAACAAGTCGACGGGCAAGGTGGTCGACTGGAACAACGTCGTGAAGGGGTACGAGTATGAGAAGGGTGAATACGTGGTGCTCACGGACGAGGACTTCCGTCGCGCGAACGTGGAAGCCTCGCGGACTATCGACATCGCGACCTTCGTCGACCGCGACGCGATCGCGCCTTACTACTTCGAGTCGCCCTACTATCTCGTGCCCGACAAGAACGGCGAGCGCGTCTACTCGCTGCTGCGCGAAGCGCTGGAGCAATCGAAGAAGCTGGCAGTGGCTACGTTCGTCCTGCGCAATCGGCAACACGTCGCGGCGCTGATGCCGGTCGACAGGATCATCGTTCTCAATACCCTGCGTTTCCACGAGGAGATACAGGCGCATCCGGAGATCGCGGCCGCCGCCAGAAAGGCCAATGGCAGCTCGGGCAAGGAAGTGCAAATGGCGCTCAAGCTCATCGACGAGATGACCGAGCAATGGAAGCCCGAGGACTTCGAAGACACCTATCGCCACGACCTCATGAAGCGCATCCAGGAGAAAGTGAAGGAGGGCCAGACCCACGCACTCACGGAGCCCGAAGGCGAAGCCACCGAGGCGCGCGCCCCTGGCGGGAAGGTGGTCGACCTCATGTCGCTGCTGCAACGCAGCCTCGACCAGAAAGGCGGTGCCCGTTCCGGCGATGGCGATACCGCGGCGCGCGCGAGCAAGCGCAAGCACAGCGCGGCGCGGCGCCGCTCCACCAACGCCCGCGCCGCGCGGCGCGCCTGAGACCGCAGCCGATGGCGCACACATCGAATAGTACCGGTCATTCCCGGCTCAAGAAGTACGTCGCGAAGCGCGACTTCCGGAAAACCGCGGAGCCTTCGGCCGGGAGGAACGCCGCGCGCGGCAAACAATTGATCTTCGTGATCCAGAAACACGCGGCCTCGCGGCTGCACTGGGATTTCCGCCTGGAGTGGCAAGGCACGCTACGCAGCTGGGCGGTACCGAAGGGGCCCTCCCTCGACCCGGCAGACAAGCGGCTCGCCGTCGAGGTCGAGGATCACCCGATTGCGTATGCCACGTTCGAAGGCGACATCCCCCAGGGCGAGTATGGCGGCGGCCACGTCGACATCTGGGACAACGGCACCTGGCAGCCGGTCGGCGACTTCGACCAGGGATTGAAGAAAGGCCACATCGAATTCGAGATGTCCGGCAAAAAGCTGCGCGGACGCTGGCACCTGGTGCGCACGCGCATGGTCGGCAAGGCGCAGCAATGGCTGCTGATGAAGGGCAAGGACGAACATGCGCGAATGGCCGCCGACGCCGACGTGATCGATGCCGGCCTTGCCGATCAACCCAATCGCCTGCCGAAGGATCCGCCCAAGACTGCAGCCCCGGCGCCGAAACGCGCGACGCGCGCCCGATCGAAAACCGCCCCGAAGGCGCGCAGCCGCAAGACCCGTGGCGCGCGCGGAAAGGCCCTGCCCGCCACGCTCAAGCCGCAACTCGCGACACTCGTCGATGAAGTGCCCGGCGACGAAGGCTGGATCTACGAGCTGAAATACGACGGCGTGCGTCTGCTGATCCGCTGCGACGGCGCAGACGTCCGCGCGATCTCGCGCAATGGCATCGATTGGACACACAAGATAGGCCCGGTGGTCGGCGCGCTCGCCAAACTCGATCTCGATGGGGTTTGGCTCGATGGCGAGCTCATCGCCTCCGACCCGAATGGCCGCTCGGACTTCTCGCTGTTGCAGCACACGCTCGAGCAGGGGCGCCTCGAAGAACTGCAGTATTGCGTCTTCGACCTGCTGTTCAGCGAGGGTGAAGACCTGCGCGGCCAGCCCTTGTCCGAGCGCAAGGCGCGCCTCGACGCCACGTTCGCCAAACTACCGGCCAAGGGGCCCCTGCGCCTCGCCGACCAGATCCACAGCGACGCCGCCGAGCTCATCACGCGCGTCTGCAACCAGCATCTCGAAGGCCTGGTGGCCAAGCGCGTCGGCTCCACCTACCGCGGCGACCGTTCGCCGGACTGGCTCAAGATCAAATGTCATCGCGAGCAGGAGTTCGTGGTCGGCGGCGTGTCGACGATGCCGGGCCGCGGCACCGGCGTGTTCTCCTCCGTACTGGTGGGCGTAAAGTCGGCCAAGGGGCTGAAATACGTGGGTCGCGTCGGCGGGGGCTTCAACGCCAACGAACGCGCCGAGTGGCAGCAGCGCGCCAAGAAAATGGCGATCGGGCAGTGCCCATTCGACAGTCTCCCCGACAAGCGTTCGGGCGAAATATTCACGTGGATGAAACCCGAGCTCGTTATCCAGGTCGCGTTCGCGGACTGGACGCATGGCGGCATCCTTCGCCAGCCCCGCTACCTCGGCATGCGACAGGATCGCGACCCGAAGACCGTGGTGCGTGAGGAACCCGCGCATACTCAGGACGTGGTGAAAGATACCAAACCCGCCGCCCCGGCCCGCAAGAAAGCCGCGCGCGGCAAGTCCGCGCCCGCCTTGAAGAAGGGCGAAACCGCCGGCCCCATGGGCATGCGCCTCACGCATCCCGACCGCATCCTGTTTCCGCACGACGGCATCACCAAGCTGCAGCTCGCCGAATTCTTCGCGGCGGTGGGCGAAGTCGCGATGCCTCACTACAAGGACCGGCCGCTCAGCATCCTGCGGAATACGCACGGCACGCAGCCCTTCTTCCAGAAGCACTTCCTCGACAAGTCCAGTGGCGGGCTGCGCATCGTGCAGATTCCCAACGCGGACAAGGACCCGGACTTCGTGGTCTGCGACTCGGTGGAAGGCCTGCTGCATCTCGCGCAGGTGGGCGCGGTGGAACTGCACAGCTGGGGCGCGCACATGCCGCGCCCCACGCATGCCGACCGGCTGACCTTCGATCTCGACCCCGGCGCCGACCTCGCCTATCCACCGTTGCGCGACGCCGCGCTCGCGATCCGCAAGCTGCTCGATGACCTCGGGCTCGAGAGCTGGATCAAAACCACGGGTGGCAAAGGCCTGCACGTCGTCGCGCCGCTCGGACGGCCACTACCCGACTGGGAGACGGCCAAGGACTTCGCGCGCAACGTCACGTTGTTCATGGAGCGGCTCGCGCCGAACATGTTCACGTCCAAGACCGGCGAACGGAACCGCAAGAACAAGATCTTCGTCGACTACCTGCGCAACGGCTTCGGCGCCACTGCCGTCGCGGCATTCTCGCCGCGCTGGCGCCCGGGTGTCGGTGTATCGACACCCGTGAGCTGGGACGAGATTGACGAGGAGATCCGCGGCACGCACTTCAATATCCACAACGTGGCGGCGCGCATTGCCAGACAACGCAAGGACCCCTGGGTTGGATACTGGGACTGCAACCAGCCACTGACCAAGGCCGTCATCAAGAAGCTCGCCGACAAGCTCTGAAGGATGCGATTGCGCTTTCTACTGCCGCTTTCCTCGCGCCCTGACTACTTCTCGATGCGATACTCGACGCCCGCGCGCGTCTCTTCGCTGCCGCGTTGCACGCGTATGCCCACGTCTTCCGAGAGCTTGTAGCGCAGCGCGATAACTTCGCCGGGCTCGAAGAGCCCGACGCCATAGCTCAGATACAGCCGCGGCGAGAGGTACTCGCCGACGGTCAGCGCCGAGCCACCGATCATCTCGTTCTCTTCGACCGTGGCTTCATCGAGCCCGAGGCGTTTGCCGATACGCTTGGCCACGAGGCCGGCCCCGGCGCCTTCCAGCGAACGCGTGGCCGACGCCAGGGCATCCTGCGAGCTGCCGCTCGCGCTGCCGACGTCGTTGAGCGAACGCCCGGTCACGAGATACGAGAGCGCGTCCGCCTCGCCCACGTTGGGATCGGAGATGACCGTGATGATCGGGCTCTGCGCCGAGCCCGCGATGCGCAGACCCGTCGAAAGGTTGTCGTCGATCTCGCGCATGGCGACGATGGCGAGCCGCGGATTGTCGAGCGGCGTGCCGGCGAACAGCAGGCGCCCGTCCTTGATGGTGAGGTCCTGGCCGTAGGCCTTGTACCTGCCGGCGACCATGAGCTGTCCGGAGCCGGTGGTCGGCACACCAGGGGACTCGCGCACGTCGAGCTCTCCGCTCACCGTCGACTCGAGCCCATAGCCCGTGATCTTGATGTCCTGGCCCAGCTTCACCGCGACCACCGCCTCGAGCGGCATCGCGGACGCCTGCGCCGCCGTCTGCACTTCCTTGCCATCGCGTATCACCACGACGTCGGGCGACACATTGGGTGATTTGTCTTGCGGGAGCTTCTGCAGGTTGATCGCCGCGCGCGGAATGCTGAGCTCGCCTCGCAGCTGGTAGAGCTTGGGATTGCCGGTGAGCTCGAGATCCGGCGTCACGATCACGTCGGCGGCCGGGATGTCCGCGGCCTGGAAGTTCTGCCCTTTCACGCGCGCCGCGATCACACCGTGCTCATCCATCGTGCCCGCGAGCTCGATGTGCCCCTTGCCCGAGGCGACGCTCGCTGCGAGCTTGAAGCCGCCGCCGCTCTTCGCCTCGCCGCGCACGCGGCCATCACGCAACTCGATGCCGAGCTTCCCGAGATCCGCCTGCAGCCGTTGTGCGTCGACGTTGCCGGTGATCTCGGGTGCCGCCACGGTGCCGCCGATGACGATCTCCGCGTTCACCGTGCCGTCGAGATTGGCGATGGTGGGCACGAAGGCGCCGTACGGCGCGAGCGTCGGCATGGTGGCGTTGACGCGCCCCTCGATGCCGGGCGCGGCCGCCGTGAGATCGCGGGCCGCGAGTGTCGCCTTGACACTACCGCCATGCTCGAGGCCGGCGGTGAGATGCGCGCTGGCATCCATGCCGCGCAACTCGGCGCGCAGGTCGAGGTTTTCGTACAGCAACAGCGTGCGTTGGCCGAGCACCGATTCCCCTGGCTCCCCATCCCGCATCACCATGTGCGCCGAAGCCGACTTGATCGTCGCTTCGCCGAACCATTGGCCATCGGTACCGCGTCGCAGGTTGCCCTTGCCCGCCACTTCGCCACGCAACTGGCCGGGCATGGACGCGGGGGCGAGCGCATTGGCCAGCCCCAGCGGCACTCGATCGAATGAATACGCGGTACGCATCGCGCCATCCTGCTGCATCTGCGCCTCGACGCAGGCTGACGCGTCCTCCTGCACGAGGCAGGCCTCGCCGATGGAGAAATTGCCCTGGTCGTAGACCACCTGCGCGGGCGCGCGCAGCCGCAGCGGTTCGAGATCGGGCGTGTCGAGCACGAGCTTCGAGAGCGCGCCGCGCCAACTGAGCGCTGCGCCCTGGCCGAGCCCGCCGTTCACCTCGACCGATGCATCCAGTTGATCGCCTTTCGCATCGACCGCCACACGGTGCTTCGCCTGGTTGCCGGAGGCGTTCACGTCGACGCTCGCGAACTCGAAGCCGGCCGCCGAAACGCGCGCGGCATGCGCCACGATCCGGCCATCGGGATCGAGCGGCGAATTGACGTTCGCATCGACGCGCAGGTTCGCGACGCGGTTGCCAGCCATCGACAACGACTTGCCGTCGGCGGTGCCGGCGATCTCGAGTTCCGGCCACTTGCCGCGCACCGTGAAATCTCCGCTCAAACTACCGCCGGTCTGCGGCACCCAGTCCGCGAGCGAAGCAATGGCGAGCTTGATCGTGGCATCCACCTCGTTGCCATTGGTCGCATCACCGCGTACCGCGACGCGGCTCCTGCCCGAGCTCAGCTGCAAGTCCCCCGTGAACCTGGCGGGCGCGGCGAACTCGATGTCGCCTCGGCCCGCGATGGGCCGCCCGCGCAACTCGCCCGACAGCGTCGCGATCGAGAGCGACCCATTGGGGCCGGCCTCCGCGAGCACGCCACGCGTTTGCGCATCCAGGTTGACGCGCCCCGGCCAGTCGGCGAGCAATTCGCCCGGATTGAAATCCCGCGCGTTCACGGTGAGCTGCCACGCCACGGGCTGGAACTCGATGCCGCCATTCACCGCCAGTCGTCCCGCCTTCTGCGCGAGATCGAGCTTGCGGATATCGGCGCGACGATCCGTTCCCTTGATGTCGAGCACGGCATGAGTGCTCTCACCGGGCGGACCCGCATCCAGGCTGCCGGTCAATGCATACGCCACCGGCGTACCGTCGAAATGGATCTCGCCTTGCGTGTGCAACACGCGGCCCGCGTATTTCTCCGGTATCACCACCTTGGCCCAGCGCGCGTCGATCTCGCCGCGCACCAGTTTGCCGGCGGGTGTGACGCGTCCCTTCACGTCGAGACTGCCGGCGATGTCACCCGGTAGCAAAGTCAGCCGTTCGATCACCAGCTCATCGGCGCGCCACCGGGCCGAAACGTCGAGTTGCTTCACGGTGAACAGGTTCTCGCCGTTCTCGACGATGCGACCGTCGAGCAGCGCGAAATCATCGACGATGACGTCGACGGGGGGTTTGATCCACAGCGGCTCGTCGTCATCGGGACCGGGTTTTTCGGGCAGGGTTACCGTCAGCCCGCGCACGCGCGCATTCTCGATACGCAGCGTCCGCGAGAACAGCATCATCAGCGTCGGTTCGATCGACAGCTCGGCAATGCGTATCTTCGCGGCATCGGCCGCGCCCTCGAACCGGAAGTCGCGCACCCGGAGCTGGCCCGCGATGGTGCCATCGAGCGAGGCGTAGCTAACCTGCGGCGCGAACCGCGACGTGACCAGACCCGCGGCCCAGCGCGCGCCGGAGGTCGTGAACAGGAGCCACGCGACCGCCACCACGAGCAGCAATATCAAAGTAGTCAGGCCGACGCCCGACCAGATCAGGGTTTTCTTGACGGCAGGTCTCATATGTCCGGCCCCAGCTGCACATGCAGACGCCAGGTATTCTTCAGGTCGCGGTCGGTGTGCACCGGAAAGCCCACGTCGATGCGAATCGGCCCCAGCGGTGAACGCCATCGGGCGCCCACGCCCGCACCCACATTCACACTGAACCGGTCGATGAACGCGTCACCGGCGTCGACGAACACCGCCGCGCCCCAGTTTTCGCGGAAGTACCATTCGTACTCGCCGCTGACCACGGCGATGTACTTGCCACCGATGATCAACCCGTTGTCGTTCTGCTCGCCGATCTCGTGATAATCGAAGCCACGCACCGAGCGGTCGCCGCCCGCGAAGAAGCGCAGGTCGGGCGGCAGTGCGTTGAATTCACCTACCGCCATCGCGCCGAGCTCCCCGCGCAACTTGAACCGGCTGTTCTCGCCCTGCGGTATCAGCCAGGTGCCGCGCGCCCAGCTCTGCGCAATGTCGGTATCGGATGCCAGCGCGTCGCTCGCCAGCCGCAAACCCACGTCGAATGCATAGCCCTTGCGCGGCGTCAGCCGGTCGTTCAGGCGACGCTTGCTCAACGTGCCTTCGGCCCACAGTAGTTTGGAGCTGCCGAAGTCCGGGTTGTCCTCGTCATCGCCGATCTGGAAATCGCCGACCAGGTATTTGAGGCCCAGCGTACGCGTGAACCCATGCCAGCGCTTCTCCGACCGCGACGCGGCGAGCTGGAAATTGCGGGACCGCGATACGTCCGTGGTCTCGTCGCGATACGCGACGCCGAAATCGTAGGATCGATCCTCGCGGCTCGGCCGCGGTATCTGGTAATGCACCGCGGCTTCCTGCAGGCGTTGCGAGTACTCGAGCTGGGTATCCGCCTTGTGCCCCTTCTGGTTGATCCACCGGCGCTGCGCGCCCACGCGCACGCCGCCACCAAAGTCGGTGCTGTAATAGACCTCGCCCGAATACACCGTGCGTTCGTCGCGCTTGAGGAGCACGTCGATGGGCACTTCGCCCTCTTTCTTCTCGTCGAGGGCTGGCGCAACGGAGACGAGCTCGAAGTAGTCGGCGTCGACCAGGCGCTGCTGCAGGTTGAGCACCTGCTCGGAATTGAAGTAAGCGTCCTCGCGCCAGGGGATGAAATCGTCGAGGAAGCTTTCCGGGAACGGTGCATCACCCGTGAAGCGGACGTCCCCGAACTTGTAGCGTGGCCCGCTCTCGTAGCGCAGGTCGACGTCCGCGGACTTTTCGTCCGGCCGGACCGTCACGCGCTTCTGCAGCGGCTTCGCATCGAGATAGCCCGAACCCCGCAGCGAAGTCTCGATGACGGTCTTGCTCGCCTCATAGGTCGGGTGATCGAGCCGCGCGCCTTCTTTGGGCTGGAAGTTCGCCACGGCTTCCTTCACCCGACGCTGATCCTTGCCCTCACCCGTCACTTCCACACGCGTGCGGCGCACGATGGTGGGCTCGCCGGGCTGCACATTGATCTTCGCCTTCCAGCCGCTCGCCGCGTCGCCGGTCAGGCTCTTGTCGACCTGGACGTCGTAGAAGCCGAAGGGCTCGAGTGCCTGGCGCACCTGTTCGTCCGCCTGCGTATACGCCGCGCGCAACTCGGCCGTGGACGCGTCGCGCTTGCGGTACTCGCCGAGTTGCAGGCTCGACTGGACGGCGTCGCGCTGCTCCTCGTTCAGGCCGTCGATTTCGACGTCCACGCCGGCCGCGCGGGCGCTGGCCGCCACGAGCAGCGCAGCAATGCAGGACGTCAGGGCGCGTGCACGCACTCGCCTAGAAAATGAACTTGAGGAGCAGGATGACCACCACCAATCCGATGAGAAAGATGATGCCGACGGCACTGCCGAGAAACTTGAACATGAATCCTCTCCGGGGCCGAAGGAATGGCTATTGCCCCTCGAGGGCAAGGGTGCGGCTTTATAGAGGACTGGGCCGTCGGGTGAATCCCGCGGAAAGGGTCGGTGAAATGGTAGTCGCGAGTGGGATCGAACCACCGACCACCTCCATGTCAAGGAGGTGCTCTACCACTGAGCTACGCGACTACAGCGGGGCGCGAAGCATACTGGACGATCCCTCTCCCGGAAAGTGGGCAAATGGGCTTTTGGTACCCAAATCAGCGGCTTGCCAGCCATACTGCGGCCCATGCACGTCACCTGGAAAGGAATCTGGCGCTGGCACTTTCACGCCGGCCTGCTTTGTATCCCCTTCGTGATCGTGCTGGCGATCACCGGCTCGATTTTCCTGTTCAAACCGCAGATCGACGCCTTCGCGGACCGTGGCGTGGATTCCCTTGCCCTCACGGGCCGTCGGGCCACCGGCGAGCAACACATCGCGGCGGCTCTCGCCTCACTGCCGGGCTCGAAGCTGTTCGTCTACGAAGTACCGCTCGAACGGGATGACGCGGTGCGCGTGCATCTCTACGCCGCCGATGGCGCCGGGCAAATCGTCTACGTGCACCCGGACACGCTCGAGATCCTCAAGACGGTGCCGCACGCATCGCGGCTCACCGAGATCGTGCGCACCATCCACGGCAACCTGCTGGCCGGCAAGACGGGCGCAATCGCCATCGAGCTGGCCGCCGGATGGGCGGTGATCATGCTCATCACCGGCCTTTACCTCTGGTGGCCGCGCGACTCGAACGGCTTGGCCGGCGCGCTGTTCCCGCGCTTGCGCATGGGCTCGCGCGTGTTCTGGCGCGACCTGCACGCGGTCACGGGCCTCTGGGTTTCGCTCTTCGCGCTGTTCCTGCTCGTGACCGCACAGCCGTGGACGACCGTGGCCGGCTCCGGCATCTCGAAGATACGCGCCTGGGCGGCGCCCGCTCCGCGCGACTGGACGCTGGGTGGCGACGACCCGCACGCCGCCCATCGGCGCGAGGCAGCTTCCAATACGCTGGCTTCGCCGCTGACCGTGGACCAGGTGATCGCGCGCATCGCGCCGCTGCGCCTCGACCCGCCCGTCCGCCTCTATCTACCCAGCGAGGCTCAGCCCGGGTGGCGCGTGCGATCGGAGACGCAGAACCGGCCGCGCGTGCGCGAGCTCACTCTCGACCGCAACACCGGCGCCGTGCTCGAAGACAGGGGTTTTGCCGGAAAGTCCGCGTTCGACAAGACCATCCAGGTGGGCATCGCCGCACACGAGGGCCAGCTGTTTGGTCTTGCCAACCAGTTGCTCGGCTTGTTCACCGCGCTGGGGCTCATTGCGCTGTGCGTGTCGGCGCTGGTCATGTGGTGGCGGCGGCGCCCCGGCGGCTCGTTCGGCATCCCCGCGCCGCGCGTCGCGGAGTTCCGCATCGGCGCGGGGCTCAGGATCGCGATCTGCGCGCTGGCGGTGTTGCTGCCGGTGCTCGGCATTTCGATTTTGCTGCTATGGCTGGTGGGTCTGGCAACGCGTTCGCCGTCCGCCGCGGCGAGAGCCTGATCGGCCGAAGACCCCGGGGGCGTCATCTGCCATCAGGCGGCACTGCCTCCGCCCCGCTTTTCGCCAGCTTCCCCACCTGGCACCAGGCCCAGCTCGAGCTGCTTCATCTTCTCGATGGCGTCACGGATGCGGGCGGCCTCCTCGAACTCGAGATTGCGGGCGTGCTTGTACATCTGGGCCTCGAGCCGCTTGATCTCGCGGACGATCTGCTCGGGCTTGAGCATTGCCAGGTTCGGCGCGGCCTCCTCGGCGCCACGCTTCTTCTTGCCCATCTTGTAGCCGAAGTCGGTGGTATCGGCGCGCGCGCCCTCCATGACATCGAGCACGCTCTTGCGGATGGTCGTCGGCGTCACGCCGTGCTCGGCGTTCCAGGCGGTCTGCTTCTCGCGGCGGCGCTGCGTTTCTTCCATCGCGCGCTGCATGGAGCCCGTGATCGTGTCCGCGTACAGGATCACCCTGCCGTTCACATTGCGCGCCGCGCGCCCCATGGTCTGGATCAGGGAGTTGTCGCTGCGCAGGAAGCCTTCCTTGTCGGCGTCGAGGATGGCGACCAGCGACACCTCGGGCATGTCCAGGCCTTCGCGCAGCAGGTTGATGCCGACGAGCACGTCGAACTTGCCGAGACGCAAGTCGCGGATGATCTCCACGCGCTCGACGGTCTCCACGTCCGAGTGCAGGTAGCGCACCTTGACGCCGTGCTCGTGGAGGTACTCGGTGAGGTCCTCGGACATGCGCTTGGTGAGCGTGGTTATCAGCACGCGCTCGTCCACGGCCACGCGCTTGTGGATCTCGGACAGCACGTCGTCCACCTGGGTCGCCACCGGCCTCACTTCCACTTCGGGGTCGACCAGGTGCGTCGGACGCAGGAGCTGCTCCACGACCTGCGCCGCGTGCGCCGCCTCGTATTTGCCGGGGGTGGCACTCACGAAGATCATCTGCGGCGCGATCTTCTCCCATTCCTCGAACTTGAGCGGTCGGTTGTCGAGCGCACTCGGCAGGCGGAAGCCGTATTCGACCAGCGTCTCCTTGCGCGACCGGTCGCCCTTGTACATGGCGCCGAGCTGCGGGATCGTCTGGTGCGATTCGTCGACGACCAGCAGCGCATTGCCCGGTAGATAGTCGAACAGGCACGGCGGCGGTTCGCCCGCCTCGCGCCCGGAAAGATACCGCGAGTAGTTTTCGATGCCCGCGCAGTAGCCCACCTCTTTCATCATCTCCATGTCGAACATGGTGCGCTGCTCGAGCCGCTGGGCTTCGACCAGTTTGTTCTGCTCGCGCAGCTCCTTGAGCCGCTCGCGCAGCTCCTCGCGGATCTTGTCGATGGCGCCGATGAGCCGTTCCTTGGGCGTCACGTAGTGAGAGCCCGGGTAGATGGTGAAGCGCGGCACCTTGCGGTGGACTTCGCCGGTCAGCGGATCGAACAGCGCGAGCGAATCGATGGTGTCGTCGAACAGCTCGACTCGCACGGCCTCGCGCGCGGACTCCGCCGGGAAGACGTCGATGACGTCGCCGCGCACGCGGTACGTGCCCGCCTGCAGGTCGAGCTCGTTGCGGGTGTACTGCATGTCCGCGAGCCGGCGCAGCAGCCGGCGCTGGTCCATGCGCTCGCCGCGGTTCAGGTGCAGGATCATCTCGTGATACGACTCGGGGTCACCGAGACCGTAGATCGCCGAGACCGTCGCGACGATGATCGAGTCGCTGCGCTCGAGCAGCGCCTTGGTGGCGGAGAGCCGCATCTGCTCGATGTGCTCGTTGATCGATGCGTCCTTCTCGATGTACGTGTCGCTCGAGGGCACATACGCCTCGGGCTGGTAGTAGTCGTAGTACGAGACGAAGTACTCCACCGCGTTCTCGGGGAAGAACTCCTTGAACTCGCCGTAGAGCTGCGCGGCCAGCGTCTTGTTGTGCGCGAGGACGAGCGTGGGGCGCTGAATCTGCGCGATCACGTGGGCGATCGAGTAGGTCTTTCCGCTCCCG
>DATLDQ010000004.1:0-2442 GCA_035525785.1 Steroidobacteraceae bacterium | reverse complement strand
GGCGACCCTGCGGTGATCGGCAGGGGCGTTCGTATCAATGGCGCCCCCGCGGTGATCAGCGGGGTCGTGTCAAAAACCTTTCGGGGCACGCTCATGGCGGTCGAGCTGGACGGGTATGTTGCGCTGGATGACTACGGCGTGCTCCAGCCAGACGCACGCCGGTGGCTGAATCACAATCGCAAGTCGCGGCCGCTCGAACTGTTCGCACGGCTGAAGCCCGGTGTCACCCTGCGCGAAGCGCAGGCGGCGATGGACGTGCTGATGACCACCCTCGGCAATGAACATCCCGAGACCGATCAGGGGATCAGCGCGCGCGTCACCCCCGAACCGCTGGCGCGCCCCTTACCCATGCGAGCGGTGGCGACCGCCATTCCTGCGGTGCAGTTCTTCGGCCTGGCGATTGCCGGTGTGGTGCTCCTTCTGGCCTGCACGAATGTGGCGAACCTGCTGCTGGTCCGCGCCACTGCGCGAGAGCGGGAGATGGCTGTGCGCGCAGCCCTGGGCGCCAGCCGCGGCAGGCTGGTCAGGCTGATGATCATCGAGAGCCTCATCCTCTCGACGCTCGGCGGCGTGCTGGGTTATGTCCTCGGGCAATGGGTCACCTGGGGCTACGTGTCGCGGATCGAACTCGGGGCCGATCTGCCGCTGCGCTTCGATGCGACCTTCGATATGAAGGTCTTCTTCTTCTCGCTCGCGGCGACGGTCTGTACCGGCGTCGCAGTCGGTCTCTGGCCGGCGTGGCGCGCCTCACGCGCCGACGCGCGCGCCGCTCTGCACGACGGCGGCAAAGGGCATTCCGACAGCTCGCATCGCCAGCGGCTCCGACGAGTCCTGGTGGTGGCGCAGATTTCAGGAGCGCTGGCGCTGCTGGTCATCGCCGGGCTGTTCGTGCGCACGCTCACCTCCGCCGAGCGCGTGGACCTCGGGTTCGACGCGAAGCACTTGATCACGGTGCGGCTCGATCCGAAGCAGATTGGCTACGACGAAGTTCGCACCAACGAGTTCTACCGGGAGCTGCAGCGCCGCGTCGCTGCGTGGCCAGACGTTGCCGCGGTTGCGGTCGCCTTCACCACGCCGATGAGTTATCTGATCGGCGGCGGCTCGATCTACATAGAGGGGCGGCCTCTATCGGCATCGGCGCAGCCGCCGGCGTCATTCATCAATCACATCGGTCATGACTACTTCGAAACCATGGGAATTCCCATCGTCCGCGGCCGCACCTTCAGCGAAGATGATGAGCGTGAGCATGCGCTCACACGGAAGGTCGCCATCATCAACGAATCGATGGCCGCCCGATACTGGCCGGGACAAGATCCGATTGGCCGCCGCTTTCGCGCCTACAGCCTCACCGACCCGCTGCTCGAAATCGTCGGGGTCGCCCGAGACAGCAAATACGTGCTCATCTTCGAGGAGCCGCGCCCGTACATCTACCTGCCGGTGGTGCGCGAAATGTCGCTGCGTACGCTGCACGTGCGAGCGGCGGGGGATCCGGCGGCGCTCGCGCCAAGACTCGAGCGTGAGATCAAGGATCTCGCCCCCGACCTGCCGATTGCCGATCTGCGGACGATGGACCAGTCGCTGGCGGGGATCTTCGGCTACTTAATCTTCCGTCTGGGCGCCCTGCAAGCCAGCGGAATGGGGTTGCTCGGCCTGACGCTGGCGCTGGTCGGAGTCTACGGCGTGGTCTCGTTCGGCGCATCGCTGCGCACACGCGAGATCGGCATTCGCGTCGCGCTCGGTGCACAACCGCGCGATGTGCTCCGCTTGATCCTGGGCCAGGGGCTGCGACTGGTGGTCGTCGGCCTGGTCCTCGGGCTAGCGGCGTCCCTGGCCATGGCGCGAGTCCTTGCGCGCTTCCTGCCGCTGGTCAACGCCACCGACTGGTTTACTTTTGTGACCGTGTCGCTCGAACTCGCCGTGCTGGCGCTCTCAGCGTGTTACCTGCCGGCACGGCGTGCTACCCGGGTGGCGGTGATGACGGCGCTGCGTCACGAATGACGCTGAGCGCTAGGGCAGGTCCGTTTCAATGGGCTCAATGGCACTGAGAATGGCGGAGTAGGTCCGATGCACACTGGTGACGTTTCTCCAACGCTTGCGCGCTTGTTCTCAGAGCTCGCCGATGGCCCGAGTCCGCCGGGCGCGTTCATTGTCAATTCCGGCGACGTCGGCCTGTTGCGGTCGCTCGAGCGGATATCTGCCGAAGATGCCTCTCGTTCGGTCAACGACGGTGCGACCATTGCCGCGCACGCGGCGCACCTGCGCTACGGCCTGTCATTGATGAACCGGTGGGCCAGCGAAGGTGGCGATCCGTTTGCAGACGCCACTTGGGATAAGGCGTGGACCACGCGGCACGTCGAAGCACCCGCCTGGGAGGAAATCCGGAACGGGCTGCGCGACGAAGCGCACCGCTGGCGGCAAACCCTGAACTCAGCCCGCCAGGTC
>DATLDQ010000138.1:0-4240 GCA_035525785.1 Steroidobacteraceae bacterium | reverse complement strand
CTCCGCGCGGCGCTCGCTGCGGGGCCGCGCGTCCTCGCGCGGATTCGGACGGGGCTTGTCGAAGCGCGCGCGCGGGTCCTTGTGCGCACCGCCCGGCCGCCAGTCGTAGCCGCGCTTCTCGCCGACGCGGTCCACGTTCTTCCCGGCCCACTGCGACTGCTCGGGCGAGTCCCACAGCTTGCCCTTCGCGAAGTACTTCAACGCCACGTCGTCGTTCTTGCGGCGCAGCTGGTTGAGCGTGGGCAGCAGTTCGTCCTGCTCCTTCGCGCGGAACGCGGTGGCCTTGCCGTCGATGAGGATCGTCCAGTACGCGTAGCGCGGAGGCATGGATCCAGAGTAGCACTCCGTGATTCGCGAGGCCGACCTTTGTTGCCCGTCGCTGGCGCGCTCCTCTCGAGACGATTCCGGGCTCGCGCCGGGCTGGCGCGGGCTCCGTTTCGCGTGCTAGCGGCGCAGTGACGTGCGGTAGTTATGGGCCGCAATCGTCGCGTACGCGGAATTCAGCATCACCATCGTGATCACCGCGGCCGCACGGTTGTGCCGCCACAGCTTCTCGCTGAGCAGCATCACGCCCGCCGCGGTGCCGCTCTTCAGCAGGAACATCTGCGTCGGACTGCCGAGGGCGCTGCGCATCACCGGGTTCGACTCGCGGGCCCCGTTGCCCAGTGCGCTCATGGTGGAGTGCACGTCAACGGCCTGCAGCCCCGCAAACGTCAGATACAGCGGCACGAGGGCCGCCGGCCGTTCCCGCCTCAACTCCATGCGCCCCTGCGCGGCTGCCTCCACCGACCCGATCGTCATGGCCAGCAGCGTCAATACCATCCAGCGCGTCAGCAGTCGTCGCATTGCACGTTCACTCCCGCGTCACTACAACTCAACGCGAGTGCCAGATGAGCGCTGGCGGCGGACGTGAAAAACGCGAGCAAAACGCGCGAGTGCGCGAGCGTGATGCGGGCGGCGCGGAAAAACTTTGGAGTTTGTGAGGACTAGGCCCGCAGGCGCTTGATCTTCTCAACCAGCGTGGTGCGCTTCAGACCGAGGAGCTGCGCCGCCTGCCCCTTGTTGTAATTGGTGCGTTCGAGCGCCTGCTTGATCAGGTTCTGTTCGAGGCCGGCGACCAGCACGTCCAGGCGGAGCCCCTCGTCGGGCAGCACCATGCCGGGCGCGGTGGACTCGAGCCGGGCGCTGGCGACTTCGGGCGGCAGATCGTCCACGTCGATCTGGCCCCGACCGGCGCCGAACGCCACCGCGCGCTCGATGGCATTTTCGAGCTGGCGCACGTTGCCCGGCCAGGCATAGGCCATGAGGGCGCGCATCGCTTCCTGCGACACGCTCACCACCGGGCCCTTGTCGCCGCGCAGCTTGTCGAGGAAGTGCTGCACCAGCAGCGGCACGTCATCCTTGCGCTCGCGCAGCGGGGGCAGCTGCACCGGGATGACGTTGAGGCGGTAATAGAGATCCTCGCGGAACGCGCCGTCGGCGACCAGGCGGCCAAGGTCGCTGTTGGTGGCCGCGATCACGCGCACATCCACCTTGACCGTGTGCGTGTCGCCAATCCTTTCGAACTCGCGCTCCTGGAGCACGCGCAGCAGCTTCATCTGCAACGCCGCGCTCATCGTCCCCACCTCGTCGAGGAAGAGCGTGCCCCTGTGCGCCTGCTCGAGGCGGCCCTGACGGTTGCCGATGGCGCCGGTGAACGCGCCGCGGACATGGCCGAAGAGTTCCGCTTCGAGCAGGGTCTCGGGGATGGCGCTGCAGTTGAGGGCGACGAACCGCTGGCCGTGACGCGGACTGCTGTGATGGATCGCCCGGGCCACCACTTCCTTGCCGGTGCCGGTCTCGCCGGTGATCAGGATGGTGCTGCTGGTGGCGGCGACGGTTTCCAGCAGCTGGTACAACCGCTTCATTGCCGGACTCCGCCCGACGATGCCGGCGATGCCGTAGCGCTGATCGAGCTGCGCGCGCAGGTACGCGTTCTCCGATTTCAGGCGCCGCTGCTCGAACGCGGTGGTGAGCGCGTGGATCAACTCGTCGATCTGGAAGGGCTTGCTCACGAAGTCGGCCGCGCCGCGCTTGATGGCTTCGACGGCGTCCTTCACGGTGCCGAACCCGGTGACGACGATCGCGACGATGTCGGGGTAGCGCTCGATGGCGGCGTCCACGACCTGGGCGCCGCCGATGCCCGGCATGCGCAGGTCGGTGACGAGGGCGTCGTAGGCGAAGTCGGCGAGTCGCGCGAGGGCCGCCTCGCCGGACTCGGCCTGATCGACCGTGTAGCCGCGATCGGTCAACTGTTCGGCGACGACGCTTCGCAACGCCGGCTCGTCCTCCACGAGCAGGAGGTGTTTGACGGAATCAGGCATCTATTCGACGCACGCTTCGACGATTAACGATTTAACGATTTAACGATTTAACGAGTTGACGAATTGACGATTTGACCGAGGTGACGATTTGACCGAGGTGACGAATTCCTCAATTCGTCAATTCGTCAATTCGTTAATTCGTCAAATCGTCAAATCGTCAAATTCCAGCCGGGGTCTATAGCACAACCGCAATCACTCCGATACCCTTGCTTGGAGGAAGAAACCCGTGGAACGAAAGACCATCTCGATCATGAAAGCCTGCGAACTCGTCGGCGTCAGCCGCCGCACCATCTACAATTGGCTGTCGTCCGGCAAGATCGAATACGTGCGCACCGCAGGCGGCTCCGTCCGCATCTTCGTCGACACGCTGTGGCGCGACCCGCACGATGCCGACCGTCCGGCGACCGAGACCGTGTGGCAGCAGGAACAGCGCAACCAGGCGTAGCCGGTTCGTGTTCGGGACCGAGGTGAGCGAGAGGCGCGACGTGGCTGATACACCAGAACTCCGCCTCCTGTTCCACCGATTGAACAACCAGCTGGGCATCATCCTCGCCCATGCTGAACTGCTGGAATCGAAAGTACCAGACGCCCCGAGCCGCGCGCGAGCCTCCCAGGTGGTGGCGAGCGCGCTCGAGGCCATGGGCACGGTCAAGGACCTCCGCCACTACCTCGTACCGCCCGCCACTGACGTCTAGCCGCTCCGCCGCTAGCCGCTCCGCCGCTAGCCGCTCCGCCGCCGCGCAGTTTCTGCGCCACCAAGATCGTTCGTCGATGTCAATCCTGCCACGGCACCAGTCAAGGTTTTGACAAAATCGCTCTCGATACCGCCAATCTGTTGACGAATTTCACAGATCCGCGTCTGGTCGCCCAACCCGGCTCCGTTTCGAGACACGCGAGCTAACTTCCATTTGAACAACATGATACAGGACTGACGCTGCGCGTCATGCACCGATTTGGCGCACGGGCTCTGCCGTTGGTACTCGCGTTGCGATACTGGTCAGCAACCGGAAGTGAGATGAACTTCCGAATTTGAGGGAGACCAATCAGATGCGCGTCCATATCGCCACCGCCGCCTCAGACCGCCGTATCGTAGCCGGCCTGCCATTCGTCGAAGCGCTGGCCCGCCGCATGGCGGCCTCGATGCCGAACTCCATCGACATCGGCGACCTCGTCCAGGACGGCGTGCTCGGCCTCATCGACGCCGCGCATCGGTTCGATGAATCCCGCGGGATCAAGTTCGAGACCTTCGCCGAACGCCGCGTGCGCGGCGCGATGATCGACGCGCTTCGCAAGGATGCGTGGCCGCGTGGCGTGCGCCGCCAGCGCCGCGAACTGGACGCGGCGCGCGAGGCACTGCGCCGTGAACTGGGACACGAGCCCTCGATGGCCGACCTCGCGGCGCGTGTCGGGTCGGACGAGAAGCGGCTCAGCCGCACCATTGTCCGCATCAACACCATCGAAGCCACGTCACCGCTCGCCAGCGGCGATCACGTGGACGAGAGCAACCTGCCCACGGTGCTCGTGCCGTCCGAGCCGGATGCGCCCGACACGGCATACGAGAAGGCCGAAACCCGCGACCGCGTGCGCGCCGCCATCTACGCGCTGCCGCCGCGCGAGCAGAAGGTCATCAGCCTCTATTACTACCAGGAGGCCACGATGAAGGAGATCGGCGCCGAGATCGGCGTCAACGAATCGCGCGTGTCGCAGCTCCATGCGCGCGCCATCAAGCGCCTGCGCGAGTCGCTCGGCCAGATCGGTCCGCGCCAGGTGGTGGCGATTCGCGAGGCGCTCGTCGAGATCGCGTCGAGCCGTCCCGCGATGGCCAAGGCGGCGCTGCCGAAGGCCGCGCGGCCGGCGGCCAGCCCGATGAACCGGGC
>DATLDQ010000113.1:0-5576 GCA_035525785.1 Steroidobacteraceae bacterium | reverse complement strand
GAGGGCGCTCGAGGCCTTCGGCGTAGTACCTCGCGGCACGAGCGGCCGACGATTCTTCCGCCGCAGCGGCTGCGGCGAATAGGCCAGCGACGAAGAGCAAGGCGATGCGCATGGCCCGATCATAGCGCCGCAACTACCCGGTTTTGGGTATCTCGTAGGTAACGACACGGCCAGGTCATCGGGGCACCCCGGGGCCATTCAAGCCCCAAAGGGTCAGATCAACATGATCACGTCCTTGCTGGCCTGCAATGCATTGGCCAGGGCGACGATCTGTTCCTTGCTCTGCGCATTGATGGTGTAGGTGATTGCCAGGAAGTGCTGTTCCTTGCTGGCGCGCTCGCTGATCTGTTCTTCGGTGAGGTCGGGCACGTGCTGGCGCACGATGGCATCGATGTTCGCGCGCATCGTGTCGCTGCGCCGTCCAACTACCTTGATCGGGTAGGCGGTCGGGAAGGTCAGCAGCTCGGGGCTCGCGCTGCCGCCGTCGGACCCCGGGGTCGCTTCGTCTACCACGACGCTCCCGCGATCTCTTTCTTGTACGCCTGGTAGGCGTCGTAGATCTTGCGCCACACCGGCCCGGGCTTGCCCTGGCCCACCGGCTTGCCGTCGAGCGACGTGACGGGTTGCACTTCGCGAGTGGCGGCACCCAGCAGGATTTCCTCCGCCGTGCGCAGCTCGGCTTCGCTGACGGCGACGGAGCGCCATTTCACGCCGGCGCGCTCGGCGATCTCCTCGATCACGCCGCGCGTGGTGCCGGGCAGCAGCTGCCACGAATTCGGTGGCGTGCGCAGCTCGCCGCCGATGACGACGTGCACGCTCGACGCGCTGGAATCCGTGAGCTGGCCATCGCGCAACAGGATGCATTCACTGGCGCCTTCATCCACGGCGAGCTGTCGCAGCAGCACGTTGGCGAGCAGTGATACCGACTTGATGTCGCAGCGCGCCCAGCGCGTGTCCTGCGCAGTGACCGCCGGCAAGCCGTTCTCGCGCCAGCCCGGCCGGCCCTCGGGCCAGGGCGCAGCGAACGCAAACACCGTGCGCGGCACGTCCGGCAGCGGCGCGTGATTGCGGCCGTACTCGGCGCCGCGCGTGACCTGCACGTAGATGTAGCCATCGGCGGCGGTGGCGCCATTGCGCGCGAGCAATTCGCGGTAAACGCCGCGCCACTCATCGTGCGTGAGCGGGTCAGCCATGCGGATCTCGCGCAGGCTGCGCGTCAGCCGGTCATGGTGCTGCTGGAAGCGGAACGGCCGCCCGCCGTACACCGGGGTGACTTCGTAGCAGCCATCTGAATAGAGGAAGCCGCGGTCCAGCGGCGAGATGCGCGCTTCACGCAGCGGCAGGTACTCGCCGTTCAGATGGCAGATGGCCAGCGGCTCGCCCATCTAGTTCATCCCTTTTCAATTCATCCAGAGCGCGATGCCATCGACCATGCGCGTCCACCATCCGCCCTCGGCGACCGCGGTCTGCGCGACCAGCGGCACGCGGGCCACGACATCCTTGCCGTCGGTGACGGTGAGCTCGCCCAGCGCCTGGCCTTTCTTGATGGGCGCGACCAGCGGACCCTTGAACGTCGCGGCGGTCTTGAGACCCGCCACCGCGCCGCGGCCGACAATGACCCAGACGTCGCGTGCCGGAACCAGCGCGACCATCTCTTCCTCGCCCTTGTACACCTCGGGCTTGAGAATGACGTCCCCCGGGCCGCGCACCTTGGCGCTTTCGAAGAACGTGAAGCCGAAGCTGAGCAGCGCCGCGCTCGCATCCTCGCGCGCCTTGAACGACTTGGTGCCGAGCACCACCGAGATCAGGCGCATGCCGTCGCGCTTGGCCGAGCTCGCGAGGCAATAGCCGGCGGTCTCGGTGTGGCCGGTCTTGATGCCGTCCACCGACGGGTCGCGCGCCAGCAGGCCGTTGCGGTTCTGCTGCTTGATGCCGTTCCACTCGAACTCGCGCACCGAGTACAGCTTGTACTCCTCGGGGAAATCGCGGATCAGCACGCGCGACAGCGTCGCGATGTCCGACGCGCTCATGTAGTGAGTCGGGCCCGGGCCGCCCCAGCTGTTGTCGAAGTGCGAGTTCTTGAGGCCGAGCTCCCTGGCGTAGGAGTTCATCATCTGCACGAAGCCTTCCTCGGTGCCGCCTATCTTCTCGGCCAGGGCGATGGTGGCGTCGTTGCCGGACTGCACGATCATGCCCTTGATGAGCACGTCGACGGGTATCTGCGTGCCCACCTGCGCGAAGGTGCGCGAGCCTTCCGCGCGCCACGCGTGCTCGCTGATGGTGACGTTGTCGTTGGGGTTCAGGCGCTTCTCGCGGATGGCGCGGAACACGACGTAGCCCGTCATGAGCTTGGTGATGCTGGCCGGCTCGCTCTGCACGTCGGCCTTGTCGGCGGCGAGCACGCGGCCGCTCTGGTAGTCGATGAGCACGTATGCGCGCGCGTCGATGGCCGGCGGCTTGGGGATGGGCACGGCCGCGGACGAAGTGGACCAGAACAGGAAAGCGGCGGCGCAAATGACGAAAGCGCGGGACGGCATCAGCCGGATCGGCATCACGAAACTCCAGGGAGGTCTGTCAGGCGCGGAATTGTACGCGCTATGAGCTAGTCGGTGAGAAGTCGAGCGTCGCGGATGCCCATTTCCCGCAGGCGTTTCATGGCCTGGTCGAACTCCTCGACGGTGGCGAATGGCCCCACTCGCACGCGATGCAGGGTGCGCGAACCCGAGAGCTCATCCAGGCTCGCAAGTTCCAGGCCCGCGGCCAACAACGTCTCGACGCGACGCCGCGCGTTCTCGTGGTCGGCGAACACGCCGGCCTGAATGAACATCACCGATGAAACTTGCGCCGCCGGCGCATTCACCACAGTCACCTGCGGTTCGGGCGGCGCCGTCGCGGGCACAGGCGGAGTGGCGGGCGCAGCGGGCATGACCGGCGGTTGTGCCGACCCCGCGCCGGCAGCGCCCGGAGCCGCGGACGTCGAGATGACGCGCACTTCCACCGGCGCCGTGCCTGCGGTGAGCATGTCGAGCTTGGCGGCGGCGGTGTAGGACAGGTCGATGATGCGGTCGCCGACGAAGGGGCCGCGGTCGTTGATGCGCACCACGACCTTGCGGCCATTGCGCAGATTGGTGACCTCGGCGTAAGCGGGGATCGGCAGCGTCTTGTGAGCGGCCGTCATGCCGTACATGTCGTAGGGCTCACCCAGCGACGTCGACGCCGCGTGGAAGCCGGGGCCGTACCACGATGCGGTGCCACGCTCCACCCAGCCGACGGCCGATGTCATGACGTGGTACCGCTTGCCGAAGACTTCGTAGAACGGGGGATTGCCGCGAGTGCCGCGTGGCTCGTACTTCGGCACGGCATCCGGAATCGCCAGCACGTCGGGCGGCGGCTGCGGCACATTGGAACCCGAAGGGATTTTGGTCGGTGCGCCGCCGTCATGGTGCTTGCGGCCGACCAGGCTGCAGCCCGACAGCGACAGCAGCAGGCACAAGGCCGTGATCGGAACCGCAGTGCCTGCGAAACGCATCAGCGTGCCGGGTTACCGGCGGGTTGCGAGGCGAGCTGGGTCCCGTCCACGCGCGCGGCGACCCTTTCGGCAATGGTCGACGCGAGATCGTGCACCGCCATCGCGTACCGCACGCTGCGGTTGTAGCGCGTGATCACTTCGAAGTTCTTGAAGCCCACGCGGTAGGCAGGCCCGGTTTGCTGCTCGGCGGGCACGAGCAGCACGGGCGTGGTCGCAGGCTGGCTGGCGTTGTCGAAGTCCACGCCCTTGGCCTTGAGGCCGGCGATGGTCTCGTTGAGCGCGAGGTTGCCGGGGTCGGCGGTCACGGGCGCGTCGGGCTGCAGCACGGCATCGGTGAGCACCGGTCCGCCGGCTACCCAGCCGTTCTGCTTGAAGTAGTTAGCGACGCTCGCGATGATGTCGTCCCAGTCGGCGAACAGGTTGCGTTGCCGGTCCGCGCTGCCGTCCACGGCGTAACGGCGATAGCTCGACGGCATGAACTGGCCCGCGCCCATGGCGCCGGCGTATGAGCCGAGCGCGGTCAGCGGATCGAGCTCCTCCTCGCTCGTGAGCGTGATGAATTGCGCGAGCTCGCCCTTGAAGTATTCCGAGCGCGGCGCGTAATCGAACGCCAGCGTGGACAGGGCATCGAGTACCCGGTATTTGCCGGTGATGCGGCCGTAGAAGGTCTCCACGCCGATGATGGCCACCACGTACTCGGGCGCGACACCGGTCTCCTTGTGCGCCTTCTCGAGGCGCGCGCGGTGCTCGACCATGAAGCGCGCGCCTTCGGCGATGCGCTGCTCGGTCATGAAGTTCGCGCGGTATTGGTACCAGGGCGAGACCTTTTCCGCCGGACGGGTGATGAGCTCGATGATCTTCGGCTGCGGCTCGGCCTTGGCGAGCAGCCGGTACACGTCGAGCGGCTGCATGGCGTTGGTCCTGGCCGTTTTCTCCACGAACTCGCGGATCTCGGGACGATCGAGATCGAAACGCGTGCGGCCGACGAACGAACCATCCGCCATCGCCGTGTTCGGGGTGGCGGAGCTCGAAATGAGAGCGAGTATCAGAGCCAGCGCATTGCGCGTCACGAGGCCACGAGCTTCCGGTGGGAATAGAGGCTCATGAGAATACCGAAGCTCGCCAGCAGGGTCACCATCGAAGTGCCGCCATAGCTGACGAGCGGCAGTGGTACGCCGACCACGGGCAGCAGTCCGCTCACCATGCCCATGTTGATGAAGACGTACACGAAAAACGTGAGCGCGATGCTGCCCGCGAGCAATCGCGCGAATGTGTCCTGCGTTTCCACGGCGAGATACAGCGCGCGGCCGACGACGAAGCAATAAAGCAACAGGAGTAGCGTGGCGCCGACGAGCCCGAGCTCCTCGCCCACCATCGCGAAGATGAAGTCGGTGGTGCGCTCGGGCAGGAACTCGAGCTGTCCCTGCGAACCGTTGAGCAGGCCCTTGCCGAACACGCCGCCGGAACCGATGGCGATCTGCGACTGGATGATGTGATAACCCGCGCCGAGCTTGTCGGCCTCGGGGTCGAGCAGCGTGAACACGCGCTGCTTCTGGTAGTCGTAGAGCACGTACTGCCACGCGAACCACGCGGCCGCGGCGCCCACGGCCGCGAGCCCGAACATGATGCGGAACTGCAATCCCGCCATGACCACGACCAGCATGCCGCCGATGAGGATGAGCCCGCCGGTGCCGAGGTCGGGCTGCAGGATCACGAGCGCCGTGGGTACGCAGATGATGAGCGCGAGCACTACCAGCGAGCCGAAGCTCGGCGGCAGCGGACGCTCATGCAGCCACCACGCGCAGGTCATCGGCACCGCGAGCTTCATGATCTCGGAGGGCTGGAAGCGGATGAACCCGAGATCCAGCCAGCGCTGCGCGCCCTTGCCGATGTGGCCGGTGATGTCGACGACGATGAGCAGGATGATGCCGAGGCCGCACAGCCAGGGCGCGACGCGCCGCAGGAAAGCGGGCTTCACCTGCGCGAGCGCACACATGGCGACGCCGCCGAGCGCGGCGCGCGCGCCGGCGCTCAGCACGCGGTTCCA